>JBEKCJ010000024.1:0-46440 GCA_050014935.1 Candidatus Korobacteraceae bacterium
CTGCCTGCCAATCTTCCATCGGCATGTTGATGGAATCCAGGGTTTCCCTCACGCGCTTGAGCCATGCACCGCAGGTATCTGTGGGCGGCGCCATGGTTCGATCCTAATCTAGCTTGCGAGGAAACGCAGCGACGAAACGACGCTTTTCTTTCGATGGGTTCCGTTCCGAAATTGCTTTGGGCCGGGTGACCAATTTGAGCAGGGGGCGCCCATCCTTGTGCGCCGAATTTGCGGACAGGATGGGAGGGAGTAAATAGAGTGTCGCCGGCTGAAGCCGGCTCGGGATTCTGATACGCAGCCTACGCAGAACTGGAGCCTGCCCTGAGCGCAGTCGAAGGGTCTTGGGCTAGTTTTGTTTCGCCCTTCGGGCTCGGCGGTTGCGGTTATCGTTCGTATACCTCGCGGCGGTGGGCGATGCGGGTGATGCGAACGAGCTTCGCCGCGTCGTCGATGATGTACACCACGCGCCAGTCCCCGCTGCGGGCACGCCATTGATCCTTGAAGCCTCTCAGCTTCTTGCATCCTGCGGGACGTGGCTGATCGGCCAGCGCCAGAATCCTAGGATCGATCCGAGCGAACAGTGCGTCGGCCAGCGCATCCAATTCCTTTTGCGCCGACTGCTTGATTTCCAGCGAGTATTTAGGCACGCGGGCGAATGCGCCTCAGGCGGCTCGCGCGGTATTGCTCGTAAGGAGTTCCCTTTTCCTTGCGGCGCGATTCGGAAATCAGCCCATCCTCGATCTCCTCCCAGAGCGCCTTGTGCTTCTTGAGGTCGATCACCGCCGCCGTCTTGCGGCCTTTTTCGTCGGTGATGAATTGGATTCCGGTCATTTGGGCAGCGTCTCCTTGGGTCGTGCGGAAGCTGTTCTCACCCTAATTCCGGCACTTTGCGCTGTCAACCAGACCCGCTAAATAACGGGGTTGTCAGTTGTCCGTAAATCGCAGCGCCTAGGTTGTGCAGACGCCGGGTGCCCCATCCTCGTCCGCTGCCGTTGCGAACTGGATGGGAGCAAATGAAAAGAGTGTCGCCGGCTGAAGCCGGCTCTGGATTGGTAGAGCAGCCTACCCAGGACTTACGTCCTGGGCTAAGGTTGTTTCGCCCTTCGGGCTCGAGAAGCAGTTGTCGATTGTCAGGTGTCGGTTGCCGGTTGTCGGTTATCGGTTGCCGGAAACCGCAGATCCCTCGACTCCGCTTCGCTGGGCTCGGGATGACAGAAGCAAGGGAGCAGTGCAGCGATGCACAGAGTCGCCCAGGTCTCGAAAAGCGCGAGACCTGGGGCACCCGCACCCGCCGTTCGCGCTCGGCCGATCCAAAACTATTTGTCCGGGATGGGTAACGGACGGGCTCGATCCTGCAAGACACTTGTTCAAACACATAAATACGTGTTACGACACACACATTGCGGCTGGATGGTTACCTTTTCCGAGGAAATTGGTTACGAGAGGTTACCACACTAAAGTATCATGGTCTAACGACAAGATTCTAAAGATAGTTACGGGCGCGAAAAATGTTCCACGTGGAACATTTTATATTTGGCTGGAAATTGGGCGAAATGGAGGCCGGGCAGCAGGACCCTCGACTCCGCTGGGGATGACAAATCGTAGCTACCGAATCTCGATGACGCTGCCGCCGTCGGCGGCCTGGAGTTCCCTGGTGCGTTCGATCACTTTGTGGGTGAAGGCGAAGAGCGATTTTGCGTGGGGCGATTGGTCGCCTTCCATCACGATGGGATGGCCGCCGTCGCCGCCCTTGCGGATCTCGGGATCGAGTTCGATGGAGCCGAGGAACGGAACGCTGAACTGCTGCGCGGTGCGTTGGCCTCCGCCCTTGGAGAAGATGTCGATCTCCGTGTGGCAGTGCGGGCAGACGAAGTAGCTCATATTCTCGACGATGCCGATGATGTCGACCTTGACCTGCTTGAACATCTCGATGGCCTTGCGGGCGTCTTGCAGTGAGACGTCGCTGGGCGTGGTGACGACGACTGCACCGGTGAGGGGCACAGTCTGCACCAGAGAGATGACGACGTCGCCGGTGCCCGGCGGAAGATCGACGATGAGGTAGTCGAGTTGCCCCCACTCCACCTGGCCGAGGAACTGCTTGATGATGGAGTGCAGCATGGGGCCGCGCCACACCAGAGGCTTGTCGCCCGGCGAGAGGAAGCCGACCGAGATGACCTTCATGCCGTAGCGCTCGGGCGGCAGGATGCGGTTCTCGCCAATGACGCTGGGCGTCTCGCTGGAGCCGAGCATCAGGGGAACGTTGGGCCCGTAGACGTCGGCGTCGAGCAGCCCAACCTTGTTGCCCATGCGGGTGAGCGCAATGGCGAGATTGACGGCGAGCGTGGTTTTGCCGACGCCGCCTTTGCCCGAGCCGACGGCGATGATGCTGTTGACGCCGGGAAGCGGCTGCGGTCCGGCCGGCTCCTGGCCGGGCATGTGCGAATGAGAGCTCACGTAAGAGTTCCTGGCGTGCTTAGGATGAAGTGCGCGAACCTTGATTATACGCGAGGGGAGCGAGCTTCATGGGATGGACAGACTGCTTCGAGAAGACTGTTCGGACGCGGCAATCTGATTTTGCAAACCGGGCGCCGCCTTCACATTCCCGGCAGTCCCATGCCGCCGAGCATCCCGCCGAGGCTGGACTTCAGTGCTTCGTCCACTTTGCGCGCCGCCTCGTTGACCGCGGCGACCACCAGGTCCTGCAGCATCTCAATGTCGCCGGACTTCACCACCTCCGGCTCGATGGCGATGCTCAACAGCTGCTTCTGGCCGCTCATGCGCACGGTTACGCTGCCGCCCCCCGAGGACGCCTCGATGGTGATCTGCTGCATCTTCTCCTGCAGCTTTTCGGCTTGCTGGCGCGCCTGCGACAGCATGTCCTGCAAATTGAATCCACCCATTTCGCTGTTCGCCTTTCGCTATTCGCTTTTCGCCGCAGGCCCTACTCCTGGCGAAAAGCGAAGGGCGAAGAGCGGAAAGCGACCGTCAGCCGCGTTCTTTCTGGTCGATAACGGTGCGAATCTCCGCGCCAAACTTTTCCTGCATGCGCTGCACGATAGGATCAGCCATCGCTCGGCTACGCGCGCCAGCACCATTCACCGGACGCGGCAGCTGTTCCGTCCTAGCCGCCACTGCCGGCGTCCCGCTCACCATCTTGAATTTCAGCGGCCGGTTCGCAGCCTTGCTCAGCGCCGCCTGCATGATACGCCTCGGCTCCGGTCCCAACGCGACATCGATCAGCACTTGCGACATCCCGACCTTTACCGCAACCTCGCCGCCGCGCACCGACCACTCGCCTTCTTCCAGATTGTGTGCCAGCACGTGCTGTCCCGCATCTTCAAGCGCGGTCAGAACCGCATTGCGCAGCTCGTCAGCAGAAATCGCGCCGCTCGTTTGCGCGACCGGTTCCGGATCCATCGCCACAGCCGTTGCGACACTTCCTTCCGCAACCAAACTTTGCACAGAAGAACTGACAGCGTCCGACGGAGCACGAACCGCAGCACTCACAACCGGAGAGGTCTGCGCGACAAGACTCGATGTCTCGGCCTTGGGCTCGCTCTTGCGCTGGCGATCAGCCTCAAACGGCGATGGCCGCGTAAATGGCGAAGCTGCTGGCGCCCGCGACGACGTCATCTCCGCTTCGCTCGCTCGCGACGACGCACCGGCACCTCCCGCCGTAGATGTTACGCGTGAACTCGGAGCCGCCGATCGCGAAGCCGCCGTCGAGCTTCCCGTCTTCGATGGCGTCGCTTCCCCGCTCAGCAACTCTTCCAGCGGCAACAACCGCTGCGCATGCACTAGCTTCAACAGTCCGAGCTCCAGATGGAAGCGCTGCTCCTGTTTGTATCCCAGCTCGCTGTGGGTGCGCAGCATGATCTGCATAAAGCGCGAAAGATCTTCCTCGCTGAAGCGTTCCGCCACGCGGGCCACGCGCGCCCGCTCGTCGGTAGAGATTTGCAGCACCGGCGAATCGCTGCCCGCAACTTTGGCCACCAGCGCATTGCGCAAAAACCGCAGCATCTGTCGGGCGAAGTGCTGCGCGCTCTGGCCCTCGACCAACAAGCGGTCGATCGTGCGCAGAACATCTTCGCTGGAGTTGCGCGCCACCGCGTCCATCACGTCCTCCAGCACATCGGACGCAACCGTCCCCACCAGTCCCCGCACCACGTCGGCACTCAGCGTATTGCCACAGCAGGCAATCGCCTGGTCCATAATGCTGAGGGCGTCGCGCATCGACCCGTCGCCCACCTCTGCCAGCATCGCCAGCGCACTATCGTCGGCCTTAATTCCCTCTTGCCCCGCGATGTCGCGCAGTTGGGCAACAATGTCGTCGAAGCGCACCGCATGAAAACTGAAGTGCTGGCAGCGCGAGCGAATGGTCTGCGGAATGTCTTCGGGCTGCGTGGTCGCCATCATAAAGACGATGTGGCTCGGCGGCTCTTCCAGCGTCTTCAGCAGCGCATTAAACGCGGCGTCGGTAATCTGGTGGGCTTCGTCGAGGATGTAGATCTTGAAGCGATCGCGCGCCGGGCGATAACGGGCGCCCTCGCGCAGCTCACGAATCTCGTCGATGCCGCGATTGGTGGCAGCGTCAATCTCGATCACATCCACCGAATTGCCGGCGCGAATCTCGCGGCAGGAATCGCACACCCCGCACGGCTCCGCCACCGGATGGTCCTGCGACTGGCAATTCAGCGCCATCGCCAGAATGCGCGCAATCGTGGTTTTGCCAATGCCGCGGTGTCCGCTGAAGATGTATCCGTGCGCAATGCGTCCCTGCTCAATAGCATTCTTCAGCGTCCGCGTCACGTGGTCCTGCCCGATGACGTCGGAGAATTTCTGGGGCCGGTATTTGCGCGCGAGAACCTGGTAACTCATGGAAGGAAGTCTCGATTATACGGCCCGAAGCTGTGGAACGGGAGAGCCAGAGTAGTTTGGTAGTGCGCTTCTTTGAAAATAGCGCACTACCGGTAGTTTTGGATTTGGTGTATCCGGCCTAAGTGCGTAGAGCTGGCCTTAGAGACCGTGTCATGACCCGCAATGGAATCCGTCGGCGGTGAAATGCAGTACGAATTCCGCCCAAATCAGCCGCGCAGCGGCGACAGCGCAGTTAGCCCGGGGCGTGAGAGGCTGTTACGAAACTCCGTTCGCAGTTGCATCGGTGGAACAAGCCGCAACGAAAAGCGCGCCGTAGGCGCGAAATAGTCTAGCCCAGCGCGGAGCCGGAGGCGCAGTGCTGGGCTAGAGTGGGAAAAAATCGCCGAGTCCCGTAGGGACGGCACAGTTTCGTAACAGCCTCGGTGAGCCCCGGGTAAAGCGGGGAATGATCCAAGCCGCGCAGCGGCGACAGGGTTTGCTACACACTCTCCGTTGGCATCCTTGTGTCGCCGGCTGAATGTGTGGTGCGGCCGGCAAGTTCGAAATACCTGCAATCGAGTCCCGCAAAGCGGGACGGCGTCATGATAGCCCAGCACGCAGCGGGGTCCCCGTTCGCCACCTTTTCGCGAACTGGGGAGGCGGAGTGCTGGGTAGACTCTATTTCAAATTTGAGCCCCTTCAGGGGCGGCATAATCTATTCCCTCAGGCCAAGCTCTGTAGACACGCCCTCCCGGACACAGCAATAACAAATTTGTCTTACGCTGCGAGATAATGAACCCGGCATGATGAGGTGAGAAATGGATAGCAAGCAAGTACTCCACGATCTGATCGCGCGCCTGCCCGACCGTTTGCGGGCGATGCCGGCCGACAAAATTCAACACAAGCCTGCGCCCAACATCTGGTCCGTAAAAGAAGAGCTGGGCCACCTGCTGGATTCGGCGGCCAATAACCATCAGCGCATCGTCCGCGCGCAGCTTGAGGAAAAGCCCGCGATGCCGGGATACGACGGCGATGCGTGGGTCGTGCTGCATCGCTATCAACAGCGAGACTGGGAGACGCTCATCGGCTTGTGGGCAGCATTGAATCGCCAGTTGCTCGCCGCTGCCGAAGCCGCGTCCGAGTCGGCCTGGCCGCGAACCTTGACGATTGCCGACTCCGCTCCGCTTACGCTGCAATTCGTCTTCGACGATTACCTGCGCCACATGCTGCACCACTTGCGCCACATGGGTGTCGAACTGGGCGACCTGATGTCGCTTTGAACGCTTTGTAACACGGCACGACTTTCCGAAGCCCCTGTACCTGCCAAGGCTCGACCTTCCGAACGCTTTGTAACAGGGCACGACTTCAGTCGTGCCGATACGCCATTTATTTTTTCCCCGAGCCGGCTTCAGCCGGCGGCACCTGACTCGGCAGCCTCTTCAGGCGCGTGACAACACCTCACCGCTTCTTCTTCGTTCCATTTTCACTGGCAACGACCCGCTCTCCTCCACCGTTCTTCTTCGCCGCCACTTCTGCCTGCTCCTGCTTACGCACCTCCGCACGCTTCTTCTTCCTCAGCTCCTGCGGAGAATACATGCTCTTGCGGCATTTCTTGCTGCCGCAATAACATGGCGCATCATCGTCGCCGTCGTAAAGGCAGTAGTCGTAGGTCAGCTCTTCACCGGCAGCAATCTTGCGAATGCTGGCGATGAATACCCGGCCGTCTTCTTCGTCGGTTTCGCAGTTGGGATCGCAGGAATGATTTACGAACATGGCCATGCCGTGCCCATCGATCACCACCTCGCCGTCGCCCACCCCGAACAAGTAGGTAAACGGCCGTCCCTCGTAGCGATCGTCGCCCTCGGTCTTGGTGATGCGTTCGCCGGTATATTCCAGCACCCGCGCCCCCTTGGGAATATCTTCCAGCGCGAAGCACCCGGCGGCATGAATGTCAGAAGAGCGAATGATCAAGCGTGGCAAGCAGCAGTTCTCCCTCTTGATGTGAAATGCAGTATAGCGTATTGACTTCACCGCAGAGACACAGAGAGCAGGCGGTAATGGGCGGTTTTTAACTTCACTCGTCAAGCCCGCTCCTAAAGGATCGGAACATCGCTCGCGCTGCCCAGCCAAAAAGCACGAGCTGCGGCAGGATAAACAAAGCTACCCTGGATTCTCTTGGAACGTGAGCGGCAAATGCAAAAACGAGCAGCGACACCAGTATGGCAAGGATTATGAGAGCCGCCACAAACCACGCTAAGAAAAACCCTCTCAACCTGCTGCCTCGCACCCTTTCGCATCCAATAATCCGACCAATTCCTCAAAACTCCAAACGTGATCCGACTTTCAAAACAGCCCACTACCGAGAGCGTGGAGACCTAATTTCTTCTTCTCCGTGTCCTCCGTGTTTCCGTGGTGAAAAATCCCGTCCGCGCATTTGGCAGTTCCCATTCTGCCGCCAATTTCGTATCTTGGATGAGTAGAATTATTTTCTGGAGGGCTTCATGGTGCATATTCTTGTCCGCCACAAGGTCGCCGACTATAACCGCTGGAAAGAAGCTTTCGACTCTCACCTTAGTGCCCGCAAGCGCGCCGGGGAAACCGGCTTCCGCCTGTTTCACAACGTAGAAGATATGCGCGAAATATTTCTGCTGGTCGATTGGCAGAGCATCGAAGAGGCGCGAAAGTTTATGACCTCGGATGAGCTGCGCGATGCCATGGCGAAAGCCGGCGTCGTCGGTGCTCCCGATGTCCAGTACCTGGAGGATGCGCGCAGCGTCCATCGCACCTCGGCCGACTAACATCGCGGCAAGACGCTGCCGCAAAATTCTTGCCCGGTCCTCTTGACATCGCGCTGGGTTTTGCGCTCCAAATCTGCTTTCCTGGACTCTCGCTGACGGTGCTGTCTTCCAATGCCGCGACGGTTCGGAAGTGCTGGAATGCCAGAACGGACGTGGGTTTCGCGCCATCCAGCCCTTTGTCAAGATGTTTTGAATAACAATTTTTCGGCCCGCTGAAAGACCTCTTCGAGACTCGTTTGACAAATACGTCCGGAAATTTAGAATACCCGACGACTCTCTCAGGATCGATTTGCAACCGTGACTAGTTCAACCCAAAATTACGACGTCCTCCTGCATACTGATTTTCCCGGCCTGGAGCTTTTCGCCAGCGGGAAAGTCCGCGACCTTTATCTGGTCGGCAACAATCATCTGCTCTTTGTCGCCACGGACCGCATTTCCGCCTTCGATTATGTGCTGGCCACTGGCATCCCGCAAAAGGGCCGCGTGTTGACCCAGCTCTCACTATTCTGGTTCGACTTCCTCAAAGACATCGTTCCCAACCACCTGGCAACTGCCGATGTGCACAAGTATCCGCCGGAGCTCCAAAAATATGCCGCCCCGTTGCGCGGCCGCTCCATGCTGGTAGCGCGCGCCGACATGATCGCCATCGAGTGTGTGGTTCGCGGCTATCTTTCGGGATCGGGCTGGAAAGAGTACAAGACCAGCGGCGAGGTCTGCGGCATCAAACTTCCTTCCGGCCTGAAAGAATCCGACAAGCTGCCGGAGCCGATTTTCACCCCGGCGATCAAGGCCACCAGCGGTCACGACGAGAACATCTCGTTTGAGCGCATGGTGTCCTTGGCGGGCCTCGAGTTGAGCACTCAGCTTCGCGATCTGAGCATCAAGATTTATCAGACTGCGGCCGACTACGCCGAGACCCGCGGCATCATCATCGCCGACACCAAGTTCGAGTTTGGCCATACTGCCGGGAAACTTGTCCTGGCCGACGAAGTATTGACGCCGGACTCGTCGCGTTTCTGGCCCAAGGACAAATACAAGCCAGGTGGTCCGCAGGATTCGTTCGACAAGCAGTATGTGCGCGATTATCTGGAAGCCATCAAGTGGAATAAACAGCCGCCCGCACCGGCTTTGCCTCCCGAGGTGGCGGCCCGGACCAGCGAAAAGTACATTGAGGCTTATACCCAGATGACTGGGCATCCCTTGCCGGCTTAGGCGGAGCCGATGCTGGGCCTCTCAAATGTCGATTGGGTGGTGGTGCTCATCATTCTGCTGTCCACCATTCAGGCGGCTGCGGAAGGCTTCTTCGTCGAGTTCTTTTCGCTGGCGGGAGCGGTAGTCGGATATTTGCTGGCGGCGTGGGAATATCCTCACACCGCTGCGTGGTTTGCCCGTTACGTGACGTCGCAATGGATTGCGGACATCGTAGGGTTCTTTACCATTTTCCTGGCGGTCGTGCTGCTGGCGGGAATGCTGGGACGGCTGATGCGTCGGGTAGTAAAAGGTATCGGACTGCGTTGGTTCGATCGTTTCCTGGGCGCTGCCTTCGGTTTGCTTCGCGGCATTGTAATTAGCGCCGTGATCGCGTTGGCGCTGGCGGCTTTCGCCCCCCAGTGGGGCGGGCTTCAACAGTCGCGCATCGCGCCGTTCATGCTGGTCACCAGCCGCGCCTTGATTTGGGCGGCGCCGGCGGAGTTACGGCAGCGCTTTTGGGACGGCTGGAACCTGTTGCGCGGCCTGCCCCAGCACATCTCGACGGAAGAAAACGGCAAGAGCCAGCTATAGGCCAACGGAATGGGACAAACATCAGTGGAGAGAGGCGTCGTGAAAGATCAACTGGAAGCTTTGATTGTGCACATGTACCGAAGCGGCATTACCTATTCCGAAGCCGTCTGCGAATTCAAGAAGAAGTTCATTCTCACCGTCTTGCAAGACTGCAACGGCAACCAGTGCAAAGCTGCCCGCCAGCTCGGCATGCACCGTAACACCCTCAGCCGCACTATTTCCGAACTCAAGCTCGACGCTAAAGCCTTGCGCAACGGAGGCCGCCGTCCGCCGCGCAGCGCCCATACTCTCCCGATCGAAAAAAAGGCCGTCCGCTAGAAGCGCAGCCGCGAGCATTTTTTGCCCTCTCAGCATCTCCTGGCCCGGCGTCCAGGGCAAATTCAGAGTTGGTGCACCGCGGGATCAGCACGCCTTTCAGGCGCAAAAAATGGGAGCGGCGTTGGCCGCTCCCTGTCATTCTCGTGGCATTCGACTACTGCGATTTGTGGACGGGGTGGTGGACCGCACCCGTGGTCGATATCGGATTACCGTTCTTGTCCAACAGTATCCCTTCGGTCATATTCATCATGAACGGATTGGGCGTGTACGTGGTTACGGTGCCCTGGAAGGTCATGAGTGTGCCGACCGCCGGCATCAGCCGTGACGGTATTGGCTTTTCCATGGTCAGCGCGATATCGGCCTTCTTGGCCTCGATGTCATCGTCGCTGCCCGCCAGCTGCACACTCGAAGCCGTAGCGCTGATCACGTTGGCTCCCAGCTTAACGGCTTTGCCCTTGATGGCGTTCCAAACCGTATCCGCGGCCTGCTGGTTTCCCGACGACAGCACCAGTTCCCATTCCGCAAAGCTCATCTGCGTCGGACTCTTGCTCTTCACCAGGTCGGCAGCCTGCTCCGCAGGAGACGGCGGCGGCGGTGCGGCGGCAACCGTAAAGCCGGCTGGCGGCATCACGCTGGTCGACGCCTTCGCCTGACTCACTACGTCATCCCAGCCCTGATCGGAACCGTGATAGCGGATGTATTTCTTTTTGCCATAATCCAGGATTTGCTGCTGCCCCGCGCCCTGCGCCAGCATGGCAGCCTTCACAATGAACCAGAAGCCTGCGGGGTTCATGGGTTTGGCTTCCAGATCGGCGGTCGCCAGCGGATAAATGTCGGCGATGTTAGGCTGCGACTCCCACGACACAGCTTCCTGCATGTCCTTCTCGGCCGCCGCATAGTCCTTCGCCTGCAAGGCCGCAAAACCAACCGCGCCGTCGAAGATTGCGCCCGTCTCATTGTGCAGCTTGGCGAAGTCGGCATCGCTCATGCCATCCGGCTTCTTCATGTTTTGCAAAGCCTGCAATCCCTGCTGGCCATATTGTTGGGCCTTGGCCAGATTGGCCTGCATCTGCGGGCCACCTTGCGATGCCATGGCGCGATAGTTATAAGCCAGCAGCGCCAGAGCGCGAATATTATTGGGATTGGTTTGCAGCACGCGCGTGGCCGCGTCCAACGCCTTCTGCGCATCGTTGGCCTGCTGGTACGCCACCATCAGCAGTTCCAGAGCATCTTCCTTCATTACGGTGTTGGGGTAGGTCTGCAGGTAAGCTTCCAGCGCCTGCGCCTTCATTACCGCATTCTGCTGCTGGTAGGCGTTCACGTAGGCGTTGTATTCGGCGGGATCCTTGATTTCTTTTTTCTGCGCGGTCTGGCCCGATTGCGCAGGCTGCCCCGCTGCTTGCGCTACCGTTTGCTGGACCAGCGCCGCACTGGCGAGCACCAGCAACATCATGACGAGAGACTTCTTCATTCTCTTGGCTCCTCGATTTGGAGAACTGCCGACGAAACCTTGCTTACAACGTGGATCAGTGCACCGGTGCAGATGAGTCCATTACCTCAAGTGCTGCATGATAACAGGCGAACCACCCCGCGTTCCTCGCCCCTCATTGCTGAAGTGGGATTGCAAACTGCGGAGACCGGGATTATATGTACGCACCTCGGTATAAGGCAAGATGCTTATCACTTTACACGATTCTACCCTGCTAAGATGCCGGCAGCCTCCATTCCGGCCCCTCGGAAGACTGTCTGCGGGCTCGGTATCCGGCAGATGCCCCGAATTCTCCCGCCCCGAATTTAGCATCGGGGACAAAGTGGAGAAAATCTCATTCTCCAAGGAGAACGTGCGCATGCAGCCAGCAGATTCAGTCTCGCTGTCAGGATCGGTGGCCGTCGTCACTGGAGGCGGCCGCGGCATTGGCCTTGCCATCGTCAGCAAACTGGCATCGATGGACGCCACCGTCGTTCTGGCCGGTCGTGACCAGGCGCGCGTCCAACAGGTCGCACGCGACCTAAGCAGCCGCGGTCATCGTGCCGAAGGCATTGGCTGTGACCTGACCAGCCTTGCCAGCGTGGAAGCGCTGGGCGAGCATCTTCGCAAGTCCTACGGCCGGGTCGATATTCTGGTGAACAACGCCGGCATCGGCGGCCCTCCCGCCTGTTTGCTGCATGAACTTGCGCCTGCCGACTGGGAAGCCATCTTTAACACCAACCTGCGCGGCGTTTATTACATGATGCGCGCCGTCCTTCCCCTGATGATCGCCGCCGGAACGGGACATGTGGTTAACATCTCATCGCTGGCCGGCAAGAACCCCCTGCCGCGCGGCGCCGCCTATTCAGCTTCCAAGTGGGCATTGAACGGTCTCAGCTATGGTGTCGCCGAGGAGCTTCGCTCGCAAAACATTCGGGTCAGCGTGATCTGTCCCGGCTCAGTCGATACCGATTTCAGTCCGCGCCGCCACGGCAAGGACACCCAGAAGATGCTTCAGCCGGAAGACGTGGCGCATGCGGTCGCAATGCTCGTCACCCAGAAGCCGCAATCGTTCATCAGCGAGGTGCTGATTCGCCCAACCGAAAAGCCATAGGGCTGCGGTTGCTGTTGGGTCGAACACGCCTTTCACGGGCTGCTGAATTGCTTGTGGCGAAAACGAATTCAGGGAAAGCTGGCCTTCAGAAGGCTGGGTCGCGACTACGACAGGAATTTACTGGTGGGACACTAAAGCAGACCGTGTAAAGCGGTGGGTACGAGTTGCGGCAGAGCGCCGCATAAGAACGCTCTCAAATAAACCGAATCAGATAAATGGCAGCCAACTCCTGACCTTCTGGGATGCTGTCTACCCCACAGACTCTGCGGTTGTTGTGCGGATCTCGCCGGATTAAGACCGCCGTTGTCCAGATTATCTTCAGAGTCTGCCCGCATGGTCTAAATTGACCGTTCTCGCCTCTCGGCACGTGACATGATAACGGTCTTATGTCTTCCAGCAGGAAAAAGAGAGCGTTCAGCAAGGCCACCCTCCGCGAAGTGAAAAAGGAAATGGCCAAGCCCCGTATGGCTGAGTCCACCAGAAAAGGAGCTATGGTTAAATCCAGTCAGGAAGTCAGAACACCGGGTGCGCCGTTGTGATCCAACCAGGTCAGTAGAGACCGAAGGCTCGCTTGAGCCAATGCGATACAGGAATCGCCCGCACCGTAATAGATGTTGAGGGTATCTCCGTCGGGATGTATGGTGTATCCACACGGGAACACGACGTCGTGCACGTCGCCTCCATGCTCGTAGTCAGCTTCCGGCCCGAAGATCCATGAGTCGCCACGCAATAAACAAGTATCTGGCTTTTGAGTGTCAAAAAGAGCGAGGCCGACGCGGTATAAACAACCTGAAGCTGTCTGCTTCACACCGTGGTAGAGCATCAGCAAACCTCTAGGAGTTTCGATCGGCGGGCAGGACAAGCCAATCTTGTTTGCGTCCCACCACGCGCCTTTGCGTGCCTCCATCATTACGCGGTGGCTACCCCAGTGTCGCAGATCAGGTGAGTACGAGATCCAGATGTGCGCACCCAGAGCAGTCATGGGTCGATGAATGAGTGCCCACAGTCCGCCGATCCGATAGGACAGAAGAGCCGCATCCTTGTCGTCCGGCGACATGATGACACCATATCGCTCGAACGTCCGGAAATCTTTGGTCAGCGCAAGAGAAACTCCAGGGCCGCCTTTGGAATACGAGGTGTAAGCCACTGCATATTGCTCCAGCTCCGGAACGTAGGTGATGCGCGGGTCCTCGATGCCCCAAAGCTCTTCCGGGTATCCGATCGGATCGGGCATCAGGGTTGGACTGGGATCGATGTTCCATCCATCCACGCCGTTCACAGAACGCGCGGCGCACAGATGAGAAAGACCGCGGCGATCCTCCACCCTGCAAAGTAGCAGCGTCGAGCCATCCGCAAGCAGTGTAGCTCCGGCATTAAATACGCTATTGATCCGGTAGGGCCAATCTTTGCTGGTCAAGATCGGATTGGCGGGATGCCGGCGCAGAAGTGAATCCGTGGTGTCGATATAGTGAACAGAGTCAATCGCCAAGGTCATAAGTTATTTCGCAAACATAAAACTGCCATTCCAACGTTGAATTGCAAAAGCCCTGCATCAAGCCGCACCTCAGTTTAGAGTACAGGCACCGGTACGTGAATATCCTGGAGCTGCCGCATCTCCAGAAGCGCCATCAAGAAGGACAAGGTAGACTCCGCTCCCTGGTTTTCGTTGGCCCGGTCGGGATGAAGTCCATCTCGACAACCGCCTGTGACTACGTCGTATAAGGGAGCTTTCAAATCGTTGTCCCCCATAAACCAATTGAAGGCAGCCCAAGCCTCTTTGCGCCAGCGCTCATCTCCGGTGGCGCGATACGCTTGCAGGCAAGCAGAGACGGTCGCGCCGGCTTCCACTGGCTGTTGATCGAACCGCGCTTTTCCGCCGCCTTTGCTATAAAAACCATCCGAGCCGATAGGGACAAAGTGTCCGTTGATGGTGCAACTTTGTTGTTGTTCCAGCCACTCCAGTGACTCGAGGCCGGCCGTAAGCCAATCTTCATTTGCGGTGCGCGAGCCGGCCAACAATAATGCCTCGGGCAAACGTGCATTGGAATAGGCCAAACTCTCCTCAAACCAGTTCCAACCCGCCGCGCAAGTAATTCGATAGATATTCAGCAACTTGTCGGCGAGTACATCCCGCTGCATTTGTGCAGACCTGTCTCCGGGAAAGCGATCAAGATATTGCTGGATTCCGAATAAAGAGAAGGCCCACGCTCGGGGACTGGTAAAACTCAGCGTGACCGGAACCGCAAGTTCAAAAAGGCGACCAGCCATACCCCTCAGGCCTTCATCCACCGTCTGATTGACCGCGGTCCCCAAGGACCACAAAGCCCGCCCGTGACTATCTTCCGAGCCCTGGGACTCCTGCCACCGCCGCTCGTAACTCAGAAAGTTGCGAAACCTTCCGTTAGCGGAGTTGAAGGCGAGCCACAGAAAAGCCAGGTATCGCGAACCCAACTCCCTTGCCTCAGCCGCTCCCGCCGTCCCGAGCTGCTGCGCCAAAATCGACACGATCAATGCGCGCGCATTATCGTCGGTGCTGTAGCCCTCATGATGATTGGGAATAGCGAACACCGCATGTTGCAACATTCCCGTGTCGTCGGTCATCCGGCGAAGGTGATTCAGCTTCACAGCCGGCAGATTGTGGATCTTGTCCAGGCCACTTGGATTGGGGCCAAGCAGACGAGGGTTCCACATGCGCTCCGCCCGGGCTCTCTGGAAGCTGCGCATGTAGTCCTGGGCGACGCTCTTCCACACCATATTGCGCGAATACAGATACGCGCGCTTGCGCATCGCGTGCCGCTCGGCTTCATTCTCCAATAGTTTGATCGTCTGCTCTGCGATCGCGTCCTGATCGTTAAAGGGGACCAGAACGCCGCGGCGTTGATCGAGCAGTTCTTGCGCGTGCCAATAAGGAGTCGAGATCACTGCTTTGCCGGCACCCAGTGCGTACGCCAGTGTGCCTGAAACAACCTGCGCTTCATTCTTGTAAGGCGTGATGTAGATGTCGGCTGAGCCGATGAATTCCAGCATTTCCTCAGGGCTAACAAATCGGTTGTGGAAGATAACGTTGTTCTCAACTCCAAGATCCTTGGCCAGGGCTTGCAACGATTCCCGGTACTTGTCCCCCTCACGCTTTCTGATATGAGGATGCGTGGCGCCCGCGACAATATACGTAACATTGCTGTTGTGCGAAAGAATGCGTGGAAGCGCCTTTATAACAGTTTCGACTCCCTTGTTCGGCGACAGCAAGCCGAAGGTGAGCAATACGGATTGCCCACCGACTCCAAACCGGTCCTTGTAGAAATTCGGATCGACAAACGCCAGATTCGGCACCCCATGCGGAATGACATCAATCTTCGCGGTGGGAACCTGGAAGATGTTCTGCAAGAATTCAGATGAGTGCTGACTCATGACAACAAGGCGATCGGAAAGTTCGGCAATTTCTACCATGACGCGATGTTGGTCGGGGTTGGGATCGCGCAAGACAGTATGAAGGGTGGTCACGATGGGCATGCGGAGCTTCCGCAGCAATTCCAGAATATGACTCCCGGCAGCCCCGCCGAAAATTCCATATTCGTGCTGCACACAAACCAAGTCGACATTAGTGAAATTGAGGAACTCGGCCGCGCGTGCGTAGGACGGCAACTCCTCTTCGGTCAACTCGAAGCGAACCCGCTCCGGATACTGGTATTCGGATTCGGGATCGTTCACCGGCACAGCGAACAATCGTTCTGTCCCGAACTCGGTGGAAACGGCATCACACAGGTCGGTGGTAAACGTAGCGATCCCGCACTGCCGTGGAAGGTAGTTTCCAATGATTGCGATTCGGCTCGGAAGAGAAAGATTAACCGTCGGATTGGTTTCCCGCACGGACTTGACCTGATGCGACAGCGACCCCGAGATTCTCGGTGGCCTTTTGAATGGGATTGTCTTTGGCAACGACATAGATTCTCTCTGGGCACCACTTCGGGATGCTCGCTAAGGAAAATGCAGCGCTAATAACTGCTGCCACCCCCACGGTGACTCGCTTCGCAGCCTCGCGAAACCCTTATCTTTCACTCCACCGGAGTCTTGTGGATGTATTAGGGGCGAATATTCGCCGAATGAATCGGGCTGTTTTGCGTCTGGAAACTCACCTGATGACCGGCACCACCAGGGCAATGACTAACCGAAGGTGGATCGGATCGCCTGCTACCCGGGACCGAAGCCCCGCTGTAGCGTTTAGACATGCAGCTCCGCCGAGAGCCCGTGGGACTGGAACCAAGTTCGGAGGCCTGCTTTCCGCTCCGAAACCTCCTGCACTGGAGAACTTGGAGAGCCGGCCTGCTTAATAACGTTCTCATCTTCGCCTCGACGCGTCTGAGCAATAGTGACCATTCTTTGCGCGGCTGTGCGCTGTATCCTGATGTCTCTGCGTGGGGCTTCCCCGGCCATAGCGTCGTTCGGAACAGAAGCCGCCTTTAGCGAGCAGTATTGAAGAGATCGGTGCACCGCCACGTGACAGCTTTGTCTTTTGTCACTGGGACATTGAAAGAAGGCCTGGCATGAAAACGAAGTATCTCCATATCTCCGCTTATCCCTGTAACAGGTGCGAGGGGCCGGTCATCGCGGCCGCGTTCGGAATCCGCGAAAGCGAGATTACAAGGGAAGGCGACCTGACGCAGGTGGGAGCGGTTTGCGTGTCATGCGGAAACAAGCAATCGGAAAGAGTCCACGGGAGTATCGCTCGTCAGTTTGCGCCTGTGGAATGGTCCCCGTAAGAATTAACGACTAAAGACAACCGGCGGCCTGCCCCTCCCAGGCTAAGCCGCTTCCGAACCACGGAGAGATATCTTCACGCAAGAATCCGAGGAGAGCGTATGGCTACTACAAAAGAAACTCCAGAACCGAGTACAACCCCTGCCCAGACCCAAGTAACCCCAAAGCTATATGTTTCTCGATGGCACACGGCTGGGGAGCGCGCCGAAGGTTTAAAGACCAAGAAGCAGAGAAGACGCGCCGCTCATAGAATTGCGTTGAGAAGATCGCACGCCAACGGTTAGTCGTCGTTGGACGGCAACACTGTAGTGCACACTATTGCCTCGCGTCAGAAGCTGGCAACGGAGTCGTCACGCCTGCACCCCCCAAGCCGAAGGCTTGGGGTGATCGCGTGAGGCTGCGGCAACAACTGACAACCGCCATTTCGATTTCAACAGCATGCGAGTGAGTAGGGCGCCTGGGTTTCCGCTACGGCGCTGTAGTCGAACTGAATTTCCCCTGTCGCACCTATTGAGTGGGATTGCGAGGGAACTTGAGATATGGCATGCGTACATTCTGGATCACGATCTGGTCCGCACGGATCGCCGTCGGCGCTTCGAAGCCGTGGCCAGAATCGGAAGGATCGGTGACGATTGTTAGCGCAGCTCCGGCCGCGGTAACGAAATCGTCCTGATCGACGCCGTCGCCGCTAACTCCCAACCCACCCACCAGAACGCCATTGCGATAAAGAGGAAGGCTGCCGGGAAAGAACACGATCCCATTCTGATTGGGATTAGGTGGCTGGGAACCTTGGGTGCAAGCGTGGTCTGTATCGTTGACGTAAAGATTAAAGAAGGGTCCGGGATTACTGCCGTCAATGCCTGAGGGGAATAGTGGTTGGCCTCCGAAGCCAATGGTGCGATTTGTCACCGCTGTTCCCTCGGGAATGCCCGGGAGGTCCGTCGATCCTGGCAAACTATCGGCGTAGGCGCCTGGCAAGCCGGGCTCACTGCTGAAGTAAATTACATTGCGCGATTTGGCGACCGCAACATCAATGCTGAAGACGGTCGCATCCGGCATGCGATACACGGCGAGCAGACTTCCATCAAGATCGGCCACCGCGATCATCATCCTGGCTCGCGAACCAATGGGAAGCCGAATAACGGCACGCGTCTGATCGGCGGTGTTGACGGCGCTCGTCACAATGGCGCTGACGTCCGCCTTGCTTAACCCGCCATATGCACTCGCCTGGGGTCCAACCAGGTATCCCTCGGGCGGGGGTCCCGGGCTGGGCGATGGCCCTAAAGCATAGACGCCATTAAATGGCCCAGCAGTTACCCCGCTCGGGGCCGTTGTCTGGTCAACAAACGGCAAGGCAATGCCATTGATCACGACCACTCCCGGCGGTGCCGGGTTCGCTCCAAATCCCGCTCCTACGGCGCCCGAATACGCGGCATACTCGGCTGTGTCAAGTGAGGCGGCTACCACTCCTACGCCTCCAACCAGCGTGCCGTTGTCAAACAGGGGTATGCCGCCGGGGTTCACGGCCATGGGATCGCTGTCGTAAACATTTGCCTTACCCGTGATGATCCCTAGTCCTGGCGTGCTGCCATTGATAAGAGTTGCGGGCGGAATCGACTGGCCCGGCAAATAAGTAGTGTTGAACGAGCAGCCGCGGTTCGTGTTTTCGATGCCGTAGAGCGGAGCACTCGCGGTGCCGGCAACTCCGGGCGGGAAATGGATTCCGCTGATGTAGCGCACAGTCCGGGACGATAACGGCGCCTGGTCGTTGCTGAAAAACGCTGCCGTCCGCGCCAGGGCCACCGCAACATCGTTGGCGTCCGGCGTGGTGCCGAAGTTACCCGTTCCCGTGGCAGGAGCTCCGTTTGTGTCGAAGACGGCAAGGACATTTCCCAGCCGGTCAGTTACGCCTACAACGATGGGAATGTTGACCGACTGAACCGCGGCCCGTACGACCGCGTCCACTTGCATCGCGGTGAGAGATGGTGGAGGTCCGGACTGGAGAACTGGAGGATCACTGCTGCTGCCGGCGGTACTGGCGCCGCCACCACCACAAGCAACCAGCGCCAGCAAAACCAATGCACAAGCTGACATCGGTAACCAGTGTTGCCCAACGACGCTGCACCGCCACATCGTGCGAACTCCAGTCTCGCAGACACTCATCCGAAATCGCAACGAGAAGGCAGTCTTTCACCTCGCCTGCCTCCAGGTTGCGACCGGCTTCAGGATCCTATGGCAGCTTCCACCTTGAGCGGAACCTGATCATGACCATTGTGCCGCCACTTGCGCCCGTCACGACCGAGCAAGTCATCTGCGTCCTTGGGACCCCAGGCGCCCGCTGGATAGTTGGGGAAGTTTCGCGGACGCAGCGCCTTCCATACATCCAGGATAGGAGTTACCACACTCCAGCCGGCTTCGACCATGTCAGCGCGTTGGAACAACGTGGCGTCGCCGATCATGCAATCGTGCAGCAATCTCTCATAACCGGTGCTGGCCATGCCGCCAAACTGTTCCGCGTATGAAAAGCTCATGTCTACCGTACCCAGACGCATAATCGGACCTGGCATCTTCGCGCCAAAGCTAAGGGAAATGCCCTCCTCCGGCTGAATATGCATCACCAGCACGTTAGGCGTCAGTCGCTCGACGGGGGTATCGCGGAAAAGTACAAAAGGAGCGCGCCGGAACTGTATGGCGATTTCGGTATGCCGCTGCGGCAGGCGCTTTCCGGTTCGCAGGTAGAACGGCACGTCAGCCCAACGCCAGTTGTCGATCTGTAACCTCATGGCTGCGAAGGTTTCCGTGCAGGAATCCGGCGCGACACTGGATTCGGAGCGGTAAGCCGGCATGTGGTTCTGACCGTCGCGCCCGTCTCCGTATTGCCCTCGCACCGCGCGGGAAAGCACGTCCTCGGAGGAAAGTGGTTGAATGGCATGCAGCGTCTTGGCTTGTTCATCGCGGACCGCATCCGCCTGAAACGAGATTGGGGGTTCCATGGCGGTCAGGGAAATTAGCTGGAAGATGTGATTCGGCACCATGTCGCGTAAAGTGCCGGACTGATCGTAGTAACCGCCGCGCTGCTCGACTCCCACGGTTTCCGCCACCGTGATCTGAATATGGTCGATATAGCGGCGATTCCAGATTGGCTCGAAGATACCGTTGGCAAAACGAAAAGCCAGAATGTTCTGGACGGTTTCCTTTCCCAGATAGTGATCGATGCGATAGATCTGGTTTTCGTTCAGTACCTGGAGCAGTTGGGCATTCAAGCTGCACGCCGACTCCAAATCGCGGCCGAAAGGCTTTTCTACGATGACCCGGCGCCAGTGGTCGTTGTCCTCGCGCACCAGATCGGCTGCTCCTAGCTGTTGTACGACTTGCCCGAAGAATGCCGGGGCTACCGCTAGATAGTGGAGGTAGTTTCCCCGGGTACCGTGTTCCTTGTCAGCTTGCTGAAGAACATCCTTCAACCGGCTGTAGGCGTTGGGATCGCCAAATTCGCCCGACACGTAGTAAAGGCGGCGAACGAACCATTCCGTTAGGTCATCGTTGAGTGCGCCGGTAGCGAAGGTCTTGATATCTTCCCGGAACTTATCGCGAAACTGTTCCGAGTTCATAGGCTCGCGGGCCAGTCCCACCACCGCGAACTCGCGCGACAGTAGGTTGGCGGTAGCAAGGTTGTAGAGCGCAGGTAGAAGCTTGCGCCGCGTGAGGTCGCCTCCGGCGCCAAAAATCACCATGACGCATGGGTCGCCCGGCCTGCCGCCGATCGTCTCGCCTGCTCCGAGTGGATTCGAAAAGTCCATTGCCACTCCCTCTCTGTTGTTGCGGTGATGGTGGAGTTAACGCCAGTCCGTAATGCAGGCAGTACCTTCCCTGAGACGCCCTACGAATACCAGACAAACTGCATGTGCTTTCGCCAGTCCCGCAATTATGCCCATATTTGAGCGGAAGTCAAGCAATGCTTGCTACCTGGCGTAAGTTGTGATACCAACTAAGCCCATTGATTCCAAGTAGCGACCTTTAACTTCGGCGGTGAGGATGCAAGCTCGAAAGACCTCGCTGTTGTGGATGGCGTGGCTTGTTCCTACCGCGTTGGGGTGTACCTTCGCCAGGGCAATGCAAGGCGACACCCAGCAATTACCTCCGTCGGTTTCCAGTAGTTCCTCGGTGGTCCTGCCACAGCGGATTCCCGGTCACGCTTCATCTGCGTCCTCATCGATACAGGGCATTGTGCGCGATGTCGAGGGCAGAAGTTTGCCCGGCGTCAAGATCACCGCCATCCGCTCGCGAATCGCCATCCGTAGCGTCGTCAGCAATAGCGAAGGTATTTTCCGAATGCTGGATTTACCGCTGGGTACGTACCAGATCCGCGCTGAGAAAGAAGGGTTCTCACCAGCCATCCTTTCCGCTGCTCAGATGACCAGCGGCGAACTCTTGACGGTTGAGGTGCGGCTTGAGCCTTCCGGAACGCCAGTTACTCCCAACCAGGTAGCCAGACTTCCCGGCACCGCCGGGACAGCAATAACCGAGCCACCCCAGGTCTCGTCTTATCCCACTGCGATGCAGAACCTACAAGCGCCGACACCATGGCCACTGAACGATGTGCCTGAGGAAGTGCCGCCTGCCAGCGCCAATTTCACATCTGCTCCTGACCGGTGGGATGCTCCGATGCCGGCCTGGAATCGTTACGGCAAGCCAGGTGAGTTTCCCTATACCAAGTCGCATTGGTACGACCCGTTCAACCGGAACCGGATCAAGGGCGATCAGCCGATCTTCGGCCAGAACTGGTTCTTGAACGTCACGGGCACCAGCTTGTCAGGCATCTCTGTTCAGAGGTTGCCGGTACCAAGTGGAGTTTCAGCCGAGCAACCGGACAGCGAAGCCTTCTTCGGTAAAGGCGAGCAGTTCTTTGCCTCGCAAGCTTTCCTGTTTTCGTTTGACCTTTTTCAGGGCGATACTAGCTTTCGGCCGGTCGATTTCCGCTTTCGGATTTCTCCGGAAATCGACTTGAATTTCCTGCAGACACGCGAGCGCGGATTGGTCAACATCAATGTTCAAGATGGTACCAATCGCTTCTCGGCTTGGACCGGCATGCAGCAGGCATTTGTCGAAGCCAAAATCCACGATCTGAGTCCCAATTTTGATTTCCTGTCCGTGCGCGCGGGAATCCAGCCGTTTGTCAGCGACTTTCGCGGTTTCATTTTTGCCGACCAGCAGCCGGGAGTTCGCCTGTTCGGAAACCTACGCTCCAACCGATTTAACTACAATCTTGCCTACTTCTACTTCCTCGACAAGAACACCAACACCGGCCTGAACACTTTCAACCAACGCCATCAGCAGGTCTACGTGGGCAACCTTTATATGCAGGACTTTCTCACCAAGGGTTACACCACGGAATTCAGCTTCCTCTGCAATCGCGACGATCCCAGTCTGCATTACAACGAGAACGGATTTCTGGTGCGTCCATCGCCGATTGGGGATGTGGTCAACGGAGACGTGATCGAACACGGGATCCGCGCCTATTATCTGGGATGGACGGGCAACGGACACATCAAGCGCGTGAATGTCAGCAATGCGTTCTACCAAGCTCTGGGACACGATACCTTCAATCCCATCGCCGGCAGGCCGGTTAACATCAATGCGCAAATGGCTGCCCTGGAGCTGTCGATCGACAAGGATTGGGTACGTTACTACGCTTCGTTCTTCTATGCCTCAGGAGATTCAGCCTACCGGTTCGGCAGTTCACGTACCAGCACGGCACACGGATTTGACACGATCGTGGACGATACCAACTTCGCCGGTGGCCCTTTCAGTTTCTGGGACCAGCAGGGGATTCTGTTGACGGGCACTGGAGTGAACTTGACGAATCCCTCCAGCCTGCTGCCCAGCTTGCGCAGCGATAAGACCGAAGGGCAGGCCAATTTTGTCAATCCCGGTGTGTACATCTTCAACGCCGGCGCAGATTTTGATTTAACTACCAAGCTTCGTGCTTTCGCCAATACCAGCTATCTCAGATTCGCTCAGACGGAGCCGCTGGAGATCTTATTGTTCCAGTCACCGATTCGACACAGCATCGGTCAGGACCTGGGTTTTGGCGTGAGGTATCGGCCGCCATTGACTGAAAACATAGTGGTCACGGCCGGAACTTCCGCGCTGCTACCCGGAGCGGGCCTGCAAAACATCTACAACAGCAAAGTGCTTTTGTCCGGCTTTGCAAGCCTCGCGTTGACCTTCTGAACATGATTCGATGATGAGATCGTCCTCTTCAATCCGTGCAGGCCGAACGATAGGAATGATCGTATCCATCTGCGCGCTCCTGGCGGTGTTTGTCCCGGGATGGCGTCCGACTTCATTGGCGGCTCCAGCGACTTGCCTGTCGCAGTCCGCACTTGAGCAGCAGGCAGGTTCAGCCAACCTGCTTGAGCAGTCGCCGGAACAGGTCAACCAGAAATCGAATGGCTGCGTCAGTTGTCATACTGCAACCGACAGCCCCACAATGCATCCCACCGGCACAGTCCGGCTGGGATGCACCGACTGTCATGGGGGTAACCCGCAGGTTCTTCTGCCGCCCCGCACGTTGCCGAATACAACCGAATACATCCGGTTAACCAGGCAAGCCCATCCCCAGCCGCGTATTGCTGAAAATGCCTGGAACTCCGCCAATCCGGTGCGCGCCTATACAAAATGGCTGAAGGAGGACGCGGATTATATCAAGTTCGTCAACCCGGGCGATCTGCGAGTTGCCGAGGAAACTTGCGGCCGCTCAGGATGTCATGCCGCCGAGGTACGTCGCGTGCAAACCAGCATGATGACCCACGGCGCGATGTTGTGGGGAGCTGCTCTCTACAACAACGGAGCATTTCCCCTAAAGAACCCGCACTTCGGCGAGAGCTACAGTCGCGACGGAACTCCGCAGCGATTGCAGACCTATCCGCCCCCCACTTCGGATGAGACCGAAAAGAAAGGCGTACTACCTTATCTTGAGCCGTTACAGCGATGGGAAGTATCCCAGCCGGGAAATGTTTTGCGCGTGTTCGAACGCGGCGGTGGACTTAAAGCCGAGACCGGAATTCCCCTTCTCGACGAAGAGCCTGGCCGGCCCGATGTGAAACTGAGTTCGCGCGGTTTTGGAACTCAATTGCGTACCGATCCCACATTCCTCGGATTGCAGAAGACCCGCTTGCTGGATCCTCTACTCTCTTTTCCGGGCACTAACGATCAGCCGGGCGACTACCGCGCCAGCGGCTGCAGCGCCTGTCATGTGGTTTATGCCAATGACCGCGCCAAGGAGCATTCGGCCAGTTATGCCCAGTACGGCAACTTGGGGCAGACGGCCACCCTTGATCCCACCATTCCTAAAGGTCAGTCCGGCCATCCCATCAAGCACGCATTTACGCGTGCCATTCCCTCGAGCCAGTGCATGGTATGCCATATTCATCCCGGCACCAATATGGTCACGACCTATTTCGGATACACCTGGTGGGACAACGAAATTGACGGCGACAAAATGTATCCGGCAAAGCAACGTCATCCCAGCCCTACGGAGCAGCAACAGATTCAAACCAGGAATCCTGAGCGCACGGCAATTCGCGGTCTTTGGTCAAACGTCGATTTTCTGGAGCAGACTGGAACTCCAGCGTTCAACAAGACTCTGAAGAACACGCAGTTCGCGGATTTTCACAGTCATGGATGGATCTTCCGTGCCGTATACAAACACGACCGTGAGGGCCGGCTCCTGGACGCCGAGGGTAATGTCATTGCCTTCGACGATCCGGACAAGTTCGGAAAGGCGGTTCATCTGGCAGACATCCATCTGGACAAGGGTATGCATTGTGTCGACTGCCACTTTGTTCAGGACAACCATGGCAACGGGAAGATCTACGGAGAGACGCGAAACGCGATCGAAGTAGATTGCGTGGATTGTCACGGCACGATTGAGCGGCGGGCCAACCTCACTACGTCGGGCATTGCCGCGCCTGCTGGAGGCACGCGACTGGAGATGCTGCGCACGCCCTGGGGCGACCGGCGCTTCTACTGGAAGGACGATAAGCTGTTCCAGCGCTCGATGCTCGACAAAGATCAGCAATGGGAAGTCATGCAGGTACTCGACACGATTACGCCGGGTAATCCGCACTACAGCGAAAAATCGCGCCTCGCTAAGACGGTGCAGAAGGATGGCAGCGCCTGGGGCGACGCTCGCGTCGAGCCCACCCAGCTGGCTCATGAGAACAGCCGGATGACGTGCTATGCCTGTCATAGCTCGTGGGCGCCCACGTGTTATGGCTGTCATCTCTCAATGACCGCCAACCAGCGCATGCCCATGCTGCACAACGAAGGGACGATGACGCGCAACTGGACCTCCTACGACTTCCAAGTGCTGCGTGATGACGTATACAGCCTCGGAATTGACGGAACGGTCACCGGTCATCGCGTCGCACCAGTGCGCTCCGCTTGCGCGGTATTGGTTAGTTCACAAAACGCCGATCGAGATTGGATTTACTACCAGCAGCAGACCATTTCAGCCGAAGGTTTCAGCGGGCAGGCCTTCAGTACGTTTGTTCCTCACACCGTGCGTGCCAAGGAAACGAAAGGCTGCACGGATTGCCACGTCGCCCAAGCCGGCAACAACAATGCGTGGATGTCGCAACTGCTTCTGCTGGGTACCAACTTCATGAACTTCATGGGACGGTATATCTACGTTGCCACTGGCAGCAAAGGATACGAAGCGGTTGCCGTCACCGAGCATGACGAGCCGCCAGCCGTCATCGGAAGCGATCTGCAGAAGATGGCCTATCCTGACGACTACAACGAGCACATCAAGGACCACCGCCAGTTGAAGGAAACATACGGGCACGCCGGAGCCGAGGTCTTGGATGTCCAGGCTCGCGGAGAATATCTCTATGCAGCCATGGGCAAAGGCGGCTTGCGTATTTACGACATCGCCAATCTCGACGACAAAGACTTCTCAGAGCGGACCATAACCGCGCCGGTGTCCCCGCTTGGCCAGCGCTTCTATCTGCCGACAAAATACGCAATGGCTGTGGCAACTCCTACCACGCTTGGCGTGGATCCGTTGCGCACGCAGCGTCCGGAAAATGAGGAGCAGAAAATCAATTTGCTCTACGGCTTCCTCTATGTTGCCGACCGGGAAGAAGGCTTGATCGTGGTTGGCGACCCCAACCTGAAAGGCAAGAGTCCAGGCGTCGGAACCCTGCTCGATGGCGATCCGTCCAACAACTTCCTCAAGCGCGCTACGACCTTCAATCCCGATGGCGTGCTGAAAGGCGCCCGGCGCATTACGATTGCGGGGACGTACGCCTACATCCTTTGCGACCGCGGCTTGGTAGTTGTGGATCTGAGCAACCCGTTAGCGCCGCGCATCAGCGCCCAGGTTGGAGGGCCGTTCCTGGTTGATCCGCGTGGCCTTGCGGTTCAGTTTCGCTACGCATTTGTTGTGGACCGCGACGGACTCAAGGTGCTCGACGTGACTCACCTGGAGCATCCGGTGCCTGTATCCGCAGCGTTGGTTCCGATCTCGGATGCTCGTAATGTCTACGTGGCTCGCACCTACGCTTATGTCTCCGGCGGAAAACAAGGCTTGGTAATCGTGGATGTTGAGCATCCCGAGCAACCCAAACTCGATCAGGTGTTTGATGCTGACGGCGCCATGAACGACGTTAACGACGTGAAGATCGGTATGGTTTCAGCGGGAGCGTTTGCCTATGTCGCCGATGGCCAGAACGGACTAAGAGTACTGCAATTGTTGTCTCCGATGGACAATCCGGCGTTCGCCGCCTTCAGTCCGCGTCCCATGCCCAGGCTGATTGCCAGCCGTCACACCTCAGGCCCGGCGCTCGCAATTTCCAAAGGTATTGATCGCGACCGGGCGGTCGATGAGACTGGAAATCAGTTGGCTGTGTTCGGGCGTCGCGGGGCGCGACCCTTCAATCTAGAAGAAATGAGAAGGCTATACCTGCGTGACGACAAGTTGTACACCGTCACTGACCAGCCGCCTGGCCCTCCTCGCTCAGCCGGCGAAGCCCAGCGCATCTCCGCGCAGCAACCCCCAGCCGGAAACCCGTCACAATAAAAAACGGACGGGAAGCTTTCCTTACAGCCCTCCTGCGGCTCCGCGCAGTTGCCGGATGGTGAAATTGCTCTTCGGGAACTGCTCCGCTCGCCATTCATGGTACTGATGACATTCCGAACAGCGGCCATCCGCTGCATCGTGTTCGGGCCCGCCTTCCTGGTGACAGCCGCGGCAGGATGCAATGCCGGGCAGCAGAATGTCTGCCGTCTGGCGGCTTTGCGGGGCCGCGCTGTGGCAGGTTGTGCACGTCAACATGCGGTGGGAATCGTGGTCGAAGTCGGCATGTTGGAGCCAGCGCATCGGGATGGCAGACTTCGCCACCGCAGGGAGCGGTCCGTTTTCCCGAATCATCGTGTGACACAGCTTGCATCCCTTGCTGAAGAGCAGGCGGTCAGCATGCGCAACTTGCCACTCGATCCATTCCTCGCGCGTGCGCGGCGCCGGCGGCATCGGTGCCATTGTTGAGGTCACGATCCGGCCCGCCGGCAAAGGCTCCGACACCGCGCCGGGATGGGCCGCGATGTATTCGGTGTATTTCTTTATCAGGAACGCCTGCACCACCTCCGGTTTGTCGTGCGGAGCAGCCTCGTCGAAGCGCTTATCGAACTGGAGATCCTTGATGTGGCAGCCGGCACATTGTTCGGTATAGCGTATGCGCGCCATGTAAGCGCGCGGATTCGCCGTTCTCCTGTCAGTATCCGTCATGGCGGACACCGTTTTGACCTGACCCAGCGCGTAAGGCCAAGTGCCTTCCACTCCAGCCGGACGGTGGCAGTCGTGACAGGTCATTTGCACCGGTCCGTTGGGGCTGGCCAGCTTAGGCTGCAGATGTGCATAGTGGTTGAGCTTGATCATTCCGGGATCAGAGCCCCCCGGGCGCAGCACGGCGAACTCTGGATGATGACGGTCGAAGCCTTGGATCGTAGCAACGTACTTGGGTTCGCCCGCGCGGACCCGCAGATTGGTGTGACATTGCGCGCAGGAATTATCGCTGGTGCGCGCCAGCCTCAGCGAACCCTGATGCTCCTGGTGACAGGAGGCGCAGGCGGGAGTGAATGCCGCCTTATGAGGATGGTGCGCCGGAGCGTCATGGCAACGCTCACAGGCGTGGTCGCTGACCTCTCTGCGAAACACTCCCGCCTGGGTCACGTGGCAGACTTCGCAGCGCTTGCCGAACACGGCGTGCGACGCTGATAAGGGGCCGCTACTGTAGACTTTTTGCCCCGTCGCTCTCTGCGATAAAAACCAAACCACCGCGATGACGGGAATCGCCAACGATAGATACAGCCTCCAGCGCCGCAGCGGATGCGAGCGGGTGAAGTACTGCAAATCCATCCGCCTGGCCAGCGATTTGGTTGTGCGTACGCGTCGCGGCATAGTTTCGCCTCAGTAACGCAGTGCCATGACCGCGTGCACCGCCCCCAGCAGCAACAGCGCATACGAAAGCGGAATGTGTACCAGCAACCAGCCGTGCAAAACGCGGTGGTAGCGAGCCTGCTGGTCCAGTTCGCGTTTCTCTTCGCATACGTTATCCAGGTCATCGACTATGGGGTGCAGACTGGGGGGCAGCAGCGCTTTAAGTTGCCGAAAGATGCCTTGCGAATGGGAGCGGTCAGCCAGGGGCAGCCCTCGCGATCCGCCGTGTTGGAGAAACGGTTGCACCTGCTGCTGGAAGAAATCCCGCAGCTTCACGCTCGCTTCCTCGTCCAGTTCCAGTCCCGAAGCGACAGTAAGGCCGCCCATGGTACCTGCACCAGCTGCGGCCGCCCGTTGTTCCATGGTTGCCCTGGACAATCCGCCGGTTAAAGTTGCGCAAGCCTCCTCGACCAGGTTCCTTGCCTCATCCACAAGCTGAGCGCGGACGCGCCCGATCTGTTCGTAGATGGTTTCCATCGGAATGCGCTCGGTGGTGAATCGCGGCATGTAATGTTGCAGCACGGCGCCGAAGATTCCACTGACGAAGACCACCGCAAAGATCCACATGAGCGCTCTGGTCAGTCCCACGCCGAAATGAAATCCGGCGTGGAACAAGATAAGAGGAAAGCTGACCGTGCCGAGCCAGAGGTGACCGCGCATCCAGGTCTGCGCCCGGCCTATTCGCCAGATGGGAAACTTCTTGCGGGCTCCGAGCAGTCCGGCAAACAACATGAATGCGGAGCCGATGCTGCCATAGGTGAGACCGATTGCGCTTCCGCCACTAACGCCTTGCAGTGACCGCAGGCTGTAGGGAACGTAGACCGCCGCGGCCAAAACGACCCCCGCAAGACTTCCGATAAACCAGCTGCGGTGAGTGCGATCGATGCGCACGCGTCATTGCTCCTTCTTGGCCAAGGTTTGTTGCTTGAGCAAGCCGGCAAAAAACTCAGGGGGATTCACCCGATGGGCCGCGTCATGCGGACAGGCATAGACGCAACTGGGTTCCGCATGGTCGTGGCAAAGGTCGCACGAAGTCGCCTTCAGCTTGACGGCTGCAATCTGCCGTCCCGGACTGGAGGGATCAGCGACTTCCACCGAGAAAGGCTGCATATTAATGTTGCCGTAGGGACAATTATTGGCGCACTGACCACAGCCAATGCACCAGTCTTCGATAATCACCTCCAGCGAGTTACGCCGGCGAATGGAGCCTACGGGACAGCCCACCATGCAGAGTGGATCGCGGCACTGGCGGCACGAAGTTGCGACCAGGTACTTGTCGAAGCGAACACCCTCGCGTATCAGCCGGGTTATACCGTCATGCGCATCCGCACACGCTCGTACGCACTGATCGCATCGGGTGCACCGATCGAGATCGAGGATCAGCAGACTCTGAGCTTCCATCAGGCCTTGGCTGAGGAACTGGTCCACCGGAACGTTCTCGAATTGCATTATCCGCTGGCGATTGGCCGCCACGTGCTCGGCTGCGGCTTTCTCCAGCTTTTGCCTGATGTCCGGGAAACGATCGAGCATGAGTTGGAATTCTTCGCCGGGAATGCGCACTACTTCCACATGGTCCAGAGCGGTACAGGTTGCGGTGCGGGTAGTGCCGGTGAGCAATGCCATCTCGCCGAAGTACGAGCCGCGCGCCAGGTAAGCCAGTACGATTTCTCCTCCACGACGCAGCTCCGACACTTTCACAAAGCCCAGGCGAACCAGATAGAAACCGTCGGCGGTGTCACCCTGACTGCAAATCACCTGCCCCGGCATGTAGCGAATCAGTTCGACACTATCGCCCAGGCCCTTGATGAACTCCGGCGTCAATGAGGCCAGGACGGGAACGCTGCGGAGGTGCGATTCCAGGGCTCGCCGCTTGTACGTGCGATCCAGTTGCTCACGGAAGCTCTTATTGCGCTGCAGGATGTCGAGAACGTTGCGCAACATCTCCAGCATGGTGCAGTCGGTGGTGGCCCGCACGGTTGCCGAACGCGGGTAGTAACTCATGCAGGTCATCTCCCCAAACAACTCGCCTGGGCCCAGTTGGGCGACCGGCTTTTCATAGGGAAGATCGACCGAAGCATCGATGGGAATAAAGGAGCGTGAGCTCTCCTCGGCCCGCTGATCTTGTTTGCGGGGCGTCAGCAAACTCGTCAGCTTGCTGAGAAATCCGCGCGAACCACCTTCGGTCGTGACGTGCGCGATAGGGCTGGAAAGATAGACCTCGGCTGTTCCTTCCAGGATGTAGAACGCGGTTGAACCAAACTCGCCTTCGCGGCAGATGATTTCCCCGGCGCTGAAGTGACGCTCGACGATCGCGTTGCGGTTCAGGCCGAGAAACGTTCCGGAAACGTTCTTGAAAAACGGCAGGGTCTGTAGGAATTCAGGATCGACCGCATCGCCGGGCAACTGAGTGCCCACGATTTTGCGGTTGGTCAGGGCCCCCGTAGGACACGAGACCATGCATTCACCACAGGAAACGCAGGAGGAATCTCCCATGGGCAAGTTATTGTCGAAGGCGACACCTGCCTGGTATCCCTTGCCGCGCCGCGCCAGCACCCAGTTATGGCGGATAGCGTCGCAGCCGCGAATACAGCGGTCGCAAAGGATGCACGCTTCGTGGTCGACTGCGATAGCGATGGAGGAATCATCGTGCCCGCGCGGGGTGCTGCGTTTCGGAAAACGCGGATGCTCGATCCCGGCGTGTGCGGCCAGCTGCTCCAACTCGCAATCGCCCGAGTGCTGCTGCCGCGCGCAAGGCGCAGGATGGTCGGCCATCAGCAGTTCCAGCAACGTCCGCCTTACGGCTTGCACCGGTTCCGTTGTGGTCTTTACCTGCATGCCCGCTTCAGCCTGACGAATGCAGGATGCGGCGTACACCCTCTGCCCCAAATCCACGACGCAAACGCGGCACACCCCGACCGGGTTTTCGTTTTGCTGGTGACACAACGTTGGAATGCCGATGCCGTTGATGCGGGCGGCATCAAAGATAGTAGTCCCCATGGGGACGGAGACGACGGTGCCGTCGATGGTCAGCTGGATCTGTGGTTGCTCCGCCGCTTTGGGCGCGGGCATATCAGAATTCATGCCGTCCTCGCTGATGCGCTGAAGCACACCCCGCCCGGGCAGTGACGGCGCCCCAGGTGGTCATCGACTACGTCGGGAAAATGCTTAAGGATGGAGGCAATGGGCACCGGAACGACCTGGCCCAGTCCGCAAATGGAGGCGAGACGCATGGCCGTCGAGAGCTCCTCGAGCAGTTGCATGTCATCCGGTGAACTTTGACCTTCCGTCCATCCCTTCAGCATCTCCACCATCTTTTGCGAACCCATGCGGCAGGGCACACATTTGCCACAAGACTCATTGCGATAGAAGCGCGTTGCATTAAGTGCCATGTCCAGCATGCAACGGTCGTCGGCGCATACCACGATGGCTCCCGAACCCACCATGGAGCCAGCCGCGGCCACCGCATTCCAGTCCAGCGGAAGGCTGGCCATGGCAGCCGGCAAATATCCGGATGAAGGCCCGGAAGGCGCGAAAGCGAGAAGCTGCTTCCCGTCGGGAATGCCCCCGGCATATTTAAAGATGAGGTCGTTGTAGGTTGTGCCCATGGGAACCTCGAAGATTCCCGGGTGGATAACGTCTCCACTTAGGCCAACAAACTTCATTCCCACCGCACCGTTGGTGCCTTGCGACTTGTACCATTCCACGCCCCGCGCCAGAATTACCGTGGCCAGGCAGAACGTCTCCACGTTATTGATGACGGTTGGCTGGTTCCATAGACCGTTGGTACCGGGAAACGGGGGCTTGTTTCGCGGCTCGGCGCGCTTACCCTCGATCGCTTCCAGCAGCGCACTTTCCTCGCCGCAAATGTAGCCGCCCGGACTTACGAAGATTTCAAGGTCAAAGGCCAAATCGCTATCGAGGATTCGCTTACCCAGCAAGCTGTTCCGATAACAGCGATCGATCTCCTGCTGCAGGACCTCCCGGGAATTTTCGTACTCGTGGCGGATGTAAAGAGTTCCCTGGCGAGCCCCGGTAACCAGGCCAGCCACGATCATGCCTTCCACTACGAGATAAGGCAGGTTCTCCATGATGAAGCGGTCCTTGATCGTTCCAGGCTCGCTTTCATCGGCATTGCACACGATGTACTTCGTCGAGCCAGGTGCGTTGCGTACGATCTCCCACTTCAGACCCGTGGGAAACCCGGCGCCGCCCATGCCGCGCAAGCTGCTGGCCTTAAGGGCGGCGATGATGTTCTGCCAATCGTGGTCAGCGACAAAGCGGCGTACCACCGCGTAACCACCAGACCCGCTGTAAGGATCGGAAACGGTTCGCTTACGCTCTTTTCTGGCCGGGCGCTCGGGAAGAGGTCTTTCAAGCAGTACGTCCTGCACCATGGAGACGGCAGTCTGACTGCTCATTTGTGCGTAGATGTTGTCGTTTAGCGTAATTGCGGGCGCATCATCGCATCGGCCGAGGCAAGATACCTCGCGAATGCAGACGTCTTGCGGGTTGGCTCCGCGAAAGGTAGCTTCCAGGTCGGCCTTCAATCGGTCCGCGCCGCGAAGGTGACAACTCATGTCGGCACAGACGCGAACATCAACCTTAGGCGGAGGCGTCAAATGAAAATGGGGATAGAAACTCGCAACCGCATGGATCTGGCTGAGGGGGGTATTGATGCTGCCGGACAAGGCTTTCAGTTGTTCGGCCGGCAAATAGCCGAACTCCCGTTGTATGGCTCTCAACTCTTCGAACACGGCAGCAGCGCTCCGTTCCCGAGGATTAGGGCCGACCTTCAAACATGCAGGGATGAGAGCGCAAATCGTATAGCAAAATAGCTGTCCTGTCCACTTTCCCCGCGATAGTGCAACTATCCTCGGACCCGACAAGGGACCAGACAAGCTTCGGCTAACTGCGGTTTCCGGAACACTACACCCTACCGGCAGGTCAGCGGGGCATGCCGCAAAGTCGAGTGTGGATTAAAGCTGCTGCGGGATTTCACTGCGAGGCGAGCGCAGTCTTCCTGGCGCAGGAAAATCCTTTTACGAAGCTTCCGATTGATTTCTTCCGGAATTCGTCGTATAAACCGTGCACTCCTGGGATTTGCGTAAACCGAGCTGTGGAACTGCGACGTTGGGGGGACTATGGCGATCGGCGGGAAGGCTGGCTGGGTAGCGTCTCTGCCCTTCCTGATGCTGTTGGCGACCTCCGGCTACTGTGCCAACCCGTCTGACGCACCCGCGTCCAGCGTGGGTAAATACAACGGGCCGGGGGGCTGCGCTGCCAGTAGCTGCCACGGCAGCGTGCAACCCAAGCTGATGACTCGTATTCTCCAGAACGAGTACAGCATCTGGATTGCCCAGGACAGGCATGCCAAAGCATTCTCCGTACTTTCCAATCCTGTCTCAGTTCGCATGGGAAAGCTCCTGAACATTGGAGCGCCGTCGCAGGCGCCGAAGTGTTTAGCTTGCCATGCGCTCTACGTACCCACGGAGCAACGAGCGCAAACTTTCGAACTCGATGACGGCGTAAGCTGCGAATCCTGCCATGGGCCGGCCGCGGGATGGCTGGGGGCGCACACGGTTCGCGACTGGCCTCACGAAAAGTCCGTGCAACTCGGTATGTATGACAACCGCAACTTGATCAAGCGCAGCGAGAAGTGCCTGAGTTGCCATCTGGGTTCCGCCGACAAGTTCGTCGACCACGAGATGATCGCTGCCGGGCATCCTGACTTGACCTTCGAACTGAGCTATTTCAGCTTCTACATGCCCCAGCACTGGAAGACCCCGGAGCAAGACAATGTCTGGCGCCGAGTACAGACTTGGGGAGTGGGACAGGCCGTGCAATTGCGCGAGTCGCTATATCGCCTCGCTCGACGAGCCGAAGGTCCGAATTGGCCGGAGTACGCCGAGCTCGACTGCTACGCCTGCCACCATAGCCTTACCATGGCGTCGGACAGTTGGCGGCAGGAGCGCGGCTACAGCGGACATCGCCCCGGCAATCCTCCATGGAACCAAGCTCGCATCGTTGTCTTCCGCGATCTGGTAGAGGAACTTCATCCTGACACGGCCAAGCGGCTGAATGATGAGCTGACGCATCTGGCTGGCCTGATGAATCAGCTGAATGGCAACCGGCAAGAGATTTCCGCTACGGCCAAACGGGCGGCGGTCCTCTCCGGTGAGCTCGCCGTACAGCTCGAGGCCCAAGCGTACGATCCCGCATTGACGCTTCGCCTGATGCGGCGCCTTGCAGCCGATAACAAGGTGATTGCAGCCGAAGGCTGGGGATCGGCGGAGCAGGCCGCCATGACCCTCGACGACCTGTACGCAGCTTACTCCCAGAACACCAAGCCGGCGATGAATGCCGAGGCTCGCGCCTCGATTGATGCTCTGATCCAGATGCTTCAGCAAGACCCATCCGCTTACTCGGCTCCGCGATTTGCTGCGCAGATGCAAAAGGTAAGCGATGCTCTCGGTCACTGACTCGCAGGCCAGGTTAGAAGCGCAGAGAACAGCAAAGCACACGCGCGAATAAAATTCCGGACGGATGTGGCGTTGGCTAATCTGGAACAGCTTTCATGAAAGTGGATTCAACCAAAAGCCGGCCTCAGAGCAGGCGCGGCGCGGGAGCAAGGTCACCTGCCCCTCAAACCGCCGAGCACCGGCGCCTGGCCGAAGCTCATGCGGGCGGCGTGCCGCCGTGGCGAAAGTGGGGCCCTTATGTCAGCGAACGGTCGTGGGGTTCGGTGCGAGAAGATTACAGCGCCGACGGCGACGCCTGGAACTACTTCACGCATGAACAGGCGCGCAGCCGGGCGTATCGCTGGGGCGAAGACGGTATCGCCGCAATCTGCGACCGCTACCAGTTGCTGGTATTTGCAATGGCCTTTTGGAACGGCCGCGACCCCATTCTGAAGGAGCGGATGTTCGGACTTACGTGCAATGAAGGCAATCGTGGCGAGGACGTCAAGGAATACTGGTTTTACCAGGATAACCTTCCGACCCATAGTTACATGCGGATGCTTTATAAGTATCCGCAACACGAGTACCCCTACCGGCAGCTGGTCGAGGAGAACCGTCGGCGGCAAGGCGAACGGGAATACAAGCTGCTCGACACCGGCGTCTTCGATGACAACCGTTACTTCGATATCGTTATCGAGTATGCGAAGCTCTCCCCGGACGACATCTGCATCCGGGTGGAAGCCTTCAATCGCGGGCCGGAGCCAGCGACGTTGCACCTTTTGCCCCACCTGTGGTTCCGCAACACGTGGGCGTGGACCGATCCACCCGGCAGCGAGCCGGTCATTCAAGCGGGGCCCAGCAATGCCAAGTACGTCAGCTTGATCGCGGACGATTCGACGGCCTCGTCGCTGGAGAATCTACAGTTTCATTACCACCTCGGCACGCGGCACCTGTACGGTGACAGCGGTGGCGAGTTGCTCTTTACCAACAACGAGACCAACCGCTCGCGGCTGTTTGGCCCCGACGCGACGAACTCGACTCCTTACGTGAAGGACGCTTTTCATGGTTACATCGTGGACGGCGAAGCATGTATCAACCCCCAGCGCCTAGGGACCAAAGCCTGTATTCATTACTCGCGGGAAGTACCGGCGTTGGGTTCCACGGTGTTGCGGCTGCGGCTGGCGCCCGACGAGATACGGAACCCCTTAAAAGATGTTGACCAAACCATCGCTCTGCGAAAAGGCGAAGCGGATGAGTTCTACGAGGTCATTCATCCGCCCAAGGCGACGCCGGAAGAGAAGATGATCCAGCGGCAAGCATTCGCCGGCATGTTGTGGGGCAAACAGATTTACCTGTTCGATGTGAACCGATGGCTGGAAGGCGACAGCGTTCCTCCTCCAGAGGCGCATAAGAAGATTCGCAACATCCATTGGCGGCACCTGAATTCCATGCGCGTACTTTCCGTTCCAGATAAATGGGAGTTTCCCTGGTTCGCCGCATGGGACCTGGCGTTCCAGTGCACCACGCTCTCGCTGGTGGATCCCGCATTCGCCAAGGAAAATCTTTGGTTGTTGCTCTTCGAGCAGTTTCAGCACCCGAACGGACAGATTCCGGCTTACGAATGGGAGTTCTCCGATCTGAATCCGCCGGTCCATGCATGGTCAGTGTGGCGCGTTTACCAGAACGAGAAGAGGCGCACAGGGAAGGGCGATATCGCTTTTCTGGAGAAGTGCGTGCACAAGTTGCTGATGAACTTCGCGTGGTGGGTGAATCGTGTCGATCGCGAAGGCAACAATGTTTTCGAAGGGGGATTTCTTGGTCTGGACAACATCACCGTAATTGACCGCAGCGAGAAAATGCCGGGAGGGGCGGCCCTGGAGCAATCGGACGCGACCGGCTGGATGGGGTTCTTTTGCCTTTACCTGATGCGGGCCGCGCTGGAACTGGCCACGTTCAACTCCGCTTACGAAGTTCTTGCCACCAAGTTTTTTGAGCACTTCATCTACATCGGCGCAGCTATGAAGAAGATGGGCGGGCGGAATTATCAACTGTGGGACGAGCAAGACGGTTTCTTCTACGATGTGTTGCGACTGCCCGATGGCACATTTAAGAAATTCCGGCTGCGGTCCATGGTCGGGTTGATTCCGCTGTTTGCGGTCGAAGTGCTGGAGCGGGAGGATCTCGACCCCCATCCCGAGTTTCTCGCCAATGTGGAATGGTTCATCAAGAACCGACAAGACGTTGTCGGACATGCGTGCTACTTATTGGACGGCAAGCGGTACGTGCTCTCCATCGCCGACGGCGACCAATTTAGCCGACTGCTTCAACGTATCGGTGATCCCGACGAGTTCCTGTCCCCACATGGTCTGCGTAGCCTGTCCAAGCATCACGCGCAGAACCCCTTCTGTTTTGGCGGACGTTGCGTGGGCTATGAACCGGGCGAATCTGACGAGAAAATCAAAGGAGGGAACTCAAACTGGCGCGGTCCGGTATGGTTTCCCACCTCCTACCTGCTGATTCGATCGCTGGTGAAATTTGACCGGGCCATGGGAGCGCAATTTGCGACGGAGTCCACAGGTCGCGATGGTCACCTGCCCGCCCCGCGGGCTCTGGCTAGGGAGATCGCCGACCGGATGATCGCGATCTTCAAGCAGGATGAAAATGGCCGGCGGCCATGCTTCGGGCCACATAGAAAATTCCAGGAAGACCCGCATTGGCATGACTGCCTGCTATTCAACGAGTACTATCACGGGGAGACTGGACAAGGCTTAGGCGCAAGTCATCAAACCGGTTGGACCGGGCTGGTAGCTAATTTGATCGATGAGTGGCGGCGCTGAAGGTCTCATAGTACCTTGAGCACTCGGCAAGTTTCTAATAAGCGGAAGGTTGCACGGCGCGATATCTGGCATCGGGGTACGATCCCGACGAAAGGATGGGGATGGCGGACGATTCGCGGGTGCGGCTGAGATTCTGGGGCGTGCGCGGCTCCATTCCCGTGCCCGCTGCGGACCATATGGGTCATGGAGGCAACACACCTTGTCTGGAAGTGCGAGTCGGTAAAAACATCTTTGTCATCGACGCGGGAACCGGCGCCCGCAAGCTAGGGATCGATCTACAGAACGAATTTGCCGGCACGGCGCTGGAACTGAATCTGCTGCTGACGCATTTTCATTGGGACCATATCCAGGGCCTGCCTTTTTTTGCGCCGCTCTACTCAGCCGACAATCGGGTCATATTCCATTCCTGCCACCCGCCGGAGAAGGTAAAACGGATTCTCGAAGGCGAGATGTCGACCCCTTATTTCCCGGTCAATTTTGAGTTTCTAGCGGCGAAGAGGGATTTCGTAAGTCTCCGCGATGGCCCGCTCCGCGGTGCGGGATTGTGTGTGCGGGCCTTTCCTCTCCACCATCCGCAAGGCGCCACTGGCTATCGCATTGAGGCAGGAGGAGTCGTAATCACGCACGCCAGCGATCTGGAACATGGCCATCCGGAGCTGGACAAGACGCTACGCGAATATGCGCAGGACGCGGACGTGCTGATCTATGATTCGCAGTACACGCCCGAGGAATATTCCAGCAAGAAGGGATGGGGGCATAGTACCTGGCTGGAGGCTACCCGGGTGGCTCGTGATTGCAAGGCGAAGCGGCTCATCCTGTTCCACCACGATCCCGGCCATGATGATGCTAGGATGCAGGAGATCGTGAAAGAAGCACGGGGTCAGTTTGACAACACGGATGCGGCGCGCGAGGGCACAGAAATCGTCTTCTGAGGAAGTCTGGCGTTGTCGCCACAGGAAAGCGCAAAACCCTTAAGAGTGTCGTGAAGGAACAAGAAAAAGCGGCGGTTCCGAAGGATCCATCTGAAACACAACAGCCAGTGGGCAGGTATCCAGCCCGCGCGTTCGAAACCGCGCCTGAAGGCGAGGCGCTGGGTGCACCTGAAAATGGCACCCTTGGAAGCGGAGCCTTCGCGAATGAAGCCCCTCTGCGAACCGGTCAGCAGTCTGGCGCACTAACCGGAAAAACGGTTTCTCACTATCGCGTGCTGGAGATTGTGGGCGGCGGCGGCATGGGAGTGGTTTACCGGGCACAAGATCTGAAGCTCAGCCGCTCGGTTGCGCTGAAGTTCTTGCCCGAGGAGTTCGGGTCCGACCCCCGAGCTGGGGAACGATTCGAGCGGGAAGCGCGAGCCGCCTCGGCCCTGGATCACCCCAACATCTGCTCCATCTACGAGTTTGGCGAGCACGAAGGCAAGCCCTTTATCGTCATGCAGCTGTTGCAGGGCCAGACCCTGAAAGACCGTCTGGCGATGGTAAAGGACGAGCGCACCGGGACCTTCATCGGCAAGCCGCTGCCGATAGATGAGTTGCTGTCGTTGGCGATCCAGATCGCCGACGGTCTGGAAGCAGCCCACGAGAAGGGTTTACTGCATCGCGACATCAAACCTGCAAACATCTTTATTACCCAGCGTGGCGTAGCCAAGATTCTTGACTTCGGTCTGGTGAAACTGATTGAGGATGCAGGCCACGACGATGCCGCCGACGGTGGATTGCAACGCACTCCGCCTTCTGGTGCAGGCTCCGTTGAACTGAGCCGGGCCGGTTTTACGGTGGGTACGGCAGCTTACATGTCGCCCGAGCAGGTTCGTGGCGAAAAGCTGGACCCCCGCACTGATCTGTTTTGCTTCGGATTGCTGCTCTATGAAATGGGCACCGGAAGACGTGCCTTCGCAGGAGAGGACGCCGCGGCCCTCCGTAATGCGATCCTGAATCGTGAGCCGGTTCCAGCGCGTGAACTGAACCCCGTCCTCCCGCCGAAGTTGGAAAGAATCATCAACAAATGCATTCAGAAAGACCAGGCCCTGCGCTATCAGCGAGCGGCCGACATCCGCACCGATCTGGAGAACCTTAAGCGTGCGCGGGAACACCCTTTGCGCAGGCGATGGAAATCGCTGACGGTCGCGGCCGTCGTCGCAGTTCTGATGGCTACTGGCGGCGTCTACTGGTATGCGCACCGGACGCCTAAGTTCAGGGAGAAGGACACGATCGTACTTGCCGACTTCACCAACGAAACGGGAGAAGCCGTAAGGGATGAAGGGTTGAAGCTAAAGCTGGCTGACAGCTTGGGAGATTCGCCGTATCTGAACGTGCTGTCGGACCAAAAGGTAAGTGACACCTTGAAGTTGATGGAACTGCCAGCCAATGAACGCTTGACGCCAAAGGTTATGATCGAGGTCTGCAAACGCACCGGCAGCAAGGCCATGCTGACGGGCACGATTACCCGGGCTGGCAACAGCTACGAGATTTATCTGAATGCCACCAACTGTCAGACGGGGGAGAAACTGGCGGGTTCCTCGGAAGAGGCGAAAGGCCCGGAAGAGGTTTTGAATGCGCTTGTCAAAGCCAGCAGCCGGGTTCGACAACAGTTGGGCGAATCGCTGGCCTCCTTGCAGAAATACGACACCCCGCTGCCGCCTGCGACTACGGCTTCCTCGGAAGCGATTCAGGCATACGCTATGGGCTTTAAGCTGGAGACCACCCAGGGCTCCGAGTCGGCGGTGCCATTCTTTAAGCGCGCTATCGAACTCGACCCGAACTTTGCCGAAGCGTATGCGGAGTTGGGAGTCGCCTACAGCAATATGCAGCAGCCGTCGTTGTCGAGGCAGAACACTAAGAGGGCCTATGAACTTCGAGACCGCGTTAGCCCGCGCGAACGCTTCCACATCGATGCAGAATACTATTATTCCGTTACCGGCGAATTACAAAAGGCGAACCAGACCGAACTCGACTGGATTCAGGTCTTCCCCAGGGACTGGACTCCGTACCAGGACCTGAGCGTGAATTACTTTACCCTGGGGCAGTATGAAAAAGCTATCAAACTGGAACTGGAGGCGTTGCAGGTTTTTCCGGCAAATGTTAATCCTTTCGCTACTCTCATGGCCAACTACAACGCCATGAACCAACCGGAGAAGGCGATCGCAACTTTCAACGAGGCCCGCTCTCACAACCTGGAACACCCTTACCTGCACCGGTATCGCTATGACGCAGCCTTTCTTCAGGGAGACGACGCGGTCATGCAACAGGAGTTGACTTGGGCGATGGGCGATCCTGCCAACCAAGACCTGTTGCTGGCTGCGCAGTCGGACACGGAGGCATACCACGGACGCATGGAGAGCGCGAGGAGCTTTTCCCAGCGAGCAGCGCAAGCGGCCAAAATCGCCGATGGGCCGGACAGAGCGGCGCAGGCGAGCGTGGGCGAAGCCCTACGGGAGGCGGAATTGGGGAACGGGGAGCGGGCGCAAAAGTTGGCAACACAGAGTCTGACAAATAGCTCGGAGAACGGCATTGATATCGAAGTAGCCTTGACCATGGCCCGGGCTGGAAATATTGCCCAGGCGCAAAAGCTGGCTGAGAAGCTCGACCGCGAGTTTCCGCAAGATACGATGGTACAAAACTACGCGTTGCCGGTGATTCGCGCCGCCATTGAACTCCGGAAGAACAATCCGAGCGCAGCAATCGAGATTTTGGAGGTCACGCTTCCCTATGAGATGGGTAGCTCAGCTTTCGGATTTCTGTACCCGGCCTATCTGCGGGGCGAGGCCTACCGAATGGCGGGGCAAGGTCAGCAGGCGGCCGTTGAATACCAAAAGCTTCTCGACCATCCGGGTGTGACGCTGAACTTCATTACTGCGGCGCTGGCGCGTTTGCAATTGGCGCGATCTCTGGCGATGAGCGGCAATAAGGCTGCCGCGCGCAAATCCTATGAAGATTTCCTGACTCTGTGGAAACACGCCGACGAAGACTTGCCTATCCTCAAAGCGGCCAAAGCTGAGTACCAGGGACTGCAGTAGGGAACCTCCTTACTGGCTTGGTGCGGGAGATTACGGCTGACGGTCCCCGCCCTGCGCCACAGGGAAGGAGATTCCCTATGGCGGCAAAGATTTCGCTGGACTTGTGCTGCAAGACGGTGCACAATTTGCAACCAATACAGGTAATCCAAACTTGACTTGTTTTAATCGGGACCTCTAGAGTCTCCAGGTTTGGCGGTCTCGTAACTATGGTCGTCGTTGGGTCCACGGCTGCACGACGCTAACTTCAAGATGGAGGGTTCCTAGTTGAAAACCCGCATTGCTTTGATTTCGCTGCTCTCGCTGTACCTGGCATTGGCGGTAGTTCCGGCCATAGCGCAGACTGTCTATAGCAACGGTCCGATCAACGGCAACACTGATGCTTGGACCATTAACTTTGGGTTTATCGTCTCCGACTCCTTCACAGTATGCTGCCGGGACGGCAGTGACCCGGGCGCCGGCACCACCATCAGTGGCGCCAGCTTCGGCATGTGGCTGTTTCCGGGCGACACACTTACGTCGGCCGAACTGTCCATCACCTCGAGCGAAAACGGTGGCACCAGCTACTTTGATCAGACCGTAAACTTCACTCAGGGCAGCTGCGCTGGCAACTCCTTCGGCTTCAACGTTTGCCAGGAAAACACCAGCTTCAACGGTCCGAACCTTGCAAACGGCACCTACTGGCTGAACCTACAGAACGCCAGCGTACCGAGCGGCGACCCAATTTACTGGGATGAGAACTCAGGTCCGTCATCGGCTTCGGAGAACTCCATCGGAACGATTCCTTCGGAAGCGTTCACGGTACTGGGCTCCGGCACTGGCACCAGCACCAGCACTACCAGCACCACCACGACCGGCACGGTTCCTGAGCCCAGCAGCATCATGCTGTTCGGTTCCGGGGTGATTGGTTTAGCTGGAGTGTTGCGCCGCAAATTCCATTTGTAGTTTGCCGCCGTGTTCGAAACTGAAGGGCCGGAACCGCACTTCCGGCTCTTTTCTTTCAGCCGAGGGCATACTGAACTGGAGTCGCGTCGCCGGGAGCCGCCTAAGGGAATTTTGGGAGTGGTTGCTGAGTGTACTGCCGGTCGTGGCGGAGAGAGTATGACAACCTACCTGGCGGCTCGCTGTCCCATATGTTCAAGATGGATTTCTGTTCGCCAATGTGATGCGGACGGTCCGACTTTTGATCCAACGTTCATTATGCAACTCGCATGTCCGCATTGCGGCAAACAATCCAAACTGCTGGCTTCCGCTCTCGAACTGGTCTCGGAAACCGACCTCCAGTAGCCATTGCGGCGAGACGGCAGCGCCCGATGACTCCGCAAAAGCAAGCAAGGGCTCTTCGGCAGACGGGGCAGGGTTCCTGGGAACGCTGCTTTCCATGTGATCAAACGTGGCGTGAGATGACGGAAACGGAATCCGGCATAGGCAAGCTGCTTGACCTCGCACGCGGCGACCGGAAGTACCTTGCGAACCTCGACAAGCTGCGACGCAAGATAGTCGTGATGTTCACCGACATACAGGGTTCAACCGCATACTTTGAGAAGCATGGAGATTCCGCTGGGCTGCTGATGGTGCACCAGTGTAATGACACGCTTCGCAAAATTGTGGATGGCCACGGTGGCCGGGTGATCAAGACCATAGGCGACGGCATGCTGGCGACCTTCGAGGATTGCGGTCGATCGGTGGAAGCGGGCATCGAAATGCAGCATGGCTTACGCGAGATAAGCCATTCCCAACCGGAGGCCGAGCGGGTCGCGATTCGGATCGGGGTGCATTACGACACAGGAATAGTCAGAAGCCATGACGTATTCGGTGATGTAGTGAACGTTGCTTCCCGGATCGAGAGCGTGGCCCAGCCCCGGCAGATCGTCATCTCCGAAACCCTCCACGAGAAGGTACTTGATCTGGGATTTCAGGCAAGGAAAATCGGCCGCTTTCTTCTCAAAGGGAAAAAATCAGAACGAACCTTGTTTGAAATATTGTGGGACCCCGGCCAACTGGAGGGTTCCGGAGAAGCGCGGGCTCGCAGCGGACAGCGGCCGGTCGAGAGCTTCCGTCTCCAGGTGATCGACACGCTTGGTGCAGTCAAAGCCGAGCACGCCATTGTGGACAGCCTTACCATTGGCCGCTCGGAAGGTGATATCAAATTTCCGCTAGATCCTGGGCTTGCCCCACTCAACGCCAGGGTTTTCGTCGATGACGGACAGTTGTTTATTAAGGACCTCAGCAACGGCGCGGATAACATTTTCCTGAGAGTCTCGGGCGGATACACATTACAAAGTCAAGACATCATCCTGATGGGACGGCAGGAGTTCCAGTTCCGGGAGATTTCCGGTGCGATGTCGGTGGCAGCCGGAATGGGGATAGCGTTGGCTGAAGTTAGCCGGACGCTGGCGGAGCCTGTGGCCGAATTGCATCGGCTTCATCCCAAAGGCAGCGTTCCTGCGCGGTTCCCGCTTTCTCTTGACCAGGTCTATTTCGGTCGGGTGAAAGGCACTTACACGTTTCCCGAAGACAAGCTCATGAGCCGCGCCCACGCTCGCATAGTTCAACGCGCCGAGGACTTTATCGTGGAAGATTTGGGAAGCCGTAACGGCACGTTTGTGAAAGTACGGGGAACCGCTCCCCTGGCGGCCAACGGCACCATACTCTTAGGGGATCAATTACTGCGGATCATCCCCACGAGTGTATGAAAAGTTTCTCATGCGCGGGGAGATTTGCCATGCTTTGGAGTTCGGCTGCGCTTTGAGACGAGAGCGAATGCTCCACGGCTGTTCCTTGACGCCAAGAGCAAGCTTGCCAACCACAAGAGCGGGTACGACGATTTCGAGGGTCAACTTGTGACGACGCGCAAACGCCTCATCATCGCCTTTAGTCTGCTGTTCGGCGTCGCCACAATTGCGGTCATCGGCTACCGGTTGATTGGCGGCCCGTCGGTTAGGCTGCTGGACGCCGTGTATATGGCAGTGGTGACGCTCTCCGGAGTCGGCTACGGGGAAATCGTCGATACCACGCATAATCCGGCGCTTCGCATATTCAACATTTTTATCGTCCTTATCGGCGTGGCTAGTGCGGTCTACTTGTTCTCTGAGTTGACCGCATACCTGGTCGAAGGCGAGTTGCGTCACTTGTTCCGGAGAAGCAGGATGAAAAAACAGATTTCCAACTTGAAGCAGCATTTCATCGTTTGCGGACTCGGCGAAACCGGGCGCCATGTCACGGACGAATTGCAGCGAACACAAACTCCTTTTGTGGTGGTTGAAAGCTCGAACGAAGCCATCACGCGATTGGTGGAAGGTGAGAGTGACGCCTACGGAGACATGCTCTACCTGAGTGGCGATGCAACCGACGAAAAGGTGCTGGAGCAAGCGGGGCTGGACGTTGCCACCGGCCTGATCTCCACCTTGCCGAGCGACAAGGACAACCTGGTGATCACGGTTGTAGTACGGCAGAAGAACCCGGCAATCCGAATTGTCTGCCGCTGCACCGATCTAGCCTTCTCGGGCCGCATGCTGAAAGCGGGCGCCAATTCGACAGTTTCACCCAACCATATTGGCGGTTTGCGCATGGCGAGTGAACTCTTGCGGCCAAGCGTGGTCAGCTTTCTTGACCTCATGCTACAGGAAAAGTCACGCACCTTACGGATCGACGAGATTTCGGTGAGTGAAAAATCCAGCTGGCTGGGCAGCATGATCGCCGAGCTAAAGCTGGGCGATCGCTATAACCTTCTTCCGCTAGCGGTCAAAGGTACCGGTGGAGCAGGGTCGCAACTAGTAATCAATCCACCAAGTACGACCAAGGTTTCCGCGGGTACGGTGATCATAGTGATGGGAGATACGGAGAACCTGACTCGTGCGCGGGCGGAAGCGAATCACTAAGGGCCACGCTCTGACCGAATGCATGAGCATCCTACCCTGGCTGCGCTCCCGCAGCGCCGGAGGGGTGGTGGGAAAGTCGGGTCAACGAAGAGCAGATCATCGCCATCCTAAAGGAGTCCGATGGTGGGGTGGAGACGGAGAGCTATACCGTCGCCACGGGATTGCGAAGGCGTGTTCCTACCCGTGGAAGAGCAAGTTTGGCGGGTTGGAACTAAGCGAGGTGGCTGCGGCAACTGGAAGAGGATAGTCGGCAGCTGAAGCACATCGTGGCCGAGCAGGCTGTAGACATGCGGGCGTTGAAGACGGCGGTCGCAAGAACGGAAAGTGATTCAAAATCGGAATGCGACAACGCACGCTACCGCTGCTAATCCAGCCGGCTGAATTCTTACCACGTGCGCGGCATCGCGGGCCGGAGAATTCTTGGGGATTCTCTGTATCCCTATGGAAGAAATGGTAGGCACGAGGAGACTCGAACTCCTGACCTCTTACGGTCGGTCAGGCCAAGAGGCTGGCGTTAACGTCCGCCGAGGAGGGAAGTGCTTTACATCGCGCTCCTCTGAGGGTCAACAAATACCCGCAATCGATTACCCGCATCGTCCCAGCTTAGATCGAGCCACCCGTTCGGTTCAGACCGTTGCTTCTTCTGATTGATGATCTTGA
>JBEKCJ010000025.1:0-62851 GCA_050014935.1 Candidatus Korobacteraceae bacterium
AACTAATGACCACCAGAGTCAGCATAAAGATTCTAGACACGAAATCTCTCCCTTCTAGCGTTGACCAACGTTTCCTTCTTGACCTCGAAAACGTCACCATAGTACACCTCTACCCACAAATTACCCAGGTTGCAGGCCAGCAGGCTCAATGTCGGCCGCAATTGATTTAAGCGTAAACCCCGGCGGCATCTTGCCCTATCCGTCCGCCGCTTCTTATCTCAATCTCCATCTCCGGAGACACCCAGTTAGTCGTCCCTGACACGGGAATGGACGGACCGCGCGGCTCGGCGAGGCGTTTCCATGGGATTCAGGAATGGCTGCCGATTCCGGACTTGCGAAAGGTTGGCAGCAGGAGCATCGCAAACACGTAAGCGGCTGCGCCGCAGGCGAGAGTTGTGGTCAATCCGAACTGGATGGCAATGACGATCGCCAGCACCGATCCCAGCACGCTGGACGCGGCATTCATTGCCCAGGCCCACTCAACGGCGCCGTGCTTCGCGTGCCTTTCATCGCTGTCCCCGGACGCGAGAGCACGCAGACCGCTGGGGAAGGGCATGCCCATGGTGAAGCCCAGCGGCAGCAGTAGCAAAGCGCTGACCAGCAGCTTGGCGGCGAACGCCAGGCCGATCATGCTTTCCAGCAGGCGGGGCAGGACGAAGGCGTAAATCAGCAAGGCGACCACAATGAACGCCAGCGCCACTACGACCCGAGTAGGTTCACCGAACCACCGGCGCGAAACCAGGCTGCCGGCTCCGCTGGAGAGCAGCATCAGGAAGACCACGACGGTGAGCGCGTAGGTGGGATATCCCAGAAAGAGCACGAAGCGCTGGATACAGGCGATCTCGACCATGATGTAGCCGAGGCCGATGGCAATAAAGTACAGGACGCGAAGGCTACTTCCGGAGCGGGTTTCCGGCGAAAGCGCCAGCGGCAACACGAGAAATGCGAACACTGCTGCGACGGAGACCAGCAGAACGATACCCAGGATCGCAATGCCCAGGTTAACTTTCCAGTCAATGCCGCCCTGGTCGGAGCCGCGGAACACCTGCTCCGGCTTGAGCGTGAAGAAGAAGAACGGCGCATTATCGGTCACGGGAGAGACGTTATAGGCATACGCCTTCGAGAAGGCGAGTGCATCCTGGCCGCGAATGAGTTGCGCGAATGCTGGATGCGCCATTCCCGGTTGGTCCGCGGTTGCCGGCAGATAGAGCACATGCAGGTTCAAGTTAGGGTCGCTTCCGTTGACGCCCTGAATGTGATCGAGCACAGCGCGCTGCTCCTCCAAGGTAAACGGCGACTTCTTGGCCAGCACCACCACTGGCCTGCCATCCGTGTCTAACGGGCCATCGCCGACCACGATGAAATGCTCGGTAGTGTTCTCGAGGCCCATCTCATGCAAAGCTTCCATGGCCTGCGAGACAACGCGCAAGGCCTCGCGTGGCCTGGCAAACTCCCAGCGCGTGATGGCGATCATGCCATCGGGCTTCAAGTGGTCGAAATACTCGCGAAAGGCCTCGACGGTGTAGAGATTATTTTCGCTGAGAGCGAAGGCTCCCGCGGCGGTTGAGGCCCAGGTATCCACCAGGGTCATTTGGACTACGTCGTACTTATCGTGGCTGTTGCGCACGAAGGAGCGGCCATCGCTGACATGCAGGTGCACCTCGGGAATCTGGTAGAGGTGATACGTGTAGTCGGCGAACTTGTCGCGCATGATGTGGGTGGCAATGATGGGATTGATTTCAATGCCGGTAACGTTGGTGCTGCCGTTGGCTACGGCGCGCAGCACGTCCACGCCGCCGCCCGGTCCGATGATGGCGAAATCACCGTGAGGACGGAGCACGTTGGCCACGGATGGCGCGGCCGACATCAAGTTGCGCCGGTAGCCGTCGCTCCAGTGATGCGGGTCGGTGTTCATCAGCGAAGTCTGGGCGTCGGCGTCGATGACGATTGCCCGGCCCGTTCCCTGCTGGTCGACTTCAACCCGCGAGATCGCATTCCAGCGCGCATACAGTGGCACGTCGCGCTTCATGCCCTTGGCATACACGATGTCGATGATCAGGCCGTGAAAGTTGATGGCGATCATCACCAGCAGCGCCGCCGCCAGACACGCAGGAACGAGGCGCCTGCCGGGAGCGGCCCATGCGACCGCAGCCAGAGCAACTACGACGGCCGCGAACAGGATTGCGTTCGGTCCGCCGATGAAGTTCAGCAGCGGAACCAGTGCCAGACAGGCCAGCGAGCCTCCCAGCAAATCCGCTCCATAGAGCTGTGTGACGCGCGCCGGATGCCGCGCAAAGACGATGGAGAACAACAGGCCGGTAATGAAAAACGGCACCGCCGAGGCGAGATAGAGTGCGGTGAGCCGCCAGAAGTTTGGCCAGTTAAGGTGGAGCGATACGGCAGTGTGGACCACCAGCTCCAGTACCGCAAGGATCACGATCGCATTCGCCGCGCAAAGCGTGCTGCCGAGTTGACCGATAGACCAGCGCGACAGCCATTGATGGCGCAGACAGGCGAATACCGCTCCTGCCCCAAGGCCAAGCAGCGCAATCGAGATGGCCAGGAAGGCGAAGTGGTAGAACAAGACCACCGAGAACAGACGGGTGAGTCCCAGCTCTAGAAGCAGGGCGGCAAAGCTCATGAGGGCTACCGCAATGGGGGTGCTCCAGGAATAACTCTTGCTGGCGGATTTAGCGGGAGTAAGGATTTCGGCGGTAGCCATCATGAACAGTTGAGATTACTACGAGACGACAGAGAACGGCACGGCGAAGCGGTAGGGAAGCATACCATTCCAGTGTTCGGGCATATCGCTGCGATCAGAATGGGACATTGTAAGTGCCTGCCCGGATCGGCAGGCGTTGCATCTTGGGGAACATTTTCTTATCCTGTTCGTATCATCGTGTGGGAGGCTGTATGTACTGCAACTACTGCGGCAAGGTGATTCAGGACGACGCCAATCTCTGCGCGTATTGCGGCACACGGCAGGGCTCGGTTGCCGGGCGGCGCAAGCTGATGCGCTCGCGCGCGAACCGCAAGATCGCCGGAGTCTGCGCCGGTTTCGCCGAGTATTTCGACCTCGACGTCACCGTCGTTCGTGTGGTCTGGCTGATTGTGGCGTTGTTCGGCGGCGGAGGAGTACTGGCCTACATCATTGCGTGGATTGTTATGCCGGAGGAGCCGGAGTACATTGCGGTCGCGCCGCCGGCAACACCGCCGCAACCTTACCAAGGCTCGTAGTCGTTGTTGAGAAACGGTAAGAATAAGCACGAGCTTTTTTGCGTTTTGTTGCGACTCGATGCCGACACTCCGCAGCTCCGATGCCCAGCTCTTCTATGAAGTCGCCGGCAATGGTCCTGACGTTGTTCTGCTGCACCCGTTTCCGCTGAACCATACCTTCTGGCGACCCGTTGCCGAACAGCTCGGGATTCGATACCGGCTCATCATGCCAGATCTGCGGGCGCACGGAGATTCTGAGTTGGGCAACGGCCCGGCGACGATGGAGAAACTGGCCGGCGACCTGGCCGCGCTTTGCCGTGCTGAGCGAATCACCAAGGGATTCTTTGTTGGCGTCTCCGTCGGCGGATATGCGCTGTTCGAGTTCTGGCGGCGACATCGCGAGCACGTTGCTGCTCTGGTCCTGGCGAATACGCGCGCAACCGCAGAAACGCCGGAGAGCCGCACGAATCGTTTGGCGCTGGCGGAAAAGGTCCTGCGCGAAGGCACTGCGGGATTCATCGAGGAGATGCTGCCAAATGTGCTGTCTCCGGTGACGCTCACTAACCGGCCGGACATCGTGGACGCGGCGCGTCGCATGATGCAGAAGATGTCGCCGCAAGACATCGCCGGCGTGCAGCAAGGCATGGCCGATCGTCCTGACTCGGTTCCGACCCTGAAAACGATTTCCATTCCTGCTCTGGTCATCGTCGGCGAAGATGAGGCTACGAGCGAAGCGGAGCTGATGCGGCAGCAGATTTCCGGTAGCCGCTTGCAAGTCGTCCCGCGCTCTGGGCATTATGCGGTCCTGGAGCAACCGGAAGAGTTCACTCGCCTGCTGCGGAGCTTTCTGGATGGCCTGCCGCGGCGATAGGTCCGCCGGCTGTGATCGACATCACTATCTGGCGATGTCCGCTTCGGTAAAATGAGTCTGTCATGCTCGATGCCTTTCTCGTACCTGCAAACACCGTAATCACCGCCAAAGGCGATGGCGCGCCCCTCGATATCGGCGAAGCTGCCAATCGCGTTTTCCTGCTGACGCTCTCCGTCACGTCCATCGTGGAGCAGGAAGCCATCGAGGTGAGCCTGTTCACTTCGGCTGACGGAACGACCTGGGAGACCAAGCCCGTGGCCTCGCTACCGCAGAAGTTCTATCTGGGCGAGTATCCGCTGCTGGTGGATTTGTCGCAGTCGCCGACTGCCAAATTTGTTCGCGGACATTGGGAAGTTACTCGCTGGGGACGAGGCTCAACCACGCCGAAATTTGAAATCGGCCTGCGTCTGCGAGAGGTTCCCAAAGAGGCGTTGCAGGAAGCCGAGTCCGAAGCGCATACGCGCCGCTAGTACGGACTCGCGATCGGAAAATCTCCTGGCTCTTCTGGGGGAACAAAAGGACGCTCCGCGAAGCGCGCCGATCTGCAACAGCTATAATCAAATTGCTTTGTCCGCTTCGTGCCGAATCTTTCATAGCCTTGCCATCGTTCTGGCGGTTGCCGTCGGCCTGGTTTGCCAGAATGCTGCTGGCCAGTCCCTCCACGGCACGCAGACCGTGATGGTTATGCCTTTCGAAAACCAGTCGAGCGCTCCGGGACTGGAGTGGATTGGAGAAGCATTCCCTGAGGTCTTGTCACAGCACCTGGCGTCGGCGCAGCTCTATGTCATCAGTCGCGACGACCGCGATCATGCCTTCGACCACTCAGGTATTCCGCAGAACCTGCTGCCCTCGCGGGCGACTATCTATCGCCTCGCCGAAGACATGGACGCGGATTATGTCGTAATGGGCAGCTATACCTTCGACGGCAAGGTTTTTGCCGCACACGCGCAACTGCTCGACATGAAAAAGCTGCACTTGTATCCGCCGGTGGAAAGCAGCGGCCCGCTCCCCAATCTGATTGACCTGCAGACGATGTTGGCCTGGGAAGTGTTGCAGCAAATGCCCGGGCACTCTGCCATCACGCGCGATCAGTTTCTGACGGCCGTTCCGCCGGTTCGACTGGATGCCTTCGAGAACTACATTCGCGGAACCATGTCCAGCAGTTATCCGCAGCGGGTCCACTACTTTCACGATGCGCTGAAACTGAACCCCAACTACACCCTGGCCATGCTTCAGTTGGGCAAGACATATTTCGACAACCATGAATATGAGTCGGCTTCGGTGTGGTTTGCCCGCATACCCAAAACCGATGCCGCCGTTGGCCAGGCCAGTTTCCTGCTGGGGATGTCGGAGTTTTATCGCGGCAATTTCGACAAGGCTTTTGCCGCGTTCAACTACCTGTCGACGCGGGTGCCGCTGACCGAGGTCTACAACAACATGGGGGTAGCCGAAGCCCGGCGTGGCCGTCGCGCTGCCGCGGTCGAGTATTTCTCCAAAGCTGTTAATGCCGATCCTAACGATGCTGATTACCGTTTCAATCTTGCAGTCGCGTTCTTCAAGAATGGAGACAGCGCGGCGGCTGGCCGGCAGTTGAGGGACGAGCTACAGCAACGTCCGACCGACGGCGAGGCGAGGACGCTCTTAGACATGATCAATCGCGGCGTGGCGCCGCCGCCCTCGCCAGCCGCCGCCGGCAATGCGTTGCTGCCGCCCAACCAGCTTCATCTACCCATGGAGCGGATCAAGCGTAACTACGATGAGGCCTCCTATCGGCAGATCGAAATGGAGATCCATAACTTCGCGGAAGCGCGCCTGGCGGCGATGGACGGAACCAAGCAGGCCAGCTATCACGTGGAACGCGGCAAGGACCTGCTGGCGAAGAACATGCCCGAGCAGGCAGAAGTCGAATTCCGCGCCGCCATCAGCGTTGCCAACAACGACGAAGTGGCGCACGCGCAGTTGGCGGTGCTGCTGGAAAAGAAGGGCGACGTGACCGGAGCTCGCGCAGAAGCGCAAACCTCGGTTCGTCTGAAACCGAATGTCGACGGCCTGCTGGTGCTGGCCCGGCTTGATCTGAAACAGAACCAGGTGCAAGTGGCGTCCGGGGAAGTCACTCGCGCGCTGGCCCTTGAGCCAGGCAACGGAACGGCGTTGGCTCTGAAACACGATATCGCTGCGCGGCAAACAGGTTCACAATAGAGTGGAAGTTTCCTCCGGAAGGAGGCTGCATGTCTCGAATTCAAATTCTTCTCGGTTGCGTCATTCTGGGGTGGCTGGCATCGGCCAGCGCCTTCGCCAGCAGTGTCGTCAAGATTCGTGTTGACGACACTATCCAGCCCATCAGCGCCGAATACGTTGAGCGGGCCATCGAGCAAGCGCGCCAGACCAATGCCGACGCCGTTCTGATCGAGCTGCGCACTCCGGGCGGTCTGGTCGACTCGACCCGCGAGATCATCCAGAAAATTCTGGCTTCGCCCGTGCCGGTCATCGTGTACGTTGCGCCCAGCGGCGCCAATGCCGCTTCGGCGGGATTCTTCATTCTGGAGTCGGCAGATATTGCCGCGATGGCTCCCGGAACCAACACCGGCGCAGCCCATCCGGTTACGCTTGGCGGCGAGAAGATGGACGACATCATGAAGACGAAGGTGGAGAACGACTCGGCTGCCTTCATGCGCTCGTTCGTTGGGCCGCGTGGTCGCAATGTGCAGTTGGCGGAGAGCGCGGTGCGCGAGTCGAAATCGTGGACTGACCAGGAAGCGCTACAGCAGCATTTGATCGACATCGTTGCCAGGGACCAGGATGACCTCTTTCGCCAGATCCAGGGCCGCACGGTGAAGCGCTTCGATGGCAAGCAGGTGAAGCTGGATCTGGTCGGAGCTAAGGTCGACGAGATGCCGATGACGCTGCGGCAACAAATCCTCGACTTCCTCCTGGATCCCAACATCGCCTTCATCGTGCTGGCGGTTGGCGCGCTGGCGCTGTATGCGGAGTTCAATCATCCTGGCGCGATTGTGCCTGGCGTGGTGGGAGTCATCTTCATTCTGCTGGCGCTGTTTGCGCTCAATCTGCTGCCCACGCGCTATGCATCGTTCACGCTGATCATGGGGGCGTTTGTACTCTTTGTGCTGGAGGCGAAGTTTGGCACCCATGGAGTGCTGGGCCTGGGCGGCGTCGCGCTGCTAACGCTGGGCGGGCTGCTGCTGGTGGATGGACCGATCCCGCAGATGCGGGTCAGCCTGTGGACGGCGTTGGGCGTCAGCGTGCCCATCGGAGCAATTACCGTCTTCCTGATGACCATCGCGTTGCGCGCGCGCCGCAATAAAATTGTGACGGGTATCCAGGGGATGATCGGCGCGATTGGAGAAGCGCGGACAGACATCGATCCGGAAGGGAAGGTGTTCGTGCTGGGTGAGTTATGGAATGCGCACGCGCCCTCGCGCGTAGCCATTGGCGATTACGTGGTGGTGCGCAAGGTCGAAGGGTTGGAGTTGGAAGTGGAAAAGAAATAGCTTTCAGCCATCAGCTTTCAGCCGTCAGCCATTGTGTCGTGGAAAACCCTCGGCTTGCTGGACCCCCGATCTCGTCCGTTACCCCCTGTGCCCGACGACGCCTGGTCGCAATCCGAACTGCGAACAGTCCCTGAATTACAGCAACGACCGCAGCTTCAACCTGAATGAATCCGTGAATATGTCCTTCGCTACGGCCTCGGCGAACAATTCCGCCAAGTCATCCTCGGGCAGATCAAGCGGACGAGTGGTTATTTTTCCATTCTTCCACCACGGGAACCGGATCTCTTCTTTCTTCGTTCCCTTAACGTAGAGGCGCTCAATCCTGCCTTCAGATCCGCCCGGCCATTTCTTAACCGCAGGTTCCCGAAGTTCTCTTGCATATTTCGTATCACGCATGCTCACAGACCCTCACTGAAGCGAGATTATAACCATGATCGAACGCCACACCACAAATTCCACCGTAAACTGAAGGCTGACGGCTGAAAGCTGACAGCTATTTCCCTATTGCCAACTTGGGTTCCCCGTCAGTTGAGCCTACAATCGGCAGTAGTAACCGTTCTACACTTCTGTTTAGCTGGAGGCACATCGTGCCCGGTATCGCTGGCATTGTTGTTATCATCATCGTCGCTCTCTACATCATTAACTCGATCAAGATCCTGGCCGAGTATGAACGGGGCGTCATTTTCAGGCTTGGCCGTTTGCTGGGCGCGCCGAAAGGCCCCGGCCTCATTCTGGTTTTCGCACCGATTGATCGCATTGTGCGCGTCTCGCTGCGGCAGGAGGCGCTGGAAGTCCCGCCGCAGGACATCATCACCCGCGACAACGTGACCCTGAAGGTGAACGCGGTCATCTTCCTGCGGGTGGTCGATTCCAACAAAGCCGTGGTTGCGGTTTCGAATTACATGTACCAGACGTCGCAGTTTGCGCAGACCACGCTGCGCTCGGTGCTGGGCGAAGTGGACCTGGACGAACTGCTGGCGCATCGCGAGAAGATCAACCTTCGTCTGCAATCGATTCTGGACCAGCACACTGACCCCTGGGGCGTGAAGGTGTCCAACGTCGAGGTGAAGCAGGTTGACTTGCCGGAGACGATGACGCGCGCCATGGCCAAGCAGGCCGAGGCGGAACGCGAGAAGCGCTCGAAGATCATCCACGCCGAAGGCGAGTTTGCCGCGGCGCAGCGCCTGATCGATGCCGCCCACCTGCTGGCCAGCGAGCCGGTCAGCATTCAGTTGCGCTACTTGCAGACGCTGACCGAGATCGGCGTGGAGAAAAACACGACGATTATCTTCCCGGTGCCGGTGGACCTGCTGGCGGGTCTGCACAGCCTGGTGAAGCTGGATAAGGCGAAGATTGCCGCCCTGCAACCGCCGGCGGACAAGGAATGACGCTGGCTCAATTGAGCGAGGTTATCTGTGCACACGATGGCATCTGAGGACACCGAAATAACCCTGGGGGCAGGCAAGCTGCTGGGACTTTTTTTTCTGCTGGCGGCGATCTGCGGGGTCTTCTTTTCCATCGGGTATTCGCTGGGCAAAAGCTCGGGCCATGAGCAGGCGTTGAACGATCAGCCGGCACTGGTAAATTCCGCGCCCGATACAGTGCAGGCAAGTTCCGGAAGCGGCGAAAGCAAGCCCTCTGCCGCGGTGGCCGCCAAGTCCGACCCGCCCGCTCCGGCTTCCGACGCAGCCAATGCCGCCAGGCCACAAAGCCCGTTGACCTTCTACAAGGCAGTGCAGCAGAACGACAACGGCGCGCAGCCGGCTGGCGCAGCAGCGCAACCGGCGGCCGCTGCCGCGCGTGATCAAAAGCCGATTGCCGCACCTGCGACCGTCCCCAGTCCAACGGTGAGCGCAAGCGCGGCCAGCACCGCCCGAAGCAGTTCGGAGGTCATCTCGCACACTTCTCCCGTGACCGGCCCGGGGACAATCGTGGTACAGATTGCGGCCGTCTCCCGCGAGGACGATGCGGTCGCCCTCGCTGGCGCTTTGCGTAAGAAGAACTACAACGTTTTTGTAGTGAACAATCCGGTCACCAACGACAAGTTCTATCACGTGCAGGTAGGGCCATTCTCGAGCGTGGCCGACGCGGAAGCTACCAAAGCCAAGCTGGTAGCGGAAGGCTATAACCCGATCATCAAGAGATAGCTCTCGGCAGTCAGCTATTAGCCGTGGGCGTGCGCTCCAAGGCAATTACCATTTCCTCCAGCCAATACGCAGAACGTAAACAGCCGCCCAAAATTTCATTATCGTTTCGAGAAGAACAGTGGAGTCGGCTGTCATTCTCCGGGCTGCCCGTCGCAGGCAGGAAATGGCATAGGAACGGATCCATCCGAGGCCTTCAGCAGCCTGGGTACGGCGAGCACGACAACCACCGGCTCAGTTCCCGAGCCGACCAGTCTGCCCTGTTCGCTTCCGGAGTTGTGGTTGTGGGTGCGGCTGCGGTGCTGCGGCGCAAGCTGTTCTGACGGGCTCTCTGCGCCTTCGCGAGCTTGAGGATAGATACTTTAGGTCACCGAGACGGTCGTCTTATTCTTCTTGTTGAACTGCTTCGCGCTCTTTTTCTGCTCCTTTTTTTGTTCCTTCCATTGCTTCTTCTCGGCTTTAGCTTGCTGCTTGCGTTGTTTGTTCCACTGCTTTTGCGCCTTCTCTTGCGCCCCGGAGTTTATCGTCCCTGGGTTTTGTGTCTTGGATTTCTGCGCTTTAGCGTGTTCAGTGGTAGTGCGGGCGCAGACGGTTGTCGGCCCCGACAGCATCAGAGCGAGAAGGGCAAACGCAATACCGGCAGTGATTTTCTTCACAAGCGCACCTGGTAACAGACCAAACTGGATTCTACAACGAGCCATCAAGTCTGGCCACGGCAATTGACTGACTTCAGGGGTCAGCGAGGTTACGAAAGTACACGTACGTTCGTAACTTGACAAGCTTGTATAGCGCGGTACGGTTGTAAGTTGAGCTTAGTGTGCCCTATGCCGGGGGCGGATTGTGTGGACCCGGCGGCGGTGTTCTTTGAAAATCTGGGTAGGCCAACAGCTGGCAGGGGTTGGCGACAGCCACCACAAATGGCGGTTAAATCATTGATAAATAAGCCGCTTGCTTGACGCCCGTAAGTCAATTAGAATCAATATTTTGACGGCAATCATTTAAGCCATTGAAAAAAAGACTACTTAGGGTTGCAGGTAAGTGCAGTGGAATGAATATCTTGATATAACCTCCTTTAGTTGCAACACGTTTTTTTTATTTTTTTGGTCGGGTGATGCAGTGCCGGCGAGGCATTGAATCGGAGGCTGATTGAGGCGTTTCTGAAATCGGTCTTCGCCACTACCCTAAGGGCTTGGCAGCTTTGTGAATGTCCACCGTGCTCCAGGTTTTATCGGCGGCGTGGCAGAGGTTCTCCAAGGGGCATTCGGCGCACTTGGGCTTGCGAGCAATGCACAGGGATCGGCCAAGCAGGATGATCTGGTGGGAGAAGATGATCCACTTGTCGCGCGGGATCACTTTCATCAGGTCCTGCTCAATCTTCTGCGGATCGGCGTTCTTCGTGAGTTCCAGCCGGCGCGAGATGCGCTGCACATGGGTGTCGACCACCACGCCGTCGGCGATGCGGTACCAGCTGCCGAGCACAACGTTAGCGGTCTTGCGGGCGACGCCGGGCAATTGCAGCAATTCGTCCATGGTGCGCGGAACCTCGCCGCCGAAGTCGCTGATCAGTTTGCGCGCGGCACCCACCAGCGATTTCGACTTGTTGCGGAAAAATCCGGTAGAGCGGATGTCGTCTTCCAGTTCTTCCGGCTGGAGCGAGGCGAAGGCCTCAGGCGTTGGATACTTCTGGAAGAGAATCGGTGTGACCATGTTGACGCGAACGTCGGTGCATTGGGCGGAAAGAATCGTCGCCGCCAGCAGTTCCCAGGCGCTGTTGTGGTGAAGAGCGCAGTTGGCCGCGGGATAGCGATTGTCAAGTCGCTTGAGGATTTCGTTGACGCGTTCCGGGGCGAGAGGGTTGTAGCGTTTAGAGCCGGTCGAAGTCTTGTGAGCAGCCTTCGCCTTGACCGGCTTGGCTGCTGGCTTCTTCGGAGCAGGCGCCGCTTTCGCGATGCTGTTCTTGAGACGCGTGGGCGCGCCGGCGATCTTGTCCTGACGTCCGCTGCGTGATGGCCGGCGAGGCATGATGCCGCGGGGCATGGTTGATTCTCCAATGATGACGAGAGCAGATTATACCGGGAGCGGCATCAGCTTCCATAGGGTTCTTCGACAGCGCTCGCCGTTCGGCTCGCTCCGCTCAGAATGACAGAGCTTAAGAATAGAGCCGGAATCAGCTTGGCGACGAAGGCCGCGCGTCGATCCGTTTACAATGGCACAAGCGCCCTCATCCCTGAGTTCCCGGAGTTTCCTTCATGGCTACCAGCAATCCTGCGACACAGACTGTCTCCGCTGAGTTGCCCGCGGTTCCGCTCACGCTCGAGGGTCTGAGCGTGTTACATCAGATGTTTCGCTTCCGCTGGCCAGAGTGGCGAAAGCTGAGCCCCTCGCGGCAACAGGAAATCGCGCACGAGGCCGCTGCTGTGCTGTCCGCACCGGAAGAAGCCGGGCAGAGCGCCGTCTACTCGCTGCTGGGACACAAGGGCGATTTGATGCTGGTGCACTTCCGCGACTCCTTTGACGAGTTGAACGCCGCCGAGCTTCAGTTGAATCGCACTTCGTTGCAGGAGTTTCTGGAGCCAATGCATTCGTACCTGTCGGTCATTGAGCTTGGGCTATATGACTCCAGCGTTAAGCTGTTTCGCCAGCTTGCCGAGCGCGGGGTTGCGCCGCTTTCGGAGGAATGGAACAAGGAAGTTGAAAACACAATGGAGCGGCAGCGGCAGGCAATGCGCCCGCGGCTCTATCCGAAGATTCCCGACAGCCACTACCTGTGCTTCTATCCCATGGACCGCAAGCGCGGTGAGCACAAGAACTGGTACATGCTGCCCATCGAAGAACGGCAGCGGCAGATGGAGGAGCACGGTATGGTCGGCCGCCGCTACGCCGGCAAGGTGCAGCAGATTATCACGGGTTCAATCGGGTTCGACGATTGGGAGTGGGGAGTGGACTTGTTCGCGCCCGAACCCCTGGTCTTCAAGAAACTGATTTACGAGATGCGCTTTGACCAGGTGAGCGCGGAGTACGCCTTGTTCGGGCAATTCTTTGTGGGCTTGCGCTGTCCGGTTCAGAAGTTGGGTGAATGGCTGGGAGTCAGCTGACAATCAGGACGGGAGCGTATGACCCTCTCCAATGAAACTAAACAACTGCTTGACGGCCCGAACTTCGCTCACCTCGCGACGCTGATGGCTGACGGCTCGCCGCAGAGCGTGCCTGTCTGGATTGGCCGTGAAGGAGATCGCATCGTTATCTGCACTGGCGAGAATTCCCTGAAGGCCCGTAACACGGAGCGGGATCCACGGGTCGCGTTGTCCATCGTCGATTTTCGCAATCCATACTCCGAGGTTCAGATTCGCGGACATGTCATCGAGCGCCGTCCCGATCCCGACCTGAAGATCATGGATCCCATCTCGATGAAGTACACCGGAAAGCCATTTCCGTTTCGCGAGCCCAAGGGTCGCGTTGCTCTCGTCATCGAAGTCGACAAAGAGCGGTACACAAAGTTGCCGTTTGAGCACACTCCGCTGGCGTAGACCTGCAGGAATTGCGGAGTCTGATCGCCGCCTGGGGTCCTGATGAAATCAGAGGATCTTCTTGCCGAAGACCGAGAGCGCCAGTTCGACCGCCAGTTCCGCCGTTTGGTTGCGCTCGTCGAGCACGGGATTCACTTCCACCAGCTCGAAGCTCAACATGCGGCCATGGTCCGCGATGATCTCCATCGCCAAGTGGGCCTCGCGATAAGTCGCGCCGCCCCACACCGGCGTGCCGACGCCGGGTGCGTCCTCGGGATCGATCCAGTCCAAGTCGAGGGAGACGTGATAGCCAACGGTGCCGCGTCCGGTAAGGCGCAGCGCTTCTTCCATCACGGCGCGCATGCCGCGCTCGTCGATGTCGCGCATGGTGAAGGTGTGCACGCCGGAGCTGCGAATGTTCTCGCGCTCGTGCTCGTCGACATCGCGGATGCCGACCAGGACACAGTTCTCCGGACGCACCTTGGGGCTGAAATCGTAGAGGTCGCTGAGGGGCGAGTGAAACAGGCCCATGATGGCGCCGAGCGGCATGCCGTGAACGTTGCCGCTGGGCGAGGTGTCGGGCGTGTTGATGTCGCTGTGGGCGTCGATCCACAGCAGCCCGACGCGCTGACGCTTGCGGCGATAGAACTCGGCGACGCCGGAGACGGTGCCGGCAGCGATGGAGTGATCGCCGCCAAGGGTGAGAGGAATCTTGCCGGCTTCAAGGGTCTGGATGACGAGCTCGGCTTGCGCGGCGCAGGTCTCGGTGATTTCCTTCAGATACTTTGCGTGGGGATCGCCTTCGGATTCGGTCTCGAGCATGGCGACAGGAACGTTGCCGCCGTCCTCGACATCGTAGCCGAGCGCCTCCAGCTTGGCTTCGAGGCCGGCAACACGCATTGCCGAGGGCCCCATATCGACGCCGCGGCGCGACTGGCCGAGGTCGAGTGGCACGCCGATGATGCGGATATGTTTGGTCTCGATGTTTTGCAGCGGCTTCGTAATGGGGCTAGTGGCCATAAATGTTTTCGGAACGATATCTCACAATGTGGTATATCCCACAATAGGGTATGACGCAAACGAGTTACGGATACAGCCGGTGCAACGTGCGCGGGAAGGGAATGGTTTCACGCACGTGCTCCAGACCGCAGATCCACGCGACAGCACGCTCAATGCCCATGCCGAAACCTGCGTGCGGCACGCCGCCGAACTTACGCAGATCCAGATACCACTTGAACGCTTCCTCCGGCAAGCCATGCTCGTGAATGCGCTGCAACAGCAGTTCGTACGATGCCATACGCTGCGAGCCACCGATGATCTCGCCGTAGCCCTCAGGCGCGAGCACATCAACGCACAGCGCCAAGTCCGGGCGCTCCGGATCGGGCTCCATGTAGAACGCCTTCACCGTCGCAGGATAGCGATGGATCATTACCGGGCGATCAAATTGCGACGAGAGATAGGTCTCGTCGGGCGAGCCCAGATCACCGCCCCACTCAAACTTGTTTTCGACCAGCCCCTTGGCGTGCGCTTCCTGCAACATCTTCACGGCTTCATCGTAGGTAATTCGCGGGAATGGCGTATCGATCTTCTCCAGCTTGGCGACATCACGGCCGATGATTTCGAGTTCAGGCCGCCGGCGCTCCAGGCAGCGTTTGGCAATGAAGGTGATGAACTCCTCAGCCAGCTTCATCAGATCGTCGAGATCACCGTAGGCCACCTCCGGCTCCACCATCCAGAACTCGGTGAGGTGACGGCGCGTCTTCGACTTTTCCGCACGGAAGGTCGGGCCGAAGCTGTAGACCTTGCCCAATGCCATGGCCGTGGCTTCTATGTAAAGCTGTCCGGACTGCGTCAAAAACGCCTGCTCCTCGAAGTAGTCGACCGGGAACAAGGTGGTTGTGCCCTCGCAAGCCGCCGGAGTCAGAATAGGCGGATCGGTGAGCGTGAAACCGCGGTCGTCGAAGAAATCGCGTGCAGCTTTGATGATCTCGGCGCGCACACGGAGGATCGCAGCCTGGCGCGGCGAGCGCAGCCAGAGATGGCGATGCTCCATCAGAAAGTCGACGCCGTGCTCTTTAGGCGTGATGGGATAAGGATCGTCAGGATTGACGCGCTGCACTACCTGCGCGTCGGTGACGTCCATCTCGTATCCGCCGGGAGCACGCTTGTCGGCGCGAACGTTACCGGTGACGATCACGCTGGATTCCTGCGTCAGCCCCTTGATCGACTCGAACAACTCGGGCGATACCGCCTGCTTGGCGACGACGCCCTGGATGATTCCACTGCCGTCGCGAAAGATGGGAAACAGCAGCTTGCCGCTCGCGCGCAGGTTGTAGAGCCAGCCGCGAATGGTGACCTTCTGGCCTTCGTGCTGGCCGACCTCGCGGATGGTGGTGACGGGGACTTCGGTTTCAGGTTTCGTAGATGAGTTCATGGAATTAAGTACTAAGTATGCACGTTGAGGCCGCAAAAGTCCCGCCAGCGACGATGCTACGTTGACGTTGACTTAGAACGACGCAAGTCCTACCTTTTAGGGTATGGAAGTAGATTTTACTCCCGAGCTGCAAGCTAAACTGACTCGTCTTGCCGCTGAGCAAGGGCGCGTTACACAGGCAGTGGTGCAGGAAGCGGTGGAACGCTTCGTGGAATACGATGAATGGTTCCTCCGCGAAGTGGAGAAGGGGCTGGCGGAAGCTGACCGCGGCGAGTTGATTGAGCATGAAGAAGTCAGGAAGCTAATTGATCGCCGGTATCACGGTTGATGCAAGTCCGATGGACACCGACCGCCGTTGGTGACCTTACACAGATCTGCGATTACATCGATCAACACGACAGCGCCGCTTCGGCGCGCCGTGTCGCGCTTGCGACTTATCGGGAAGTGAATTCGCTCGCCCGCTTCCCGCTTCTTGGCCGTTCGAGCCGCAAACCGACGACGCGCGAACTTCTCTGCGCCGGCCTTCCATACCTGGTCGTTTACCGGATTCGCGGAGAAATCGTCGAGGTTGGCCGCATCCTGCACGGCGCACAAAAATGGCCATGGGGCTTGCTCACCCCGCTTTCTCCAGTCTCCCGAACGCCTCTGCCATCCTGTCGGAAATGTTCTCGCCTTCTACGCCCTCAATTTCCAGCAACAGCGGCGGTACGTGCGGCGCGGTACGCAGCAACGACATGGCTTCGGTCCAGTCGATGGTGCCGGTCCCCGGCCACAGATGCGAGTCATGGTCCTTGTTGTTATCGTGAACATGCGTGGAGCGAATTCGGTCTTTCAGCACGCCGAAAGCCTGCTTCGCAGTTGACATGATGTGAGCGTGGCCGACGTCGAAGCAGACGCCAATATCGGTGAAGCGTCCAGCTTGTAGCAACTCCAGTAGGCTCTCCGGCGTGGAGAGACCGTTAGGCATGTTCTCCACCAGCAACTGCACGCCCAGCGGCTTGGCGAAGGCATGGAGGTGCTCCAGGGAACTCATGGCCGCTTCCAGCTTGTGTTCGTTGCTGCCCTCATTGCCCACGCCGACGTGCTGCACCAGAAACTGGAACGGCGCCTGTTCGGCAACTTCGAGCGCGCGCTTGATCTCGTCCGTGGCGGCGATGCGGTCGCGCTTCTCCACGGCGGCGATGTTCACGGCCGTCGCGCCGCTGCGTCCCCACTCCTCGTCGCTGTACAGGGGAGAGTGCATGGAGTGAAAGGTGACGCCGGTGTTGCGAAACCAGTTGCCAATCTCGCGAATGTGCTGGCGGTCGGTGTAGTTGAAGTGCCCGCGCGCGGCGAATATCTCAATGGCCTCGGCGCCGCCGGACACAAACTGGTCCAGCAGACGGCGATGCACTCCGCGTCGCCCCAATATCCTCGGGCCATTTTGATCTTGTGCCCCATGTGCTCCAGTATGCCGAGGGTGTCGGGCGAAATACCGGTGGCCTCCATCATGATCTCGTCGGGCATCCACTGATCGTGGAATCGGGGAGCGTTGACTGCCTGCTGAATGTTCAGCCCGTAGTCGACGACGCCCATCAGGGTGTTGGCCACAGTAGTGATGATCGTCGGTCCTCCCGGCGAGCCGAGCACCAGAAACAGCTTACCGTTTTTCAGCACAATGGTTGGCGACATCGCCGACAGCGGACGCTTGCCCGGGCCGATGGCATTCGCCGGCCCCTGCAGCAATCCAAACATGTTGGGCACCCCGGGCTTGGAGCTGAAGTCGTCCATCTCATCGTTGAGCAGAAAGCCGAGGCCTTCGGCGGTCACGCGCGATCCAAAGGCATCGTTCAGAGTGATTGTCACCGAGACGGCGTTGCCCTCGGAATCGACGACTGAGTAGTGCGTGGTGTGGTCGGGCTCGGCAACTGACGCTGGCTGCGGATGCGAGCTGGCGTAGCTGTCGAGCTGCGAGAACACCGACGGCCGCCGGAGATCGGCACTGGGAGTGGCGCGCCGTGGCGCAATCGTTTCGCGCCAGGCATTGGCGTAACGCTTGTCAATGAGTTGCGCAACCGGGATCTTGGAGAAATCGGGATCGCCCAGAAACTCGGCGCGATCGAAAAAGGCGCGCTGGAAGGCCTCAGCTGTCAGATGGATACTCTGTGCCGAACGGTCGCCCTCTTTAGTCAGATCGTAGCCTTCCAGGATGTTGAGGATCTCTACCAGAGCAACGCCTCCTGACGAAGGCGGCGGAGCGCTGATGATCTCGTATCCGCGATACATACCGCGAATCGGCGGACGCTCCTTCACTTGATATTGCGCCAGATCGTCGGCCGTGATCAGACCGCCATCCTTCTGCATTGCAGCCGCCAGTTCACGCGCCAAGGAGCCGTGGTAGAAGTCGTCAGGCTTGTTGGCGATCCGCTCCAGAGTCTTTGCCAGATCAGGTTGCTTGAAAACCTCCCCAGCCTGGTAGTAGTTTCCGTCGCGCTGAAAAATGCGATGCGACTCGGCAAACTGCGTAAGCTGGGAATCGCGCAAAGACTGCGCCTCCTCATAATTGAGGACAAAGCCATCGCGCGCCAGCCGAATCGCAGGCTCCATCACCTGCTTCACAGTCAGCTTGCCCCAATGCTGCTCGGCATACACCAATCCGGCGACCGAGCCCGGCACGCCAATCGCCTTATAACCGATGGTGCTCATGTTCGGGACAACATTGCCCTGCGCGTCGAGATACATGTTGACCGTGGCCTTCCCGGGCGCCTTCTCACGAAAGTCGAGGAAGTGCACCTCGCCATCGGGACGGCGGGAGAGCAGAAACCCGCCTCCGCCGATGTTTCCGGCCTCCGGATAGACGACAGCCAACGCGAATCCGACGGCGACCGCAGCGTCCACCGCATTGCCCCCCTGTTGCATGATGGAGACGCCCGCGCTAGAAGCCTCCGGTCGAATCGTCGCGACCATGGCATGGGACGCATGGCTGGGACTCACCATGTTGCCCGCAAACGCCTGAGCGCAAATTACGATTCCCAGCCCCAAGGCCAGCAGTTGACGCCTTAATCTCATGGCAATGATGGAAGTGCGCCCGTGTCGTATCGGCTCAAGCATAGGAATACGCGAGTGAATTTGAGGCTAGTTGACCTACCCGAGAGAGTCAAATGTCTCTTCGATTTCGCGGAATCCAGATCCAGACTACCCACTCTCTCGGACCTGTTCGAGGTGCGGCCGACTTGTCTCACGCGACGGGAAGTTATATATCTAAAGCACCGCGTGGGCCGTATGCCGGCTTTCATTTCTCTTTGTAGATAGTTCGGACCTGATCAGGCCCAGCTCATTATGCCTGCAACACAGCGACGAGCCGTTGTCATCGGAGCAGGTCCCAATGGCCTGGCCGCGGCCATCGTTCTGGCGCAAGCCGGACTGCAGGTCGACGTCTTCGAAGCCGAGCCGCAAGCCGGCGGTGGCGCTCGCACCCTTCCTCTTACCTTGCCAGGATTTCAGCACGACTTTGGCTCCGCCGTACATCCCATGGCGCTGGCGTCGCCATTCTTTTCAACGCTGCCGTTGAGCGACTTCGGTCTGCAATGGATTCAGCCCTCCGCGCCCCTGGCTCACCCTTTGGATGACGGCACGGCGGTGATACTGGAGCGCGATTTGGGCGAGGCTGAGGCCGCGCTCGGCGAGGATGGCAAGCAGTGGCGCAGGCTGTTCGGGCCGTTTGCGGAGCATTGGACGCAGCTGGCTCCGGAAGTCCTCAAACCTGTGTCCCTGTTCCCGCGACATCCATTTCTGCTGGCGCGTTTGGGCTTGCTGGGATTTCCTTCGGCAAATGCGATTGCGCATTTCTGGTTTCGCAATCCCAGGACCAGGGCGCTGTTTGCCGGGTTGGCGGCGCACTCCATTCTGTCGCTGGAGGAGCCGCTTAGCTCAGCGTTCGGCATCATGCTCGGCGCCACCGCCCACGCGGTGGGATGGCCCATCCCACGCGGCGGCGCGCAGTCGATCACCAACGCGCTGTGCGGTTATCTGGCCAATCTGGGCGGAACGGTGCAGGTCTCGACGCGCGTTGAGAGCCTGGCCGCGCTCGGAGAATACGATGTCGCGCTGTGCGACGTGACGCCAAGACAATTGTCACAAATTGCCGGAGACCGGCTGTCCCCCAGCTACGCGCGCCGCCTCCAGCGCTATCGCCATGGGCCGGGCGTGTTCAAGGTGGACTACGCGTTGTCCAGCCCAGTGCCGTGGAAGGCACCGGCGTGCCTGCGATCGGCGACGGTGCATATCGGCGGCACGCTGGAGGAGTTCGTCGTATCCGAAGACGCGATGCGCAATGGGCGCCATGCCGAACGGCCATTCGTCCTGCTGGCGCAGCCCACGCTCTTCGACCCCACCCGCGCCCCGGCAGGCCGCCATATTGCCTGGGCGTATTGCCATGTCCCGAATGGCTCCGACTTCGATATGCTGCCGCGCATCGAGGCACAGATTGAACGCTTCGCTCCAGGATTCCGCGACTGCGTTCTCGAGCGGCGGGTGCTTTCGCCGGCCGGGTTGGAGGCCATGGATGCCAACCTGGTTGGCGGCGATATCGGCGGCGGTTTGATGAATTTGTCCCAGTTCCTCTTTCGTCCCACAATGAGGTATTACGCCACCTCTGCGCAGAACATCTACATCTGCTCGGCCTCCACGCCTCCGGGCGGCGGAGTACATGGCATGTGCGGCTACAACGCAGCCTGCTTGGCCTTGAAACACCTGTGAAAGACGCTCCCGATCTCGACCGGCGCGGGAAAATCGCAATCGCGCTGTCGCTGACCTCCGTCGGCGGTTTCGTCGATGCCGTCGGTTACATCGCCCTCTTCCAGATTTTCACCGCCAACATGAGCGGCAACAGTGTCCACATCGGCATGTATCTGGGGCAGCGGGACTGGCCCAATCTGCTGCGGCCGCTGTGTGCTGTAGCCGCCTACTTTGTGGGCGTGGTGCTGACGCGGATCACCATTCAAATTGCTGGACGCCGCGGCATCAGGCGCATTGCCTCCGTCACCCTGGGAGTGGAAGCGCTGCTGCTGGTGTTCTTCGCGCGCGCAACTCCGGCCATGCATCTGGGGCAGATCGTTGGTCAGCACTCCTCGGCCTACTTCGCTTTGGTGGCTTTACTGGCGTTTTCCATGGGGGTGCAGACTGGGACCTTGACGCATGTTGGCACCCTGACCATCTACACGACTTTTGTCACAGGAGCGCTAATCAAACTGACCGAAGCGTTTACCCGTGTGCTGTTCTGGGCATACGATACCCTCCCGCAGAGGGGTATGTCCGGCATCGCGGGGCTAGCGGCGCAGCAGAAGGATGTTCGCGAGGGAACGATGTTGGCGTCGACCTGGACTTGCTATGTCCTGGGCGCGGCCCTTGGCACCATCAGCAAGCAGCGCTGGGAGCTACGGGCTTTGTACGTCCCCGTTGCAGCGCTGGTCGCCATTATTGTGGTGGACCAGTTCCGGCCGGTCGATCTGGAAGAAGAACAACATCAGACGGGAAGCGGAACCAGAAAAGGCTGACTCGTTATGGCGGGACGTGGGCCAGTTCGCGTTACGTAGTGCGGCCCGATGGGCTTTAACGCCTTGCGAGCGGTATACTGCAACCTGTTTAACAAGGAGCGCACATAGGATGATCGAAAGACTCAGAGAGAGTTCAGGTGGAGTACTGGGCTTCAAGGTTACCGGCAAGCTGACCGACGAGGACCTCAAGGGCTTCGAGCCCCAGATCGAATTCCTCCTCCGCGAGCGCAAGCATAAGCCGATCGGCATTCTCGCCGACCTGTCGCAGATGCACGGCGCCGACTGGAAAGCGCGCTGGGACGAGATGCGCTTCCTGCAAAAGCACACCGACCACATCGCGCGCATGGCAGTGGTTGGCGCCGACAAGTGGGAAGAGATCGTGGCCCTCCTCACCGCCGGCGCGGCGGTACTACAGGCGGAGACGCGCTACTTCCATGAGTCAGAGATTTTGCGCGCCTGGGAGTGGGTGCGCACCGCCAAGCACGCCGAAGACATGCCCATCCGCCAGATCTCAGCCGGCACCGGCATCTGGAAGGACTACCATCCCGAGTACATGAACCTGTAACCTCCGACTAAAGGAGTGCCATCATGTCTGTTCGTCTCAGCATAGGTTCCAATCCTGCCATTCCGGTGGATAAACTCACCGATCTGGAGAAGTCTGTCGACAAGGTCCCTACCGAACTTCGTCTCGGGGTTGAGTTCGCCGGCCATCTCGACCAGAGCATCTCTACACTTCCGAAAGACATCAGCACCTCCATTCAGTACACCAGCGGCAACCAATGCTGGAAGCTTGGCGACTTCAGCTTTACCCTCTCGGGTGGCGTAACCGGGAAGCTATCGGTGATCACGTCGGGCAATCTGCTGTCTTACACGGACGACTTGCCAACGGAAGCTATCTTTGGTGCGGCGCCGCCCGACAAGAAGAAGGAAACGAAGTCAATTCCGGTGCCGCCGGGCGCGGCGTTCATCGGTCTTGAAATGGATTTCCAGATTCAGGGTGGAATCTCCGCCAACTTCACCGAAGGCATCTATGGCGTCTCTGGGAGCGTAAACTCCAAGGACACGTTTACTGTGGCCTTTTACAAGCGGTGTAATCCGGCGGATAAGCTCGGGGATGGAATCGCCGCTGCCTTCTCCGACTTCGTCTTGCCGCTGCATGCCGAAACGCTTAGCAATCTCAAGGCCGGTGATTATCTCCACCACAACTTCAACGGCAATCTGCAAGTCGGATTGGGCGCAAGCATCGGCTACAACAAGATCTTCTATGCTGGCCAGTACAAAGCCGACATTCCTGATACGGCGGATGCACTGAAGCTGACCCTGTCGACGAAGGACGAATTCCAGGCGGGCGCCAAGCTGGCATTCCAAATCGAGTATGCCGGTACCTTCGAGGCCCTGCTGTGGAAAGATGCCGCCAATTCCGGGCGTCTGCATCTCTACAGATCGCAAACCCAGGACGTCAGCCTGGGGCTAAATCTCGGTGTGACCCTGGCCGGCGATCCCAAAGCGTGTGTCACGGCTATCTCGTCCCAACTGCACGAATGCTTCAAGAAGGTCCTCGGAGGGTTAGGGAACAGCTTCGACAGCAAGCTGTGGCCTAAGGCCGCGCCCGAAATCGGCAACTGCGTGAGCGATGTAAACTCCAAAATTGCCGGGTGGCTCAAACATGCGCAGCAGATCCAGGCCACGCTCGATTTCGCCATCGAGAAAACCAATCAAACCTTCTTGCTGATGGATTACAGCTTCGATCTCACCGCCCCGGCCTACGCGACCGCGTGGGGATCGGCGATCGCCGGCAAGTACATCGATGCGTTGCAGACGCCGAACGGCGGGGTTGCCATTGCCGTGGGCAGCGGCCTGGAGAAATTCTACGAGAAGAAAACCTCCGTCACTCTCAATCTGTTTGGGAAACTCAGTGCTGCCTGGACTGATGCCATCATCAGCGACTCGACCTTGGTCTACGCCGGCAACAATGTTTTTCATCTCCTGGCCGACGTAGGCCGGAGTTCTCTCTATCAACTCAATAAAAGCAAGCGCGAGATCGACATCTACTTCGCGGCCCAGGCTAATCTCGAGGCAGGCAACACGACCCTCGGCACAATCGACCTGCACGTTATGTTGTCGGCAACCGATAACGGGGCATTCGGGAAGTACATTGCCGGCTTCCTCCAGCTCTTGACCAGCGGTCCCGATGCCACTGCGCTGGTGAAGGCGATCGACACGCTTGCCGCGCAGGCAAAGACGACGCAGGTGCTGCAAGTTATTCTGCCTCCGGCAACCTATGCGCGCCTGCAATCGTCAACCATCACTAACGGCCGGCCGGACGATCAGACGAAAGATCAATCCAACTTTGCGGCATTTGCCCGCGCGTGTTCGGACCTGACCTTTTCCCAGCCGTCGAATTTCGCGGCGCTCACGTATGGAGTCTGGAGCAACTGGAACATCGCCTGCAACGATCAGTGGCCGGCACCGGCGGGCTCGGTCCCGAATCGTACGAAGCTTGGTGACACGGCGAACGGTGTTGCTCAACTCCAGATTCAGTCCCCGGAGCCCGGAGTCTCGCCTGACAACATTGGCTATGCCCTGCACGCGGCCAGCGACTTCATGAACTTCTGCGAAGACTTGAAAAACCTGGCGCAGGCGAAGGCCGTCGAAGGCGACCTCGACTCCTGGAACAATCTCGTGGCCGAGCTGAAGTCGATCATCGAGAACGATGTCTCGCCGTATTTCATCGCGCCCACCGGTCTGGCTCTGGCGCGGCTCTGTGCCGCCGGAGCTCCGCCGAGCGAGGTGAAAGGGCCCGCTCCCGGGTGCGCAGACAAAAATTCCATCGCGGTCACGCTGACTTATTCGTGACACGAGATAATCATGAGCAGCCTGGGTTGCGGATCGAACAGCCAATTGGTGCGAGCGAGTTCTTCTCCGCACCGGCGCTGCCCCGAGGCGCAAGCTTAGTACGATTCGGCGGTCGCATCTTCGCATCCCGCTCACCAATCCAAGCCTGGCACGTATAATAGGCAGCGGAGTGGGATTTGTCCTGATGCGAAATCCTCGCGTCAGGCAAAACAAGGTTTGAATCGTCGAATCATGCAAAACGAGAAGCTGTGGCGCGCGGTGCCCATCGCGTTCTGCGCCTTGGTGTTCTTTTTTGCCCTCCACGCCAAGACCGCGGTTTACGATGGCGGCTCGCCGGGAAAAGTAACTCCATCTACCGCTTCCAAAATGTGGTCGAGCGGGCGGAAGATGCAAACGCCATCCGTTGACGCGAGCGGCGGGCTGTTGTTCTGGATGGGCGTGATTTGCCTCTTCGCGCCCAGCTTCCACCGGGAACCCCGCGTCCACAGCGCTTTCGGAACTCCACCGGCAAGCGATCTTTCTGTCTGGTACCTGCATCAATTTCTACGCCCCCCGCCCGTCCAGCCATAGTTTTTTCCTCAGTGTCATTCACATTTTGATCTTCTGGTTTCAGGTTCCCATCGGGGCACGTAGACAACGCTAATTGGGCTCTGACAGCGCGAACCAGCCAGTCGAAAGAGGGAACTCATGCAGGCTCGTCGTCGTCGACAATTGGTTGTGCTAGGGGCCGTTGCGGCATGTGTCCTGGTCGGGGTCATAGAGGCAAAGCGGTTCGGTGTCGGCTCGTCCACGGCAAGCGAGGACGCAACCCAGGCCGAACGAATTCCCTATGCCGCGGTCGCTTCGGTCAAACGGGAGACGATCTCGAACTCGCTGTCCATCGCCGGGCAGTTCAGCCCTTATCAGAATGTCGAGTTGCACGCCAAAGTAGCCGGCTACATAAAGAACATCTACGTTGACATTGGCGATCGGGTTCACACCGGACAGGTGCTGGCGGTGCTGGAAATTCCGGAACTGGTGGCCCAGGTGGACGAGGCAAAGGCTGAAGTGCACCATGCGGAAGAAGAGATCCATCAGGCGCAAAGCGAGGTATTGCGCGCCCAAGCAGATAACGTCGCCTTGCACGCCAACGCCGTGCGGCTGGTCAGCACCGACAAGACCCAGCCGGGACTGATTGCCCAGCAGGAACTCGACGACGCCACCGCCAAAGATCGCGCTTCCCAAGCTCGTGAGGACGCGGCCAAGTCTTCTCTGGCGGCTGCCAAGCAGCAACTGGCAGTAGCGCAAGCTGACCAGCAACACTATGCCGCCCTCAGCAATTACGCCAAGATTGTCGCTCCTTACGACGGCGTGGTGACCTGGCGCTTCTCCGATACTGGTTCCCTGGTACAGGCCGGAACCTCGAACACCAGCGGTCTTCCCGTGGTCACAGTGGCGCAGAGCGACCTGTTGCGCTTGCGCATCCCCGTGCCCGAATCGCTGGCGGCGAAGGTCCGTATCGGGGATTCTGCCGATGTCCACGTGCAGGCAACTGGCGAACATTTTACCGGCAAAGTCACGCGCTTCACCGATGCGCTGGATCCTTCGACGCGAACGATGCAGGTCGAGATCGATGTTCCCAATCCCAACTATCATCTGCAACCCGGGATGTATGCCGATGTCCAACTGAGCGCCGACAGCCGTCCCAATACGCTCGCCGTTCCGGTGGAAGCCATCCGGCGTGGCGACAACAAAACCAGCGTGCTGGTACTCGACGCAGACAACCGGGTGCAGTCGCGGGAAGTACAACTGGGAGTGGAAAGCTCTGACAACGTAGAAATTTTGGCCGGACTTACGGAAGGCGAAAGAGTAATTGTGGGGAACCTGGGCAGCTATCAACCTGGCGAACTGGTGCGGCCAAAGGCAGGCGTGTTCGATGCAGGTCCCGCCAGCAAGGGGACGGAGTAGCTGGCATGTCAAGCTTTGCGATCAAGTATCCGTTCTTCATCCTGATGCTGTGTCTGGGGATCATTGTGGTGGGCGTGACCACGGTGTTGCGCATGCCCGTGGATTTGTTTCCGCAGATTGATATGCCGGTGGTCGTGGTTGCCACCTTTTACAGTGGAATGCCTCCCCAGCAGATCGAAGCGGACATCACCGATACCTTCGAACGATTTTTCACCCTCGGCAGTAACATCGATCACATTCAGTCGCGATCGCTTACCGGCGTCAGCTTAATCAAGGTTTACTTCCAGCCAGGTACCGATCCGGATGCCGCAGTGAGCGAGATCGCCAATCTGGCGATGGCCGACTTACGCAGATTGCCGCAAGGCACGCTGCCACCGGTGGTGCTGAAGTTTGACGCCTCCAGCATGCCCGTCTGCCTGGTCACACTAAAAGGCCAGGGACTCACCGAAACGCAACTGCATGACCTGGGGCAGTTCAATGTTCGCAACCAGATTGCGAATGTACCCGGCGCCTCCGTACCACAGCCCTTCGGGGGAAAGTACCGGCAGATTCAGTTTTACGTCGATCCGGTGAAACTGGAGGCGGCCCAACTAAGCCCCATGGATGTAGTCGAGGACATCAACAAGGCGAACTCGATTTTGCCTGCCGGTGACGTTCGCATCGGCCCCTTCGACTACAACATTTACAGCAACAGCCAGTTGCCCAACGTGCGGGAGATGAATGAAGTTCCGCTGAAGGCGATTGGCAACAATGTGCTGCGCTTCGGCGATATCGGGCATGCCGAAGATGCCTCGGCACTTCAGTACAACATCGTTCGCGTGGACGGACAGAAGTCGGTGTATCTGCCGATTCTGCGGCAAGGGGGAAACAGCAACACCATCCTGATCGTGAATGGTGTTCGGGACCGGGTAAAGAACCTGCTGGATGTACCCAAGCGTCTGGTGGCGACGGTAGCCTTTGATCAATCGCAATACGTCAAAATCGCGGTTGCCAATGTGCTGCGCGAAGGCGGTATGGGTCTGGGGCTCACGGCCATCATGATCCTGGTGTTTCTCGGTTCTCTGCGCGGAACAATCTCCGTCCTGCTGTCCATTCCAATCTCCTGCCTGGCGGCGTTTCTTCTGCTGAACGCTTTTGGCAGTTCGATCAATACGATGGTCCTGGGCGGCCTCGCCCTGGTGTTGTCGCGACTGATCGACAACTCAGTAGTTGTGCTGGAGAACATCTTCCGCCATATGGAGGGCGGCGAAGATTCTCGCACCGCTGCCGAGCATGGGGGCCAGGAAGTGCAGCTGGCGGTACTGGCGGCGACCTTTACCACCGCGATTGTGTTCTTTCCCGTAGTCTTCCTCAGCGGCGTGAGCAAGTATCTGTTCACCGCGCTGGCGCTGGGCGTAGTGCTGGCTTTGGCGGCGTCGTATCTGGTGGCGATGTCGGTTGTGCCGCTTTTCTGCTCCCGCTTCATCAAGGCAGAACATGGCAGTGAAGCCGAGGGCGAGCGCGAGGGCGGCCGGTTGGAACATCTCCTGGGACCGTTCAATCGCGGATACGATTACGTGCTGGCCAAGTACGACGAGTTGCTTGACAAGGCGCTGGGCCGCCCCAAGATGACGGTTGCAGTGATCATGGGTGTATTCGTGCTCAGCCTCGCGCTGGCGCCGCTTCTCGGAGTCGCCTTTTTCCCCCGCACCGATCCTGGTCAGTTCGTCATCAACGTGAAAGCACCCAGCGGCACGCGCATCGAGTTGACCAACGATTACATGGCGCGGGTGGAGGACGACATCCGCCAGGTTGTCCCCGCGGATGAGCTGCGGATGATCGTGTCCAACATCGGGGTCAACGCTGATTTGTCTGCCATCTATACGACGAACTCGGCCATGCATACGGCCTTTGTGTTGGTACAGCTGCGGACGGAACACAAAACCAGCAGCTTCGTTTACATCAATCGCGTGCGACGGAAGCTGGCCAGCGATCTGCCGGAGCTTTCTACGTTTTTCCAGAGCGGCGGGCTGGTCGATTCCGTGGTCAATCAAGGCATGCCCGCACCGATCGACATTCAAGTCGCCGGAAATAACCAGCGCGAAGCTTATGACATCGCCAAGGAAATGGCCCAGAAACTGCGAGGAATGGCGGATGTGGGCGATGTCCTGATCCCCCAGGACCTCGACTACCCCGGCATCCAGCTCGACGTCCGACGTGAAATGGCGGCTCGCCTCGGCCTCAATGCCCAGGACGTTGTGGACAATGTGGTGACGGCGCTTACCTCCAATGGCATGATCGCGCCCGGCTACTGGATCGATCCCAAGACCGGCAACAACTACTTGCTCACGGTGCAGTACACGCCCAGCCAAATTGGCCAGATGACGATGGAGGATTTCAAGCAGATTCCGTTGCACGCCAAGAACAACGCCGAACCCACCATGCTGGAGAACGTGGCCGACATCAAAATGATCGACACTCCCACCGAGGTCGACCACCATCAGTTGTTCCGGGTTATCGATCTGTACGTTGCGCCCAGGGGAGAGGACCTGGGAGCACTCGCGAAGAAAGTGCAAGAGGTGATCGATCGTACGCAGTTGCCGCCGAACATACGAGTCGAGCTACGGGGCTCGGTGGTCACCATGCGTGCCTCGTTCAAGAGCTTCGCCATCGGATTGTCGCTCTCAATTATCCTCGTGTATCTGATCCTGATGGCGCAGTTTGCCTCTTTCAGCGATCCGTTCGTGATCCTGCTGGCCGTTCCACCTGGATTCACCGGCGTGATCCTGTTCCTGTTGATGACCGGCACGACCCTCAACATCATGTCGCTGATGGGGGTGATGATGATGATCGGCATCGTGGTGTCGGATTCGATTTTGATCGTGGAGTTCACCCGCGAACTGCGGCGCCGCGGAGACCCCTTGCGTACCGCCATCAAGAATGCCTGCCATGTGCGCCTGCGGCCCATCATGATGACTACCTTCGCAACCTTTCTGGGACTGATTCCCCTGGCTTTGGCCCTGGAAGCGGGCAGCGAACAGTACGCTCCACTGGCGCGCGCCATCATTGGAGGCTTGATGTTCTCGTTTATCGTGACTCTCTTCCTGGTGCCCGCGGCGTACTACCTGATGCATCGCGGAGAGGAAGAGCAACAGCCGGGACCGGAGGTGCAAGCTTGAGACGCAGGATTCCCTGGCTTGTGATTCCAGTTGCGTTGAGCAGCCTTGCGCTGGTGGCGCAGGCAACCTCAGCAAGGCCCCCAACCACCGTGCCTGCACAAACGGAGACGTCGCCGCCTCCGCCGCAGGCACTGACGGCGCCCTCCGGTCCGTCGGCTGCGCTGCCACAGCCCCCGCCGCAGCTTCCCACGACGGGCGCCGTCCAACGCCTGACAGTCCAGGACGCAGAGGCCCTGGCGCTGAAGAACAACCCGCAAATTTCTGTATACCGCCTGCTGTCGCTGGCTTCGAATCAAGTCACCCGTGAACAGAAAGCTGCTTACTATCCCAATCTGTTTGGAAGCTTGACGGCAGTCGAGCCGAAGGCGGGCACGCGGATTGCAGCAGGACTGATTAACAATCCCAGCGTCTACGAACGCGCGGCCGGCGGGCTGACGCTCTCCCAACTCATCACCGATTTCGGGCGCACTAACAATCTGGTAGCCGCGGCCGCGTTGCGCTCCAAGGCGGCTGACCTGAACGCCGTCGCAACTACCGACCAGATCAAGCTGGCCGTCGATCAGGCCTTCTACAACTCACTTCAGGAACGCGCGCTCTTGAAGGTGGCCCAAGAAACGGTGAGTGAGCGAGACCTGGTGTCCCGCCAGATTACGACGCTGTTCCAAAACAAGCTGCGCTCCCAGCTCGACGTGAGTTTTGCCGACGCCAATCTGGCGCAAGCCAAGCTGCTCCTGCTGGACGCGCAGAACAATTATCAGGCCGCGCTTTCCACGCTCTCCCAGGTGCTGGGCTATTCCTCGCAACCACAGTTTGAGCTGACCGACACCGAAAGCCAGCTGACGCCTCCTCCAGATGCCGTCAGTCAACTGGTGGATCAGGCCTTCAGCAACCGCCCGGAGATTGCCTCGCAGACCTATGAGTATCAGGCGTCCCAGCACTTCCAGAAGGCAGAACGGGACTTGCTCTTGCCGAATGTCGAGGCTTTGGGGGTGGTCGGCCGCACGCCTTACAGCAGCACGGTCGCCGGGGTGAGCCCGTTCACGTCGTGGTATGGCGCCATTGGAGTCAATGTCAATGTTCCTATCTTCAACGGTTTTGAGTTTGTGGCGCGGTCGCGCGAAGCGGGGTTTCGGGCGCAGGCCGCCGCTGAGCGACTCCGCGACCTGAAAGACCGGATTGCCAATGACGTGCGCACTAGTTGGCTGACCGCCATCACTGCCTATCAACGCATCAGTGTGACCCAGCAGTTCGTGGAGGAAACGGACCTCGCCGTAAAGTTGTCGCAGACGCGTTATAACCTGGGGCTCAGCTCGATTGTGGAGTTGAGCCAGGCACAACTCCAGCAGACAGAAGCGCAAATTCAATTTGCTGCCGCGAAGTATCAGTACCGGATAGCGCAGTCGGTGTTGCGATTCCAGATTGCGGCACCGTAGATCGGCGGCGACATTGCCGGCTACCGCGGCGTGATTCTGAGAATGTTGTGCGCGACCTCAATCAGCCGGGTGGGGTAGGCGGATTGAATCGAAGCGGTCAGCTCTTCAAGGGTTGGAGAGCCGGCCTGGCCGTTGACGCCGTCGGCGTCGTCCATCAGGATAACGTGGTCCGGAATTTGATCGGCAAGAATCGCATCGAGTTCGGATCCCAGGCGGTTGGGATTGCCGAAGCCTCCACTCCAGCCATAGTAGCCGGCGTCCAGCCACCACAGGCAAGGCTGACCCAGCCGTTCCAGCAGCATTGGCACGGCGGCTTGACTATCGCCGCTAATAACCTCTACATGCGAGTGCTTGCGGAAACGGTTTTGCGCGAGGCGCGCGAAGCGAGGGTCGAGTTCAATGGAGTATATCCGGCGGAAGCGGCGAGTGACTGCGGCGATCATTTCTCCGTAATACGTTCCGGTTTCAACCAGGGTAGTCAGCCCGAACGCTCGTGCATATTCGATGACGGTCCGCTGTTTGATGACGTGGGGAATCCGGCGAGGCTCGCCGCGCAGCTTCCACCACCAATAATCCGGATAGTGGCCCAGCTGCTTGAAGCCCGCATAGATAGGCATCTGCTTCAGGAGTGAGCGAATGGGATGGGTAGCACGCGCTGGCATTGTTATGGAGTTCAAGAGTAGCAGGCAGTAGCAAGCGATGAAAGGAGCGCAGCCGGTCTATAATGTCTGGACTCCGTTCGCTGTTCACCCGGAATCACCGAGGAGAGAAATGAAGCTTTTGCGAATGTTCGCCTCTGCTATCGTCACGCTGTTGGTCGCCCCAGGCATGGCCAGTGCGCAATCGTGGCAGCCGCTAACACATCAACCGGCGTTTACCGCCGGAACCGCCCTATTACTTACCGACGGCACGGTCATGATGCACCATGAAGATCCGAACGATGGATATTCCGACTGGTACAGGCTAACGCCCGACATCAATGGCAGCTACGTCAATGGGACTTGGTCGCAGCTGGCCTCACTCTCGTCGAACTACGGTCCGCTGTTCTTCGCTTCCGCAGTGCTGGCCGATGGGAAGGTCATCGTCGAGGGGGGTGAACAGAATTTCAGCCAATACGTGTGGACCAACCTGGGGGAGATTTACGATCCCGTGGCTAATACCTGGACCAACGTCAATCCGCCCACCGGGTGGAGCAGCATCGGCGATGCCTCAGGCGTAGTCCTGTTCAACAAGACGTTCATGCTGGCCGACTGTTGCAGCCGGCAGCAGGCCCTGTTCAATGAATCTGCCCTGACATGGACCGCAACCGGCTCCGGCAAATTCGATTCTAACAACGAGGAGGGCTGGACGTTGCTGCCTACCGGCGACGTGCTTACGGTGGATGCCTACACCGATGTGAACGATCCCACGGGTACCAACTCTGAGCTCTACGCGCCTTCCAGTGGATCATGGTCAAGCGCGGGAAGCACCATTGTTCAGCTTTGGGACTCGCACGGCTCCTATGAGGTGGGCCCTGCGATGTTGCGGCCCGACGGCACCGTTTTCGCCACCGGTGCTAATGGCGACGGTGCTGGCCATACCTCCGTATACAGTCTCAGTACGCAGACCTGGACGCCAGGTCCCGACTTCCCCGACGGCTTGGATATTGCCGACGGTCCCGCGGCCCTGCTGCCCGACGGCAACGTGCTGGTGAGCGCGAGTCCTGGCATCTTTGAGCTGAACACCTATTTCTTCGAGTGGAATGGAAGCGAGTTGATCTCTGTGCCGCGCACGCCGAACTCGCCCAACAACTCTTCATGGTACGGACGCATGCTGGTGCTGCCCACCGGACAGGTGTTGTACACCGACGGCAGCAACGACGTCGAGATCTATACTCCCACGGGGAATTCGTATTCTGGCCTGGCGCCGTCGGCTATGCTGACCTCGGCGGTGCTCAGTCGGGGGAGCTCGTTGGTCCTGTTTGGCTTTAAGTTCAATGGCGCCTCGCAAGCCAACGCCTATGGAGATGACGCTCAGGAAGCTACCAACTATCCCATCGTGCGCATTACTAATGTGGCCACGGGACACGTGTTCTATTGCCGCACTCACGACCACAGCACCATGGCAGTCGGTTATCCGGGGCCGACGTATACCCACCTCGATATCCCGTCCAATATGGAGACCGGTCAGAGCTACCTGGAAGTCGTAGTGAACGGAATTGCGTCACCGAGGTACAACGTCGGGATCGATTAGGAAGGGGACAGACGGACTTCGCGGGCCCGAAGGCCCGCGATTCCTTCCAGAGCAGTGTTTAGCGTTACTTACCATAAGTGCCGCGCGGCGATCCGACGCCGGTACACTGATCATAATAGGCCGCGGCGCAATGGCCGCTTCCGTTGCATCCCGTGGTGACATCGTAGAAGTTCTGGCTGTAGTTGACGTGGTTGAACTCCTGCGCATAGATCAGGTTGTTTTCCTCGTTGGTATATTGCCCACCAATTTCCGGAGCCTGGCCTTGCCGATTGTACGCAAGGTTGACGATGCCAGCCAGGGAAGGTGAAGCTACGCTGGTACCACCGACGACAAGCCATCCGCTATATCCGTACGTATCGTAAACATTGACGCCGGTGTTGGGGTCAGCGTCAAAGGCTATGTCGGGAGTTTGTCGCGCGGTTTGTCCAAAGAGCGGATACTGAAAGGCAGTCCAAGGTCCCATTCCATTTGCCATGTTTGGCGGATTTTGCCAGAGTTCATACTGGCTAACACCGCCCCCAGAACCGTTACCGTTAGAATCAAGGGCCCAGCAGCTCTCGTTCATGAAGTTCCCACTGGAATCGCGATTGACGGTGGTGCCACCAGCGGAGACTACCCAAGGCGAGGAACTTGGATATTGAGCCCCCCATCCGTCATCCCCTGCCGCGGCAAAATAGGAGGTCACTTTCCAGTAGTAGCGATAGAAGACGTCATCAATAGCGCCGACTTCGCCCGGAAATTCTCCGCCGCCCCAACTGTTGGAGATGTCGCCGCCACCTCTGTGACTGACCGCTATGCCGGCTATCTGCTCGGCAAAGAACAAGTCCGCGTCGCTATTACTACAGGCTTCTATCAGAACGATTTGCGCGCTGGGGGCCATGGCGTGTGCCCATTCGATGTCCAAGTCCTCCTCTAAGCCCCAGCCGGTATCGCCCGGGGGAACGCCGCTGCAACTGGCGCTCATGCCGTTTTGCGTGCCCTGGCTGGTGTTGGCATAGATCTTGGTGAAGGTCGCTGCGGGCAGGCCGTAATTGCTCGAGAAAGCTGCCAGGTCGGATGCCGCGTGCGGGTTGTCATAGGCATCCACCAGTGCGATTGCGCCCCAACCGCCCGAAGGATGATTGGTGCCGCCCGTTGCCGGATTGCATCCGGTATAGATGGGACCAACCTTATAGACGCAGCCCAACGAGGCTGGGGTTTCGCCACCGGCTCCGGCTATGTCCGGCGTAGACACCGGACGACCATCGGGAACGAAGATCAGAACGTTGGTGTGGGCGCGTATGCCCGCATCCTCGGGGCGCATGACGCTGCTTGCCGGCGTGATCACAGTGCCGGGGCGCCGGAAGATCTGTGGGGCCGGCTGACTGGGCGCCGTTTGCTGGACGGTCGGCGCCGCTATGTCTTCTGGAGTGCGCTCATCCTGAGCGACGGCTACGGTGGGGATTCCCGCGGCAAACCACACCAGGACCGAAGCGATAAATAACTGCTCCTTAGTCATACTTCCTCTCTTCAGTTGAACTTGAGATCGGCGGCGAGCGGAGGCCAAGCGACCGCTGCTAATGCTTGCTTGTTAGGCGCATCATACCCTAACAGCACACGTCCTCCAAAGGTTATGCGAAGTGCAGGCGCTGGAAAACCAGTCAGGGATTATTCCCAAGCGGGCTTCTTCTTGAAAACCTTGACGACCTGGTTGGACTGGGGATGGTAGGTTTTAGCGGCGTCTCCCCAGACGTATTTGCTGTAGCCCAGAAGATCGACAATCCCCACCAAGTCATAGTGCGCTGGCAAGTAGCTATCGATCCAGTCAAAGATGTGCTTATTCGAGCTAGGCAGTCTGCCGAAGGACGAGGCCACGTCTATCAATACGACGTACTCCGGCTGGACAGATTCGATCTCGCTGATCATCTGCTTCTGCATTTCGCCTGCATACGGCTGTTCTTCCATCAGCCCGTAAGTGTAGATATACCCGGTTGCCGAAGGACGGTCGGCGTAGAAATAGATTTCCGGTTCCGAGCCCAAGACGGCTACGCGATCGTCTTTAGCGCTGTGGTTCTTGATGTAGTAGGCAACTTCGTCCGCCTCCGGAAACGGATTTGAGCCATAGATCATGCGCGCGGCAGCAAAGGGTCCCGCTTTGAACAGATAATTGCGTTGCTGGTAGAGGGTTCCGGCAAATGCGGCGATGAAGACGACCAGCGGTAGCAAGGCCCAGACTCTCGAGCGCAAATGCTGTTTCAGACTGGCGGTCCCGCAGTACACCGCTACCCCCGCCAACAGGGCTACGGCCGGCAATAGCAGGACGAAATAATGCTGCCGAAAGTAGAGCCCGGGACAGACGGCGGCAGCCGAGCACAGAAAGAAAGTCGTCAAAAAGAACCACTGACTCCGCGCTGCACGGTTCCACAGTATCGCGCTGAAGCCGATGCCAGCCAACAGCCAGATCATCACTTCGGGCAGAACGACCTTGGGAAGAATCAGCCGCAAAGTTTGCAGCCCTTCGCGAATTCCGATAGTCGTGGCGTATTGCCGGGCGTAGAGAAACGTCCAAAACCAGAAATTGCCGAACGCGCCTGCGCTGGCCAACAGCAGGCAGGTGATGGCGAATGGTAACAGGACTCCGCAGGCGTAGAGGGCGATTTTTATGCCGAATTCCCGGCGCTGGTGCAGCCATGTCTGCCGCTCTGCCTTGACCAGATACAGGGTGCCGAAAGCGGCGAACATAATTCCGGGCTGCTTCATCAGGAACGCCAAGCCGAGAAACAGACCGCTCAAGAAGTACAGCCACGTTCGCCGGCTCTCTGCCGCGTTTAACAGGAGCAGGACACCGCTTACCGCGCACAGCACCACAAAGTGGGTTGCGTGCCCCGCGAATCCAATGACTGACGGACTTGTGGAAAGCAGGGCGTAGCTGGATCCGGCCACCAGTCCCGCCAGCGGTCCAAAGAGCCGCTTGCCGAGCAGGAAGATCAGGAAGGTGGTTACGGCATTCACTGCTAACAGCCCCAGATGGACGCCCTTCGCCGTTTGTCCGAACACCAGAAGGATGGCAGCGTACGCGGCGAAGGTGCCGGGAAGCTTCATGCTGTAGATGAGCGTATAGGGTGGTATGCCGTGCAGCATGAGCTGTCCGGCGTACGCATATTCGCCTTCATCGCGCTCGAGAGGAATGTAGCGGAAATGCCAGCGAATCAGGCTGAAGAAGACAATCACCAGAAGCAATGGCAGGTAGTACGGTAAGGATCTCCGCATCGTGGGGATTCCAGAGGAATCAGTCATGTTACGACATTGGGGGACACTAACGCGAAGCAGGGGCAACCTACTGGATGGCGGGAGGCGGCCCGGCGACTGACCAATGAGCGTCCCGCAACTGCCAGCGGCCGTTCTTGTATTCTGCTATCGCGGTAAAGTACCCGCTCTCATCCACACGGTTCCCGCCGTTGTCTATGCGGATTTCGTGCCAGGGAGCAGCCACCACGGCGAACTTCGAAGTGAGTGGATCGACTCGCAAGTCCTGGCCCCACTGGAGCTCGATGTGCTTTATGGTGCCGGCGAATTGCTGAATTCCAGCGGTTGCGGCTGCACTGTTGGGGAACACCAGGCGACCTTCCGACGCCATGAAGAAGTCAGGAGCGTCGGCGAAATGCTTACGCCACGCCGATGGGCCCTCCTGGGTGACATCGCGAGCGACAATGCCGGTGTAGGCTCGCACATCCCGCTCGACCTCGGCGGCACGCTCCTGTGTCAGCGGTTGCGAGGCACTGGACAGATCATGGTGCGAGCCACATGCCACCAGGAGAACCACCGCAGGGAGAACAACCCATCGCCAAGTTCGCATGACTGTTCCTTCGCTGGGAGCATACCTCGCCCAATCAGCCTAAGCAATGCAAGGATTGAGAACGAGCCCGGTGAGGGGCCAGCGCATGATTAAGGCTGCACCCCCCTTCAGAACATCGCACAGCCGACTTTTTTCGCACCCTGTAACGGCGTTTTCCTGACAGCACCGCGAATGATTTGTAAGATAAGTGCCAGACCACTCTAGCGACCGCGTTGCTTTGGAACCGCAGCGTTGCGGAATACAATCACGGTGATTATGACGTACATAGCGCACGTTTTCCCACGTTGGATACGTTTCAACACAATGGCAGCGCTTTTTCTCGGCTTCGGAATCGGCTGTCTGGCCCAACAGGCCGCGCCGCCGCCGACCATCCTCCAGCCATCGCAACACACTGAGGAGACGCCGTGGGAAGTGCAGCAGAAAAAGGAGATGGCGAGAAAACGTAATCTTCAGCGCCAGGATGAGCTCAAAAAGGACACCGAAAAGCTGCTAGAGTTAGCTACGGAGCTGAAGCAGTCGGTGGACAAGACCGACGAGAACACGCTGTCCCTGGAAGTGATCAAGAAGGCCGAGGAGATCGAAAAGTTGGCCAAGAGCGTGAAAGACCAGATGAAAGGGCCGTGAAGAAGGGGCTAGTGGCTAGAACACATCCCAAGGAGCAGATATGGCTTTCAAGAAGTACGTAGAAGTTGCAGGCAGTGAGCGCAAGCCGTTGCAAGGAGCGACACGGACGGGACATTCGGACCCCAACGAGGTGATGCAGGTGTCCCTCGTGCTGCGGCAGCGGACCTCGGGCGGGAAACCAACACCGCTGGCCGACCTCGTCGCGCGCGGTCAGCGGGTGTCGCGGGAGGAGTACGAAGCGCGCTACGGCGCCGATCCCACTGATGTCCATAAGGTGTTGGCCTTCGCTGCGCAATTCGGCCTGGCGCTCGCCAATGCCAACCTGCCCGCCAAGACCGTGTCTCTCAGCGGCACGTGCGCCGCATTTTCCCAGGCTTTTCAAGTACAGCTGGCGCGCTACAACTATAAGGGCGGCTCGTATCGCGTGCGCACCGGCGCGGTGAAGGTGCCGCAAGAGCTGAGTGCCATCATTCGTAGCGTCCACGGGCTCGATAACCGGCCGCAGGCAGAAACTCATTTTCGCATCGCCAGCAAGCTGTCGGGTTCGGCTAAGCCGTCCGCAACCCAGGCTTCGCTCACAGCCCTGCAAGTTGCCCAGGCATACAGTTACCCGAAAAATCTGAACGGCCAGGGTGAGACGATCGGCATCATCGAACTGGGAGGCGGCTTTAACCAGTCCGATCTGGAAACATACTTCAGCGGTCTCAACATTTCGCCAGCGCCAACGGTAGTGGCCGTTTCCGTTGATGGCGGGCAAAACCAGCCGACCGGCGATACCGGCGGTCCCGACACGGAGGTCGTCCTGGATATTGAAGTGTCGGGGGCGATCGCACCCGGCGCCAACATCGCGGTTTACTTCGCGCCCAATACCGATGCGGGATTCCTCGACGCCATCAACCAGGCAGTGACCGACCAGTTGAATAAGCCCTCGGTGCTCTCGATCAGTTGGGGAGGGCCTGAGTCGACATGGACGGCGCAGTCGCTGCAATCGTTCAACAGCGCGCTTCAGGCGGCCGCAGCCGTTGGCGTGACCGTATGTGTGGCCTGTGGAGATAACGGATCGACTGACGGTGTGACCGATGGGCTCGATCATGTGGATTTCCCTGCGTCCAGCCCGTACGCCTTGGCGTGCGGAGGGACCACGCTGGAGCTCAGCGGCAGCTCAATCTCAAGCGAGGTTGTGTGGAACGAGCTTTCCAGCAATGAGGGCGCCACCGGCGGCGGAATCAGCGCCACCTTTCCGCTTCCCTCCTACCAGGCGAATGCGAAGGTGCCACCCTCCGACAATCCGGGCAACTTCGTAGGCCGCGGTGTGCCTGACGTTGCCGGCGATGCGGACCCCAATACCGGCTACAACGTGCAAGTGGACGGCTCCAGTTTTGCTGTGGGAGGAACCAGTGCGGTTGCACCACTGTGGGCTGGACTGATCGCGCTTTTCAACCAGTCGCTGGGCAAGTCTGTGGGATATCTGAATCCGACCTTGTACCAGAACGTTGGAGAAAACGGATCTTTCCGCGACATCACGTCCGGCAACAATGGCGATTACAGCGCCGGTCTGGGCTGGGATCCGTGTAGTGGATGGGGCAGCCCCAATGGGGCAGTGTTGTTGAAGTCCTTGTCGGCAGGTGAGGTAGCTCCAACTCCAACCTCCACGTCGACCCCGACTCCTGCACCAACGCCAGCCCCAGTACCGACTCCGCCTTCAAGGCACAAGCATAAGCCGAAGCCAAAACCGAAACGCGGCCGCAAGTGAAGTAGAGCGGGCACCGCGAATACCCGGGGTGCCCGCTCATGCAAAATGAGATTAACCTAGGGCAGTTCGGCACTTAGATTACAATTGACCCGAGTTTACTTTAAGCGGCGGCAAAGAACGGAGGACCGAGAAGATGAGGGCCATTCTAGTTACGGCAGTCGCAGCCACTCTTACGCTCGGACAAGCGGTCTACGCTCAGAATCTTGGCGGATCGTCCACCATGACGGTACCCTCGATGACGACACCGGCGATGACAGGAACTTCTATGACGGTACCCTCGATGGCGGTCCCGTCTATGGGAACATCCTCCAATATTGAAGCATTTTCCATGCCACCGTCGCCGATGCCGGCGTTCTCCATGCCTGCGTTCTCAATACCATCACCGTCGATGCCTGCGTTCTCGATACCGCCGTCACCGATACCGGCATTCTCGATACCGTCATCGCCAATACCGGCGTTCTCGATACGGTCCTCACCAATACCAGCATTCTCGCTCAAAGGATCTTCTTCCAACGCTGAAAGCGCTTTCTCGGGCGTCAGCGCACCGGCTGTAACTCCACCAGCTCCGGGGGCTTCGGCGGCTCCCAGTGCGGTCGCAACGCCGACCACGGCAATGCCCGACGCAGCAACGCCAAATGCGGCGACTCCGGACGCAACGACGCCAAATGCGGCGACTCCGGACGCAACGACGCCAAATGCGGCGACTCCGGACGCAATGACGCCAAATGCGGCAACGCCTGATGCTGTCAATGACCATCCACTCCAGTGAGGATGCTTCGCGAGCCAATAATGCGCCGCGCAGCGTACTAGCCAAGCGATTCATGCAAAACAAAACGCCATCCGGCAAGGGATGGCGTTTTCGGCTGAGGTAACTTGTACTGATTGACCAACCCCAGCGACTAGCTGAGCAGCACACACCCAACGTATCGGTTCAGCATCATTTGGCATCCACAAGCGTAATGCCCCGAGGCGGCTGAAAGAGAGCGGGGTCGAAGGGCAGATGCTCATACGCCAGGTATTCGATCGTCCGTCTGTCGGAGCCTTTCGCAAGGCTGATGCGAATAGGCTTTTCCGTTTTTGAGTGGACCCACAGGATAACGGTGCGACCGCTCAAGGTGAGTTCGTAGCGACTGGTTTGACTGCCGTGCAGAGGCTCGCCCGCTGATTCGGAGGCGTGGTTAGCTTTAAAAAACTCAAGCTCGTTTCCGAACTCCAACTCGTTCAGTTTGGACTTCGCCTCTCCAGGAGTTTGGAAAATTGGAACATGCACTTCTAGGGACGGGCCGGGATCGATAACGTGCCTTCCTGACTTGTCATAAAGATTGATCATCCAGGCGTCCGGCTCGCTGATGATCATTAACCCGTGAATGTGTTGTTGGTTATCTATGCCCTCCGCGATGCGGCCATACTTCTTTCCTGCCCGCCAGAGGGTTCTTGGCTGTGCCCCGAACGAACCGCGCTCGGGCTCCGGCTCAATCAGGCGCGTGGTGATTTTGATCATGCCCTTCGGAGCTTCTTGACTTATCAAGGAGCTTGAAAATAACCCAAGCATGACAGCCAGAAAAGTGCATCGCCTGTAAAGCCATGTGCGCATACGTTTGTCGGAGCTGTCCGCAACCGCCATCCCATAGGGCGGCGGTTGCGTGTGGGGCCGCAAGCTTTACGCTTTCGCTTTGACAATCCGCATGCCGTAGAACGACCGGTACACGAACACAAACGACACGGCGAAGAACAACAGTGCCAGCACGTGGCTGAAGACTTCACCCTTGCTCGCCGTCAAACTGACAGCCAGTTCCACGGCCAGCAATCCGAACAGCGTGGTGAATTTGATGATCGGGTTCATGGCGACTGAGGACGTGTCCTTGAAAGGATCGCCCACGGTGTCGCCGACAACCGTTGCATCGTGCAGCGGGGTACCCTTCTGCTTGAGTTCAACCTCGACAATCTTCTTGGCGTTGTCCCAGGCACCGCCTGCATTGGCCATGAACATCGCCTGATACAGGCCCGAGATGGCTATCGCGATCAAGTAGCCGATAAAGAAGAACGGCTCTACGAAAGCGAATGACAGGGTCACGAAGAAGACTGCGAGGAAGATATTGAACATGCCCTTCTGCGCGTACTTCGTACAGATTTCGACGACCTTCTTGCTGTCCTCTACCGAGGCTTTCTCCACGCCTTCCAGCTTGATGTTGGCCTTGATGAACTCCACCGCGCGGTAAGCGCCGGTAGTCACGGCCTGCATGGAGGCGCCGGTAAACCAATAGATGATGGCGCCCCCGCTGATCAAGCCGAGAACGAAGGGAGCGTGCAGCAGCGACAGTTTGCCGACGTTTTCCGTCAGCCCGTGAGTGAGCGCCATGATGATGGAGAAGATCATGGTGGTTGCGCCCACGACGGCGGTGCCGATCAGCACCGGCTTGGCCGTGGCCTTGAAGGTATTGCCCGCGCCATCGTTTTCTTCCAGCATGTGCTTGGCGCGTTCGAAGTTGACGTCGATGTTGTAATCGCGCTTCAACTCGCTCTCGATATTCGGCACCTGCTCAATCAGCGACAGTTCATACACCGATTGGGCATTGTCCGTTACCGGGCCGTAAGAGTCGACGGCGATGGTGACCGGGCCCATGCCAAGAAATCCGAACGCCACCAGGCCGAAGGCGAAGACCGCGGGTGCCAGCATCATCTGGCCGAGCCCATAGGTGCTGACGTAGTAGCCGATGCTCATCAGCAGCACCATGGTGAAGCCCAGGTAGTAGCAAGAGAAATTGCCGGCAACCAGTCCTGACAGAATGTCGAGCGATGCGCCGCCTTCTTCCGCCGAGGTCACCACTTCTTTCACGTGGGCCGAATTGGTGGAGGTGAAGACCTTCACCAGTTCAGGGATAATCGCTCCCGCCAGAGTTCCGCAGGAGATGATGGTGGCCAGCTTCCACCATTGCGTGCTGTCGCCTCCAAGCACGGGGATGATGACAGCCGAGACCACATAAGTCAGCACGATGGAAATGATTGAAGTGAGCCACACCAGAGAAGTGAGCGGGCTCTCGTAGTTCATCTCGGTGGCATTGCCGAAGCGTGCCTTGGCCACCGCTTCGTTCAGGAAGTACGCAATTGTGCTGGAGACCAGCATCATGATGCGCATGACGAAGATCCACACCAGTAGTTGCACCTGCACGGTGTGGTTGTGAACGCCCAGCAGAATGAAGGTGATGAGCGCTACGCCGGTTACGCCGTAGGTTTCGAATCCGTCAGCACTGGGACCGACCGAGTCGCCGGCGTTGTCGCCGGTGCAGTCGGCAATTACGCCAGGATTGCGAGCATCGTCTTCCTTGATCTTGAAGACGATCTTCATCAGGTCGGAACCAATGTCGGCGATCTTGGTAAAGATACCGCCGGCGATACGCAGCGCCGCGGCGCCCAGCGACTCGCCGATGGCGAAGCCGATGAAGCACTGCCCGGCGTAATCTGCAGGAACGAACAGCAGAATGCAAAGCATGATGAGCAGCTCGACGGAAATCAGCATCATGCCAATGCTCATGCCGGCTTTCAGCGGGATGGCATAAATGGGATACGGCTTGCCGCCCAGTCCGGCGAAAGCGGTGCGCGAGTTGGCGAAAGTGTTGACCCGAATGCCGAACCATGCGACACCATAGCTGCCGGCAATTCCGACGATGCTAAACAACAGAATGATGGGCAGGGTTACGCCCACGGGCTTGCCGGGAACGGGGGCCAGCCAGCCAAAGTAGGCCACGATGACGACCGCGATGAATGCCCACAATACCATCAGGAACTTGCCCTGCGTGACTACATATGTCTTGCAGGTCTCGTAGATCAGCTCCGAGATCTCGCGCATGGAGCGGTGAACGGGCAGGTTCTTCAGTTGTATGTAAATCGCCAGCCCGAACAGGAGGCCGAAGGCACAAAAGAGCAGTCCGATCAGCAGCAGGTTGTGGCCCGTCATGCCCAGGAAACTGACCGAGGAGAGATCGGGAAGTTGGAGGTTGGCCTCGCCCGCAGCCTCGTTCGGCTGGGCGAAAGCAGTGGAAGCGTGCAACATCAAAATGGAGAACGCGGGGATGACGAATTTGGCTGGATTGCTGCGGGCTGCCGACGACAGCCGCCGCAATGCAGCGAGCCAGGTGCGCATATAATTCCTCCGATGAGCCAGCCGCTTACAGGCGGACAGCACCCATGAAATGAAGTTTCGATTCAATCTGCCGCGACAGTTCGCGAACAGCGTTTCCTAAGATCGTTGACCACCCAGCCGGTGGGGCGCGCACTGACCGATCCTCCTCAAGTCCCACTTCGAACTTGTTAGGCAATCGGGGCCCCCGACGAGTCCGGACTTTGGACTGGTTGGGGCTGATGGACCTGCTGGAATCCCGGAAACGCGCTTCCACTTCAAGACAGAAGTGTTGAGGCTTGGCCGCGTCGGGAACAACTGCACCGTTTTATGTGCAACCTGGAGCACACTCCAAGGCGAACACCAAGGCGAGTTTTTATAACATTTTCAGAGAGGCGGGGTCAATGACATGGAGGTGGGACTGGCTGCGACAGAACATTCCAGCCAGCCAGGTTGCGGGCGCTGGCCGGTCTCGCTGCTCAATGCGGTAATTCTCCAATGGCCTCAGAGGATTGCAGTTAGCTGGCAGTGGCTTTGTCCAAAGCGGCGGGAACTGCGATACTTAATCACTAAGCTGCGAGTTTTCTCCTCTCCTGTTGCTAGCGACGAAAAGCAGGTCCCTCCGCTCCGGCTGGAGCCGTCGGTCGGGATGACACATTTGCGAAGGCGTTTCGAACACTCGCGCTGAATGCCAATGAGCGACTACTTAAAAGCCGTGCAGGAACGCGTCGTCATCTACGACGGCGCGATGGGTACCTGTATTCAGGGCTACAACCTTCCGCTCGACGATTTCTGGGGCAAGGACGGCTACAACGACGTTCTCGTACTGAGCCGTCCCGATGTTGTCAAAGAGATCCACGCGGCTTACTTCACCGTCGGCGCAGATGTGGTGGAGACGAACACCTTCAGCTCCACGCGGATCGTGATGGCTGAGTATGACATGCAAGACTGCGTCCACGAGGTAAACCTGGCGGCGGCGAAGCTGGCGCGCGAGGTGGCTGCGAGCTTTTCCTCGAACGGACGGAAACGCTTCGTGGCGGGATCGATGGGGCCGACAACCAAGCTGCCGTCGCTCGGCCACATCGGCTTTGACGACATGGCGGCTGCTTACACCGAGCAGGCCGTCGCGCTCATCGAGGGCGGCGTCGATGTTCTGCTGCTCGAGACTTGCCAGGACATTCTTCAGGCGAAGGCCGGACTGGTTGGCATCTTCGACGCACTGAAGAAAACAGGGAAGAACGTTCCGGTGCAGGTGCAGGTCACGCTGGAAGCGACCGGCACGATGCTGCTGGGTACCGAGATCGGCGCGGCGCTGACCACGCTCGAAATGTTCGATGTAGGCGTGATCGGGATGAACTGCGCCACCGGGCCGAAAGAGATGAACGACGGAGTTCGCTATCTGGGCGCGAACTCGCCGCGGCCAGTGTCCGTGCTGCCCAACGCTGGACTGCCGCAGAACGTCGGTGGTCAAGCGGTCTATAAGCTTCAGCCGCAGGAATTGGCCGACTATCACAAGCAGTTCATTGCCGAATATGGTGTGCGCATTGTGGGCGGATGTTGCGGCACGACCTACGAGCACATCAAGGCGATTGCCGCGACCTGCGCCAATCTCGAACCGCTGAAGCGCAACGTCAAGAGCGTCGCCGCGGCGGCCAGCGCGTATTCCATGGTGCCGCTCGACCTCGATCCCAAGCCGCTGGTTGTGGCCGAGGAGATGAACACCACCACGCGGGTTGAGCACTTCAAGAACATGGTCCGCGCGCAGGACTATGACGGCATCCTCACGCTGGCCAAGAAGCTGGTGAACGAAGGCTCGCACATGCTCGACCTATGCTGCGCCATCGTGGGCGAGGACGAGAAGGCCTACATCTCGAACATCCTGGAGAAGATTGCCACGCGTGTGCCCGCGCCCATCACCGTGGACTCCACTGAAGCCGACGTGATTGAGGAAGCGCTGAAGCGGATTCCGGGCAAGGCGATCATCAACTCCATCAACTTGGAGGACGGCGAGAAGCGCACATCAAAAGTTCTGCCGATGGCCAAGCGCTACGGCGCGGCGGTAATCGCGCTGACCATCGATGAAGACGGCATGGCGCTGACCTGGCAGAAGAAGCTGGCGATTGCTAAGCGCATCTTCGATCTGGCGGTGAACAAATACGGCATTCGTCCGTGCGATCTGATCTTCGACGCGCTTACGCTGCCGATCTCGACAGGCCAGGAAGACTATCGCACCGCCGGCATCGAGACGCTGAAAGCGGTGAAGGCGATCAAGACCGAGCTGCCCGAGGTGAAGACCATTCTCGGCGTCAGCAACATTTCGTTTGGGCTGAATGTCTACTCCCGGCGCATTCTGAACAGCGTCTTCATGCACGAGGCGGTGGATCACGGTCTGGACATGGCCATCGTGAACTACAGCAAGATTTACCCGCTGTACAAAATTCCCGAGGCGGAAGTTGATTTGGCGCGCAAGCTGATTTTCTACGATCAGTCCAATGGTGACCCGCTCCAGGTCTACATGAATCACTTTGCCGGAACCAAGGGCAAAGAAGAGCAGACGACGGCGCACGTCGACACACTGTCAGTGGAAGACAAGCTGAAGTGGGCGATCATCAACGGCGAAAAATCGGTTGGCGATGGCGCAAACAAGAAGTCGCTGCACGAGATTCTGGAAGAAGCGCTGGTCAACTACACGCCGCTTGACCTGATCAACAACATCCTGCTCGACGGCATGAGGACGGTTGGCGACCTGTTCGGCGCACGCAAGATGCAGTTGCCGTCCGTGCTCGACTCGGCTGGCGTGATGAAGGCCGCTGTCGCGTATCTTGAGCCGAAGATGGAGAAGAAAGAAGGCAGCCAGAAGGGAACGATCGTGCTGGCCACGGTGAAGGGCGACGTCCACGACATCGGCAAGAACCTGGTGGATATCATTCTCACCAACAACGGCTATCGTGTGGTGAATCTCGGCATCAAGCAACCCTCGGACGTGATCATCAACGCGGCGCTCGCGGAGAAAGCCGATGCCATCGGGCTCAGCGGCCTGCTGGTGAAGTCGACGCTGGAGATGAAGTACGTAGTGCAGGACCTGCATCATCAGAAGCTGGAGTTTCCGGTGATCTGCGGCGGCGCGGCTCTGACGCGAAAGTATGTGGAGGACGATCTTCGCCGCGAGTACAACGGCGGCATCTTTTACGCCGACGACGCCTTCGCCGGCCTGCACCTGATGGAAGATCTCTCTTCGCCTAACGGCGCGCGCGAGAAGCGGATTGCCGAGGGCAAAGTTGTCAAGGAATTTGTACGCCCGGCACACACCCTTGGAGGCGTCGAAGGCGCGACCTCGCCCAATGTCGAGATTCCCGCGGCTCCTGACATTCCGCAGCCGCCGTTCTGGGGCGTGCGCGTGTTGAAGGCGACGGATTTCGACTTGCGCGAGATCTTCCAGTACATCAACGAGACGGCGCTGTTCAAGAACCAGTGGCAGTTGAAGACCGCGTCACAGGAAGATTACGGGCGGCTGGTGGAGACGAAGTACCGGCCGATCCTGAAGGACCTGGAAGAAGAAGTGATCGCCGCAGGCTGGTTTGAGCCCAAGATTGTGTATGGGTATTTTGGAGCGCAGGGCGATGGTAATGACGTGGTCGTCTATAACCTGCCCGAAAGTTGGAAGCAGGGCGACGCCATCCCGGCAGAGACATTACGCTTCACCTTTCCGCGACAGCGCGAAGGCCGCGGGTTGTGCATCTCCGATTTCCTTCTACCGAAGAGCGGCGGCAAAATGGACGTGCTCGCCATGTCGTGCGTGACCATCGGCGACATCGCCTCGCATGAGACGCAGAAGCTGTTCGAGGGCGGCGAATACACTAAGTATCTCTACCTGCATGGACTCAGTGTGGAGACAGCCGAAGCGCTAGCTGAGTTGTCGCACAAGATCATTCGTCAAGAGCTCGGGATCGCTGGCGACGACTCACCGCACATCCGGGACCTGTTCCATCAGAAGTACCGCGGATCGCGGTATTCGTTCGGCTATCCGGCATGTCCGAATCTGGAAGACCAGACCAAGCTGTTCGCGCTGCTGCATCCCGACGAGACCATCGGCGTGAAGCTGACTACGGGCTTTTTGCTGGATCCTGAGCAGAGCACCTCGGCCATCATCGTGCATCATCCCGCGGCCAAGTATTTCGTGGCGTAGATTCAGGCGGGACCACCGATCAATGCCGTTTGAAATACTGCACCGCGCGCTCGTGGGCTTCAGCCTTTTCGCGCGTTTCGAAGGTCCCCAGGTTGCGGCGCTTGCCGGTCTTGGGATTTTTCTTGCGGGAGTAGAGACGGTATTCTCCGGACGGTAATTTGCGAATCATGCCGAATTGGATGAGGGAAGAGTCAGGATGGCTTCCCACGATTGTTTGATCGAAGAGAAAATAACAAGGGGAGCGCTTCCGCTCCCCTTCGTTGTTCCGGGGCTAAAGCCCTGATTGCTTATTGACCTTTGACGCGGCGCTGAAGCGCCGCTCTACCCGCCTAGCTGCTGTAGAGCAGCACGCCTTCGGTCTTCTCTTCGCCGACGGGGCGGTAGAAGAGTTGGTCGTTGTCGAGGTAGACCTCGATGAAGGCCGGCCGTTGGGCGAAGGTGCCCTGGATGAGCGCCTCCGACAACGGGTCCTCAATGTACTTCTGCAATGCGCGGCGCAGCGGACGGGCGCCATAGGTGCGATCGACGACAGTTTTGTCGAGGATCCACTTGCGCGCTTCTTCGGTCACCGTGACCGTGATGGAGCGCTGCGCCAGATTGGTGTTGAGATGCTGCACCATCAGCTCCACAATCTGGATCAGATCAACTTCGGTCAGGGCGTTGAAGATGATGACCTCGTCGAGGCGGTTGAGGAATTCGGGATTGAAGGTGCGCTTCACTTCGTTGCGCACCATGTCCTCGACCTTGGAAGAGGTGTTCTCGTCCAACTCAGACTGGAAGCCGAGACCGGTGCGCTTCTGCAAGTGCCGCGCGCCGATGTTCGAGGTCATGATGATGATGGCGTTCTTGAAGTCCACCGTGTTGCCCAGCCCATCGGTGAGCTGGCCGTCTTCGAATACCTGCAACAGGATGTTGAAGAGATCAGGGTGGGCCTTTTCCACTTCGTCGAGCAGCACGACGGAGTAGGGTGCGCGCTTGACCCGCTCGGTAAGCTGGCCGCCTTCTTCATAGCCGACATATCCCGGAGGCGAGCCGATCAGTTTGGAGACGGAGTGCTTCTCCATGAACTCAGACATGTCGAAGCGCACGAGCGATTTTTCGCTGCCGAACATGAATTGCGCCAGGGTGCGCGCGACTTCGGTCTTGCCGACGCCGGTGGGGCCCAGGAACAGGAACGAGCCGATAGGCCGATTCGGACTCTTCAGTCCAGCACGCGAGCGGCGAATGGCGCGGGCCAACGCTGAGATGGCACGTTCCTGTGAGATCACTCGCCGGTGCAGCTCTTCTTCAATGCGCAGCAGCTTCTGGCTTTCCTCTTCTTTTATGGAAGCGATAGGGACGCCAGTCCAGCGCGAGACTACGTCTTCGATGTCTTCGCGGCCGACGACGCCAGTGGAGGACTCATCGAGATGATATTTTTCACGCAGAGCGCGCAGGTTCTCGCGCTCTTTGCGCTCCTCGTCGGAGTAGAAGCGGGCCTTCTCAAACTCGTGGTTCGCGATGGCGTTTTCCATGCGATGCACGATGAACTTGATCCGCTTCTGCACCTCGGTGATGTCCTCAGGCAGGGAAGTCTGGCGAAGCTTAACGCGGGCGCCGGCTTCGTCAACCAGATCGATGGCCTTGTCGGGCAGGAAGCGATCAGGCAAGTAGCGATTGGAGTGCGATACGGAGAACGTGATGGCTTCGTCGGTGTAGGTGACGGCGTGAAACTTCTCGTAGCGCTCCTTGATGCCGAACAGAATCTTGACCGCATCGGCTTCGTTGGGCGGAGGAACTTTCACGGCCTGGAAGCGGCGCTCGAGAGAGCGATCTTTCTCGATCGACTTGCGATACTCACCCGGCGTGGTGGCACCGATGCATTGAATTTCGCCGCGCGAAAGCGCCGGCTTCAGGATGTTGGCGGCGTCGAGCGAGCCTTCCGCCGATCCTGCGCCGACCAGGGTGTGCAGCTCGTCAATAAAGATGATGGAGTTTTGCGACTCCATCAGTTCCTTCATGATGGTCTTGAGGCGCTCTTCAAACTGGCCGCGATACTTAGTGCCGGCAACGATGAGGGAAAGGTCGAGCGCAAGGATGCGCTTGTCGGCCAGGAACGATGGCACTTCACCGTCGGCAATGCGTTGGGCCAGACCCTCGACGATGGCAGTCTTACCGACGCCAGGCTCGCCGATCAGCACTGGATTGTTCTTGGTACGGCGGCACAGGATCTGGACGACGCGCTCGAGCTCGCCATCGCGACCGACCAGGGGATCGAGCTGGGTGTCCATCGCGGCCTGAGTGAGATCGCGGGAGAACTCAGACAGCAGCGAGGACTCGCGCGAACGCTGCGAAGGCTGCGCCTTCTCCTGCGAGGTGCGGGCCAGCTCCTCACGAATGGAGGAGAGGCGCAATCCGCGCTCGTGCAGAATTTCAGCCGCGAAGCACTTCTCTTCGCGCAACAGGCCCAACAGCAGGTGCTCGGTACCGATGTGCTTGTGCGACAGGCGTTCGGCTTCCTCCGCGGCGTAGGCCAGCACCCGCTTGCACTCGTTGCTGAGGGGCAGGTCCACGGAAGTGGAAACCTTCTCCCGAATGGTAGTGTGGCCCTCGATCTGTTTCCGGATCGACTCAACTGAGGCGTGGGACCGAAGGAACCGATTGGTAAGCGCTTTGTCCTCGCGCAGAAGACCAAGCAGCAGGTGCTCCGTTTCGATGTAAGGAGAACCGAACTGACTGGCTTCGTAACGAGCGAAGAAGATTACGCGCCGGGCCTTTTCCGTGTACCGTTCAAACATGAACCTCTCCAAGAGCGCGACGGGAATTGTTTCTCCTGCCGAACTCCGTTACCTGACTCGTCGTGGCCGCCGGCCCCGGATAAAGCTGGGACCGAAATTCGAAAATGTGCCGCCCCTAAAGGGGCTCTCGTCAATAATGCAGCTTACCCAGCGCTTACGCGCTGGGCTAATATTGTTCCGCCCTGCGGGCTGGCTCCACTGCAATCCAACATCCTGCCAATGACCAATTCGCTGTGTCTTCCACGCATCCGCGATTAAGACCATCACTATTACAAACCCGAATCTTCTTCCAACGTTTCCGTCACGCCGACAACGCCTGCGGAGACACTTCGACTACCCGACCCTGCTGCAAACGCAGTACACGGTCGCACTGACGCGCAAACCCAAGATTGTGAGTAACGATGAGCGAGGTCAGACGATAGTCGCGATGTAGCCTGGCAATCAAATTAAAAACCGTTTCCGCTGTCCGGTTGTCGAGGTCACCTGTCGGCTCGTCGGCCATCAGGACCCTCGGCCTGGTAATCAAAGCGCGCGCCAACGCTACCCGCTGCTGCTCGCCACCAGACAACTCGCCGGACCGATGAGTGGCACGGTCCTGTAAACTAACCTCCTGCAACCATTGCAGGGCTTGCTGCTCCGCCTCGCGCTTGCTGGTGCCCCGCATTAGCAAGGGCATGGCCACATTTTCCAGCGCGGTAAATTCGGGCAGCAGGTAATGAAACTGCCAGACGAAACCAAGCTCCCGGCCGCGGAATTCTGCTGCATCATCCTCGGAGAGGCTCCCCAACTGAACTTGGGCGAAGTATACGTCACCTTCGGAAGCACGATCAAGCGCTCCGAGTATATGAAGGAGGGTGCTTTTCCCGGTACCTGACTCGCCGACAATAGCCAGCATCTCCCCGGTCTGTACCTGCAACGACAAATTCTCAAAGAGCACTAGATCCGAATTGCCAGAGCGAAAAACCTTCTTGAGATTCTCCGCACGCAATAAGCCGTCTTTTACAGTTTGATGCAGCGGGGCTCCAGAGCGACACAAATTCCGGCCAAACCGTTGGAACTGCGCCCATTCTGGGACGAAGGGCCAGCGATTGACCTAATAAGAATTAGATCATGTATGGAGCGGGAAGTCAGCGACTTTGCGACGGAAGGGGCAGGGAAAAGCACGGCATGTTCAATTTTCTGCAACTGCGGGGCGGGAGGTGATTATCTGGAGTTATCGATGAGGAGTGTCTTGCCGCGTTCCTCAGCACGTTGCTGATCTGTCAACCGTCCTTCGCGCTGGTAGAGCTTCGCTAGATGAGACCAGGCATCGGCGGCAGCAGGATCGAGCTGCACCGCGTGCTCTTCGAAGGCAGTAGCTTGTTTAAGGTCGCCCAGGGCCATCCAGGCGGCGGCGCGTGTCTGCGCAACATCGAAGTTGAAGTTCCGTCCAGGGGTTGCAGCCAGCAGTTCCAGTGGTGCGGTGCTAGCTGCCGCATCGAGCGCGAGCAGCGCATCCTTGGGTTGCCGAGCCTTGAGGTAGAGCCGGGCAAGCGCAACCAGTTGCTGTGATTTCAGCGTTGGATCGGAGGTAAGACGAATTGACTGTTGCATGGCGTGAACAGCCTGAGGCAAGCGTCCGTCTGTCTGGTACAAATCCGCGAGCGATAGCCAGAGGAGACGGTCGCCGGGTGCAAGGGAAAGAGCTGCCAGCCACTCCTGCTCAGCCGCGGACGATTGTCCAGAGGCAAGATCGAGGGCTGCCAGATTTGCCATGGCCTGTACTTTGGTGGACGGATCGGACGACAGCCGGATGACGGCTTGCAGGGCCTGAATGGCCTCCGGTAGGCGCGCCTGTCGATGGTAGAGTTCTGCCAGCGAAGACCATACGGAAGCCTGGAGGTTGGCGAGCGAAGCCCATGGCGTAGTCTCGCGAGGGGCAAGAGCGAGCGCCTTCTGCCATTCCTGTTCGGCTTCGGAGTTGCGCTGCGCGGCATACAGAATTTGGCCTCGATACCAGCGCGCGTGAGCGCTGCCGGAAAAAATTGCCATCGCGTTGTCGGCGGCGGCAAGGGCTTCGGAGTTGCGGCCGAGCGCGGAGAGGACACGAGCTGCGTCTATCCACTGATCGAAAGAGGCGGCGGCAAGCGGCAACCGCTCTCGCGGCAAAGGCGCGGTGGTACAGTCGACTTCGAAGCGCTTGATTAAGGCTGCGTTCTGTGGAGTACGCCGAACCAGAACGACGGAGACCTCATCGAGGTAAACCGGCCGCCATTGCTGGCTGTTGCAGTCGGCTTTGAGACGCTCCAACGGGATTTCATCCAGTGTGAGTGGGAAGATGATTGTGTTGATGCCGTAGCGGTCCGCTTCCTTTTGCCAGATCGCGGAATCGAGCGAAGCGGTCAGCAATTCACCACCATGCAGGGCAAGTGCGGAACCGAAGGGGACCTCGCGGCCGTCAATGTAGTCGCGGCGTTGCGGTCCGAGCGTCCAGAGAACGTAACCGCCTTCGTTGTAGGTGTTGAACACTTCACCCGGAAGATCCTGGTTCTGAATGAATGCGATCGCCGACCGAGGGAACCATCCGGCTAGTCCGGCACCGAAGGTCGAAAGATTCCGCTCGGCAAGGTAGTGATAGTTGGTTATCAGATCAACGGATCGCACAATAGCGAGCATCGCAAAAATCGCAACCGCAGCGGTGACCATGATCGAACGCGTTCGTGGACTGGGGATACGCGAGCGAATCCACGGCATCGCCGAAGACAGCACGGAGCCGGCGACAATCACCACGATGCAGCTCGCCAGTCCGATCATGCGAACATGGCGGCTCGCTTCGAAGGCGGCTCCGAAGAGCAGGATGGCCGCCCCTGCACGGCGTTGCAGCACAGCCGCGACCACAGCCAGAACAACAATCAGGAGCAGCACATGAAAGACGTCGCCGGTGTTCCGGGGGGAGAAACTTGTCAGGGCATTGGTCCAGTTCCACTGCAAGCCGGCCCATTCGTTGATGTACAGCGTGCTCACCCTTCTGGTGAACTGGAGGACAGCCGGATAGAATCTCCATCCCCAGGGATTGATGAGCGTAACAGCAGCGGTGGCCAGGAACCATGGAAGCTCCCGCTTCAGCCGCTGTAACACCTGGCTGCCACCGGAAAAGGGCAACTCCAATATCTCCAGTCCGGCGAAGGCCACCAACAGCCCCAAGCCGGAGAGGAAGCTCAAGTGAACATTCACCCACACAACCATGAGGATGGGCAGTAGCCAGAGCGGAGCCCGGCCAGTCTGGTAATTCTGCCAAAGCAACGATAGATAGGCGGCGAAGAGAACGATCGCAAAGAGCTCGGCCCTTGGAGTGGTGCGGAAGGCGATGAAGGGCACGGCAACGATAGCCACCGCCGCTGTCACAACAGAGCCGCGGCGGAGCAACAACGCTACTGTTGCCGCAGTGGCTGACGCGCTCAGCCATGAAAGCAGGGAAAAGCCCCCGAGCAAGTAAATGCCATAAAGGATCAGTCCGCCGCCGGCGGGATATATCGCGGGGGCCCCGGGGACGGTGTAGGAAAAGACATCGGTCGAAAAGACATGATGATGTTGCGCTACCCAGCGGCCGGTCGCCAGGTGCCAGCCGAAGTCGGGGTCACCGACCGTGGCCAGGCCGGCCAGGAACGCATACACCAGAGCGATGGCGCCAAGCACCAGGAACAAGCGTCGCTCGATGCTGGATCGATTCCCGGGCAAATCGTTTGCTGGCGACAGATTGGGTGAGGGAATGGGCGGCTTTAGCCAAGTCAGCATTCGTCCATCCAGTTTCCAGTACTTTACAGAATGCCCACCGAGACTTCCACTCCTGAAGCATTCAGGCACGTGGAACTTAGCTGATTCCCGCCCGTTGGATCGTCAGAAACGGCGAGCTTACGATACCACAGCATCGATTGTTTTCTTGTTCTGCCGGCGTCCGGTGAGTATGCCGCCGAAGGCAGCCCGGCCCACAATCCTAAAAAGATGCGGACCGGAAATGCAGGCGGAAGTTCCGCACAGCGGGATGACAGTTCGTATTCTTAGCAGGCCCGATGCTGGTGCGGGACCGCTATTCATTTACCAGATGCGGACGCGATCGGCGGGCGCGAGGTACAGCGTCTGACCGGGTTGAACGTCGAAGGCTGAGTACCAGGCGTCGATGTTGCGAACTGTATCGGCACGGAACTGCGACGGAGAGTGCGGATCGACCATCACCTGCTGGCGCAATGCCGCATCGCGTGTCTTCGATGCGTAGTCCTGGCCAAAGGCGATGAAGAACTGCTGATCTCCGGAGAATCCATCCTGGGTGGGAGCAGTCTTGCCGGCAAGCGAGGCATGGTAGCCGTCAAGCGAGGCTGCGAGGCCGGAGACGTCGGCAATATTTTCGGCCAGCGTCTGCTTGCCATTCACATGCAGATCGGGGAACGGCATGTAGGTATCGTACTGGGCGGCAAGCTTCGCGGTGGCTGCCTCAAAGTGCGCGAGATCGGCAGGCGTCCACCAGTTGCGGACCTGTCCTTTGGCGTCGAAGGCGCTACCTTCGGTATCGAAAGTGTGGCTGACCTCATGGCCGATAACGGTGCCAATCGCGCCATAATTGGCGGCGGCGGGCGCTTTGGGATCGAAGAAGGGAGGCTGAAGAATCGCAGCAGGGAAGTTGAGGGCATTCTGCAAAGGGAGATTCACGGCGTTGACGGTCTGCGGCGTCATCGACCATTCGTGGCGATCGACCGGCTTGCCCAGCCGCGCTACCTGACGGCGGTATTGGAACAAGTTACCGCGCCAGACATTGCCAAAGATGTCGTCAGCTTTCACTTCGTAGGCTGAATAGTCAAGCCACTTCTCCGGATAGCCAATGCCGACGTACAGAGTGTCGAGCTTGGCTTGAGCTTCGGCCTTGGTCGTGGGATCCATCCACGAAAGCGCTGCGATGCGTTTGTGGTAGACAGCGATGATATTGGCGACCATGGCTTCCGCCTGGGCCTTGGCTTCCGGCGGGAAGTAGCGCTGGGCGTAGATCTGCCCCACATCGTCACCGAGATAGCGATTGACGACAACTACGCCGCGCTGCCACCGCGGACGCTGCTGGGTTGTGCCCTGGAGGACGCCGCTGACGAAAGCGAAACGCTCGTCAGAGATCGCCTTGCTGAGATAGGGCGCGGTTTCTTCGATGGTGTGATATGCGAGCCAGTCCTTCCAGGTTTCCAGCGGAGTCGATTCCACCAGGGCGGACTCACCGGCGAAGGCGGTGGGCTGCCAGACGATGAAGCTGGTTTGCTTGCTGAGGCCGGCGCCGCGGAAGTACTCCGCCCAATCCAGGCCGGGAGCGTTGGCTGAGAAGTCGGATTGCTTCCAGGTGTTGTTGGCCTTGTGGATGTCGTCATTGTCAGCCAGGCTCAGATGCTTTTCCGCGATGGCATGTTCCAAGGCGACGATGCGCTCCGCGCGAGCGTCGGTGTCGGTGAAACCGGCGAGCTTGAGCATTGCGGAGACGTGCGCCTGATACTTGGTGCGAACTTCTTTCATGTGCTCGTTATCGGCAAGGTAGTACTCGCGATCGGGGAGTTGCACTCCGCCCTGCATCAGATAGGGTGCGTAATGATCGGAGTCGTTGAAGCCCGGAGCGACCCACAATCCAAACAAGTGCGCGGTGTGGAAGTTGGTGTTGTTTAGCGCGTCGACATCGGCGCGCAGGGTTTCACCTAGCGCGAAGGCAAGCTCTTTCTTGTTGCTGATGGCGGCGATGGCCTTGAGATGCGGTTCGAGCGGCGATAGGCCTTTGGCGTCGATGGCAGCCTCGTCCATATAGGAATTGTAGAGGTCGGCGATCTTGCGCTGGCTGGAACCGGCCGGATCGCTGCTCTTGGCGGCCTCTTCAATCAAGGCTGCGGTGCGCTTGTCGCTCAGGTCGGCGAGATTGTTAAAGACACCGATGCGGGAGCGATCGGGCGGGAGCTCGGTGCGCTTGATCCAATCGCCGTTGCAGTAGAGATAGAAGTTATCGCCCGGCTTCACCGCGGTGTCCATGTTGGCGGGGTTGATGCCGTGAGTTTCCGGTTTGGATGCGTCCTGAGCTTGAGCTGGAAGCATGGTAAGAGCGAAGGCGCAAATGGCAACACACTTCAGAAGTGAATATAGGGACTGAGATAGGAATGTCATGATTGGCTCCAAAGGCAGGTGCAAAGCGCAGATATAGACGAAATGCCAAAGAAAAAGGGTAACACGACGAAAAGTGGGATGCAGTGAGGGTGGGACGAAGTGCAGAAATGGGTGGAGATGGCTTATCGGTACGGAGTCCCAGGTCTCGAACAGCGCGAGACCCTTCGACAAGCTCAGGGCAGGCTCTGGGGCACCCGGCGCAGATGTTAAGGCGAAACCAGAGTTAGCCGCGGAAAAGCGGCGCGATAGAGATTGTTGTCGAGAGTGAGCAGGCGGTAGCCACGAAGAAGCGCGTGCGCCCCGATGAGAAAATCGGCGAGGATTCTTCGTGGGCCTAGATCGCGTTGCCTCCTGCGCCTTGCCGCGTAGGCTTGAAAAGCCTCTCCCGCCGTTCTCCACATGTTCTCGTCCAGTACCCAATCAATGTTGATTCCGCTGCCCCGGAGGAACGAATTAACGAACGTCTGATTCTGACCGGGAGCAGCAATCAATTCCGCGAACACGGGAGCGGCAATTACTAAGCGACCTTGCTCCAGGGCATCTTCGAGTGCCGATTGAGCCCGCGTGTTCAGTGACACATCCACCCCCCAGAGAGCAACAATCACATTCGTATCGATAGCTGTCGTCATCTGCCACGCAAGTCTCTAAGCCACCTGTTAATTCCCTTTCTGCCGGCTGGAATTCCAGGAGTTCCGATTCCTCGATATTTCGCGAATGGACTTTCAGATCGCACCGGGCGGACACGAACACCTTGTCCATCGCTTTCGAAGAGCAACCGATCTCCAGCCTCAACGCCAAGGACGCGGCGAATATCGCGGGGAATCGTGATCTGTCCTTTGCTGGTGATCCTCGCCTGCTTTTGCACCGTTGGCTCCATAATCCTTACTTTAAGCGCATTGTCCTTACTTTTCAAGAGCGCCGACGAGGCTATTCATACCGGAGCGCCTCTGCGGGGAGCACACTGGCTGCCGACCATGAGGGATAAAGCGTGGCGATGAAGGAGACTCCGATGGCGACGAGGGCCACCAGCAGGCCGTCCAAGGGGCGAGGCGCGAAGGGGACGTAGTCGATGGAGTAGACCTCGGCGGAGAGCGCGAGCAAATGGTAATGGCCGCCGGCCCAGGAGAGCGCGAAGCCGGCAATCAGGCCCAGCGCGGTTCCGATCACGCCGATGAGGATTCCCTGATACATAAAGATGCGGCGAATTTGCCTGCGCTTGGCGCCCATGGAGACCAGCACGGCGATGTCGCGGGTCTTTTCCATCACCATCATGATGAGCGAGATGAGGATGTTGAGCGCGGCCACGAAGACGATGAGACCGATGGTGATGAAGGTGACGACGCGCTCCAGGCGCAGAGCGTGGAAGATGGCGCGGTTCTGCTCCATCCAGTTGGTCGACATGAAGCCTTTGCCGGCGGCGTCTTCGAGTTGCCGGCCGATCGCGCCGGCCTTGTAGATGTCGTCAACTTTGAACTCGAGCACCGAGACTACGTCGCTGAGATCGAAGAGGCGCTGCGCGTCGGAAAGACGAATGAAAGCCCAGGTGTTGTCGTAATCGAAGAAGCCGGAAGCGAAGACGCCGGTGACCTTGAAGCGCTTGTACTTGGGAACGATGCCGAAGGGCGTGAGTTCGCCCTGCGGGCTGGTGACGGTGACGACCGAACCTACCGATGCGCCGAGTTCGTCGGCCAGATCTTTGCCGAGGACAACTGGTGGAAGAGTGGATTGAGGCGCGGTCGTCTCATTGCCGGTGGCGGGCGATTGGGATGGATTTTCATCCAGAGCTGCGGAGGAACCTTGCTTCACCGTGTCGAGGATGGTGCTGACCTTGCGCTCGTCGGCGGGAATTATGCCCTTCAATATGCCGCCTTGGGCGCGCGCACCGCGCGAGATCAGCACCTGCTCATAGATGGCGGGAGCTCCGGCGATGACGTGGGGCTGTTTTTCCAGGCGCGCAAGCAGCGGCTCCCAGTTGCGGATGCCGTCGCTTTGAATGCGTAGCAGGTTGATGTGCGAGGTCGAGCCTAACAGACGGTCCTGGAGATCCTGGCGGAAGCCGTTGTTGATGGCCAGCGCGATGATGAGCGAAGCCACCCCGGCCGCGACTCCGATGATCGAGATAACGGTGATGACGCCGATAACAGCCTGACGGCGTTTGGCCCGGAGGTAGCGAGCGGCTATGAAGAGTTCGAATTGCATGCGGAGAGGCTTTTCACCACGGAGACACGGAGAGCACGGAGTTAGTTTTTGTAGGAATCATCTCCGAGGTATTCGTAGCTCCCTGATGATTTTCTTCCCTTCGGTTGCGGCGGTGGCCTGTGTCGACTTAACGAAGATTCATTGTAGCGAAAACCCATCGGCGATTAGCGGGTGAGGCGAGCGTTTCGTTGCCTCAGCGGCTAAAGCCGGCTTCATGTTCCGAGCTCTATCTGCACCGCTGAAGCGGTACTCCACCCTCCAGGCGAATGGCGAAGCTCCTACCGAATGGAGCGTGGGATGACGGCGGGAACTGCACGGCGGTAGGTGCGATACAGGTCTCCGAAGCGGGCTTCGAGTTCGCGGTCTTCGAGCGCGATCATCAGCGTGCCGGTGACGATCGCGAAGGCCGCGAGAGCGTACAAGGCGATCAATCCGGTGCCGAGGCACCAGCCGAGGACCTCGCACAGATGTCCGAGATAGATAGGATGCCGCACGCGGGAGCGAATGCCGGTGGTGATTAGTACCTGGCGATGCTGGGTTGGCTCCAGTTCAGCCAGGCCGGAGACCTGAGTGCGGTCGAAGCTCTTGAAGGCGGCCGAGTAGATGGAGAAGCCAGTCCAGAACAGACAAGCTGCCGGTATCCAAGGGACCCAGGTCGTGTAGTAGTGCGCATGGCGAAAGGGCCAGGCGAGCAGAAATGCAGCAGCGATGAAAGCGGCCCAGATGGGCAGGATCGAAGCATAGGCTCGGCGGCCTTTATTACGCCAGCGTGCGATGAAAGGATGGATTGCGAGCCAGAACAACGGGATGGTGCAATAGACGGAGCAGACCAGAAGCGCGAAGATGTCGATGGCAGAGTGCAGGGTCATAGCATCAGAGGCGAACCGCAGATCCCTCGACTGCGGCGGGCAAAATCAGCCCGCCTTCGCTCGGGATGACAATCCGTTATTGACAGCTAGAGCTTAGGCAACTGTGCAGACTCGTCATTGTGATGCGTTCACCACGACCTTGCTGACTCCCATGTTGTCGAAGCGGTCGTAGACGCGCACGATGATGGTGTGCTCGTCGGACGTGGCGGCTTGAACTGAGGACTTGGCTGCGGTTGCTGATGGGGCATGCGCCTCGTCCTGCGGCGCCGGCACCGTGAATTCGTAGCTTTCGCTCCTGGAATCGGAAATCTGTCCGACGGGTTCGATCGTCTGCGCCTCGCCGGCATCGATGGAGTATTCGGCGTGGCTGATGGGCGAAAAGCTGTCTACAGCGCGGAAGGTGACATGGATTTTGCCGCTGTCGGCTTTGGCATGCAGCGACTCGACCTGCGGCGCCGTGTTGTCGACTTCGAAGCGCGAACTGGTTGCTTCGCCGGTCAGCGCGTCTTCGGCGGAATGCGAAGGGGCGTCGGAGGCGACGACGCGGATGGTGTAACCGCCGTCGGGAAAGATGTCGGAGTCGAGGTTGATGAAGCGATCTTCGACTTTCCCGCGCAGCAGCTTCCAACGCGTCTCGCCGTCGCCGCGATAGTAGATGTCATAAGCCAGCGTGTCCTCGTTGTCGTCGTGCGCACTCCACTTCACCACGATGGAATGCTTATCCTTAGTGGTTGGCAGCGGAGGCTCGTAGCCAGTCGCGGCTGAGCCTTCCGGCTCGGTATGCGCCCCCGCCGGCACACGCGAGCCAACCATCACGGTTACGTTGTCCACTTCAGGAGCGACGTTCCTGGGCAGGTAGTTGACGATGACGCTGTCGATTACGGGCACGTGTCCGGCAGGCTGAAGGACTGCCTTCCACTGGATGAAGCGCGCGGGCGGTGCGTCGATGGGAAGATCCTTTTTCAGATCGACTGGCTTCCACGGGCTCCAGTTGCGATCGGGATTGTCGACATTGCCGCTGCGCGCGAAGAGCTGAAAGTTGCCGCTGCCGCGGACTTCCACGCGCCCCCACTTGGAGACATTTCTGGCATCGAAGACATCACTCTCGTAGGCGCCTTCGCTTACCGGGCTGGAGCCGAGAAGAAAAACCTTTCCCAGATTACTGGTGGCCGCATAGAGGCCGCCTTGGGGAGCGGGGGCGAAAGCGGTGACCTGGTTGGCACTGGCCTCGGCGAGGTCGGTGTATTCGCTGCCGACGATGGCATAGATTTTGCCGCGATTGCCGGTCCCGGCCAGCAGACGGCCCTGGTGATCGAAGACCAGGGCGTAGACCAGATCGTCGCGGGAAGACCAGATAGTCCTGGGCGAGCCATCGGGCGCGAGACGATAGACCTCCGAGCCGCCGAGGTTGGCGATGTTGGGAGGTGCGCTGATGGTGGGCACCGCGGGCGCAGCAGGCGCGGACGGAGCGGTTGGCGCGGCGCCTGCGGGCAGCGGAGCGGCTACGACGATGCCTACGCCCGCGAGGGGAATGCCGGCGGGCGGAGTTGATGCGCGCTTCTCGCCCGCGCCGGCGGCGTAGATGTTGCCTTGCCGATCGACGGCGAGCGCGGTGATCTCCTTCTTGGGCGCGCTGTAGAGAACGAAGCCTTCTCCCTGCACCGAGATGCGATAGATGAGGCCGCTGCCGTCGGTGCCGGCGATGAGGTTGCCAGGCTGGTCGAAGTCGAGGGCGCGGATCTGGGCTTCGTCGCTCTTGAAGAAGAGGCTGCCGGCGCCGCTGCGGTCGACGCGGAAGATCTCGCCGCGATCGCCGGTGCCGATGTAGAGCTGGCCTTGACGATCGAGGGCCAGGGCCCAGATGTATTTCGTCTTGGGATCGAAGAGAACGCTGGCGGTGTAGCTGGGATCGACGTCAACCGACGGGCGCGGTTTCTCGAGGAGGTTCGCACCTTCCTGTGCGGCGGCAACTTCGGCGGTGGTATGCGAGCCTTCGGGCGCCTTGCCCGGCGCGGGGCCGCCGTGTACGAGTTTGTAGACTTTGCCGTCGGGCGAAGTGGCAGCGTAGATCGCTCCAGTGTTGTTGTCGACCACCAGGGCCTGCACCTGAAGCTCCTGCGGCGCGAAGATGATGCGCGCCTTGCCGTCGGGTGTGAGCTTGTAGACACGCGCGGGAGAACCGGCAGCGGCGTAGACGTTGCCGGCGGAGTCGGCGGCGACGTCCCAGATGTAGGTAGAAGGCGAGGTGTAGAGCGCGCTGAAGGCGGGCGCGAGCGTGAGGTTGCCATCGCTGCTGATGGCGACGCCGTGAGCCGTGCCCTTCTCAAAGTCATCGAACTTGGTTTGTTCCCAGGTGCGGGTGGTCTGCGCCGAGGCCGTCGTAAGAAGTAACGAAGACACGAGCGCCAGTTGAAACAATTTCATTCTCAGTCCGATATGTGGTGGAGTGCGGTTCAAGTTCTCACGATAAGTAAAACACCGAGTCAGCGCAATGGCGCACGATCAGGTCCACGGGTCGAGCACGTCTTTCAGTATGGGCTCAAAATGAGAAACATTGTGGGTGACTACGGTGAGCTGGTGGATTGCCGCGGTCGCAGCGATGAAAGCGTCCATAACTTCCATCCGCCGCCCGATGGCTTCGCTGCGGGCGATAATCCGGCCACAGAGTTCGGCGATTGCGGGATCGACCGCCAGGATTCGTCCTTCAAACCGCGCAGGCAAGTCAACCGCGGCCCATTCCTCCAAACGGTGTCTGCGCTTGCCGGAAGGCAAGCGGTCGATGCCGTATCGCAGCTCGGCAAGGGTGATGACGCTGAGGAAGGTGCGATCTTCGTCAACCTCTTCCAGCCAGGCAGTCATCCCCGGGTTGGGATGCGGCTTGATCGACTCGGAAACTACGTTGGTGTCGAGCAGGAAGCTCACAGATCGACCTTACGCGGGCGGCCGGAGACGCGATGCAATTTCAGCCCTGATCTGCGAAGCGGAGAAGCGGCGAAGAACTCGGCCAGGTTGCCCTTGCGCCGGGTCTTGCGCTCCCATTCCTCGGCCGCGACAATCACAGCCGTTGAGTGGCCGTTACGAGTGATGGTCTGCGGGCCATCGGATTGTGCGCGAGCAAGTACTTCACTGAATTTGGCTTTGGCCTGGGCTACGGTCCATGTCTGCATGGGCATTTCCTCCGATGAGGTCATTATAGTCATGGTAGTCATTATGGGGAAATGGAGAATTGGTTCATGCTGTGATGAAGGGCCCAGGGGATGGTTTATCGGGACGAAGTCCCGGGTCTCGAACCCCGCGAGACCCGGGGCACCCGGCGCTTTGGTAACCCTCTTTAACATCTCTCGCAGAGGATAGCTTGTTGAGGGCGTCCTTAAAGTTTTCGGGGCGTTTTGCCAAGTCATGAAGCCCCATTGCTCCATTGGCGACACTTCCGATATTCCCTGCGGTTTTGGGGCTGGTAAAGGGCAGCACGGCAGCGCTGACAGAATTCGTAGC
>JBEKCJ010000026.1:0-71003 GCA_050014935.1 Candidatus Korobacteraceae bacterium
CCGTCGCTGCAGTAGCGAATCCCGCTGCGGTGAAGTTGTACAGGTGCAGCAGTACCAGATTCGTAGCGGCATTGACAGCCAGAACAACTGTGCCGATTTCCAGCAGCAGCTTCTCCTTGCGGTCGGCCAGCAGGGCCGCAGTCAGTACGGTGGTCACGCACACCAGTCCGAGAGCAACGGCGAGCCATCGAAAAGCGTTCACGCAGGAGAGCGGTCCTTCCAGATACCGTCCGCCGTAGAGCAGGGTGACGAGGTCCCGGGCGAGTAAGACGCCCGCGACCGAGGCGCAGGCGCCAAGACCCAAAGCGAACCCGCACACATCTCGCACCTGACTCACAAATCGCTGGCGGTCCCTGGCGGCCAGGGTCAGCACCGGCACCAGGGGCACCATCAGCAGCCACGGCAGAAGCAACAGAGGATTGATGGGACGAAATGCCGCCGCGTAGGCGCCAAGTTCTTCTTTGCCGCGCAGCGCGTAAACGAAGAATACATCGCAATTGAAGTAGATTGTATAAACCATGCTGGCGAGACCGAAGATCAGAGCTGGGCCCACGAATGCTTTCAGCGCGCGCCCGCGAAAACCAGGCTTAGGATGATAGCCGAGCAAATGCTCGGCCAATAGCTTGGTGCCAACCAGCGTCACGGACTCACGCACAATCAGCAGCCATGCAAAGGCTGCTCCGGCAACGCCGAGCCGGTTGAATACCACACTGCCACCCAGCACCAGCAAACCACCAAAGACATTCAGCAGCGCCGGGGCGCCCTGCGCCTGACGCACCTGGAAGACGGGATCGAGGGCCGCCGGTTCGGTGAAGAGAAGGACCCAGCCGACGGCAAGCAGGACGGCGCGCTCCGCGGCCGACCTCTGCATCAGGGCAAAGAGGCATAGCGCAAGCGCCAGCACGACGCCGACCACGCGGCGATATGCCATCATGCCTTCCAGAATCGGCCGCTCCCGCCGGGTATCGTCCGCAATGTCGCGGGCCGCAACATTACCGAGGCCGAGGTCCAGAAACTTGCGGGCAAGAATGAAGATAGTGGCGACCAGCGAAAAGAACCCGAAATCCTGCGGCGCCAGCACGCGCGCCAGGTAGATGGTGATCAGCAGCGCCAGTCCGAGCTGCGACAGCGTGCCGCCCAGCAGAACCAACTGCGCCATATGGGGACTGCGAAGCGGAGGAAGGTTTATGCGATAGTCGGGACGAGAGACCGTGATTCGCGAGTCGGCGATGAGGGTCGATACGTCGGCATTGCCAGGCGTCGAAGCAGATTCCCTGTCGTCGTTGTCGGTTCCGGCCATAGTGCTCCCGTTCCGAATACTACAATGAGCGTCGGCGGGTTGGCACGGATGGATCGGGAAGCGGAGGTTCCACGCTGTCGTGCGGAACAAGCCGTTCGTAAGATCACCGGTATATCCTGGCTGGCTATAGGAACCCGCAACCGTTGAACAACCCTATCCCCGGGTTACGACGGAGCCCACCCTCTCGCCCATCACCACGCGGTGAATGTTGCCGCGCTTGTTCAGATTGAAGATAACAATGGGAAGATTGTTCTCCCGGCAAAGTGCGATGGCAGTCGCATCCATGACCCGCAAGCCCAGGCGCAGCACGTCCATGTAACTGATCTCGTCGAACATGGTGGCGTCTTTGACCACCACCGGATCGTCGGTGTAGATGCCGTCGACTTTGGTGGCCTTCAGGATCACGTCGGCCTTGATCTCCATGGCGCGCAAGGAGGCTGCTGTGTCCGTGGAGAAATAGGGATTGCCGGTGCCGCCGGCGAAGACCACGATGCGGCCTTTTTCCAGATGGCGAATGGCGCGGCGGCGAATGAAGGGCTCAGCCACCTGGTAAATCTCAATTGCGCTCATGACGCGCGTAAAGACATGCTGTTTTTCAAGCGCGTCTTGCAAAGCCAGCGCATTGATGACCGTCGCCAGCATGCCCATGTGATCGGCCGAGACACGGTCCATGAGTTTGGCTTGCTCGGCAACGCCGCGGAAGAAGTTACCGCCGCCGACCACGATGGCGATTTCGGTGCCCAGGCTGTGGACCTCGGCGAGCTCGCTGGCAATCTCGTGGACGCGGGTGTTGTCGACGCCAAAACCTTGCCCGGCGGCCAGGGCCTCACCGGAAATCTTGAGCAGAATGCGTTTGTAAACGGGAGCGTTCATGCTTTCCATAAGAAAACTGAAGATTCAGTTTATCAGGATTGCCGGAATGATCGGCGATCAACAATGGTGCGAGATTCGCCAGAACGCGTCTGCGCCTGAGCCGGCTTGTCACTGCCGACGCAGGGCATCCGCGATACAGTAGATCTCGAAGCTAATTTCATGGACAGTATCGACGACATTCTGCAACAGGTCTTTCAACTCTCGGAGTTTCGCCCTTACCAGCGCGAGATTATCCAGGATGTCGTGGCCGGCAACGACGTGGTCTGCGTGATGCCCACAGGCGCAGGCAAGAGCTTATGCTTTCAGCTACCGGCCGTGATGTTGCAGGGTCTGACCGTCGTCGTCTCTCCCCTGATCTCGCTGATGGCAGATCAAGTGAGACAACTGCAACACCTAAGTGTTCCCGTGTTGTTCATGAATAGCTCGCAGAGCCACCAGGAGCAGCGCGAGGTTTTCTCCGAACTCAAGCGAGGCTTCGCGGGACTGCTCTACGTGGCGCCGGAACGATTCGCCGCGCCGTCCTTCCAGCGGATACTTGCGGAGTTGAAGACTCGGCTCTTTGTGGTGGACGAGGCCCACTGTCTAAGCTTTTGGGGGCACGATTTCCGGCCTGAATATATGCGATTGGGTGAGGTGCGGGAGCTGATGGGCTCTCCTTCGACCATCGCACTAACGGCGACGGCCACGCCCAACGTTCGCAACGACATCGTCCGCATGCTGGGGCTGCGCACCCCAAAGGTGCATGTCACCGGATTCGATCGTCCGAACCTTACCTATGCTTGCCGCAGGCTCGACACCGAAGCTGCGAAGGATGCCGCCCTGCTGCATGGGCTCTCAAAGCAGCAAGGCAGCGGCATCGTCTATTGCGCCACCAGACGGCTGACCGAACAATTGGCAGCCTTGTTCCAGGAGGAATTTCCGCAACGGACGATTCGCGCTTATCACGCGGGGTTGGATTCGGAAGCCCGCAAGAGGAGTCAGGAAGACTTCATGTCAGCTCCGGGGGCGGTCGTGGTCGCAACAAATGCCTTCGGCATGGGGATCAACAAGCCGGACATCCGCTTCGTAATTCACTACAACATTCCTGCCAGCCTGGAGGCTTACTACCAGGAAGCCGGACGCGCCGGACGCGATGGCAAGCCGGCGCAATGCGTGCTCTATTGCAGCCCGCGCGACCGGCATACTCAGGAGTTCTTCATCGACAAGATTGGCGAGAACAATACTGCACTTTCCGCGGCGCAAGTGGAGACTTTGCAAGCTCACGCTCGCCAGAAACTTGATCAGGTATTCAACTACGCGTATCGGTCGCGCTGCCGCCGCCGTGCCATTCTGGACTATTTCGGCGACAGCACGGCCGTGGCTCTTTGTGTCTGCGACGCTTGTCGTGGTCAGGTCCGCATGAGTAAACCACTCCAGGCAGATGCCGTCACCTCAAAGCGGCGTTCCGGCAATCGCAAAGCGCCGGGCATGGAGTGCGGGGAACTGGACCACTTCGGCCTCGGCCGATTCGAGCGCCTGAAGAAGCTGCGGCTGAAGTTGGCGCAGGCGCAGGACGTGCCGGCGTTTTGCGTCGCTCATGATTCCGTGCTGCTGGCGGTCGCCTGCGCGGCGCCAAAGTCGTTGTCGGCTTTGGCGGAGATTAAGGGTATCGGACCGGCGAAGCTGGACAAGTACGGAGCGGCATTTCTGGAAGCGGTAAAGGGGAGCTAACACCCTTACACATCCCATAGTATTGAAAATAAATAATGAGTTTCACTTCTATAAGACTGTATTCTTGTTTATGTTTGCTATGTTATGTTATTTTATGAGTGTTGATAACTGTTAGGATGGGAGGATACTCATGGAACCAACGACCGCAGAAGCGATTCGCATGTACGCCCAGAAGGAGTACATTGAGCCAGCTCGAAGAAACGGCTCGCGTCGCGTCCGGATCACTGCAGGCGATGTACATCGCGGCATGCGCTTGAAGAACCGCGTACCGAACGTCTGTAGCGCTCTGAGCTCACGAATGTTCCTGGAGAAAAACGGCCTCGTCATAGAGGAGGTATCCGGCCCTCCTTCCGGGATGGGTACGCGGGTTGCTTACACGTATCTGCTTGCCGAAGATAAGGAATCGGTAGGCCAAACCGATGCAGGGAGCAACTTCGGCCAACTACGCGGCTTGCTGAAGGAGGCCCTTCACTCTCTGCGCGGAGGAGAAGCATACCTGCGGCGCGAGCGCGAGCGGTTCTACCAGCCTGATCGCGGGGACAACAAGTGAGTCTCGTCTACTGGGACACGATGTTGTTCATCTACTGGCTGGAAGCCCATCCCCAGCATGCTGAGCAAGTGGAGAAGATCCACTTGCGTATGGCCGAGCGCGGCGACCAGCTTTGCACCAGCGTCTTCAGCGTAGGCGAGATCCTGACCGGCGCCTACAAGGCCGGGCGCACCGCTGAGGCCCAGAAAATACGTGACTACTTCGAGAGCCGGGCCGTCCGTCTGCTTCCTTTCAACAGCGAGGCTGCTGATCGCTATGCCCGCATTCGCGCGCAATGGAAGGTCTCTCCGGCCGACGCCATCCATCTGGCGTGCGCTTCGGTTGCGCAGGTAGATCTTTACCTCTCGAACGACGCCAGGCTCAAGAAGCTGGTAATCGACGGCATTCACTTTATCTCCGGGTTGGATGCGACAATTCTGTAAGACCGAATTTCGGTGAAATAGACAAAGGGCAGGATCTCTCCCGCCCTTTGCTTATTGTTGCGATGGATTGTTACTCGCTGGCGTTATCGCCGGCCTTGCTGACGGCGATGGTCTCGGCGATGTCGCCGACTTTGAAGCGGGCGAAGCGGCGGACGGAGATGTTCTCGCCCAGTTTGCCGATTACGGTGGCGATCAGTTGCCCGACGGTGACGGTCTGCTCCTTGATGAAAGGCTGCTCGTACAGGCAGACCTCCTCGTAGAACTTGGCCATCTTGCCTTCCACAATCTTCTCGATCACAGGCGCGGGCTTGCCGGTGGCCGCGGCCTGGGCGCGGTAGATGTCCTTCTCTTTTTCGAAGTCCTCGGCCGTCACATCCTCCTTGCGGATGAAACGCGGATCGGTGGCCGCGATGTGCATGGCAATGTCGTGGACCAGGCCCTTGAAGTCGTCGGTGCGGGCGACAAAGTCGCTCTCGCAGTTGACCTCGACCAGCACGCCGATCTTGCCTCCGGCGTGAATGTAGCTCGAGACCGAGCCTTCACTGGTGGCGCGCGTGGCCTTCTTGGCGGCCGTCGCGATGCCCTTCTTGCGCAGAATGACAATCGCGCCCTCGACGTCGCCCTTAGCTTCGGTAAGGGCGTTCTTGCAATCCATCATGGGGGCGTTGGTTTTGTCGCGAAGTTCTTTTACTTGTGCAGCAGAAATGTTCACGGTTGTAGTACCCATAGCTTCTTGCTATTCGCCTTTCGCTGTTCGCTTTTCGCCAGAAAAGCAATCATGTATCTATCCTTACAAAAATCCGAGCTCTTCGTTGTCACCAACTGGCCCTTCTGGCGAAGAGCGAAAGGCGAATAGCGAAAAGCGCCTTCTAAAAAACCAGCCCGCGCTCGATCGACACGCGGGCCATGGAACCACTCGTCAATCCAAACCGCTCAGGCGCTGGGGTTTTCGGCGCGCCGTCCGCCTCGACCTAGCACTTCTTCCATGCTGACCTCTTCGGAGTCATCGATGGTCGAGGTAGCAGCCGCGACGCCGTCATCGCCTTCGGGGGTCGCGGCGGCAGCTTCGGCCGCTTCGCTGTACTGCACGCCCGCCGAGATGTCAGCCATCTGCTTGTCGGTCACAGCCTGCGAGCCTTCTACCACTGAGTCGGCAATCTTCGAGGCGAACAAGCGAATCGCACGCAGGGCATCGTCGTTGCCGGGAATGATGTAATCCACTTCGCTGGGATCGCAATTGGTGTCGACCACCGCGACCACTGGAATGCCCAGCTTGCGCGCTTCCTTCACCGCAATCTGCTCCTTGTTGGAGTCGATCACGAACAGCACGTCGGGCAGGCGATTCAAGTTCTTGATGCCGGCGAGGTTGGCTTGAAGATGCTTGCGCTCGCGCTCCAGCTTTACAACTTCCTTCTTGGGCAGCAGCTCGTAGCGGCCATCGGTGGCCATCTCGTCGAGCTCCTTCAACCGCTTCACCGACTTCTGCACTGTCACCCAGTTGGTGAGCAGGCCGCCCAGCCAGCGCTGGTTCACATAGAACATGCCGCAGCGAGTCGCTTCTTCCGCAATCGCGTCCTGGGCCTGGCGCTTGGTGCCGACAAACAGTACCAGCTTGCCATCGGCTGCCTGGTCCTGCACAAACTTGGACGCTTCCTTAAACATCTTCAGCGTCTTCTGCAGGTCGATGATGTAAATCCCATTGCGTTCGCCGAAGATGTATTCCTTCATCTTCGGGTTCCAACGTTTGGTCTGATGCCCGAAGTGAACGCCTGCTTCGAGCAACTCCTTCATCGTGATGTTTGCCAAGCTACCTCCTCGGTTGGCTTGCATCCTTCGCGGCGGCCTTGGCCGGGTTCGCTCAGGATTGCTTTTCCCGTCAGCCCGCCCCTGATGCGTGTGCGGGAAGATTTCGTTCCGGTTGATGCTTCGGTGAACTCGCCCCCGGAACCAAAAGGCGAGCCGTTGCCAGTAGTCAGCCGCCAGTTGCCAGTTTCTGCTGGCTACTGACTACTGGATACTGGCTACTAGCGTTTGGAGAACTGGAAGCGCTTACGAGCGCCCTTCTGACCGTACTTCTTGCGTTCCTTGCCACGAGCATCGCGACGCAGAAAGCCTTCGGCTTTCAGCTTGGGGCGCAGTTCAGGATTGAACTCCTGCAAGGCGCGAGCCACGCCCATGCGCACCGCACCGGCCTGGCCGTTGACGCCGCCGCCGTTCACCGTGCAAATCATGTTGAAGGTGCCAGCGGTCTCCGTGACCACGAAGGCCGATTTCGCCATAATGCGCTGAGCCGCGGTCACGAAGTGCTGCTCGAACGGTTTGCCGTTCACCGTGAGTTCGCCGCTGCCGGGACGAAGAAAAACGCGGGCCACGCTCGACTTGCGGCGCCCGGTACCGTAATACTGGATCAGTTCTGCCATTCGTTGTCCGTTGGGAGCTAGGCTCCCGCTTGGTCCTTCCCAGAAATTTGTGCCGTCCCTACGGGACTCGCATTCGTTATCGAACCTACCCAGCACTCCGCTTCGCTGCGTGCTGGGCTAGACTATTCCGCGCCTACGGCGCTGACTAACGTTAAGCGCGCTTTGCAGCCGGAGCCAAGGCTTCAGGTTTCTGCGCCACGTGCGGGTGCTTGTCGTCCCGATAGACCTTCAGCTTGCCGGCCATGGCCCGTCCCAGCTTGGTGTGCGGCAACATGCCAGTGATTGCCTCTTCCACAATCTGCTCCGGCTTGCGCTGCAAACGCTTCTTGTACTCTTCGGACTTCATGCCACCCGGATACCCTGAGTAGTGGTGGTAGACCTTGCTGTCGGCTTTAAGCCCCGAGATGCGAACCTTGGCCGCATTGATCACGATAACGTGATCGCCCATGTCAAGGAACGGCGTGTACTTAGGGTTGTCTTTACCAGAGAGGATGCGCGCTACACGTGTCGCCAGCCGACCCAGGGTCTGGTCTTCGGCATCAATGACAAACCACTTGCGCGCGATTTCCCCCTTGGGGAAATAGGTTGACATCTCTAAACTCTCCCAGAATTTGAAAAACCGCGAAAGAGCCGCTCGGTTCAGGCGCTGGACGCGCACATCCTTCAGGCGGGCAAACGCAGGACTGCGAAAGATGTAAGGATAGCCGATAACAGCCTGCATTGTCAATGAAACCCTGTCCCAACAGCGCGTTGATGGGCCTTATTCGATCCACAGGAACGCTATATTCGTGATGTAGGCGTGGATGGCGGAATCTTCACTGTCCTGGCGAGCATGAAACATCAGGGTTCCCTGATTGAGGGTCAATTCCGTTGCATCGTCGAAGTCCATAGGTTCCTGGGTAGGAGGAAATAACCTTACCTTTGCCATGAGTCTCCTTGTGAAATTTGAAGGCGGTCAAGCTAGTGATAGAACGGCTGTTATTTATTGTAATTATGATCGACGATGCGTGCTGGCCTCTGTCGATCCCGCCAAGACTACGAGGTTGACACTACCTGCCTGGAGAACGGCTTGCAACTTAAAATCGGGCATTGCCATCGGCCATTTCAAAAACGTTACAGTGCGGGGGCCGCTCCCAACCCTTTCCCCGGAAATATCGTGCGCAGCCGGTTGTATTCGTTGATGGGGCGGTCGTCCTGCAATTCCGGCGTTCCCGGGGCCGGCGCGATCAGGCTCTGCGGCGTCACCTCACGCGACAGCAGGAGATCGAACTGCTCCTCCGGGGTCTTCGCCGGACCCCATTCCATCATGTCGGCAATCGCCGTGGCAGGCATGGGGGCCAGCAACTGCTGCGCATTGCGCTCGTCGATGGGACTCATGCTGGCCAGAAAATGGTAGCTGTGACCACCCCACATCGACCGATATACCCTGACGTAGGGAAAGACGGCCAGCAGCGCGCGCGTAACCGCCGCGTGGTCGGCATCATCTCCGTCATAAAGCCACTGCTGAAGAATTCCACCCGCAGCGAGGCGTTGCCTGGCCAGCGCATAGAAATCCCGCGAGTAAAGCAAGCTGGATCCGGCAGCACTCAACGGCGGCGGCGGGTCAACAATAATCGCGTCAAACTTCTCGGCCGAGCGGTCGAGGAAGCGCCGCCCATCATCGATCACCACATGGGCGCGGGGCGATGTCAGCAGCGGCCCGCCGTCGGGATGATAGTAGGTGAACATCTCGGGGACGCTGGGCACAAGCTCCACTGCGGTTACGGGAATTCCCCATGACATCGCCGAGCGGAATGTAGTACCCATGCCGAAGCAGATGATGAGGGCGTTGCGTGGCGGCCGGGCCAGATGGGCGAGTGTGAAGTGCGCCATCATCTTGGTAACGGGCGACAGCACCGTCATTCCGATGCCGTTGACCAGCAGCGTCTTGTCCATGCCCTGCCCGGCGGCAATCACCGTGGCCGTACTGTCGCGCCGTATGATGCCGCCTTTGTAGAAAAACTCGTAATCCTGGGTAAAGAAAAACAGGGTGAGGGCGGCAATCAGCAACGCCGCACTGGCCACCATTTGCCGGCCAGACTGTTTTCTAGTTGCGCCGACCATCGCCATTCCAAACCACGGCAAGACCAGGATGAGCATCGACACGTGTTCGCCAAACCAGGGGAGCAGCAGGAAGCCAGCCACCACCGGCCCGCCGATACAGCCCAGAATGTTGATCGCATAGGCGCGTCCGGCGCGATCGGGATCGCCCCCAGACCAGCGATCTACCAGCATCGGAGTTAGGAATCCTACCACCGCCGCGAAGGGCGCTATTCCCACGATGACCCGCAGCAGAGGAACCATACGGTAGCGGCCGTCGGCCGTCAGCAGGGGCAGGAGGCCAAGCAACGCGAGCGACACCCAAAGCAGTCGCAGTTCGGCCTGGCGCGGACGCCGGCTCCAGGTGCGATACAGCTTCGATCCTATGAAAGTAGCTGCCAGATATGTAGCCAGAATTTCGGCGAAAGAATACACCAGCGGACCAATGAAGAACGTATACAGGCGAATCCAAATTACCTCCATGCCCATGGTCGTCAGGCCGGTAGTGAAAAGCAGAAGCAGAGCGATGTTGCCATTCCCGGTGCGAATTGAATGATCGGTGGTTGCGGCGGGCGGTGCCGCTGCGTCAGAAACGCGTTCCGCCGACAAGCAGCTTAGGGCAAACGCCGAGACAGCAATCGCTCCATTCAGCATCGCGCCAGTGCGCAACGTGCCGTGGAACCCGTAGAGTTCAATGAGCGCGGGGGCGACACAAGCGCCAGCCACAGCTCCAATCACGTTTGCGAGATAGAGGAAGCTGAAGGAGCGCTCCGAGCCGGATCGTGAATCGCGGCGAATGGCGAACATCGCCACCGGGATGGTGGCGCCCATGCAGGCACACCAGGGGATCAAAGTGAGGGCCAGCCACGCCCCCGACATCAGGTAAAAAATGCCAGACGAAACCGAAGCTTGTCCCGCCACGTGCTCCAGCAAGCGGCTTCCCCAGACCAATTCCAGCGGCACCATCAGCGCCGAAAGGCCGATGAGAAGCTCGATAATGCCGTAGATCCGTAGCGCTGGGGACTTGATCCGTTCGCCATAGCGCCGAAGCGCCCGCCCGGCCATCCATGAGCCGGCTCCCAGACCCGCCATGAAGACCGAGAGGACGATCGCCACCAGGGCAGTGGTCACGCCGAACTTTGCCATGGCCAGGCGCAGCCACACCAGCTCGTAAACGATGCTGCATAGCCCGGATAGAAAGAAAAATATGGCGAACCAGAACATGGCAGGACCGTGGCCAATGATGAAAGGTGCAAGCCAGTCTACAGGCCGTCGCATGAAACGACAAAGAGTGCCGTTTCGTTCTTCAAGTGCCCGCGTGGAAATTGAGACACGGGCGAGCGGTCGTCGCCCCGTACCGGCAGAAATATTGCAGAGCCATTCCCAAAAAAAACGGTACAGCTACCACCATGCAAATGCCCCGCCCTAGCCGGAACGGGGCACCCTCCACCCTACGCGGGGGCTGTTACTTCGCCGCAACCTTCGCCGGTTCGCCTATGCGCTTGGCGACCTTGAACGTCAGCTTGTGCAGCTTCTTGTCGGCATCGACGGTTACGTGATCGCCGTGCAGCACTTCGCCGTCGAGGATCTTCATCGCCAGCGGGTCCTGCACCAGGCGCTGGATGGACCGCTTAAGCGGACGCGCACCGTAGTTGGGATCGTAGCCTTCGGTGAAAACCAACTCCTTCGCAGCCGGCGTCAGCTCCAGCGAGATCTTGCGTTCGGCCAGCAGCTTCCGCAAATCCTCCAGCCGCAGGTCGACGATCTTGGTCAACTGCTCCTTGCCCAGCGGATTGAAGATGACAATGTCATCCACGCGGTTCAGGAACTCAGGCTTGAAGTGCGCCCGCAGCGCTTCCATCACCTGCTTGTGGGCTTCGGCTATCTCCTCGGCATTGTGGTGCATTCCCAGGTCCTGCAGATAGACCGAGCCGATGTTCGAAGTCATGATGATAATTGTGTTCTTGAAGTCGACCACCCGGCCCTTGCCGTCGGTCAGGCGGCCATCGTCCATGATCTGGAGAAAAACGTTGAACACGTCGGGATGCGCCTTCTCGATCTCGTCGAAGAGCACGACCGCGTACGGCCGGCGTCGCACCGCCTCCGTCAGTTGACCGCCCTCTTCGTAACCGACGTACCCCGGAGGCGCGCCGATCAGACGTGACACCGCGTGCTTCTCCATGTACTCCGACATGTCGATGCGGATCATGGCGTGCTCGTCGTCGAAGAGAAATTCCGCCAGCGCCCGCGCCAGCTCAGTCTTGCCCACGCCAGTTGGGCCCAGGAAGATGAACGAACCAATGGGACGGCGCGGATCGCTCAACCCAGCGCGTGAACGCCGTATCGCGTTGGCCACGCTCTGGATGGCTTCGTCCTGGCCGATGACGCGCTCCTTCAACCGGTCTTCCATGGTGACCAGCTTCTTCACTTCGCCCTCCAGCATCTTCGACACCGGAATGCCGGTCCACTTGCTTACGATCTTGGCGACGTCTTCCTCGTCAACTTCTTCCTTCAACATGCGCGACTGTTTGGTGTCCATCGCCGCGCTCAGTTTTGCGACCTCGGCCTCAAGCTGCGGTATCTCGCCGTACTTGATTTTGCCGGCGCGCTCGAAGTCGCCTTTGCGCGTGACTTCCACCTCTTCGGTCTTCAACTGGTCGATGCGCGCTTTCAGCTCGCGGACTTTTGCGATGGCTTCCTTTTCCTGCTTCCAGCGCGCCTTCAGCGCATTGGCTTTTTCTTTGATTTGCGCCAGTTCTTTCTCGACGATCGCCAGCCGCTCCCGCGAGTTAGCATCGTCTTCACGCTTCAACGCCTGGCGTTCGATCTCGAGCTGCGTGGCGCGGCGCTCAAGCTGATCGATCTCCGTCGGCATGGAGTCGATCTGGATGCGAAGCGAAGCCGCCGCTTCGTCGATCAGGTCGATGGCCTTGTCCGGCAGGAAGCGGTCGGTGATGTAGCGATGCGACAGCGTTGCCGCCGCCACAATGGCCGAATCCTTGATGCGCACACCGTGGGGGACTTCGTATTTTTCGCGCAGACCGCGCAGGATGGCGATGGTGTCTTCCACCGTCGGCTCACCCACCAACACAGGCTGGAAGCGGCGTTCCAGCGCAGCATCTTTCTCGATGTATTTGCGATATTCGTTCAATGTGGTCGCGCCGATGGCGCGCAACTCCCCGCGGGCCAGCGCCGGCTTCAGCATGTTGGAGGCGTCGATTGCGCCCTCGGCCGCGCCCGCTCCCACCAGTGTGTGCAGCTCGTCGATGAAGAGAACGATCTGTCCCTGCGACTGCTCGATCTCTTTCAGGACGGCTTTGAGGCGGTCTTCAAACTCGCCGCGATACTTCGCTCCGGCCAGCATCGCGCCCAGATCGAGCGAGACCACGCGCTTGTTCTTCAACTGCTCGGGAACGTCGCCGGAGATGATGCGCTGCGCCAGTCCTTCCACGATGGCGGTCTTGCCGACGCCAGGCTCGCCGATCAGCACAGGGTTGTTCTTGGTGCGGCGCGACAGCACCTGCACCACGCGGCGTACTTCCTCGTCGCGGCCAATCACGGGATCGAGCTTGCCCTGTCGCGCCAGTTCAGTCAGATCTTTCGCGTAGCGCTCCAGCGCCTGGTATTTCGCCTCGGGATTCTGATCGGTGACCTTCTGATTGCCGCGCACCGTGGTTAGTGCCCGCAGAACGTTGTCATAGCTTGCGCCGCCGCGGGCCAGGATCTCCTGCGCCGGATCGCGCTTCAGCTTGGTCATGCCGAGCAGCAGGTGCTCGGTGGAGACGTATTCATCCTTAAAGTTGGAAGCCTCGTTGAAGGCGTTCTCCAGCATCTTGGAAGTGACATCGGAGAGATGCGCCTGAGTGGCGCCGCTGCCGGAAACTTTCGGCAGCTTCTCGATCTCGCGCATCGCTTCGGCCTGCACTGCGTTCGCATGAAGGCCTACGCGCTCCAGCAACGGCGCAACAATGCCTTCGTGGTCTTCGACCAGCGCCGCCAGAATGTGCACCGGCTGCACCTCGGGATTGCCATGCTCGCTGGCGAGATCGTTCGCCCGCTGCATCGCCTCCTGCGCTTTAACAGTTAGTTTGTCCCAACGGATTGCCATGTCCGTACCTCAAGAAAGCGTTGTCGGTTATCAGTTGTCGGTTGCCGGTTGTCGCGCATCGGGAAAACGCGACTCGTGACCGGCAACGCACTGCCAGCGCCCATCGCGATAAACAAAGATATCGGTGAAGCGTGTCTTTTCCTTGCGCACGCCATGATCGTTGAATACGCCTTTGCCGCGGACGTAGGCGACATCGCCGTAGACGTGCGCGTGCATGTCGGCCAATTCAAAGTGGCTATCGCTCGGGTTCGCTGGGCTCGACAACATCGTGGAGCGCTCGATCAGCGCGCCGTTAGAGTCGGCCTCTTCGAAATCATCGGCCAGGATGCATTCTAGCGCTGCCGTATCGTGCCGCGCCGAAGCGCTCAGCCACTCCTGTTCGATTCGCACCAGCGTCGCCCCGTCCTTGGCTTGACCGGTTGGGCAAACCGCAGCATGAGCCAATGAGCACAACAGCAACAATGGGAGGAAGATTCGCATAGGACGTTCCATTCCTCATTTGTCCTAACGTATGGTCATGTTGCAGGCCCAGCAATCAGCGATTAGCTAATTACCACGATTAGTGGACAGTGGCCAGTGGCTATAGGTCAAGAGCAGCGCGGCTGCGAACATACAGAATTTTGGGGCGCAACCGTGAGCTGCACTGATTCTTAGCCACTACCGCTGGCCACTTGGTCAGCTGGTGTGAGCAGTCAATCGTGGCCAGTGGTTTTGATTCGCGGGTGCAGGTTTCGACTTACAAAAACCGCGAATCGAGGCTGGTCCTGTGCCTCTCTCTTCGGCCAGGAAGATCCACTGGCCACGATTGACTGCTTCCGCCCCCGGAGAGTTCCCTTTGGTAAACAAAAGGGAGGCAAGTTTGCACCTACCTCCCTTGAACTCCCCAGTTCGTCTCCCTCCAGAAAAACTCTCCCGAGGGGCGAAACCTGCGTCAGGCCGCTTGCGTCTTGCTCTGCGCCTGACCTTCAACCTTCTTGCCTTCGATTGGCTTCTGGCCGCCGACGCTGACCTTGATCTGCTTCGGCTTGGCCTCGGCCCGTTTCGCCAGCCGGATCTTCAGCACGCCGTGATCGTAATCAGCCTGGATGCCGTCGGTCGAGACCGTGTTCGGCAAAGTGAACGAGCGAGTAAAGCTGCCGTAACGGCGCTCCACGCGGTGGAAGTTCTCTTCCTTCTCTTCCTTTTCGAGCTTGCGCTCGCCGCTCACGCTCAGGACATTGTTCTCGACCTTGATGTCGAGGTCCTTCTCGTCAATGCCGGGCACTTCCAGCTTCAACTGAATGCTGTGCTCGTCCTCGTAGACATCGACTGCGGGGACAAACGCCCCGGCGGTCAGCGATTCCTCGCGACCGGCGCCGTACTGCTCCTCGAACAGCCGACTCATACGATTCTGTATTGCACTCAAATCACGGTAAGGGTTCCAACGGGTCAAAACAGTCATGGTTCGTTTTCCTCCACTCAAAACTACAATTCTTTGTCGCAAGGGACGTGGGTCTGTACGTTCCTGCTCGCTGACTATTAGACGCATTTATCAGCGCAATGGAATCATGAAATATGAGTAAACTATTGTAAAGTTATTGGCTTGCCAACGTGTCTATTTTTGTAAAACTACTGTATGCTATTTATATAAAAAGACTTAATAGGAATTTATATTGGTTATACCTTGCAGGCAGGTAACTTTTACATGTCAATAGTGAGAAACGCAACAATAAGCCGCAATCGCATGATTCTGCGGCAGATATAAAGTTGGCAAAGGCGGGACAAATCCCTGCCCAGTGTGATATAATGAAATTAGAATTGAAGTTGAGAGATCCTCAACTGCCCCAGCCGAAACCGGCTGGGTTTTGTGTTTCTGGGCCAATTCCCCTCGAGGGCTGCCCGACAGGCGTGAGCGGTTTTTAGGATTCCACTTCGCAGATCATGCACTTCAGATACGCCGTCTCGGGGACATTCAGCAGCGCAGGATGGTCCATCGCGGCGCCGCGTTTTTCCAGCACCCGCACCACTCGACCGGCGTCAGCTGCCGCTGAGCCCAGCATTTCCAGAAACTCCGCCTCACTGACGTGAAACGAGCAGGAGCAGGTCACCAGGATGCCTCCCGGCCGAAGCATCTTGAGGGCGCGAAGGTTGAGTTCTTTATACGCGCGCAGCGCTGTGGACACGGCCCGCTTCGTCTTGGCGAACGCCGGCGGGTCGAGGACGATGGTGTCGTATTGCCGTCCCGCCGTGGCATAGTCCTTCAGGAGGTCGAAGGCATTGGCCTCGATCCATTCGATCTCGCCCGACCGATGCTGCTCGCGGTTGAGCTGCTCGTTCTGTTCGGCCACTTCGAGCGCGGGCCGCGAGGAATCGACCGCAGTAACTTTGTCGCAGACGCGCGCCGCATGCAGCGCGAATCCTCCCTGATACGTAAAGACATCGAGCGCCTCGCCGTGAGCGTACCGCGCCGCCGCAGCGTAGTTCTCGCGCTGGTCGAGAAACGCTCCGGTCTTCTGGCCGCTGAGGCCGTCAAAGTGGAAGCGCACGCCGTTCAGCGTGAAGATAGTGCTCGACCGCTCGCCTGTCTCCCGCCCTGGCCCAAAAGAAGGGCTAGAACGGGCGACCCTTAGCACCTGCGAATCGCGCGGGGGCAACTCTTCCAGCTTGCGGATATGGGCGTCCACGCGTTCCAGCACGCTCGCGTCTGGAAAATGTTCGGCCAGCGAGCCCAGCACGACCTGGCGCAGATCGTCGCGATCGAATGCCTGTGTCAGCGCCTGCATTGCCAGGACATCGTTGTACTTGTCGACGATCAGGCCGGGCAGCAGGTCAGCTTCGCTGAAGATGACACGGTAGGAATCGGTGCCGCGTGCGGCCGGCCGGCGAAACTCGACGGCGCCGGAGATTCGCGCTCTCAGGAGATCCGGCAGCATTTTTTCGGTGATCTCATCGCCGCTCAGCAGCCGGATCGCGATCTGCGAGGCGCTGCTGTAAAGCGCCGACCCCAGTCGTTTGCCACGCTCGTCTCGCACCTGTACCAGCGCGCCAGGAGCAGCCTCAGCCGACGTCAGATCAGACCGATAAACCCACAAGTGTCCGCCGCGCAGCCTCGCCGCACCGCGCTGGTTGACGGTGATTACCGGGTGGGAATCGTTCAATATATCCTCCGTGAAATCAAAGACTTATCTTATCCCGGAAGGTGGCAGCGGAGTTTTTCCACCTGGCGCAGATCGATTTAATGTCAAATATTATTGACATTTAGTTCATTGTTCATTACATTATGTCTGTTTAACATTACTCAACGAGAGGAAACAGAAATGGATCTGTCCTACCAGGAAAAAAGCATATTGGGATCGCTGCTGGCGATGGTCATCGTGTACGGGTACTACTTTGCTAATGCTTTGCGCCATGCAGGCGAACCTGAGTTCGGTAGCGGCGGCATCGGCCGCCTCATTCTTGCCGTGATCGCCATTATCGTGATCCAAATCGTGTATCAGATCATTCTCGCTCTGGACTCCAAGCCCGAACCCAAGGACGAGCGCGATGTCCTCATCGAATGCAAGGCGTATCGCAACGGTTATTTTGCCCTGGCCACCGGGGCATTTCTCGTAATCGGCGGCGTCATCATGGCCGTCCTGACGCGCGATGCCGCTCCCACGCGAATCATTGTCACGCCGTTTCTCATCGTCAATCTCGTGCTGCTGTTCATGGTATTGGCTGAACTGGCGAAGCTTCTCACCCAGCTGTTCTATTACCGGAAGGGCTTGCGATGAGCAAGGGACGGATCACGAACAACGTTCGCAGGCTGCGCTTCAACTCTTCCGAGATGACGCAGCAGGAACTGGCGGAGAAGGTCGGCGTGACCCGGCAGACGGTCATCGCCATCGAAGGCGACAAATATTCGCCGTCGTTGGAGGTGGCTTTTCGAATCGCCCACGCCTTCGCTTTTCGAATCGCCCACGCCTTCGGGGTGCCGCTGGAGCAGGTGTTTCAGTACGAATCGAGCGATCCAGTAAGTGCGAAGACAGCATGATCACGACCCGCTTCCCCAGATGTGTCATCCTGAGCGTAGTGAGCCGGTAGGCGAGCGGAGTCGAAGGACCCCTATTTCGATCCTACGTCGCGAAATATGCGGCTGACATCTATCAGCTTCACCTTCCATGCTGCCGCTTGTAGATTCGCTCCACCTGTTCCACAGTGTCGATCTCTTCCGGCAGCTTGTCCTGCCGAACGCGGACGATACGGGGAAATCGCAGGGCAAAGCCGCTGTCGTGACGGTCGGAGCGCATGATGGCGTTGAATGCCACCTCCAGCACGACCTTCGGTTCCACCTGGCGCAGATGACCGTGATCGGCGGTGGTGTGCGCCAGAAACCATTCCGTGAGATCGGCGATCTCCTTGTCTGTCAGCCCCGAATACGCTTTGCCGATGTTAACCAACTCCTCGCCTTCGCGCACCGCGAAAGTGTAATCGCTGAGCACGTGGATGCGCTTGCCATGGCCAAACTCCGCCGCTGTTACCACCACGTCGAGCGTTGCCAGTTCGCGCTTCAGCTTGAGCCACCAGCGTCCGCGCCGCCCCGGCATGTAAAGAGACTTGATGTCCTTGATCATCAGGCCTTCGTTGCCGCGCGCCATCGCCTGCTCGAAATACTGCTCTAACTGTTCGGCCGAGTCCCCCCGCACGGACGGCGCGCGCAACACCCATCCCGACACGGCGGCCTCCTCAATCTGCGCCTCGAACAGCAGTTTGCCTTGCGGATTCACGACGGGACGTGGCGCGACGCGATTCGCGCCGGCAAAGACGCGGTCCAGGACGTGTTCGCGTTCCGAGAGCGGCTGGTCGAGCCTGAGCTCGCCCTCGGCGTAAATCACATCGAAGACGACATAGGCGACCGGCACTTCGGCGATGAGCTCCGGGCTGACCTGCTTGCGCCCGAGACGCTTGTGAATTTCGCCGAACGGCATGGCATGTCCGCCGTCCTGGTTGTCGCGCCAGGCGACAATTTCGCCGTCAAGGATCACCTCTCCGGCGAATTCGCTTAGCGGACCCACCAACTCCGGAAAGGACGGTGTCACTTCGTCGAGAGTGCGCGAAAACAACCGCACCTGTCCGCCGCCGCAATGCGCCTGCGCGCGAATGCCGTCGTACTTGTCCTCCACCAGGGCATTCTCGAAATATTGGAAAGCCTCTTCGGCGTCGGCTGCCGGGCTGGCCAGCATGAAGCCGATGGGATGGAACAGCCTCATGCGGGCTTCATCCAGACGATGCTCGGCGGCGAGTTGCAGCGTAGCGCCAATATCGCCCAGCAGCATGTTGGCGCGCTGCACCCGCGTCGGCGGCTCGTCATAGGCTTTCGCAATGGCTTCTTCCACCAGGCTTTCTTTCATGCCGATGCGTAGCTCGCCGGTGATGATCTTCAGGATGTATTTGGCTTCGAGGGCCGTCGCGCGTTCCAGCAACGACTTCAGAACCGCAGCTTTGGCGGTCGCCGTCCGCGTCTCGGCGATCTGGTCGAATGTCGCGCGTACTTCTCGCAGGGTGATGGTCGGGGACGACGGTGCGTTCGCCAGCAAGACATCGGAAGCTGCCGCGCCCAGATCGCCACGCTCGCGGTAAGCGGCGGTCAGCGTGGCATCACGTGCGCCGGTCAGTTCAGCGACCAGCTTCCACAAAAGCGATCCACCAACTTGCAGCGTGCGCTCATCGAATCCGGCAAAGGCGCGGCCGGACAGAAAGACCGCGGAGATCGCGGCGTCCGGCAACTCCCGCGAGCGAAAGTACTCAGCCAGGGAGGCGATCTTCTCGGTCTTCTTGCTAGTAGCGGCGATGCGCTCGCACAACTCGGCTAGAGGTTGCATGACTCAGCAGCCGCTTTGGATGCGTTGACGTCCGATTGAGACGCAGAGGGAGCCGAACATCATGAGTGGAGCACACCTTCAGGCGTGCACAACGGGCGGCAAAATTTCGGATCTGGCTTTAACCGCTAAGGCGATGCTTGTTGCACGCTACTGCCCGCTGGCCTGGGATGGCGCGTGCTGCTGGCCCGCATAGTAGCCGCTGCGCGTCCGCACCTGGAGCTTCTTGTAGCCCTTGGCCTGGGCTTCAACTTTCACCGTGCGGTAGCCGCCCGCGCTCTGCGGGTTCAGGGGCTTGTACCCGATGGTGTATTGGTTGCGGATGTCGTGCGCGATCTGCTGGGTGATCGCTTCGACTTCACTCAAATCCTTGGGAAAGAACGCGACCCCGCCAGTGTCCTCCGCCATTTCACGCAGGGCACGCCGCGCCCGCTTGCCGTGCTCTTCACTCAGCAAGCCAATAGTGTAGATTGTCGGGCCATTCTGTTCCTGCAATCGGCGGAGGGCCTGCTCCAGCGACTCGCGGCTGGCATTGTCTTCGCCGTCGGTCACTACCAGCAGCACCTTTTTCTCCAAGTCGCCGCTCTTCTTCAGATGGTCGGCTGAGGCCACGACCGCGTCATACAGCGCGGTGCCGCCCCGCGACTCGATCCGCTCCAGTGCGTCCTTCAGCTTGGGAATGCTGCCCGTGTAGTCCTGATCGAGGAAATATTCTTCGTTGAAATTGACCACGAAAACCTTGTCCTGCGGATTGCTGGCGCGCACCAGGTTGACTGCGGCGGCGTTGACCTGGGGACGCTTCTCGCGCATGGAACCGGAATTGTCAATGACGATGCCCAACGCTACCGGGATATCTTCGTTGTGAAACGAAGTTATCTTCTGTGGCTTGCCATCTTCCAGAACGTTGAAGTCGGCCTTGGTCAGGCTGGTGATCAGACGATTACGATCGTCGACCACCGTGGCATGCAGGGTGACTTCGTCCACTTCCTTCTTGAAGACGTAGACGTCGTCATGCTGCCCGGCAGGCTCCTGTCCTTCGGTCGCCGGAGGCTGAACGTTGTCGCTGCCCGGCTGGCTGGGAGCTTTGGGGGCCGTGGGTTGCTGGTTCGCCGCCGGCTGAGCGGGGGGGGTGCTGGAGTTCTGGGCCGCCAGCCACGTGCCCAATATCAAAACCAAGGTAATCAGGAGAAGATTGCGTTTATTCCGTTGGTGCATAGTATCCAGTTTTGGCGTATACGTGCAGCGGCGGCAAGCCTCTGGGAGGATTTAGCTTAACTTTAATTTTGCGCCACTTACCATCGCGTCCCGGATTAGTGGGACGATATCCCAGGACATATTGGTTGCGCAGCTCAATGCCTATCTTAGTGGCTACGTCCGCCAGTTCATTGGGCGAATCGATGACAAACGTCCTGCCCCCGGTTACTTCCGTAACCTCACTGAGCAAAGCCGGGCCTTCCCGTTCCTCCGGAGTCTTGAAGTCGCGATCGAACAGCCCGATGCCGTAGATCTGGACATCCGCCTCCCGCACCATCGCCTTGATCTCACCCTCAGTGTAGCGGCTGTGGTTGTCGCCGCCATCGGAGATGATCAACAGCGCCTTGCGCTCATAGTGCGCTTTTGTCATGCGGTTCATGCCCAGATAAATGGCATCCAGCAAAGCCGTTCGCCCCTTGGGAATGGCATACACCAGTTTGTTTTGGATGTCCTCGACGGAGGAGGTGAAGTCTACCAGCACCTCCGGCTTTTCCGAGAACGTGATCAGGAAAAACTCATCCTGGGGATTGGCGGTGCGGAAGAATTCAACCACGGCTTGGCGCGATTTGTCGATCTTGTCGGCCATGGAGCCGCTCACATCGAAGATGACGCCCAGTGAAATCGGAGCGTCTTCACTGGAAAAGTGCCGGATCGTTTGCGGCTTGCCATTGTCGGTAAGGGCGAAGTTCTCCTTTTCCAGGCCGGTCACCAGCCGGTTCATGGGATCGGTAATGGTCACCGGGACCAATACCAGTTCCACATCCTTCTTCAACGGCTTGGTGTGCGTGCGCAACGAGGGATCGCCGGGAATGTCCGGAGCGATTGCAGCGTCGGCCTTCTTGGTCTCGCGCGGATTGATGTGGATGTCGTCGTTCTGAGCAAACGCGGGCAGCACCGCCCAGCAGGCGACAACGCACAAACCCAGCAGCAGGAACAACGTCCGGGAAACGCGCACGGTGGATTGGACGGGCTGGCCGGGAAAAAGTCCCGCCGCACGCTGGCGATGCCGAGGCTGGATGGCCGAGCCGCTTGACCCGAATGCCGTACTGCTCCCGCGGGCCATAAGATCCTTTACAACGTGGGCTGAATGTTATCACAGGTTGCGGCGACCGCAGCAGCCGCTCCCGGCGCCAGATTGTGGGCGCAGTTCGTTTCTCTGCCGTCCCGATCAAATGAACCTTTGGTTGTGATTCACGTCATTCTGGTTTCCATATTGTTGTTGCTACAATCAGCCTTCCCGAGGCCCTGTCAGCTCGCCACGGAGACACGGACACCACGGAGGCTCCTAAATATTGGTCACTCCGTGTCCTCGGTGCCTCCGCGGTGAACACAAGACTGACAACTCTGCGTCTCGGGTACAGGAACTCTTATGGCAGACATACTTCCCTTTCGTGCTCTTCGCTACGACCCTTCGAAAGTTACCGCGGGCGAGGTAATGACCCAGCCTTACGACAAAATCACTCCGGCAATGCAGGACGAATATTACGCAGCCAGTCCCTATAACCTGGTGCGAATCATTCTGGGCAAGTCGCAGCCGGGCGACAACGATCAGGAGAACGTTTACACCCGAGCGGCCGCTTACCTGCGGCAATGGCAGGCCGAGGGCGTTCTGCAACGCGACGCTGAGCCCAGCATTTACGTCTATGTCCAGACGTTCAAGATTCCCGGCGATCCGGCCGGAGCCCAGCTTGAACGGCGCGGCTTCATCGCCCTGGGCCGCGTGGAAGACTACGACCGCAAAGTGGTCTTTCGCCATGAGCAGACATTGAGCAAGCCCAAGGCCGATCGCCTGAACCTGCTTCAGGCGACGCAAGCCCATTGCGAGCAGATCTTCATGCTCTACAGCGATCCGGCGGACGAGGTCGCGACCCTGCTGAAGCCGAGCACGCCGCCTACGGTCGAGTTGCGCGACGAATACGGCGTGCTGCACCAGATGTGGAAGGTCTCCGATCCGGCGACGTTGGCCGCGGCGAAGGCGAAGATGGCAGACAAGAAACTGATCATCGCCGACGGGCACCATCGCTACGAAACTGCTCTCAACTATCGCAATCAGATGCGGCAGCAGTCGAACGGCGATCTTGACGCTCCCCATGAGAGTGTCGTCATCACCTTCGTCAACATGGATGCGCCCGGACTCGTAATCCTCCCGACGCATCGCGTGGTCTTTGGCCTGAAGGACTTCAGCATCTTCGAGATGGTCGCCGAGCTTCAGAAGTATTTTGAGGTTGAGGATGTGGGCCCGGTGTCGGACGCGCCAGACGCGACCCAGCGATTGCGCGAAGCCGGCAAGGATCGCACCGCCCTGCTGGCAGTAACGGCGCACAGCGGCTTTCTGCTGCGCGCCCGTAACGATGTGCAGCCCGCGCGGCTGAAGGATCTGTCTGAGCAGCAACGCGGCCTCGACGTAGTGCAGTTGCACAAGTTGGTGCTGGAAGAGATTCTCGGCATGTCCGAAGACGACATCCGGGCACAGAAGCACCTGAAATACATTCGCGATGCTGATGAGGCCGTGGATGCCGTGCGCAGCGGTTCCGCCCAGGTGGCGTTCCTGATGAATCCGGTGCGCATTGAGCAGATGGGCGATATCGCCTTTGCCGGCGCAGTAATGCCGCAGAAGTCCACCGACTTCTATCCCAAAATGCTAAGCGGGCTTACCATCTACTCACTGCAGGCGACCTAGGGAGAGAGTCCTTTTTCTTTTTGTCACCACGAGTAGGCTAACGTCGGGGCACCGACGACCGCCAGGGTTGCGCTTGGCGCGGTCGTCAGGCCTGCGAGGGATCTGCGTTCCCGCTCTCTTTCGCGGAATCCTCCGGCGCTCCATCGAAGCCACTTTCCACTGCTCCGCATTGCATATATCGTTGAGGGAACCTGTACGTCGCTCACGGATCGATCGGATGACTTTGAGGTTCCCGCTGGCAGATAACCGCTTTCGCTTCTGGCTTGGCCTCGTTTTGCCTGCATTGGCGCTGGCGGCCATCATCGCCCACCTCGCGACGGTGCACGCCCAGCCAGCCGACCAGCTCACGGTCTATTCTCCGCAAACCTCTTACTCCGTTCCACTGCTGGACGTGAAGGGTCTGCCTTACGCCGGGTTGGTCGACCTGCTGGAGCCGCTGGGCGAAATCGATGCCCGTCCCGACGGCAAGAAATACAAAGTAAAGTTCACTCCGCCAGGTGGCCGCGCCGTCGAGGCGCAGTTCAACGAGGACAAAGACAAAGCGAAGGTCCTGGGGCAAAACTACAAGCTGGCCGCGAATTTTGTGCTTCAGAACGGCCGCGGTTACGTCCCGTTGAGTTCTGTGCCGGAAATCCTGGACAAGCTGCTGGCGAAGCCCGTCCAACTGCACGCCGCAGCCCGCCGCCTGTTCGTCGGCGACGTTCCCATTCGCTTCAGTCTGGAGCTGGACAAGAGCACCCCGCCGAAGCTAGTGGTGAGCTTCCCCAGCCCAGTAAACCCGACGGTTGCCACTGAGCCGGGCCGAGTGCGCTTCACCTTCCGCCGCGAGCCTGTGATCTCCAACGGACAAGACAGCGCCAACTTTGAGAATACGGTGATCACCGGCGCGGTCTTTGCCGAGCACGACGGGCTGGCCGAGCTCGACGTGATGGGCACGGCCCCGCTGATGGCCAGCTTCGCCGACGGCGGCAAGACCATCATCGTGACTCCGGTTCCGCCTCCGCCGCCCGCGCCCCCGCCTCCAACACCGCAGCCGCAAGCTCCAGCGCAAGCCCAGGCGCCGCAACCGAAGCCGCCATCCGGCCCGCGCTTTCTGGTGATCATCGATCCGGCCCACGGTGGCGCCGACAGTGGCGCGTCGATCACGGCGTCGCTGGTGGAGAAGGACGTGGTGCTGGCGCTTGCCCGGCGTGTGCAGCGCGAGCTGGCAAGTCATGGCATTGCCGCTGGCATGCTGCGCAACTCCGACGTGGCTATCCCGCTCGACCAGCGCGCTGCCTCGGTAAACGCTGCGCGACCGGCGCTGTACATAACGCTCCACGCCGCCAACACTGGACGCGGTGTGCATGTCTTTACCTCGATGCTGCCGGCGGCGAACTTGTCGCGTGATGGATTCCTGCCGTGGGACACCGCGCAAGCCGCATTCCTCGACTTGAGCGGCGTGGCCGCCGGATCGGTGGCCGCGGAGCTGGATTCGCGCAAACTGCCCAACACCACGCTGGTCGCGCCCTTGCGCCCGATGAACAACATCGCCGCGCCCGCCATCGCGGTTGAGATCGCGCCTCCTGACGACAACGTGGATAACATCGCCGCCGCCGAGTATCAGGAGCAGGTCGCCCAGTCGATTGCCGCCGGCATTGCCGCCGTCCGCTCCAAGCTGCCGGAGGTGCGGCCATGACGCTGCCCCAACCCGATCCCCCCAAGACCAAAGCGGCTTGGGCGCCCCGCTACATCCTGGTCATGTTCGCCATACTCGCGACCGTTGCCATCGGCCTGGGCTTCTACGCCTTGCATCTGAAGCGCAAGGTCGCGCGTGACGCGCAGGCCGCGGCCGAGCAGCAATTGATCGTGACGCCTCCGGTGAATGGGCCTCCCGAGCCGGTAACTTTGTACGTCGCCAACGACAGCGACGGCACTCTCCGCAAGACCCAACTAAATGTCGCCTTGCCCGCCGAGCGCAGCGAGCGTGCCCGCGCCGTGCTGCGGACGCTGCTGGCACAATACTTGAAGCCGCCGTCGCCGCACACCATCGGGCCGGCCTCGGATGTGCGCTCGGTTTACTTGCTAAGCGAGGACGCGGCCGTGGTGGATACCAACTCGGCCTTCGCTGACGCGCATCCTTCCGGCGTACTCGCTGAAGAACTGACGGTCGCGTCGCTGGTGTTGACGCTGAACGCGAACGACAGCAAGATCGCGCGCGTGAAGATTCTGGTGAACGGGCAGGAGCGCGAAACCCTCGCCGGACATGCCGATCTGAAGCGCTTCTACGAGGCTAGCACCGTCGGCCAGGTAGTAAAGGACATGCAGTGACATTACCCCGCATTGGCGTATTCGACTCGGGCGTCGGCGGCCTCACCGTCCTGAAGGCCATGGCCGAGCAGCTGCCCGCGCACTATCTCTACTTCGGCGACACCGCCCGCCTGCCGTATGGAACCAAGTCGGCTGAAACCGTCGCACGCTACGCCATCGGCGCGACGCGCTTTCTGGAGAAGCAGAACATCGATCTGCTGGTGATCGCGTGCAATACCGCGACGGCGCTGGCCCTACCACAGATCAAACAGGCTGCTCATGTGCCGGTGGTCGGCGTGGTCGAGCCCGGCGCGGCCATGGCAGCCGAGGTCAGTAAAAAGCGCGCGGCCATTGTCATCGCGACCGACGCAACGGTCAGCAGCCATGCCTATCGCGACGCCCTGCAACGCCACGACTTGCAATCGCTGGAGAAAGCCTGTCCGTTATTTGTGCCGCTGGTCGAGGAGGGATGGATCGAGCATCCCGTAACCGAGCAGGTGGCGCGAATCTATCTGGACGAGGCGACTGCGCAAGCTCCCGACGGAGCTGATGTTCTGGTTTTGGCCTGCACGCACTATCCCCTGATCGCGCCGCTGCTGCGCAGGATCGTACCCGAAGGAATGCAGATCGTAGATTCGGCGGAATCGACTGCGCGCGTGGTGAAGAAGCTGATCGAAGAAAGCCGCGAGCCGCGGGCCCCGAGCTCCGAGCTGGGAGCTCGGAGCGAAACCATTTCCAATGATGTGTCATCCCGAGCGAGGAGTGAAACGACGAGTCGAGGGACCCCTATAACGGTAGGATCGCCGGCTGCCCATCGTACTTTCCGCTTCTACGTCACCGATTCGACAGACAAGTTCAAGCGGCTGGCCACCCGCTTCCTCGGCCGGCAAGTCGATAACGTCGAGCATGTAGACTTGGGTGGTTAGACTGACCACTGACCACTAGCCATTAGCCACTGACCACTGACTTTATGATCTTCCGTTCCGACAATCGCTCTCCTGACCAGATGCGGCCGGTGAACATCATCCCCGACTTCATCTCTACCGCCGAAGGTTCGTGCCTCATCGAGCTCGGCAACACGCGCGTCATCTGCACCGCAACCATCGAAGACTCCGTGCCGCAATTCCTGCGCAACAGCGGCAAAGGCTGGGTGACGGCCGAGTACGGCATGCTGCCGCGCTCCACTTTGACCCGCAGCCCGCGCGAGGCTACCAAGGGCCGCGCCGGCGGCCGCACTCACGAGATCCAGCGCCTGATTGGCCGCTCGCTGCGCGCCGTGGTTGACATGCAGAAGCTGGGCGAGCGCACCATCTTCCTCGATTGCGACGTTATCCAGGCCGACGGCGGCACGCGCACCGCATCCATTACCGGCGCGTTCGTCGCTATGGGGCTGGCCATGCGGCGCATGGTCGAGACAGGCACGATGACAGTCGCTCCCATCCGCGATTACGTCGCCGCCACCAGCATCGGCATCGTCGATGGCGAGATCATGCTCGACCTGTGCTACGAAGAGGACGCGCGCGCCGAGGTCGACATGAACGTGGTCGCCACCGGCAGCAAGAAGCTCATCGAGGTGCAAGCCACAGCCGAGCGTCGGCCGTTCGACGATGCGCAGTTTGCCAAGATGCTCTCGCTGGCGCGCCAGGGCATCGAAGCGCTGATCGCACGCCAGCAGGCGGTGCTGAGCGGGTTGCCGCTAAGGCAGTAGGTGCCAGGGCGCAGCGGCTACAATTATCAGGATGCATTTCGCAATTATCGGCGAGATCACACAGATTGAAATCATCGCCGCAGGTGTGGGAGTTCGCGAGCGCAAACGGTTGTGGAAAGCCTATGGCCGCGGATCCTGGCGGAAGCTGAAAGGTCTCGCAGGCATCAAACTTAGCGATGGCGCGCAGGTGATGGCGGAGTTACATTGGTATGAAGCGCATGGTATCGGCAAAAAAGAGTTCAAAATCAAACGGCTCCTCGCGTAAGAAAAGTAATCGCGAGGCATTCGTGCTTTGTGTGCGCAATGGAGGCTACCCGGCCTCTCTTGAGCTGCGAAAACTGTATTCCGCGGTGCGGGACGCCTCCGCGGCAAACCACAATCTGGTGCGGGTTATAGACGAGTCCGGCGAGGACTATCTCTATCCGGCAGATTACTTCATCGCTCTCCGGCTGCCCGCCAATGTGAAGCTTGCTCTATCAAAGGCATCCTAAGTCTGCGTTCGGCTTGGCGACTGCTGGCCTAGCACGCTTCCAAAGGGTCAAACCGCAGCAGAAGCCGGGCCGCTATGCTCTCGCACGCGCCTCCGGATTCATTTAGAATTTCCTGTTCCGCACTTCTTAGGCCCAGCGCCGGGGTCCCCATCGCGCCCGCTGTTGGCGCGATGGGGTGGGAGCCGCTCTCTGCGGGACTGCACTTCAATTCTTCATTTATCGAACCGGGCGATCTGCCCGTGGAGGTCTCATCATGAAATTGACTCCTGGAAAACTCGCGGGCATGAAGAATGTTTCCAACGATCGCGGCGTGATCGCCGCCGCCGCCATGGACCAGCGCGGCTCGTTGAAGAAAGCCCTGGGCACCAATGCAGGCGACAAAGAACTGGAAGAGTTCAAAATTTATGTCACCGAAGTCCTCACTCAACATGCCAGCGCCATCCTGCTCGATCCCGAGTGGGGACTGCCGGCGGCGAAGCGCCGCGCCAAAGGTTCCGGCCTGCTGCTGGCCTACGAGAAGACTGGTTACGACAAGCAGTTGCCCGGCCGCCTGCCCGACCTGCTCGACCTGTGGTCTGCCAAACGCCTGAAGGAAGCCGGCGCGGACTGCGTCAAGATTTTGCTTTACTACACGCCTTACGACGATCAGAAGATCAACGACCACAAGCATGCCTGGGCGGAGCGCATCGGCGACGAGTGCCGCGCCAACGACATTCCGTTCTTCCTCGAGCTCGTCGGCTACAAAGAAGGCATGGACGAGAAGGGCGCTGACTTCGCCAAGCTGAAACCCGAGGTCGTCGCGAAGTCGATGGAGGAGTTCTCGAAGGACCGCTACGGCGTGGATGTATTGAAGGTGGAAATTCCCATCAACATGCAATTCGTCGAGGGCTCGCGCTCGTTTAAGGGAACGAAGGTCTATACGAAGAAGGAAGCACTGGATCACTATCGCGCCGCCGCGGGCACGACCAGCAAGCCGTTCATTTATCTGTCGGCGGGCGTCAGCAATCCAGAGTTCATCGAGGACCTGGAGTTCGCCGCCGAAGCAGGCGTGAAGTTTAACGGCGTGCTCTGTGGACGGGCCACCTGGAAGGACGGCATCCCGATCTACGCGCAACAGGGCGGCAAGGCCTTCGAAGCCTGGCTGAAAGACGAAGGCGTGAAGAACATCAACAACGTGAACAACGCGCTGAAGGCTGCCACATCGTGGTACAGCATCTACGAAGTTGGCGGGGCGGTAGGCACGCGTTAGATTCGAACTCGGATGCCGAGCTTTCGGTGGGGAGGAAGAGCTGGCCTTCAGGCCAGCGTCAAGGTCGGGTAGTGCGGACCTTCAGGTCCGCGTACCAGCGTTGTTAAGTGCGTCTGAGCCGGCTTCAGCCGGCGGCACTTCGCTGCAGAGTCTCTTTGCGCGCTGTCTTCATCTGGTGTCATCTCCCACTCATTCGAACAACCGCGAATGAGTGGGGCACCCGCCGCGCTCCTTATTTAGCATGTTTGCTAGGAGCGAATGGCGAAAAGCGAACAGCGGCTACTCATACACCGAACACCCGCATCCCGGCGACGGCACATGCACCTTGAGGAAGTCCGACACCCGCTGATACGCATCAATCTGGTTTTCTACCCGCGCGAAGCCGTGGCCTTCATCCGTGTAGATCTTCAACTGCGCAACTCCGCCGCGCTTCTTCACGGCATCGGCCACCTGCTGCGCTTCTGACGCCGGACAGCGCGGGTCATTCGCGCCCGCCAATAGCAACAGCGGAGCTTTGATCTGGTCGACAAAGTTGATCGGCGAGCGGTCTTCGTACAGCGCCTTGTTCTTCACCGGATCGCCCATCGTCGCCAGATCGTATTCGCGCAGGCTGGGATCTTCGTTGGCGATCTCGGTAAACCAATTCACGAACGGCACAATCGGAACCGCTGCCGCCCACATGTCCGGGGCCTTCGTCACTGCCATCATGCTGAGATAGCCACCGTAGCTGCCGCCCATCACGATCAGCTTTTTGGGATCGACGAAGCCGCTCTTCTTGATCCACTCCCCGGCGTCGAGCACGTCGTTCAATTCCTGGCCGCCGGCATCGCCCATGTTGGCATCGGTGAACTGCTTGCCATATCCAGTCGAGCCGCGATAGTTCGGCGCAATCACCAGGTATCCCTGGTTCACGATGTACTGAATGAAGCGATTGAACGAGTCCACCGACTGCACCGCCGGACCGCCGTGAATGTAGACAATCGCCGGGAACTTGCCGTTGCGCTGAATATTGTTCGGGACATACGCGAACGCCGAGATCGTCCACTTGCCGTCACGGCTGGGGTAGTGCACCAGGTACGGCTGGACCATGTCGGCGCTGTGCAGTCCGCCGACCAGCGAGAGCGTGATCTGCTGCGACTGCTTTGACGCGATGTCGTATACCCAAAGATCGCTGGGGGCAGTGGCGCCGTTGTGGTAGTACAACAGCCGCGATCCATCGCGCGCGTAGGCCGTCGGATCGCCGCCCAGCGAATTCACTCCCGGCGTAATCGGCAATGCGCTCGCGTGCTTGCCGGCAATATCGTAGGAATAAATATTCGTCGTGCCATCAACGTTCGCAGTCCACGTGAGCGACTTGCCATCAGAAGAAAAGCCGCCCGCGCTAAGCTCCCACTTCTCATCGGTCAGCCAGTCGATCTTCTTCGTCGTAATGTCGACGAGCCCAACATTTTCGTGGCCGTTGTGGGCGTCCGACGTGATCAGGACGGTTTTGCCATCCGGCGAAACATCGGCAGCGATGTAATTCTGCTGGCCGTCGTGCGGCGTCAGGTTCACGCTCCGCCCGTCGGCCAGATCGAGCACGAAAACGTTGGCGTCCTTCCCGGTGGCGTGCGACTGCGTATAGACAACGAACTTGCCGTCGCGCGAGAAAATCGGGTGGTGGTTGCTCAGCTCCTTGGGCGTGTTCTTCGTCAGATGGCGAATGTGCCGCGTGGTCACATCCATCAACTCGATCTCGTAGCTCGATCCCGTCTTCGGCTTGGTGGTGTAGGCCAGTTTGCTGCCGTCGGGCGACCACGCCGGATCGGTCTCCGCTGACTCCGGCGAGATGGTCAGGTTCACCACGTCGCCCGTCTTGGGCGAAACCAGGAAGATGTCCCACTGCTCGTCGCCATCGTGGTCAGAGGTGTAAGCGATCCACGCGCCGTCGGGCGACCACACTGGCTGTGCCTGCCGCTGGTCGCTGATGGTCAACTGCGTCGGCCAGCCGCCGCTTGCCGGCACCAGCCACAGGTTGTTGCGGCCGCTGATGTTGGAGATGAAGGCCACCTGCTTGCCATCAGGCGACCACGTCGAGCCGCCCATCTGGCGCGTCATATAGAGCTTCTCGATGGAGAACGTCTGCATGTCGGCGACGGTCTTGCTCTCCAGCTTGGTGGGGTCGGTAATGGCCTGCGAGGCGGCGAGCGGTTGTTGTGCGAGTGCGGTAGTCGTCATAAGAAAAACGATTGCGGAGATGATGAGTTTCAAGTTTCCGGTTTCCAGTTTTACCTGAGCTGGGACCACAGATCTCTATTGTAAAGGGGACGGGCCGCGCGCATCAGGTGTGTACCGCAGGCCATGTCATTGCCCGCCGCCTGCCCCGGAGTTTATAGTCAAGGGTTTGGTTACCCGTCCGGAGTTCCCTGTGCCGGACACAATTGCGAACTGGCGCGGATTCTCCGCCCTGGAGTCCTCATGTTGAAAAGAACTGCCCTTTTGCTCTCCCTGCTTATGCTCTTTTCCGGCAGCTCGATTTACGCCGACGAAGGCATGTGGCTGTTCAATGCATTTCCCAAAGACAAAGTACAAGCCAAGTACGGTTTTGCGCCAGACCAGGCGTGGCTCGATCATGTTCGGCTTTCCTCGGCCCGCGCCCCCAATGGCTCGTCGTCGTTTGTCTCGCCGGACGGGCTCATCTTTACCAATCACCACATCGCGCAGGAATGCATTCACGACCTTTCCACCAGCGGTAAGGACTACATGAAGGCTGGCTTCTACGCGCCCACCCGCGCCGACGAAGCCAAGTGCCCCGGCATGGGTTTTGTGGTGCTGGAAGATATCTCCGACGTCACCGCGAAGGTGAACGGCGCGGTGAAGCCGGGAATGCCCGCTGCCGATGCCGGCAAAGCGCAGCGCCAGGAAATAGCGGCGCTGGAAAAACAATGTTCCGGCGGCGATATCCGCTGCGACGTCGTCACCTTCTATTCCGGGGCGATGTACAACCTGTACAAGTACAAGAAGTACGATGACATCCGGCTGGTCTTTGCGCCCGAGTTCGATATCGCATTCTTCGGCGGCGATCCTGACAACTTTGAATATCCCCGCTACGATCTCGACATCTCGTTCTTCCGCGCCTACGAGAACGGCCAGCCCGCACAAACTCACGATTATCTGAAGTGGTCGCCCAACGGTACGAATGAGGGCGAACTGGTCTTTGTCTCCGGACATCCTGGCCGCACCGGCCGCTTGCTCACCACGGACCAGCTCGCCTTTCTACGCGACCACCAGTTCCCGCTACAGCTCAAATCGCTCAGCCGCCGGGTTGACGTGCTACAGAAGTTCAGCGCGCAATCGGCGGAAAACGATCGCCAAGCGCAGAGCGACGTATTCGGGCTTCAGAATTCCTTCAAGGCCGTCACCGGTTACGAAGATGGCTTGAAGGACAAGGACGTGATGGCGACCAAGGCTGCCGACGAGAAGAGCCTCCAGGAGTTCGTCGAGTCCAATCCACAGCGCAAGCAGGAGTTCGGCGACCCCTGGGCGCAAATTGCCAAGGCCGTCGATGTCCAAAAGCAAATCTACAAACAGCTGCTGTATCTCGACGGTATGGGCGGGTTCCGCGGCGATCTGGCAGGCTACGCCCGCTTGATCGTACGCGCTGCATATGAAAAGCAGATGCCCAGCGACCAGCGCATGCACAATTATCAGGATTCGCAACTGCCAACGCTGGAGCAGCGGCTTTTCTCCACTGCTCCGATTTACAAATCTCTGGAGCAGGTTCTATTGAGCGAAAGCCTGGCGGAAATGCGGGATGAACTAGGTGCCGAGAATGCTGACGTCCGCAAAGCCCTGGCCGGCAAGTCGCCCGACGAGCGCGCCCAGGCCGCGATCGCCGGCACCAAGCTCGAGGATGTTGCCGTGCGCAAGCAGCTCTATCAAGGTGGCGTGGACGCCGTGAACGCCAGCACCGATCCTCTGATCGTCATGATGCGGGAAGTTGAGCCGGACGCTGCCGCTATCCACAATCGCGATGAGAACCAGGTGCAGGCCGTACTGCGGCAAAGTGGCGGCAACATTGGTAAGGCGCTGTTCGCGCAGAAGGGCCTGAGTGTGCCGCCGGACGCAACCTTCACCCTGAGACTCAGCTATGGCTCGGTCGAAGGCTACAAGCTCGACGGCAAGGATGTATCGTGGTTCACCACCATGGGCGGAGCCTACCAGCATGCCGCCGAGCATGGCAGCATGCCGCCCTATCAGCTTCCGGAGAGCTGGCTGAAGAACAAGTCGGCTATCAACCTGCAAACGAAGTACGATACGGTTTCCACCGCCGATATTATCGGTGGCAACTCCGGCAGTCCCGTCATCAACAAGGCGGGCGAGGTGGTCGGCATTATTTTTGACGGCAACATTGAATCGCTGGTATGGAACTTCGCTTACAGCGATAAGGTGGCGCGCGCCGTGGAAGTGGACAGCCGCGCCATTACGGAAGCGCTGCGCAACATCTATCACGCCGACGGGCTGCTCAATGAGTTGATGCCGGCGGGGTCGACGAAACCGAATCCCACCACCAAGATGAGGAGACCGGTCGCCCGGCCGCAACAGCAGCAATAGTTCCTCGCCTGAAGTGGCCACAAGCAAATCGGCGCGACCATTGGTCGCGCCGGTGTTATTTGTATGCGACTGGGATCGCCTTACGCCGCGGTTGCCGGCTTCTGCTCCTCGGACCGCTGCCGCTCCTGCGATGTCATAGCATGCAGCGGGCTGGCCTGATGCATTTCCCGATAGCGCTTGGGGGTAGCGCCTACCAGGCGGCGAAACACGCTGGTGAAGTGGCTCTGGGTCTCGAACCCGACCTGGGTGGCAATTTCGGCCAGGGCCATCCGGCTCTCGCGCAGGTGCTCCTGGGCGCGCTCCACTCTTTGCCGCATTACATATTGATGGGGCGTTATGCCGGTGCTCATCTTGAACAGCTTGGAGAAGTAATACTGGCTCATGCCCACCACGTGTGCCAGTTCGTTCACCGATAGGCCGCGGGCTACATTCTCCCGGATATAGGCAAAAACACGCTGCAAGCGCCGTGGCGGCAAACCGCCGACCACTTCAATTGGGGCAAGGGTGGCATTCAGATAGGCGTCGACCACTTCCTGCGCGTGCTGCTCCTCCAGCGAATGTAGCGCCAGCACCAGGACGTTCATGCCCTCGATCTTGGCGCCCACGTGAGCGGAATGGGCGTCGCCACAAAGCGCAGCCCGGACTCCAGGCACGCGATTCGCGGCAACGGAGGCGCCCACCGCCCGGTTGCTGATGATGATGCCGCGCTCGGAGTCGTGCCGCAGCACCGACAGCGCAACCTGCTCGGCGTAATCGGTACGGACCTGACCCTGCACCGGCGGCGCAGCATCCGTAACCGCGTGCCCGGCGGCAATCAGTTTCGCAGTCAGACGCTGTTTAGCTTCATGCCCTGTTTCATCGGAAGCGATCGCGATTTGCACTTTGTTTTCCTCCATTCCTTTCGAAAACGCACATCGGCCCAATGGCCGCAATGCCGTCGGGTGATATCGGCGCAGTTCGTTCAGTGACCCTGGAGTGTTGCGCCCTTGGCCTCGTCGGCGGCTGCCCCGGAATCGCTGCCGGGTGCTGGCGACGAGGTGCCTCAACTTCGCTCGTCGTGACGATTTGGCGCACACAAAGAAAGACCCCACCAGCCAGTGGCGTTTCGCGATGGGATAGTATTACTGCTGGCCAATACCCACACGGGCAAGTTGGGGAGCACTCTCTTGCCACATCCTGCTTGGGTTTCATGATAGCAGAACCAAAAGTTCCCAAAAATTTTCCCGCCCGCCCTCCGGCGCCGGTTGGACCAGTATTAACACTGATTTCATAACCTCTTGACGCTCGCGGTACACTTTCCAACGCGCCTGTATCGTCGGCCAATGCAGCTTAGCGAGACCACACACTTCGGGTCTTCCTGGTCCAGACCAGGGATTTGTGAAGTTTTGGTGACTCAGCCCGAGGGCTGACTCGGAGTAAGAATAGAGAGCGCGTAACGCTGATCTCCGATTTTTCCTTGTGCGGATCTTAGGAATCCCCAGCCGTAGGCGAGGAGCATTTATCTTGACTGGCAAGAATCCAGCCCCGGGCGGACCGGGCATTGAACCCCGTTGGACCGCTGGCGCGAAAGATGCGGTTGGCACCGCATACGCTGTTTCAAGCCGCATCTGGTACACCCTGGCCAAGGGTGTTAACACGGAGGTCTACTATCCGACCATTGATTGCCCTCAGATCCGGGATTTGCAGTACATGGTCAGCGACGGCGAAACATTTTTCCACGACGAGCGCCGCAATACTATCAGCACCGTTGAGCTACTCGATCCTGGCGCCCTGGGCTTCAAGATAACCAACACCGATCCCGAGGGACGTTACTCCATTGAGAAGCAGATCATCTCTGACCCTCACCTCAACTGTCTCCTGATTCATACCAAATTCAACCCGGCGCCAGAGTGGCAGGGGCGCCTGCACCTCTATGTGCTTTGCGCCCCTCACTTGAACATTGGCGGATGGCATAACAATGCAGAAGTATTGGAAGCGAAGGGCCGGCATTTCCTGATTGCCTATCGCGACAATGTACACATGGCGATCGGAACCAAGGCAGGGTTCAGCAAGCTCTCCTGCGGCTACGTTGGTATCAGTGACGGTTGGACCGACTTGGCGCACAACCTGACGATGGATTGGGAATACGACAGCGCATTGGACGGAAATGTCGCACTGACGGGAGAGATCGACCTGGCGCACGGCAACGAGTTCACCCTCGGCCTGGCCTTCGGCCGCACCCAACACGCGGCCGGCGCCACCCTCTTCCAATCCCTGTGTGTCCCCTTCCAAAACAATGTCAACAGTTTCATCGAGCAGTGGCACCGCACCCGCAAGCGTCTGGCTGTCATCGACATGAACCACGACAAGGTCTCCGGCTATGCCTCCTGCTTGTTCGCCCGCAGCATCAATCTCCTGCTGGCCCACGAGGACAAACTTTATCCCGGAGCCATGATCGCCAGCCTGAGCATTCCCTGGGGCGAAGACAAAAGCGATGACGAACTGGGCGGCTATCACCTGGTCTGGACCCGTGATATGGTGCACTCCGCCAGCGCCCTTCTAGCTGCCGGCGACACCACTACGCCCTTGCGCGCCATGATCTATCTGGCCATCGCCCAGCGCGAAGACGGCGGCTTCTACCAGAACTTCTGGATCGATGGCGATCCTTATTGGACCGGCATTCAACTGGATGAAGTTTCCTTTCCCATCATCCTGGCCTGGCGTCTCTGGAAGGCCAACGCGCTGGCTGAGTTCGATCCCTACATCACGGTTTGCCGGGCCTGCGCCTATCTCATCCGCGAAGGTCCCGCCACCCCCGAGGACCGTTGGGAAGAAGCGGGAGGCTACTCGCCTTCTACCCTCGCCGCCAATATCGCTGCTCTCATCTGCGCCGCCGAGATGCTGGAACACCGCGGTGACGAGCATACAGCGGACTTCGTGCGCACCTACGCCGACTTCCTCGAGTCGCATGTTGAGAAGTGGACGGTCACGAACGAGGGCACGCTGTTGCCGGCCGTCAAGCGCCACTACATCCGCATCAATCCCGCCGTCAGCCACGATGGCGCGGCTGGCGACGAGGACCCCGACAGCGGCGAACTGACCCTCTCCAATCAGAAGCCCGGCGATCGCTATCAATATCCCGCAAACCAGATCGTCGATCACGGATTTCTGGAGTTGGTCCGCTTTGGTATCCGCAGGCCGGGCGATCCTCTCATCGAGAACTCGCTGAAAGTAATCGACGCCGTCTTGAAGGTCGACTTTCCCGCAGGCCCCTGCTGGAAACGGTACAACCATGACGGCTATGGTCAACGCGCCGACGGTACCTCCTACAAGAAGTGGGGAGTCGGCCATCCCTGGCCCCTGCTCATGCTGGAACGCGCTACGTACGAGTTGTCTGCGGGCCGTAGTATCGATCTCTATCTCCGTGCGGCCGAGGCGTTTACTGCCGGCGTCGGGTTGTTCCCGGAGCAGATCTGGGACCTGCCGGACATCCCGCACGAGCACATGTTTTTCGGCAAGGCAACGGGAGCGGCCATTCCCCTGCTGTGGGCACACGCCGAGTACGTAACCTTGCTGCGCTCCATGTTGGATAATAAAGTTTTTGATCGCATCGAACCGGTTGCCGCACGTTATTGCAACAATAACCCGCGCCCGGTAATCGAAGTATGGAAGATGAATCGCCAGGTCCGCAAAGTAGCGGCTGGAGCTCTACTGCGGGTGCAGGCGTCCTCGCCCTTCATGCTCCACTGGAGTGACGATGAGTGGAATACACCTCGGGATACCGGGTCTACTCCCACGGCTTTAGGGGTGGAGTATGTCGATATCCCTATCGATGCTGGACAGAAGGCGCCGTTGCGATTCACCTTCAAGTGGCCCCAGGACCAGCAGTGGCAAGGCACGGATTACGCGGTCGAAGTCGAACATCCGGCGCAATCCCCGGCGGCGAAGTCGGTTGCGAAATCAAGCTCGGGATGACGTATGACGTACTTGATTCGGGTCCCGTAGCAGTCTGTGTCGTAACTTCAATTCACGCTGAGCGGCGGAAATCGTCGAACTTGGGATCAAGCCAGCCGCGCAGCGGCGGCATGAGGTTAGCCCGGGACGTAAGAGGCTGTTACGAAACGCCGTTCGCGGTTGCATCGGTGGAACAAGGCGCAGCAAAAAGAGCGCCGGAGGCGCGAAATAATCTAGCCCAGCACCAACCGGAGACGCAGTGCTGGGAGAGCGGGAAAAACTCGCCGAGTCCCGTAGGGACGACACGGGTTTCGTAACAGCCTCGTGAGCCCCGGACCTGGTGGGAAATTGACCCGAGCTGCGTAGCCGCGACACGGTTATGACACCGAGACTGTGGGGACAACAGGGTTCCACACGAACTCGGAGGCGCTGGGTACCAGCACGATATAAAATCTGAGTCCCGTAGGGACGGCACATCGGTTTTCCTTATTCACGACATCAGAAAGGCGGTAACGGGTGAGTAGTCAACCAAGCATTCCTGTTCCAGGGAAAGAACAAGCCACAGCCCAGCAGAATCTCGAAAACCTCTGCATTAACACAATTCGCACGCTGGCGATGGATGCGGTGCAGAAGGCCAACAGCGGTCATCCGGGGACGCCCATGGCGCTGGCGCCGCTGGCCTTCGTGTTATGGGACCGTTTCCTCCGGCATAATCCGCACGACCCGCACTGGCCGGGCCGTGATCGCTTCATTCTTTCCAACGGGCACGCCTGCATGCTGCTCTACGCCATGCTTCACCTCACTGGCTACGACCTTTCGCTGGATGACATCAAACAGTTCCGGCAGTGGGGATCGAAGACGCCGGGGCATCCCGAGTACCATCACGTGCCGGGATTGGAAGTTACCACCGGCCCGCTGGGTCAGGGCGTGTCCAATTCCGTGGGAATGGCGATCGCCCAGCGCTGGCTGGCTTCGAAGCTCCACAAGGACGACTACACTCCCTTCGACTACCGTATTTACGCGTTCTGCGGTGATGGCGACCTGATGGAAGGCGTCAGCAACGAGGCGGCTTCCGTCGCCGGACATCTGGGCCTGTCGAACCTGATCTGGTTCTACGACAACAACCACATCACCATCGAAGGCCACACTTCGCTGGCCTTCACCGACGATGTCGCCACGCGCTTCGAAGGCTGGCACTGGAATATCCTGCACGTCACCGATGTCAACGATCTCAATCTGGTCGACGTCGCCATCAGGGCCGCACAGCGAGAGCCGGATCGGCCAACGCTCATCATTTGCGATACCCACATTGGGTGGGGCTCTCCCGACCGTCAAGATACCAAGGAAGCCCACGGCGAGGCGCTGGGAGTAGACGAAGTCCGCAAGACAAAGATCGTCTACGGCTGGCCGCCCGATGCGCAGTTCCTGGTTCCCAATGAAGTGCAGAGCTATATGAGCAAGGCGGTGGAGCGTGGCGCAAAGTGGGAGAAGGAGTGGGACGCAAAATATCAAGCCTGGGCGGCCCAGAGTCCTGACCTCGCCAAGATGTGGCAGCAGATGTCAAACCAGGAGTTACCCGCTGGCTGGGACAAAGATATTCCGACGTTCCCCGCCGACGCGAAGGGTATCGCCACGCGCGACTCCAGTGCCAAAGTAGAGAACGCCGTCGCCGCGAACGTCCCCTGGCTTATCGGCGGCTCCGCCGATCTATATCCCTCGACCAAAACTCTCATCAACAATGGCGGCGACTTTGAGAAGGGCAGCTACTCGGGCCGTAACTTCCACTTTGGCATCCGCGAGCATGCCATGGGTTCAATCCTGAGCGGCATGGCGCTTTCCTGCGTGCGGCCCTTTGGAGCCACGTTCTTTATCTTCTCCGACTACATGCGGCCGGCGATCCGCCTGGCCGCGATGATGGAGCTGCCGGTCATCTACATCTACACTCACGACTCTATCGGTCTTGGTGAAGACGGCCCCACGCACCAGTCGATCGAGCAGCTCATGTCATTGCGGGCCATGCCCCGAATGATGACCATCCGCCCCGCTGACGCCAACGAAGTTGCCGAAGCCTGGCGCGTTATCATGCCGATGAAGAACCAGCCGGTGGCGCTGGTGCTCACTCGCCAGGGCGTGCCGACATTCGATCGCACCAAGTACGCCCCGGCCGCGGGCGTAGCCAAAGGCGCCTACATTCTGGCGGACTCTGGCGGCACGCCGGACATCATCCTGATGGGAACTGGCTCCGAAGTGCAGCTCTGTGTGGGGGCATACGAACAGCTCACCAGCGAAGGCGTGAAGGCACGAGTCGTCTCGATGCCGTGTTGGGAGCTGTTCGAAAAGCAAGCCGCCGAATACCAAGCACAAGTATTTCCGGCTGCAGTGAAGGCCCGTGTTTCGGTGGAAGCCGGCGCCAGCCTGGGCTGGTGCAAGTACGTTGGCGACAGCGGATATAGCGTTGCTCATGACGACTTCGGCGCATCAGCCCCCTACAAGATAATTATGGAGCACTTCGGCTTCACGGTTGACAACGTCGTCGCCAAGGCGCGCGAGGTGATGAAGAAAACAAAACCGTAACAATTCAGGCTTACAATTAACGTGTTCCACAGCGCCGCACTCAGTGTCGGCGCTGTGCGATTCTGAATCTCTCATGAAGCACCATCGCCGTGCCATCTGCGTCGATCCGGGGCGCGATGTCGAGAAGGGTTTGCCTCGCCTGCTCATAGCGAAGGAATCGCTGGCCCAGCCTGCGGCCGCAGCTGACAAATAGGTATCCCATTCCTCGGCCGAATCTTTTCCCGGCCCTAAGCATCTTCCACAAAAGCAAGACTTGCCGGAGCGAAATACAAGACTTGCCGGAGCGAAATATATGACCACTCTTGTACAGCCCACACCGCTCAAAATCGAAACTCCTTCCCTGCCGCAGGGCGATTCCTGTCTGGTCGTAATCTTCGGAGGATCTGGCGATCTTACCCGGCGCAAATTGATTCCTGCTCTGTACGATCTGGCCTGCGTCGGCTGCACCAACCGCAATTTTCAGGTCCTCGGCATCGGCCGCTCAAAGTTCGACGACCAAGAGTATCGCTCGCGCCTGCGCGAAGGCGCCGCCGACTCGAAAGACGCTCGCAACTTCACTGACCAGGGTTGGGAGGACTTTGCTCAGCGGCTGCATTACTTTGTCGGTGATGCCGACCATCCCGACTTTTATCCTCTCCTGAAGACGAAGATCGAGGGGATGCAGAAGAACGGCGCCAGCAAGAACCTGATGTTCTATGTTTCGACCCCCGCATCGCTCGCGCCGCCAATTGTCGAAGGCCTGGGCGAGGCCGGACTGGCCCACAACAGCCAAGGTTGGACGCGCATCATCCTGGAGAAGCCTTTCGGACGCGACCTCAAGAGCGCGCAGGAACTGAATAAAATTGTCTCGCACGTCTTCGACGAGCGCTCGGTCTACCGCATCGATCACTATCTGGGCAAAGAGACGGTGCAGAACATCATGATGTTCCGCTTCGGCAACTCCATGTTTGAGCCGGTGTGGAACCGCAATTACATCGAGTACATCGAGATCACCGCCGCCGAAACGTTGGGAGTGGAAGGTCGCGGCGCATTCTACGAAGAGACCGGAGCGCTGCGCGACATGGTCGCCAACCACATGCTCCAGTTGCTGATGCTGACCGCCATGGAGCCGCCCGTCAGCTTCGACGCCGACGCCGTGCGCGGTCACAAAGTGGAAGTGCTAAGCGCTATCGCTCCCATGTCCAAAGAGGAAGTCGCGAAACGCACCGCTCGCGGGCAGTACGGCCCCGGCCAGATCGACGGCAAGCCGGTCCAAGGATATCGTCAGGAGCCGGGTGTCAATCCCAACTCGCAGACCGAGACTTACGCCGCGGTCGAACTGCATATCGACAATTGGCGCTGGGCCGGAGTTCCCTTCTACATTCGCGCCGGCAAGCGGCTGGCGAAGCCAGTGACCGAGATCGCGGTACATTTCAAGCGCACGCCGCAGGCACTGTTTTCGCGCAATCCTGACGACGTGCACCACAACGTCATCACCATGCGCATTCAGCCGAATGAAGGCATCTCACTCAGCTTCGGCGCCAAGAAGCCGGGCCAGGAGATGCGCGCCATTCGCGTAGATATGGACTTCTCCTACCGCGAAGCCTTTGGCACGGAAACCCCCGCCGCCTACGAAACCCTGCTGCTGGACGCGATGCGCGGCGACCCAACCCTGTTCACCCGCCGCGATGAGGTGGAAGCGGAGTGGCGCATCATCACTCCTATCGAAGATGCCTGGGCCGAGTTGCCGCCGCCGCAGTTTCCCAACTACGCGGCCGGCAGCGAAGGACCTGAGGCCGCCAACAGCCTGATCAAGTACGATCACCTGCGCTGGCGATCGCTGCTAAGCCAGGACGGAAATCATTCGTAGTTTTTCATTGCGGTCGTGAACGGCAAATGAGGTGAGGATACGGCCGACCGGTCTCTGGCATGGCACCTACGATCCGGACACATAGTGCGCAGCGATGTGATTTCTTTGGCTGCCTCAAGAACCGCCCAGCAATTTCGCCAGACTCCTGCGGTTCTTCGCCGGCAGCAGTTTCAACGCCGCACCCGCCAGGGCAATGTACACGGCTCTCGCCTCCGGGAACGACTCAAGTTCGGCCAGATGTTTACGTACGGTCGCCACGTCTCCGCGGACGAGCGGCCCGCTGAAGGCGGCAGCCGCATCGTGCTTCAAGTAGTTGCGCAGCGTCTGCCACAGCAGCGGCACCATCATCGGTTTGATGTCCGTTTTGCGGATACCTGCCGCCAGCGCCACCTGTTCCAGCGAGGCCAGCAATGCGATCATCAGCGGCGACGCGAAGCTTCCAAAGACGTGGTATAGCACTTTATTCTGCTTCTTGATAACGAAGGCATCTCCGCCCAGGTCCTTGACGACGGATCTCGCAACCCGCACTGCCACAACATCTCCTTCAACCGCGAAGGCCACGCCGGCCATCTCCGGCACCGCGCCGCGAACAAAGGTCATCATCGGGTGCACCGATGCAACTCGCGCGCCCCTGTCCCTGAGGGAAATAAGTTCGTCGCTGGTGAGGGCTCCGCTGGAGTGAAATACAATCTTGCCCTTCCAATCCTGCGATTGCGCCAGGACACGGGCCACGCCAGCGATTGCATCGTCGGGGACCGTGATCCAAACGACCTCGGTATCGAGCTGCTGCTTTCCTATCTCGACCACACGCGCCTTCGATCCGTGCAACAGCGCTCTCAGGTGAGGGCTGCGGAAACTCTTTCCACGCATCGCGAGGAATCGCACTTCGTAGCCCGCCGGAGGCAGAGTGAGGGCCAGCGCGCCGCCGAGACCTCCCGGGCCGACGATGCTGATCGCGGGACGGCGACTCGAAGACAATGGTTTGGACACGGCGGGCAGAATAGCAGATTTTCGGGACTTGAGCCGGCGCTGCGCGGGCTCAGCGGCGGAACTGCCCACAACCCCACATGCCATTTACAATGTCTTCTAACATGACGTTGAGGCTTCGCCGATTTTCTGACCCCATTTTTGCCCTGCTTCTGATCGTTGCTCTGAGTACGAGCTGCAACAAGCAACAACAAACACCGTCGGAGGCCGCAGCTACAGCCAAGCCGGCTTCTGACACCAGCGCCCCGGCGGCGTCTCAACCCGCCGGCGCGCGGGCAAGTTCCGCAAGCACGGGACCCACTCCGGACATCGATGGCAATCACGTGATGCAGTATGTGAAGGAAGTGGTCGCGTTCGGCTCGCGTCCCCCTGGGAGTCCCGGACACGCCAAGCTGGAACAGTACATCCTCTCCAAGCTGAAGGGAGTAGATGTGGAGCAGGACAAGTTCACGGCACAAACGCCTGCAGGTACGTTTCCCATTAACAACATCATCGCGAAATTTCCGGGAAAGAAGGACGGCATCATTGTCGTCGCGGGTCACTACGACACCAACTATCCATTGCCGAAGACCTATGTCGGCGCGAACGACGGTGGCTCCTCAACCGCTCTGTTGCTCGCTTTGGCTGACAACTTCCACGGCAAACAGCTTGATGGCTATAGCGTGTGGCTGGTGTGGACCGACGGTGAGGAGGCGTTCGTGAAGTGGACCGGGACGGACAGTCTCTACGGCACGCGACAGCTGGCGCAGAAGTGGCAGCAGGATGGCACGGCAAAGAAGGTCAAAGCCTTCATCCTGGTTGACATGATCGGCGACGACGATCTCGATATCCAGCGCGATACGAACTCTACGCCCTGGCTCACCGACGTGGTATCGCAGGCAGCTACCAATCTTGGCTACCAATCACACTTTTTCCAGCAGACCATTGCTATTGAGGACGATCACATTCCGCTCTCCAAGATCGGCGTGCCCGTCGTAGATCTAATCGACTTTGACTACGGCTACAACAATGTCTTTCATCACACGCCGGATGACACTATCGATAAGCTCAGTCCGCAATCGCTGGCCATCACCAGCAACGTAGTGCTGGAGACCATACGGCTGCTGGATGCAAGGTAGATGGAACCCATCCAGGGAGCCTCTGATTAAGTCCGGGTTTTGAAAGGGCTCGGTTTCAGCCGTGCCGCAAGCATCGGAAAAATCAACGGGGCTTTAGCCCCTGCGGCACGTTCGGCAAGTTATTTAGAGCTTCCCTAACGCCGATCGCTTGGCGACGCGGCCCCGCCCCGCCGGCCGGTGTTATGCTGGTAACAACTGGCTTGCAACAGCGAACGAGAGGCTCCCTTCGGAGCACAGCTTATGCTCCAGAAACGAGTTGACGATCAGCCGACAATCTCGCGTCAGATGGTGCGCGAGGCTGAAGCCGTGTTCCACACTCACCTGAAAAAAGTGGGTTCGAAGCGCACCGGGCAACGCGACACCATCCTGCGGACGTTTCTCGACACTCGCGATCACCTGTCCACCGACGAACTCTACCGGCTGGTAAAGAAAAAAGACGAGGGCATCGGGTTCACGACCGTCTATCGCACGCTGAAGCTGCTGGCGGAATGTGGTCTGGCCAGCGAAGTCGCGTTCAACGACGGCGTCGCGCGTTACGAGCACCAGTATCAGCGGCGTAATCACCATCACATGGTGTGCACCGAGTGCGGCAGCTCCGTTGAGTTCTTCTCGGCCGACATCGAACGCATTGAGCAAGCTGTGGGCCGCAAGAACAAGTATCTCCCTACACGCCATACTTTCCAGATTTACGGCATCTGCGAGAAGTGCCAGAAGAAGCGGAAGCGAGCCTAGTGGTAGAGCCGGCCTTCAGGCCCGCGTTGGCGCTGATTCTCACGATACCGGAGCCGGCTTCAGCCGGCGACAGGGGCTAACATGCAACTCCGATGCTAACTCTCACTGAAGCAGCGGAACAGATTCGCAGTCGCCGTTTGTCTCCGGTTGAGCTGACGCGCGAGTGCCTGGCGCGAATCGAGCGGCTCAATCCCCTTCTTAACGCATTCATCACCGTGACAGCCGATCTCGCACTGGAACAGGCTCTCCAGGCTGAATCTGAAATAAGCGCGGGAAATTATCGCGGGCCGCTCCACGGTATCCCTATCGGACTGAAGGACCTGTTCGACACAGCGGGCGTGCGGACCACGGCCGCCAGCAACCAGTACCGCGACCGCGTGCCAACGGAAGACGCGGGGGTCGTTCGGCAATTGAAGCAAGCCGGAGCCGTCATCATTGGCAAGCTGAATATGCATGAGTTTGCCTTCGGCATCAGCGGCGTTGTAAGCGCCTTCGGGCCGACGAAAAATCCCTGGAACCTGGAGCGCATCTCCGGCGGATCTTCTTCCGGTTCGGCCGCAGCCGTGGCTGCGGGACTCTGTGTCGCCGCCCTGGGCACGGACACCACCGGCTCGATCCGCTGTCCCAGCGCTCTGTGCCACATTGTGGGACATCGCCCCAGTGCCGGTCTGATCAGCCTTGACGGAGTGGTGCCGCTGTCGACTTCGTTCGATACAGCCGGCCCATTGGCGGCCACGGTGCGCGATGCCGCTACGTTGATCGAAGTGCTCTCCGGGAAGTCGGGCTACGACTCATCGCTGGAGGAGAATGTTTCCGAACTGAAGGTTGGGATTCCCCGCAACGCCTTGTTCGACGATCTTCATCCTGACGTAGCGTCGTGCCTTGAAGCCGCGATACAGGTAGTCGCGAAGCTGACGTCCGAGGTTTGCGAGGTGGACCTTGCTGTCGACGGCTTCCGCCCCATCTTCGATGCGGAGATCTACGAGTATCACGAAGCGATGGTGACCAACAGTCCGCAGCTCTATGATCCACGAACCTTGTACCGCATCCAAAGATGCGCGGGAATCACCGCCAGGCAATACATTCGCGAGCGGCGGCGACTGGAGGAGTTTCGCCGCGCCGCTGAGCAGATTTTCGAGCAGGTGGACGTGGTAATCTCGCCGACGGTCCCGGTCCCGGCACCGAAGCTCAGCGAATTGGAGGCGCTCGCGGTAGCAGATGTGCGGCCATATGAAGTGAAGAATCTGCTGCGTAACACGTCGCCGTTTAGCGTGATGTTTTGGCCAACGACGTCGGTTCCCTGCGGCTTCACCCGCGATGGATTGCCAGTTGGTATGCAGATTTCCAGCCGCCCGGGGGGGGATTCGATTTGCTTGCGACTGGCACATGCCTACGAGCAGGCAACGGGTTGGCCCAGGAAACCGGCGATCAGCAATTAACAATTAGCAAAACAACTTCGTCTGGGTTTTGCAATCGCCGCGAGAAGCGAAAGGCGAAAAGCAATCTTCAAAAACCCACGAACACCGGCTCGGGATCGAGCTTGATACCGAAGATATCCATTACGCGTGCTTGAATCTCGTCTTTCAATGCGATGATCTCAGCCGCGCCTGCCCCGCCGCAATTGATGATCGCCAAGGCGTGCCTTCGTGAGATGCCCACCCTGCCCTTGCGATAGCCCTTGGCGAAGCCCGCGTGTTCCACCAGCCAGGCTGCCGGTAATTTGCGGAATCCGTTTGCGGAGGGGTAACTCGGCAGTTGCAGACCGCGAGATGCGAGCCTCGCCGACAGCTCCTCGAAGGTAGTTCGCGACACAATCGGGTTCTTGAAGAACGATCCCACACTGTGGGAGTCCTCATCGCCGGAAACGATCAGCATAGCCTTGCGTTGACGGATGGCGCGAACCTCTTCTCTGACTTCGCTCAGCGTGGGCGCATTCGGCCGGCCTGCGAAGAACTGTTCGAGATCGGCGTAACGAACGCTCGGCTGGGCGCCCTGCTGGAGAGCAAAGGAGACGCGCAGGATCACATAGCGCCCGCGCCCGGCTGTGTTGAAGATGCTGGAACGATAGGTTAACTCACACTGTTTGTTTGACAGAGTTGCGATTCGCCGCGAATCCAGATCGAAGACCCGCACTTCCTGGATGGTCTGGGAAACGTCTTGGCCGTAGGCGCCGACATTCTGTACCGGCGTACCACCCACAGTGCCGGGTATTCCGCTGAGGCACTCCAGACCGGCGCAACTGGCCTGCACAGACTCCTTCACCAAGGTGTCCCAGTCGTACCCTGCACCGGCCACAAACGTCACTTGATCGTGTGATGAGGTAGAGTGCGAGACCTCGTTGATGCCGACCTTCAGCACCAGTCCAGCGAACCCCGCATCTGCGATGACGAGATTGCTGCCTCCGCCGAGCACGAACAACGGCAACCCGCGCCCGGCGGCAAACTCGACGGCTTCCGCCACTTCGAGTTCTGCCGCCGCTGCGGCGAAATAACGCGCTGGGCCGCCGACGTTCAACGTCGTCAGGGGAGCAAGCGGAACATTCTCGCGAATCAGCATGGGGATGAAGACACTATAAATGTTGTGCCAGAGGTCCGCGATTCTGCCGCTTCGACCGGCCGGCACCGACCCGGAGCGACGGTTTTTCCCATCGCCGGTGACGAGTGCTGCAAATCATGCGGGCCTGTGACGCACGTCACAGGCGGTTGGCCCGTCCAAAAGCTATTCTGAGTCTCGCTGATCCGCCGGAGCCGGCCCACCTCAGGCGATTCGTCAAGCGCGAGTTCAACGGCGGCGGCTTTCTTGACTTGCGCTCTTGGCGAACTCGATAATAAAGAGTTTGCTTATACGCTCCGCGTTCATAAGGAGTTTGCTTCGTGGCTTCCTCGGCCAGTTCTGTTGAAAGCAGTGTCGCCCGGATTGGAAAGGGAGTAGCTCCGCTGCGTGCAGGCCAGGGCTATTCTTTCGTATTGCGCCGGCTGCATTCGCTGTCCGGCATCGTGCCTATCGGCGCGTTTCTGATCGAGCACTTCATCTCCAACTCCGAATCGGCTAACGGCGTTCAGGCCTACAACGAACAGGTAAAGTTCCTCACCAGCCTGCCTTTTGTGCACGTGCTGGAGTGGGTCTTCATCTTTATACCGCTGCTGTATCACGCGCTCTACGGAATCTGGATCTGGTATCGCGGCGACTCTAATGTCAGCGAATATCCCTGGAGCGGCAACTGGCTCTACACCTCGCAGCGCTGGACCGGGCTCGTCGCCTTCGCCTACATCCTGTATCACGTTATCGACATGCGGTTCATGGGTGTGCACTTGATGGGAGGCGGATATAACAACGCGTTCTCGAAGGTGTGGTTCGACTTCCAGAACCCGTGGGTGGTGGCCATTTATGTAATCGGGATCGTGGCTGCCTCATGGCACTTCTCCTACGGCGTTTGGCTGTTCGCCGCCAAGTGGGGGCTGACCGTGGGCTATAGGGCACGCCGCAAGTTTGGTTTTGTGTGCTTAGGGCTGGCGATTGCCTTGGTCGGCGTTGGCCTGTGGAGCGTAACCGGTTTCGTGCGGACGCCGGCGGACCAAGTTCCCTGGGTGGAACACGACTAATTGCTGATTGCTGGTTTTTCTTATGGCACATCCTAATATCATTGTGGTTGGTGGCGGACTGGCAGGACTTGCCGCGACCATCAAGATTGCCGAGATGGGAGGTCACGTCGACCTCTTCTCCATCGTTCCGGTCAAGCGGTCTCACTCGGTGTGCGCCCAGGGCGGCATCAACGCCGCCAAAAACCTGAAGGGCGAGGGCGACTCCACCTGGATCCACTTCGACGACACCGTCTATGGCGGTGACTTCCTCGCAAACCAGCCGCCGGTGAAGGCGATGTGCGATGCCGCGCCGGGCGTCATCGACCTTCTCGATCGCATGGGCGTTCCCTTCAATCGCACTCCGGAAGGGCTACTGGACTTCCGCCGTTTCGGCGGCACACTCTACAACCGCACCGCGTTCGCCGGCGCAACCACCGGCCAGCAACTGCTCTACGCACTGGACGAGCAGGTGCGGCGCTACGAATCCGAAGGCAAGGTCACGAAGTACGAAGCGTGGGAGTTTCTCTCCGCGGTAATCGATGAGAATCGGGTCTGCCACGGCATCTGCGCGCTGGACCTGCGCGGCATGGGAGTGCACACCTTCCCCGCCGAAGCCGTCATCATGGCGACCGGCGGTAACGGCGCTATCTTCGGCAAGTCCACAAACTCAGTCGTATGCACGGGCTCGGCGCAATCCGCGCTCTATCAACAGGGAGCGTTTTACGCCAACGGCGAATTCATCCAGGTACACCCGACGTGCATTCCCGGCGAAGACAAGCTGCGCCTGATGTCGGAGTCGGCACGCGGTGAAGGCGGCCGAGTTTGGGTGCCGAAACAGCCGGGCGACAAGCGCGATCCCAAGAGCATTCCCGAAGGCGAGCGCTGGTACTTCCTGGAAGAGTGGTATCCCAAGTACGGCAATCTGGTGCCGCGCGACATCGCCACCCGCGCCATTCACAAGGTGGTTTACGAGCATAACCTCGGCATCGACGGTCAGCCGATGGTCTATCTCGACCTGACGCACATCGACCGCAAGATCCTCGACCGCAAGCTGGAAGGCATTCTCGAGATCTATGAGAAGTTCGTCGGCGACGATCCGCGGGATGTCCCGATGAAGATTTTCCCTGGTATGCACTACACCATGGGCGGGCTGTGGGTTGACTTCGATCAGCGAACCAACATCGAAGGGCTGTATGCCGCCGGCGAGTGCGACTACTCGATTCACGGCGCCAACCGGCTGGGCGCGAATTCCCTGTTGTCGTGCATCTATGGCGGATTCGTTGCCGGGCCGCACTCGGTGAAGTACGCACACGGCATAATCAAGAGCGGAAAGCGTCCCGGCCAGCACGTTTTCGACTCGGAGCGCAAGCGGCAGGAAGAGATCAACGCGCGGCTGATGAAGAACGAAGGCACTGAGAACCCGTTCCTGCTGTGGCGCGAGTTGGGTGAAACCATGACCAAGAACGTCACGGTCATCCGCTACAACAAGAACATTCGGGAGACCGACGCGAAGCTGGTGGAGTTGCTGGAGCGCTATCGCCACGTCAACCTGAGCGACAAGTCGATGTGGGCAAACACGTCGTTCGTTTTCGCGCGGCAGCTTTATAACATGCTGCAACTGGCGCGGGTGATTGCGCAGGGCGCGGCTATGCGCGACGAATCGCGCGGCGCGCATTACAAGCCGGACTTCCCCGAGCGCGATGACGCCAACTGGTTGAAGACGACGAAAGCGTATTTCGCGGCCGATGCCGATGAGCCGCGCTTCGAGTTCGAGCCGGTGGATACGTCCCTGGTTAAGCCGCGGCCGAGAAGGTACGACGCGGCGACGTAGAAGCAGTGGCCGGTGGCTAGTTTCGTGTTTCAAGTTCGAGTTTCAAGTTCGAGTTTCGAAGCGCAGGGACAGCGCCGTAGGCGCGACATAGGTTAGCCCAGCGCTTGTAGCGCTGGGTGAGGGTGCATTATTGACCCGAGTCCCGTAGGGACGACACGCTTGGACCAAGATGCTTGGCGAAGAGCGAAAAACGAATTGCGATTTTGCTGACAGCTGATGGCTGAGAGCTGAAGGCTTTTTAAAAAATGGCAAACTCTAAAACCGTACTCATAAAGATCAAACGGCAAGACACTCCCGAGTCGAAGCCGTACTGGGAAGAATTCGAGCTGCAGCACCGTCCGGGAATGAACGTCACTTCGGCGCTGATGGACATTGCAGCGAAGCCCGTGACGCGCCAGGGCAAGGCCACTACACCGGTCACCTACGATTCCAATTGCCTGGAAGAGGTGTGCGGCTCGTGCGCCATGATCATCAACGGGACAGCGAAGATGGCATGCTCGGCGCTGATCGATCAACTGAAGCAGCCGATCACGCTGGAGCCGTTCTCCAAGTTCCCCATCGTGCGCGACCTCGCAGTCGATCGCAGCGTGCTCTTCGAGAACCTGAAGAAGGTGAAGGCCTGGGTGCCGATGGACGGCACCTACGATCTCGGAGCCGGACTGCGGCAATCGGCGCAAGATCAGGAAGAGGCCTATCCTCTGTCGCGCTGCATCTCGTGCGCCTGCTGCATGGAAGCCTGCCCGCAGTTCAACGAGAAGACCGGCTTTGTGGGCGCGGCCACCATCTCGCAAGTGCGTCTTTTCAACTCCCATCCCACGGGCAGTGGCCTAAAGATCGAGCGCCTGCAAGCGCTGATGGGCGATGGCGGCATCCAGGAGTGCGGCTACGCCCAGAACTGCGTCGAAGTCTGCCCCAAGGACATCCCGTTGACCAAGTCCATCGCCGATGTCGGCGGACAGGTGATGTGGCAGGCGGTGAAGGACTTCTTCCGGACGTAAAGTCGCCGCTACGCGGCTCCGGTTCATTCACACATCGGACACCGGGGCTTGCGCCCCGGCCTGCAACAGCATAGTCGGCGCTACGCGGCTCCGGTTCGTTCACACATCGGACTCCGGGGCTTGCGCCCCGGCCTGCAACAGCATCGTCGCCGCTGCGCGGCTGGATGTTCGACGGGGATGCGGTAACGGCGGCAACAGCATCGTCGGCGCTGCGCGGCTCGATATTCGACGGGAATGCGATAACGGTGCCCACGGCATAGCCGGCGCTACGCGGCTCCGGTTTCCTTCACACATCGGACACCGGGGCTTGCGCCCCAGCCTGCAACAGCATCGTCGGCGCTACGCGGCTGGCGAGATCAGGACGGGCATGCCGCTCCAAAGTATTACACTCGTTCTGCAACACCCAGTCCTGTGCGCGGCGTCACCGGCGAAAATCCTGACCTTGGAGTACCGTGGTGCTTGGCAGCCGAAAAGCTGCAAAGCAGCGACTGCGCTTTTGGAGCCGGGGGCGCAAGCCCCCGGTTTGCGATCCAATTCAAATTAGAGCCGCGTAGCGGCCGATTCCATGGCCAACACGTACGACATCAAATCTCGTCCATTGCATCTTCGGCACGAAGGGACGCCTGCCGCTCATTCGCGAACCCGAACACGTTTGGAAGCTGCTGCGCGCGGTCGCACGTAATTCACAAATCGAAGTTCTGGCCGTCGGCGGCACGAACAACCACGTGCATCTTCTGCTGAAGTTATGCAAGACGCGCACCCTGTCCGACGTCATGCGCGAATTGAAGTCGGTGTCATCGCTGCGAATTCGCAAGAGCGTTTCGGCCTTTGCGTGGCAGGATGGCTACGGCGCGATCAGCGTCAGTCCGCTTGCCATCCACGCCGTTACTCAATACATCGCGCACCAGGAAGAACATCACCTGCGCAAGACCTTTGATGAAGAATACGTGGAGATTCTCAACCGCGCCGGCGTGACCTACGATCCAAGATACGTATTGGATTGACGCGCCGCTCCGCGGCTCGCAACTAATTTGTTGCGTAGGACGGGAGCTTGCGCCCCCGCCTCCGTAGGCATAGCCGCCGCTTCGCGGCTTGCTATCGTGAATCCACGGTCGATATCGAATAGAATCGGCTCTCCGTCTTATGAGTGCGAAGTTAAGACTCGGCAAGTTGTCGTTGGTGGTCGCGGCATTTCTGATGCTGCTGGCCACGGTATGGGACGGCATCAGCCTGTCTAACGGCGACTACCGCCGCCTATTACTGGAGGCGCTTGTCTGTGTCGCCATGGCCGACATCCTCTGCGCCTGGCAATTCGTCATTCGTGGTGGTCTAATCCGGTGGATGGCAGTATTGATCACGTTGCCGTCTTTCTTGATCGTGCCGGACGCTATACGGCGCCTGTCGTGATGAGACTTCGTTTACAATCCAGACGCGACGAAATCTCTCTTCGGAGTTTTATATTCTTGATGCGAACGGTTGCTCGGCTGCTGGTCTGCGCTCCACTTCTCGCAACTCTCTCTCTCGCACAGTCCAACCCGCGGCAATCGGCGCCGCCGACGGCCACGCCCAACCCGAACTGGCGCGCCATTCACGACTCGGCCATCATCATCGACACCCATGCCGACACGCCGGGCCGGTTTGTCGACGAAAACTTCGATCTCGCGCAGGATGCGGGCACCGGCTATCTCGATTTCAACAAGATCAAGGCCGGCAATCTGGGCGCGGAGTTCTTCTCCATCTGGGTTGAGCCTAAGGGCAACAAAGGCCATGAGGCCAAGCGCGCGCTGGACATGATCGATTCCGTTCACGAGCAGGCGCGGCGACATCCCGACAAGATGATGATGGCGTATGGCACGCATGACATCATGGTCGCGCATCGCGAGCACAAGCTGGCGGCGCTGCTGGGCGTGGAAGGCGGACATGCGATCGAGGGCGACATCCGCATCCTGCGCGATTATTACCGCTTGGGCGTGCGCTACATGACGCTGACGTGGTCAAACACCAACGACATTGGCGACTCCAGCGGCGATATCAACGACAAGAGCGTTGAGCATCACGGCGGCTTGACCCCGTTCGGACGCGAAGTTGTGACCGAGATGAACCGGATGGGCATGATGGTCGACATCTCGCACGTGGCCGACTCAACTTTTTACCAGGCGCTGGAGCTGAGCAAAGCGCCAGTAATTGCATCGCATTCGTCTTCACGCGCGTTGACCAGCGCGGCGCGCAACATGACCGACGACATGCTGCGCGCACTCGCCGGGAAGAACGGGGTCGCACAGGTGAATTTCTACTGCGCGTTCGTCTCACAGAAGTATCTGGATACGGCCAAGCAACTCGCCGCCCAGCACGATGCCGATTATGAAATGGTGCAGGCGCTGTTCATCAAGCCGCAAACGCCGGATGTGGTGAAGGCGTTGGCCGAAGCCAAGGCGCGGCTTGCGCCTAAATTGCCTCGCCCGCCATTGAGCGACTTGATCGACCACATCGACCACATGGTGAAGGTCGCAGGGGTCGAGCATGTCGGCCTGGGCTCGGACTTCGACGGCATCGATTGTTCGCCGCTGGGGCTGGACTCCGCTGCCGACTTGCCGAAAATTACGGAAGCGCTTTACCAGCGCGGATATAAAGCCGAGGATCTTGATAAGATTCTTGGCGGCAATCTGCTGCGGGTGTTCGGCGACGTGGAGAAGGTTTCGCAGCAGATGCGGAAAGGCAGTGACTAGTGACTAGTGACTAGTGTCTAGTGGCCAGTGGCTGACAGGAGCGGGAGATCAATCGGTCGAGCAGTGCCACGTTCTTGCGCCTTACTAGCCACTAGTCACGGATCACCAGCTACTGGTTCTTGGAGGAATTATGACTAAGTTATTGATCACGGTCCTATGTTTCGCCGGCTTCGCGCTGGCGCAGACAAGCGGCAGCCCAACCTCACAGCAGCACGCTACAACGGAAAAGAGCGCTCAGAAAACTTCAGCGCCGACGGCGGTCATCGAGACCAGCGCCGGAAGCATTCACTGCACGCTTTTTCCGGATAAGGCGCCAATTGGAGTGGCCAACTTTATCGGCTTGGCGACCGGCACCAAGGAATGGACAGATCCGAAAACCGGGCAGACGATGAAAGGTGTGCCTCTTTATAACGGCACCATCTTCCATCGTGTGATTCCCAACTTCATGATTCAGGGTGGCGATCCCATCGGCACCGGCACCGGCGATCCAGGATATAAGTTTAAAAATGAAGTCAGCCCGGGTCTCACCTTCGATCAGGCGGGGCGCCTGGCCTATGCCAACGCAGGACCTGACACCAATGGCTCGCAATTCTTCATCACGGAAGTTCCCACGCAGTATCTTGATGGCAAATACACCATCTTCGGGCAGTGCCAGGACGTCGATATCGTTAAGAAGATCGCTCGCCTGGCAGCCGACCCTCGGAACAATCGTCCCTACGATCCGCCAAAGATCATTCGCATCAAGATCAGCGATCCGCATCACCCTGGGGCAAGCAATTAGAGGTTGTGCCCGCCTCGGCGTCCGCAGGCAATTTCCGCCTGGGAGGGGCGGAAGATTTTTACACGATGCTTGCGGCGGACACAGATCACGCATGGAAGTGAGGTGCGTCACAGCCGGAAGGTGCAACCTCGGACACAATGGCAGCAGGGATGGGTAGCCGAAGGCGTACCTGCCGGGAGTGGAGTTATGTCCGAAGACAAGCGCGATGTGCTGGAAGTATTGCGTTACGAGCTGAATTTCCTGGAGCAAGGCGGCTATGGAAATTGGTACAGCACGCCCTGGGGACCGGCTTCTCCCTTCCAGGACTCACTTACCTGCCCCAATCACGGAGACCCAACGCGGCCGCACGCCTGCCATGAATGCCTGCTCTACGATTTTGTCCCTGAGGAGTACCGCTCTGACGACGTGCCTTGCCATCACATTCCGCTGAATCGGCGCGGCGTTACCGTGGCCACGCCCGGCCAGACGGAAGAGGAGCTCCGCGAAAACGTAAAACACTGGTTGAAGCGCACCATTGCCAGAATAGAAGCGGAGCGGGCCAAAACAAGCAAGCAGGTTGTGTGATCAGGTAGTAGCGGATCGGGACCGGGCTGCCATTCTGTTCTGATCTCCTCCCATTTTGAAACCAGCGAGCCACTTCTGCGGGCGGATGGCGTCTTTACATCCCTGTTTGCAGGTAGAATTCCCGGTACCCACACTTGGCGGAGAGTTTTCCATGAAACGAAGCTTTGCCTCCCTCAGCCCCCAGCAGGCGTTAGATGCCGCGATTTCCATCGAGAAACGGAACGCCGAGGTCTACCATCGGTTCGCGGAAATGTTCACCGAGTTTGGTGACGAGCCGTCGCTGGAGATCGGCGCCGTGTTCTGGGAGATGGCGATTGAAGAAAGAGGTCATCACGCCCTTCTGGAACAAAAATACAGGGAGCAGTATCGAAGTTCGAGCAGCTCTCTGACCGAGGACGACCTGGTTGAGTTGATTGAAGTGCCGAGACTGGAAAATGGCGACGTCTTCGCAGCCGGCGACGATGCCACAATGGCGCGCGCACGTGCTCTCCAAGTGGCGCTGGGCGCCGAGCGCAGTGCACAAAGCTTCTACGCGAAGCTGGCGGAACAAACCCCCACCGGAACTCTGCGGCAGATTTATTGCGACCTGGCCCAAATGGAGGATGGACACGTTGCCTACCTGGAGGCAAAACTCACCCAGGATGCCGCCGGGAAGCCGAGGATGTAGTGGGCCCTCCGCGGTTAGCGGGGGATGCGATAAAGCAAAAAGGCGCGCCATGACAGCGCGCCTTTCCCATTAACGAAAACAGCTTGGGTTAGTTGGGATCCGCTACCAACGCCGAATACAGGTTGTTGGCCTGGAAACTGCCGATTCCGGTCACGAGATCATAACCGGCCGCAGCGGTGCAGTCCAATCCGCAGCTGCCATTGGTCCCCGACGTAATGTCGTGGAAGTCGGTTGCGTAGTCGCTGGAGTTGTAATACAGGGTGTACAGGTCCTGGGCTGCCTGGCTGAGGGTGGTACCACCATTGGCCACACGCTTCGAGTTGACCAGGGTGAAGAACGCGCCCCAATCAGGTGTCGCTACGCTGGTGCCTCCGACTTGCACCCAGCCACCATAGCTATAGGTGTCGTATACGGGAACGCCGGTGCCAGGATTGGCATCGGACGAAATGTCGGGCACGCATCGATGCCCGTTCGGTGAAAACGGTGCGCACGCCGTGACCTGCCACGACGTCTCCGTCTCGCCGGAGTCGACGCCGCCGCCGCTGCCGTTCCATGCTGTCTCATGGCCATAATTAATCAGCAGAGGATTGGCCAGCGGCGCACCCGTGGCCAACGCCAAGGTCGTGCCACCAGCGGCGATCACGTAGGGTGAAGTGGACGGCCAGCCGGTGCCGTGTCCGCTGTCGCCGGTGGCGGCGATAAAGGTCACGGGCTGACCTAGCGAGTTGGTGATGTTGTTGAAGTCGCTATCCAACGACGGTTCATCGCCGCCGCTCCAGCTCATGGAGACCACGGTAGCGTTGTACGGGGACTGGGTAGCCGTTGCTACAGCCGTGAGCAGATCGGTGTAGCTGCTGCTGGCGGCTTCCACCAAGACGATGTTGGCTTGCGGCGCCAGGGCGCAGGCTTGCTGGACGTCGAGCGATTCCTCAAGATCCCAGCCTTGACCCTCAATCGTGGCTTGATCCACCACGGTAAGGTTGCAAGGCGCCTTGTGGAAATAGCTGGCGTAGAACGCCGTGTCAGATACGATGTTCGGATCCTTAAACGCATCAACCAGGGCAATGGTCACGCCCGCTCCCTGGTTGGGAATCTGATTGAAGCCGTATGCGGCCCTATACTCAACCGGCAAAATGCCGCTCGGATTGTTTGGATGCTGCGCATCAGCCACCACAATATTCGTGTGCGCAAAACCTTTGGGAGCTGTGGGCGCCTGCCCCATCAGGGGAAGCGTCGCCACAAGCATGGCTAACATGCCGATCGACAGAACAGAGAGCTTCTTCATGTATTCATCCTTTACTTTTTGTGTTAGAGCTAGATGGGCGACGACTATGGCAGAATGCGGTCATCGCAACTACCCGCGCAGAAATATTGAACTCCTCGTCAGCGAAAAGAGGCATCCCATCACCTTTCTCCTGTTGGTACGTAAGAACAACCTGCCGAGGCATCCAAGGTTGGGGTATTCCTGCTTGCCAAAAATCATACCCCACATAGTTCCGCCTGTCGACACGATAAGACAGGAATTCTCTTGCGATAGTAGTAAAACGCCCATAATGAAACTACGCGGGATAGTTTGCCGCCTAATGCGCCATCGTCAAGCGCTCTAGAATTGGTCCTAGTGCCAAAACAGGAAAATAGCTAAGAGCGGAAACAATCACGGCGGTTGAAGTCAGCAGCACCGCGAACGACAGGGAACTCGTGGACAGTGTACCGGAGCTGTCGGGAGCGGGCTGCTGGGCTGCGAACATCCCCGCCAACCCCAGCGCCGGAATCGCCAGTCCGAACCTGCCTACCATCATCGTGATCGCCGTCGTCAGATTATAGAAGAGGCTGTTGGCATTGAGTCCGGCAAAGTTCTGCCCGTTGTTTGCGTTGGCCGAGGCATAGGCGAACAGAATCTCTGTGAAGCCGTGAGCGCCCCTGACAGGGGGTACGGTCACCCTCGAAGACACATGCCATGTAGTGCCCTACCGGCTTGGCCAACACAGTTACCGTAAGCAGGAAGGCGGCATACTGCACCAGAGCATTCATTGCCGCACTCTCCGGCGTCTAGAGGGCTCATTAGGCATCTACCTCATTGGACTACCGGCTTCATAAGCTTTTTTGTAAAGAGGTCATAAGGCGTGTGCAAGACAAGCTCTTAGGAAGCCCTGCGTGAGTATGGCTTTTTTTGAATGGGACCGACTTCAGGCGGTCTGCAAAGTGAGCAAATGAACCGGCGTTAGCCGCTGAGGGCTCCGACATTGCCTTAATTAGACCTTCCCTCATTCTGTTGTGAAACGCTCTAAGAAAGCTCCGCTTAAGCCCTGGCCTGGAAGGGTGACGGCCTCTAGTGTGCGCGTGAGAACTAGCTTTCGCGGCGCGTAGTGGAGTAAGAAGCCCGACAACCGGAGCGCCGAAGTCGTGGCGTCATCATAGCCCAGCACGGAGCGAAGCCGGGCCTCCGATTCGCGCCTCGTTTGCGCGAATTGGGGTGGGAAGTGGCGTGGTGGACTAAGGAAAAGCACTTGTGTCCCTAGGGTGTCTGTGTCGTAACTGCAATTCGCGCTGAGCGGTGGAACAAACCATCGCACCTGAGATCGAATCAGCTGGGCCGCGGCAACATGTGTGTTAGCCGCGGGCGTGAGGCCGCGGTGAAGTGGGAAAAACAACTGAGCCGCGGAGCGGCGGCACAGCTACGGCTCAGACACCCCGGGGACGGCAGGTTCGCGGAAGCCGGCGAAACACACTCGACTTCCGCGTAGAAGAAAAGCCTACGGGAACACGGCAAACACATCCCCATAGCCGTATGCTCCGCCTTGATTGGTAGTGCCGTAGAACCTGTTTGCAAACGTCACCAGGTTGCTGTAGGAGTACAAACCATCCGTTCCACCGGTGAAGGTGTAAAGCTGCGTATAGGTCCAGGTTCCTCCTACTGCTGGTGTCAGCTCATAGACCGTGCCGGCGTCATACTCGCCGTCGCAGTGCGTCGTGGCGTATAGCGTGCCGGAGGAAGACAACAGCAAATTGCGGAAAGTACCCGAAATTCCCCAGCCTGCAAGGCTGTCAATCGCGGTAAAATTCCAGCCGCTGCCCGCGGGAGTGAGTTCGAAGATTGAACCTCCACCCTGGCTTCCGCCTTCGGTCGCCGCACCGTAGAAGTTGCCGTGGCCATCGGCAATCAGTCCGGCGTAGGGCACACCGCCGTCGTCCTGGTTCTGGAAGTTGTAGACGATGGTTTCGGCCCAGGAGAGCTGCTTGTTCAGCTCAAAGATGGTTCCGTATCCGCCGGTGCCTCCAGCCGAAGTCGTGCCCAGAAGATCGCCCGCGGAGTCGACGGTCACGCCGGCGTAAGGAACGGCGCCGTCCGTGCCCGAGCCGAAGCTATAAAGGACCGACGCACTGTAGAGGAGGCCATGCCGGGTGAGCGTGAACACCGTGCCATTGCCGTTCGCGCCGCCGGACGAGGTCGTGCCGTACAGATTGCCGGCGCTGTCGAACGCCAGGCCGCCTAGAGGCACAGAGCCATCGCTGCCGGAACCGAAGCTGTGGAGCGTCGTCTTGGTGGTGCTGGCGATGCGGAAGACGGTTCCTCCGCCGTACGCGCCGCCTCCCGCCGTGGTGCCGTACAACAGCCCGGTGGCATCCTGAATCAGAGCACTCTGCGGACTGGAGCCATCAGCGCCGCCTCGGAAGGCATAGAGAGTCGAGAAAACCCCGGTTGGCCCGATGCGGAAAACCGTTCCGTTGTTATACGCTCCGCCCGCACTGGTGGTGCCATACATGACGCCGCCGGCACCGAACAGCAAACCGTTGAGCGGGTTGGCGCCATCCGTACCCCCGGTGAAATTGTGGACCACGCTGAACGATTGCGCCTGCACCAGCACGAAAGAGCTTGCAAGCAGCAAAGCAAGAGTAGACAGCTTGGTGAGACGTCTGGCTTTCATAGGTTCTTCCTTCCAATGCGAAAAAGTGGGCGCGTGAACCCAGCCCCTGCTGTTCAAGGGCCGGACAAGAATTCGGCTGCCAGATTCTGAGGGAGTGGATCGGGATTGTCAAGTTAAAACTGCCCGATAGTGGTGCGGCTTTAATTAAAACCTACACCACTATCGTGCGCCCAGGATAAGAGGATACTGGCCTCTTCCGGCAACTGACTACTGGCTACTGACCACTGGCTACTGCCCTCCCAGTATCTGGAAGAAGCGAATGATCGACTCGATGCCGCGATAGAAGTTCGGAATGTGGAACTTCTCATTCGGCGCGTGCAGATTATCGTCCGGTAGCCCCATGCCCATCATGATGCTGGGAACATTCAGGTCCTTGTCGAACTGGGTGACAATGGGAATCGACCCGCCCGAGCGAATGTACACCGTGTCCTTCTTGAAGATCTCGTGCATGGCTTCGACCGCCGCGCGCGCGTACGGATTGTCGGTATTCACCACGCAAGCCGGCCCTTTGCTGTGTATCTTGATGTTGATCTTGATGCCCTTGGGCGTGATCTTCTTCACGTAGTCGCTGTATTTCTTGAAGATGTCGTCGGCGTCCTGATTGGGCACCAGCCGCATCGAAACTTTGGCCGCTGCGCGCGCCGGAATCACCGTCTTCGCGCCCGGAGCCTGGAACCCTCCGACGATGCCGTGAACTTCCAGCGTCGGCCGCGCCCAGGTGCGATACAACACCGAGTATCCCGCCTCGCCCGTCAGCACATCGGATCCCACTTCAGCCTTGCGATAGTCCTCTTCGTTGAACGGGAGATGCTCCCAGGCCTTCAGCTCATCGTCCGTCGGCTTCTGCACCGCGTCGTAAAAGCCGGGGATGAGCACCTTGCCGTTCTCGTCTTTCAGCTTGCTGATGATCTCGATGAGCCCGAAGATGGCGTTCGGCGCGGCGCCGCCGTAAACGCCCGAGTGCAAGTCGGTCATTGCGCCTTGTGCCTCAATCTCCGTGTAAACGAGGCCGCGCAGGCCGACGCACAGCGTGGGAAGATCGGGAGCAAATAGCTCGGTGTCGGTCACCAGGGCAAAATCGCACTTCAGTTTCCCCGACTTTGCGTTGGCCTTGACGAACTCCTCGATGCTCTCGCCGCCTACTTCTTCCTCGCCCTCGAAGAGCACGCGAACGTTGATGGGCAGCTTGCCGCCGCTCGCCTTGAACAGCGATTCATAGGCCTTCATCTGCATCCACAACTGGCCTTTGTCATCGACGGCCCCGCGCGCATAGATGTTGCCGTTGCGTTCGGCCGGCTCGGTCCAGTTTTTCTTCGCAGCTTGCGCTTCCTCGCCCTTGAAGGCGCCAGCATCCTTTTCTATGAACGGAGGCGACTTCCATTCGTCCAGCGGCTCCGCAGGTTGCACATCGAAGTGTGCATACATCGAAGTGTGCATAACACAGAGCGGTGGGCTTGCCCGCGGCATGAAGCCAGTCACCGTAAACCAGCGGATGGCCTTTGGTCTTGATGATTTCGACGTTCTCGAAACCGATGCGCTTCAGATCAGCGGCAACAACTTCGGCGGCCTTGCGCACGTCGTCTTTATGCTCTTCCGTGGTGCTGACGCTAGGAATGCGCAGCAGATCTTTCAATTCCTCGAGAAAGCGCTTCTGGTTCTCGCGGGCATAGGAAATGGCGGAGGAAACGGCTGCGGATGACATAAAGAAAACTCCTTCCTGATTAGGACAATGCCGGTAGGCAAACATTGAAGTATATCGCAAGCCCGTGTTGGGCCTCCGGCGCGGCGCAATGTAAATCCTCGATGAATTTGCGCCGCAAATCGGCGTTCCCCAGCTTTCGCTCCCTCGCGTTTAGTGATAGCTTCAAGTCCTGCCAGCCTGGTGCAGTCAGGAGATCACTCTTTTGCCCGCGACGGAAACCAGTAACAACATCATTTATGACCTTATCGTCGTCGGCAGCGGTCCGGCGGGACAGAAGGCTGCGATCTGCGCGGCCAAGCTGCGCAAGAAAGTCGCGGTCATCGAGCGCAAGCGCACCATCGGCGGCGTCTGCGTCCACACCGGCACCATCCCCAGCAAGACCTTTCGCGAGGCCATCCTCTACCTTAGCGGCCTGCGCCAGCGCAGTTTTTATGGCCGCGGCTATGCACTTAAAGAAAACATTTGCATGCAGGACCTCGTCTTTCGCTCTGACGCCGTGATGGCGCGCGAGATTGAAGTTATCAAGTCGCAACTGCGCCGCAATCGCGTCACCGTGTACGAAGGCAATGCGCGCTTCCTCGACGCCCACAGCATGGAAGTTGCCAGCGAGGAAGGCTACACCCTGCTGCGCGGCAACAATTTCGTCATCGCCTGCGGCACGCGGCCGGCGCATACGGCCGACATTCCCATCGACGGCAAACGCATCTTCGACTCTGACCAGGTGCACGAACTGGAAGATCTGCCGCGCGAGCTGATCGTCGTCGGCGCAGGCATTATCGGGCTGGAATACGCGTCGATGTTCGCGGCGCTCGGTGTCAAGGTCACCTTGCTTGATCAGCGCCCCACGCTGCTGGACTTCGTCGATCGCGAGATTGTGGAGAGCCTGTGCTTCCAGCTTCGCCAGCTCGGCACGGTCTTTCGCCTCGGCGAAAAAGTCGTGCAAGTGGGCTTCGACGACGACCGCGACCGCGTCTTCGCCAAGCTGGAGAGTGGCAAAACGGTCCACGGCTCCGCCCTTCTCTACGCCGTTGGACGACAGGCCAACAGCGATCAACTGAACCTGGAAGCCATTGGCTTGGTGCCTGATGGGCGCGGCAAACTCATCGTTGACGAAAACTTTCGTACCTCGGTGCCGCACGTCTACGCCGCCGGCGATGTCATTGGCTTCCCTGCTCTTGCCAGCACCTCCATGGAGCAAGGCAGGCTCGCCAGTTGTCACATCTTCGGCGTCTCCGGCAACATGCCGCCCAACCTGATTCCCTACGGCGTTTATACGATTCCCGAGATCTCGATGGTAGGCGCCACCGAAGAGCAGCTTACCAATGACAAGGTCCCCTACGAGACCGGCATCTCGCGTTATGCGGAGCTGGCAAAAGGCCAGATGTTGGGCGACGATCAGGGCTTCCTGAAGCTGGTCTTCGATCCCGCCAGCCTGAAGCTGCTGGGCGTCCATATCATCGGCGAGCGCGCCGCCGAGATTGTCCACATCGGACAAGCAATATTGGCCATGGGTGGGACAATCGAATATTTCCGCGACACCGTCTTCAACTATCCCACCTTGGCGGAGGCCTATAAAGTGGCCGCCCTCGATGGCCTCAACAAACTCTAGGAACTCCGTCTTCCGTCTAATGGGAAACGGCCCCGCCCTGGCCAAGAGCAGGCTAGAACGGCGCACCCAGCACGACACTTCCCGTTTGCCGCGCTTGCATACTTCCCACAGCACGCGGCATCATTCCTAAACGCAAGCGAGGAGTGATGCCAAAAGACAGTGTGGTTGACGTGGAAGGCAAGCACCTTAAACTGTCGAACCTCGACAAGGTGCTATATCCCGAAGCCGGATTCACCAAGGGCCAGGTGATCGACTATTACGTGCGCATTGCGCCCGTCCTGCTGCCGCATCTGCACGGCCGGCCGCTCACCATGAAACGCTATCCCAACGGCGTGAACGGAATGTTTTTCTACGAGAAGAACTGCCCATCGCACCGCCCGGAATGGGTGAAGACGGCGCGCGTCTGGAGTGAGGGCAACAAACGCTGGATGGACTATTGCGTCTTCGAGGACTTGGCGACGCTAGTTTGGGCAGCCAACCTCGCCGACCTCGAATTGCACACCAGCCTCTCCCTGGGCAAGGATGTCCTGCGGCCCAACTTTCTCGTCTTCGATCTCGACCCCGGACCGCCCGCCAACATTGTGCAATGCTGCCAGGTGGGATTGTGGGTGCGCGACGTTTTCGCAAGTCTAAAGGCGCAGAGCTTCGCGAAGACTTCAGGATCGAAGGGTCTGCAAATCTACGTTCCGCTGAATACTCCCGTCACCTACGACCAGACCAAATCGTTCGCCCACGAGCTGGCACGAATGCTGGAGCGGCAACATCCTCAGCTCGTCGTCTCCGATATGAAGAAGTCACTGCGCACGGGCAAGGTCCTGGTGGACTGGAGTCAGAATGACGATCACAAGACCACGGTGTGCGTGTACTCCTTGCGCGCCAAAGAGCGGCCCACGGCTTCCACGCCGGTGAAGTGGGAAGAGGTCGAGCACTGCCTGGCCAAGGGCGATCCGAGTCTGCTGGTGTTCGAGGCGAGCGAAGTGCTGGAGCGGGCGAAGAAATACGGTGACTTGTTCGCTCCGGTGCTGAAGTTGAAGCAGAAGACGCCGCCGCTGGAGGCGCTACAAGGCATGGAAACCGGCGGTGGCGCTAAAACATCAGGTGGGAAGATAGGCCGAGATCAGGTTTCATCCCGCGCGCAGGGCCGAACCAAGCGTCCCAGCGCGAAAACCACCGCTGGTCGAAAACCAGGATAAACGGAGCCGCTAACAACGGAGCCTAGAATTCTCTAATGACGACCGGGCCCTCGCGTGCATAGTCCTTCTCGGAAGGAATTATGCCCGACCATCTGCTTCAGCCTCACTATGCCGAAAACTTTCGCTGTATTGGCGCCGACTGTGAAGACAGCTGCTGCGAGGGCTGGGGCATGTATGTGGATAAGGCCACCTACAAGAAATATCGGGCCACAACTGAACTCCGGCACGCCGCCGCAGAACACATCGAGCTAGTTCCAGGGGCGCGCGACAACTTCCGATACGCCCGCATGAAGTTCACGGCAGAGAATCGCTGCCCGTTCCTCGCGGCCGACAAGCTGTGCAACATTCAGAAGCAGCACGGCGATGACTTTCTTCCTAAGACGTGCTCGCGCTATCCGCGGGCGCTGGTGCGGTTTGAGGGAAGCATACAGAAAGCGTTGTATCTATCATGCCCGGAGGCGGCCCGCCTGGTGCTGATCAGCCCGCAGTTGCTGCCGCCGCCCGATACTCCTCGCTATGAATTTCCCTTAAGCCAATCTCAGAATTTGGCGCTAAGCTCGTCCGCGCTGGCCCGGCCCCTGCGCCGTTTCGCCCTTGACCTGTTGCAGGACCGCAGTTATCCCGTATGGCAACGGTTGTTCCTGTTGGGAACTGTCTGCCGACGGATCCATGAACTGACCGCGGCACAGCAGACCACGCGGATTCCGCAGCTGCTGGCCCAGCACGCCACCATGATCCTAGAAGGCTGTCTCCGTCCTCATCTCGACGGCATACCCGCGCGTCCCGGCCCACAGCTCGATGCCGTCCTGAAACTCATTCAGCGGCGCTACCAGGATGACCAACCGGAGCAGGCGTTCGTCACTTGTGTTGGCGATCTTCTCCAGGCCATCAGCCAATCCCAGCAGAGTGCTGGAGCCGACCCGGCCACTCGTTATCACCAGGCTTATCTTCACTACTACCAGCCCTTCGAGCAGGCTAATCCTCCCTTCATGGAAAATTATCTGCTCAACTACATCTTCCGGACCGGCTTCCCCTTCATCGGCATCACCGATCCAACTCAGCGGCACCTTGATCCACTGACCAGCTACCTCTTACTGGCGCTTCACTACCGGTTGCTTCAAAGCCTGCTCATCGGAGCAGCCGCGCGACATCGTCACGAGTTCTCTTTGGCTCACGCCGTACAGCTGGTGCCGGCCTTCGCGCGAGCCGTGGAACACAACGTAAAGTTCGCCGAGGAGCTGATGAGTTTGGCGCGCTCTCCGCAAATGCAGAACAGCGACAGCCTGGCCGTCCTGCTCAGAAATTAGGGAAAGCCTGATTACGCCGGGCTTTCTTGAAGGGGACGGCGAAGGGGACGGCCTTCAGGCCGTCCGTAAATGCCGCAATATTAATGCGGCTTTTAGCCGCTGCGGTACCTCGGTCTCCGCCGCCGGGGGATGGCCAGGCTCCAGAAATTCGTGAAATCGGAATCAATCCTCACTAGAATCCGCCCCGTGAAAAGTACCTTCGCGTTATGGTTGCGCCATTCTCCCAAAAAACATTGATCGCGGAACTAAATCCCTCTGCCTTACGTCTATCACCCAGAATTCCCCGGTCGCGGAGACTCCATGCATTCGTTTCGCAACGACTTTCGCTTCGCCCTGCGACAACTGCGCAAATCGCCCGGATTCACGATTGTCGCCACGCTCACCCTGGCACTCGGCATTGGCGCGGCAACAGCCATGTTCAGCGTGATTTACTCCACCGTGCTGCGACCTTTGCCCTTTCACGATCCTGACCGGATTGTGTTTGTGGAGACACACGCGGCAGCGAACTACGTTCAGCCGGCGTCCTGGCCCAGTTATCTCGACGAGCGCGAGCAGAACAAGAGCTTTGCGGCACTGGCGGGATTCAGCGGCTACAACGGGGTCAACGTAGACACCGGTTCGCAGGTCCTGCATTTGCGCAATACCGCGACGACAGACCACTTCTTCGACGTCTTCGGTGTGCAACCGCTGCTGGGTCGTACCTTCCTGCCCGGCGAAGAGCAGGAGGGGCGGAACAGTGTTGCGGTGCTGAGCTACGAAGTCTGGCAGCAGAATTTCGGCGGCAATCCCAGCGTCGTCGGAAGCTCGGTCCACATCGATGGATTCCCCTACACCATCGTCGGCATCATGCCGGCCGGATTCCGTTTTCCCATTGGCGTTCCCAATACTGTCTATACGCCCATGCGTGTTCCCAAAGAACTGCGCACCGCGCGTGGCGATCACTGGCTGCAAGTGGTTGGCCTCCTAAGGCCGGGCATTACCGCCGCTCAGGCGCAGGCGGACATGAACAGCGTGCTGGCGAACATCGGCCGGGCTTATCCCGATACCGACAAGGGCCGCACCGCTCGCGTCATGCCGCTGACGATGCACGTTACCGGACAGGACCAGCGACAGGCCTTGTGGATCATGGCTGCGGGCGTGGTGTTTGTGCTGCTGATCGCCTGCGTCGATGTGGCCGTGATGCTGCTGGCGCGCGGCGTCAGCCGGCAGCGCGAGATGGCGATTCGTACTGCCCTCGGCGCCGGACGCGTGCGCATCGTCCGCCAGATCCTACTGGAGAACTGCGTACTCGGCTTGGTTTCGGCCCTGGGCGGATTGCTGATTGCCTGGGGACTCACCGCCGGGATGAGCCAGTTCCTCAGTAAGTCGTTCCAGCGCGGGGGCGACATTCACCTCAACTGGGCGGTATTTGTCGCGGCCTTTGTAATTGCCATCGTGTCGAGCCTCATCTTCGGAATCATTCCGGCGAAGAAGCTGTCGTCGGGCGATCCCACACGTTCGCTGAAGTCAGGCGCGAGCGTAGGAACGGAGCGCGGCGACTACCGTCTGCGCTCCGCGTTTGTAGTCACCGAAGTCGCGCTGTCGCTGATGCTGCTGGTTTGCACAGGGCTGGTGCTGATGCAGCTTTGGCGCATGCAGCATGTGGATTTCGGCTACACCACCGATCACCTGCTTACATTGGAAATCAATATCTCGCCGGGAGAGTACGCCGGCAAGGACCTGGATGCCATTTTGTACCGGCCGCTGGAGGAAAAGGTGCGCGCGATTCCGGGCGTGACCGCCGCAGGTTACAACCGCCTCGTCCCGCTGCTGAATTGGGGGTGGAACAGCGGGATCAACATGGTCGGCAAGCCGCCCGATCCGCCAGACCACGAACGGCTCGCAGAAGTTCGCATGGTTTCGCCGGGCTGGTACCAGGCGATGGGACTACGCCTGCTGCGTGGCCGCCTGCCCGATCCAGCCATCGATAAGTCCGGCCCGCATCAAGTCGTGGTGGTGAATCAGAAGTTCGTTGACACCTTTCTGCCCGGCGAAGAGCCGCTGGGCCAGCAGATCAAACAGGACAAGGACAACCAGACCATTATCGGCGTCGTTAGCAATGGCCGTCAGGCGATCGACGAACCGGTGATGGCGGAAGTGGACTATCCCATGTCAGAGGTGGAGCTCAAAGACAATGTTGACGTACTCAGCACCATGTCGTTGTTTGTGCGGACGACCGTACCGCCGGAAACGATTGTGGGACAGCTTCGGCAGGCGCTGCATGAGGTGGCGCCGTCAGTGCCGTTCCGCGCGCCCGAAACCATGGACGACGTGCTGGCTGACGCCCTGGTCTTCAACCGCATGCAGGGCTGGCTGTTCAGCATTTTTGCGGTAATCGCGCTGCTGCTGGCGCTGACCGGAATCTACGGCGTGCTCAGCCAGGAAGTGGGACTGCAAACGCGCGACATCGGGTTGCGCATGGCTCTCGGCGCGTCGCGACCGGATATCGTGCGGCTCGTGCTCAGCCGCGGAGCATTGCTGATGACGATTGGAGTCGTCATCGGCGTGATCGGCAGCGTGCTTTCAAGGCGCCTTCTGGCCAGCGTCATTCCGGTGGAGACGGGCCGTGATGCGGTGGCGATTGCATTGCTCGCCCTGGGCCTCGGTGTCATTGGACTTGTCGCCAGCCTGGTGCCCGCGCGTCGCGCAGCCACGATTGAGCCAATGCAGGCGCTGCGAAACGAGTGACAGAGCCAGGGGGTTAGGGGCTAGGGATTTGGGGCTGGGGATTAGCGAGACCGCAGCGAACGAGGCCTGGGAGTTTCATCGATCTTCCATTCCCTATTCCAAGACCCTACACCCTAATCCCTAATCCCAATTGCCCATCGCAACCCTTTGACCCCAGACGCCCTATAATTTCCTCATGCTCTTACATGGAATTTTCCCTCCTATTACTACGCCGTTCTATCCCGACGGCAAGATCTACTTCCGCAAGCTGGAACAGAATGTCGAGCAATATTCGCGTGGGCCGATAGCGGGCATCGTGGTTCAGGGTTCGACGGGCGAAGCCATCCTGCTGAGCGACGACGAGCGCCGCGAGGTTCTGAAGTCCGCACGCGACTCCGCTGCAAATGAGAAGGTCCTGATCGCCGGCACCGGAATCGAGAGCGCCATCGAGACGCTCCGCCTGACAGAATACGCCGCGGAACTAGGCTACGACATCGCCATGGTGCGCACGCCGCACTACTACAAAGGGCAGATGGCCCAGCCCGCGAACATGCTGGCGTTCTACCGTTTCGTCTGCGATCGTTCGCCGCTGCCAGTCATCATTTACAACTTCCCGCAAGCGACCGGATACGACATCCCGGCTGAAGTCGTGATCGAGTTGGCGGAGCACCCGAACCTCATCGGCATCAAGGAGTCGTCGGGGTCTATCGAGAAAGTTCAGAAGATGGTCGCAGGCACGCGCCACATCAAACGCAGCGCTACCGTGACCGAGACCTTCGCGGCCGTCACAGGCCGTATGTTGAACGCAGCTGCGGCGGCTTCCGCGAGCGCCGACGGAGGGGCGCTGGTAACGGTTGGCGCGCTGGCCGGAACGGCCGCGCAGAAGCCGTCGTCCACGGCCGTGACGGTGGTGGGCGGATTGAAGACGCGCCAGAAGGAAATTGGCATCCAGGTGCTGGTGGGCGCCGCGCACAAGCTGCATCCTTCGCTGGAAGCCGGAGCCGTGGGCGCGATTCTCGCCTTTGCTGATTGCGCTCCTACCGCGTGCTACGAGATCTATGCCGCATGGAAAGATGGCGACACTGCCCTGGCTCGCGAGAAGCAGGAGCGCATTGCCAAGGCCGCGGAGCGGATCGTCGGCGGCCTGAGCATTCCCGGCGTGAAGTATGCGATGGACTACAACGGCTTTTTCGGTGGAACCGTGCGGTTGCCGCTGCTGTCGCTGACCGCCGACAAAAAGGCCGAGGTGGAACAATTGCTGGAGGGGATCAGAAACTAGGGCCGGGAACTGGGGGCTAGGGTTTGGCGAGCAACAGCGGCCAGCCCTGGTCCCCAATCCCTCGTCTCCATCACTCGTCCTAATCCCTCCTTCCAGTTTTGTGTGAAACATTCCGCGGGCATCGAATATATTGATTGCAATGTCTTCTGTCGCCCTTTCCGACCTGATTGGCGCACCGGCAATCGACAAAACCGGCTCGCGTGCCGGCAAGGTACGCGAGGTGACGCTGGCGCCGCAGGAGAATTCCAGCCAGGTTGTGGGTTTCGTCATCAAGACGCAACACGGCGACCGCCTGGTTCCTGCCAGCGCCGTCAGCATCATCAATCACGGCCTGCACATCACAACGGCAGCTAACGATTGGACTCCCTACGGCGGCGGCGAGGGCCTGCTGCTGCTGGAACGCGACCTGCTCGATCAGCAGATCATCGATGTCCACGGACGGAAAGTAGTGCGGGTCAATGACGTCGACATCCACGAGGAGAGCGGCAACGGCCATATCATCCTAAAGATCGGTGCCGTGGATGTGGGCGCACGGGGCGCCATACGCCGGCTGCTGAAGGGCGTGGTGCCGGCCGCGGCGCTGCACCTGCTGCTGGAAAAGATTCCTCCCAGAATGATTCCCTGGGAGTTCGTCGATCTCATCGAGATCGATCCCGCGCGGCGCGTCAAGCTGAAGATCTCGCTCGCCCGCCTGGCCCAACTTCACCCCGCTGACATTGCCGACATCGTGGAAGACCTGGCGCCGGCTGAGCGGGAAGCCATCTTCGAGACGCTGGATGACGGAGTCGCCGCCGAGACCCTGGAGGAAATCGACCCCAAGATGCAGGTCTCGATTTTGACCTCGCTCGACTCCGATCGTGCCGCCGACATTGTGGAGGAGATGGACCCGGACGCCGCGGCCGACTTGCTGGGCGACATGCATCCCGACGACTCGCAGGAAATCCTCACCGAGATGGAGCCGGAGGAACGCGCCGAGGTCACCGAGCTGATGACCTTCCACGACAACACGGCGGCCGGGCGCATGACTACCGACTACATGGCGCTGACCGCGGGCGCAAAGGTGGAAGATGCCATCGAGATGCTGCGCAACTTCGAGGGCGGCGTCGAAAGCGTCAGCACCATCTTCATCATCGGCGAGAAAGACAAGCTGCTGGGCGCGGTGCCGCTGGCCAAGATTGTGCTGGCTCCTCCGGGCACGCCGCTGATGATGCTGAGCACCGGACACATGACCACCGTCCATCCGGGCGCCGATGAGAAGATAGTCGCGGAACTGTTCGACAAGTACAATCTGCTGACGCTGCCCGTGATCGACGACGACGGCGTGCTGACAGGCGTCATCACCGCCGACGACGTGATCAACATGCTAAGGGCGAAGCT
>JBEKCJ010000027.1:0-43354 GCA_050014935.1 Candidatus Korobacteraceae bacterium
CCCCCCATGACACCCATGAAGATACCGAGGGCTGCTAGAGACCCGCAGCCCGTTTCTGGAGCGAGGAGAATCGTAAGCGTAATTAAGCCCCCGCCAACTCCGACCTCGCCAACACCCTTTCCGTCCACAAGAAATCGGAAGTAGACCCCTAGCCGGCTGCCCCACTCATTCGCGGGTTTCGAATGAGTGGGGGCGCGAGGCGGAATACGTTATCCTCGTCGGCCACTCCTGACAGTTGACGTTTATCAAGCCCTCTTCGCCGCGGGCATACGTCCGGAAGCTACTCCATTTCCACTCTCCGGGTGCTGCTGCTAGACCGCGTTTTACCGGCTTCCACCCCGATCAGCACCCTTCGGCTTCGCTCAGGGCAGGCTCTGGCGGCGCTTGTCGGGGACCACGGTGAAAGGGGGCGCAGTTTCAATCAGGCAGACTACGGAGCACCGAAGAGTCCGTGTGAGAGCCGTGCCGCCCCTTACAGTGTCTGCGTCATAACCGTGTCGCCGCTACGCGGCTCGGGTCGATTTCCCACTAGACCCGGGGCTTACGCCCCGGGCTAACTTCGTAGCCGCCGCTGGCGCGGCTAGTTTGAGGCAAACCTCGAGCGATCGTTCCACCGAATGATTAAGATTCAAGCTACGACCGGACACCTGAAGGAACTCCGAGCTTTTTATCGCCCTACCCAGCGTTGAAAACCGCTGGGCTAAGTTATGCCGTGCCTACGGCACTAAGGTTTTTGATAGCTCTTGCCCAGCGCTGGAGAGTCGTTGTGAGAACTGTGCCGCCCTCGGGACACGGGATTCCCATTGTGGGAATCGTGGTTACCTTCGTTCCGGAAAATGAGCTTGACATCTATGCCGCGTTGGGGTTCGGCCTATAGGCTGATATCAGGGCGCGAGCGCCCGAACCGTCTGTGTATGACCGCTAATGACAGCGGACACGAGGCGGGGGAATGTTCTTTGAAAATTAGGACAGTGGTGGCGTGGGGCCAGGACGTAGTCAGGCCCTGTGCACATCCCGACATGCCGCCCCAGAAGGGGCTCGAGTTTTAAGGTAGAGCCTACCCAGCACTCCGCCTCACCAGTTCTCCCAAGAGCGGCGAACTGGGGACCCCGCTGCGTGCTGGGCTATGCTGTCGCCGTCCCGCATTGCGGGACTCGATTGCGGGTATATCGAAGTTGCGCGCAGACCACGTATTCAAGCATGAGGCAAGTATGTCAACTGAGCCACGTAGCCTCTGCCTTCCCGGCCATGGCCGAAGCAAGATATTGATTCAAAAAGACTAAGCATTATCGTTTGTTATCAATATTTTTGCGGCGCATCCCGGCAAGCTACTGATAACATGAAGGTTACTTCCATGCGTAAGCCTAGCGTTTCGAATATTTTACGGGCAAAATATTCAAAACAAAGATTTTGCGATGTGTGGGGGGGGCCTCCCGTAGAAATTGGCATAGGAAGCCCTTCTGGACGCGAGCCTGAAGGGACCATCTCCACCTGGATTGGCCTTCTGCACGTCACCTGTAAGGCTACGCCCCTTTTGGGTGAATAGCCTGACGGGACAGCTTGCTACTTGATTCTCAGGGTGATGATCTGGGAGCCGGAGACGACGTAGTCGACGGGAGTCGCGGCCTCGTCGACGGCGGACTCTCCGACGACGATCATGTCCTGGGAGCCGCGAAGGCCGTCCATCACGTTCATCACGGAGAGCGGGAGCGTCGGCATCACTTTATCTTCGACCATCGCTTGGGGGTTGGCTTCCAGCAGCGAGACGTAGACCTCGGAGTTGGTGTGCTCCTTGTTGAGCAGCGCGATGGTCGAGCCGAGATCGAGGTGATGGCTCATAGGGCCGGAGACGCGATGCATTTTGTCGAGAGTGTCGCCGTCGCTGACCAGAATGTGCAAAGTGCCGCGCGGCGTCGAGGTGGGAATCTTCACCGCAATGTTGCGCAGAATGCTCTCGCCGCGATAGGGCTTCAGCAGCGCTTCGATGGTGATCTCATCGCCGGGTCGAGCTTCGGTGACATCGGTGCGCGCCGTCTCCAGCCGCGCCGAACGGCGATCGGGCACCAGATCGAAGTTCAGCTCGACGCCTTCGATCTTCGGCGTCTCGTAGGGATTCTCGAAGATGCGGCTGAAGTGCTCGCCGATGGACAGCGCAATTCCGTAGGCCGTCGGCGTCGAGCCGTCCGCCGGAGCGAACATGTTCTTCACGCTCAGCTCGGGATAGCCGAGCACGGTGATGTCGCCCTTCAGCCGATAGGTCGTGTCCTCGCCGTATTCGTTCATCCCCTGAATGGCATTGAACACCGTCGCCATCATCGCCGCGGGAGTGATCTTCGCGTTGTTCAGCACCTCGTAGTGAAATTGCTTAGGATGCGAAACTCCCTGGAAGGTCAGCGTAACCGGAATCATCTGCGGCTGCCGATCGAAGCGTCCCATGATTCCCGCGCGCCGGTCCTGCACGAACGTTCCAACCGTTTCTGTCGTGTTCACGATCTTGAAGGAGTTCTGCGGCGAGGGCAGCGTCGCCAGCACCGTCGCCTTCGTCATCGGCATATCGATGTTGCCCGACTGCAGAAACGGATGTCCGCAAGCCAGCAGGTGAGTGTCGTCCAGATAGGTGACGGTGCAGGTTCCGGCGATGTTCATGTCGCCGCGCACCAGAATCGCACTGACCGCCGAACCCGGCTGCAGCGGTTCCGGCTGCTTGTCGTTGCTTACCGAGCCCGCGCCCATCACCGGCACCACTCCTGCCGACGCAAAGTCCTTGGCGAACAGGCGCAGCGTATCAGGACTGAATCCGCTGAACACCAGAGGCGTTTCGATCGGCTTCAGCAGATTGGCGTATCCCGATTGCGCATCCTCCGCGCTCGCCAAGCCCGGCCCTGAAGTCCGGTTAACCAGCTTTTCTTCATGTCTCACATTGTGGGACACGTCGGTCAGCGGCGTTTTGTCCAGGGAGTCGATCTCCAGCATCGACGCGGCCGGGGTGATGCCGCAGATCGGCTCCTTGGAGAATTCCCCGATGCGATACGCGATGGCGCCCACCAGCTTGCCGTCAATGTAGACCGGACTGCCGCTCATGCCCGCCACTACCCCGGTATATTCCACCTTCTTGCCGTGCAGACGCGCCAGGATCACGTCGGCCTGCGGCCCCGCCATATCGCGCAGCACGCCCAGAATTTCCACCTCCAGCGGCTCCGGCGTCACGCCTTCAAAGACGGTGTAGGCCACTCCACGCATGCCGGTTTTCACCTGCTCCTCGGGCATGATCTGGACTTTGGGTTCAGCGGCAAAGGCGGCGAGGGAGATCAGGCAGACGGCGAATGACACCAACCTGTGGCGAAACATACTTCTTTGTTCCTTCTTTCCTTGCCTCGATCCGGCCCCAGAAACCGGCAATCGCGGCTCTGCCAATACCAATACGGAGACATGTCCGTCTAACCGGAAGCAGGTTTCTGCTGTCCCCACGAAACCGATGGTGTAAAAGTGGATTTATACTAGCAGACAGACAGGCCGATGAGGCACTCCGATGTATTCTAAAAAACACCTTAAGGAAGCTCTGGTTAAGTCGGGTTTTGAAGGGGACGGCCGTCAGGCCCTCCGCAAATACCGCAATACCAATGCGGCTTCAGCCGTTGAGGGGCTTCGCCTGGACGGGATCAGACTTTCCCTTAAGATTCCGCGTAATTCACCCAACGTTATTGGCGCCGGTCGCGTCGCGCTTATTGCCGTGTTGGTAGTCATCTGGTTGGGCGCCACGCCGGGCTATGCCCAATCCGGCAGCAACGACCAAAGCGGCCAATCGCAGCCCAGCCAAAAACAGCAGGACCAGATGCCGGCCGAAGCCGGTGGTCCCGGTGGCGAATCCGGCTCCATCGCGGTGCCCAAGAAGAGTTCTTCCGAAGAGCCGCCTCCACCCCCCAGGCCCAAGCCCGCTGACAATCCTGAATTCTCGCTGCACGTTGACGTTCCCGTGGTCACCGTCGACGCGCATCTCATATCCAAGGATGGCCGTCCTCTGGCCTTGCCGCTCGACATTGCCGAGCAGCACTTCAAGGTTTTCGAAGACGGCGTGCCCCAGAAGATCATCTCCGTTACCAAAAGTAAGGCGCCGATTACGGCGGTGCTGCTGGTGGAGTTCGCCGCCACCAACTACAACTTCATGTACGACGCGCTCAACTCCTCCTATGTGTTCGCCTCCACCTTGCAGCCGCAGGATTGGGTGGCTGTGGTCGAGTTCGACATGAAGACCCACGTTCTGGTGGACTTCACCCAGGACAAGCAGGCCATCTTCGGCGCGCTAAACTCGCTGCGCATCCCAGGGTTCGCCGAGACTAACATTTTCGACGCGATCTATGACACGCTCGACCGCCTGGATCGCGTGCCCGGACGCAAGGAACTGGTAGTGGTCGCCAGCGGCCGCGACACCTTCAGCAAACTCACCCTGGACCAGACCCTGAAGAAGATCAAGACCACCCCCAACGTCACCATTTACACCATCTGCACCGGCGAAGCCTTCCTGGAGCGCGTGCAGGCGATGGGACCCAATCCCGAACGAAACTCCCCCATGATGGATTATCTCCAGGCCAAGAATCAGATGGCGGCGTTTGCTCGCATCACCGGTGGTCGCAGCTACTCTCCGCGCCAGATGGGCGAATTGCCTGACATCTTTCGCGAAGTCGCGCAAGCCATTCGCGATCAGTACACCATCACCTATAAGCCCACCAACGTGAAGCAGGACGGCAGCTATCGCAAGCTGAAGGTCGAACTGGTTGGTCCCGACGACAAGCCGTTCCTCCTCAGGGACGAAAAGAACAAGGACATCAAGTACACCATCGTCGCCCGCGACGGCTACACCGCGAAGCACGAGGTGGAATAGGTTCGCTGGTGGTCGCTTTTGGAGCGCTTGGTTAGGTGCGACTTGACCGGCTGCTGATGAAGTCGGTTCCGGCGAGTCTTGAAGGGACGCACCTTTAGAGCCCGCCCTGAGCGTGCCGAAGGGTGCGCCATCACAAGGCCATTAAATTTGTCATCAAGAGCAGGCCTTTAGAAGCCGATCAGCTCGGCATCGATGGTGTTAGGCTGCTGGCCATGCGTCCCGACGGATACGTCGGCCTGCGATCGGACCAGGACCACTTGCGAGAGATGCAACAGTATTGCACCCTCATTCATGCGGGAAACCTTGACGGCTGATGAATACCTTCGTCTCCCCACCAAGCAACCCAACGAAGCCATGAACGCCGCGCCTCTGGGCGATCATGGCTCGGTGCGGTTGGCTGCTTACTTCGTATTGACCATGGGAATCGTCGCCGACAACTGCAGATTGATCAGCAGGTCGATTCGGCGATCGATCTGGTACCACAACGCAGTTTTTTTGGCCGAGATGACCTGCTCGACTATCGGAACATACCTCATGCGCAAGGCCAGCAGTTGCTGATCGACCGCCGTCGATCTCTTCATGTAATCCTGTGCCTGCGCGTCGGTCATGGTGGCGTAGTTCGCGGCGTAGTCCTTAATCACCGCCCACCGCTCGTCATTGGGTTTGATGGCTTCCTTACGATACTGGTCAAAAATAGGCCAGAACTTGGTGGCCTCGTCGGCGGTCAGAGTCATGTTCTCCGCCATGATCTGCTTGCGCTGCTGGCGAAGGTCCGCCCGCAGCATCTCGATGTCCTGGTCCTTGATCGGGCTCGTTTGCGCGCCTGCGCCCGGAGCACTCTGCGCCGCGGCCTGCCCCATGACGGATACGCTGCCCAAAAGCAGCGCGCTGACTACAAACATAACTGCTACGACGCTCTTCTTCATGATCTCATTCTCCGTTCTGAATTCACCATTAACCATGAACCATGGTCAGATCCCAGCAGCAGTGTATAGGGAATCGTAGCCCCGTTCTAGGATTGTTTGCGTAAACACGCCGACCCGTGCGCAATCGTCAACGGGAAGGCGCAAGCCAGGATGACCGCGGGCCTGGGCCCGCGGTTACGTGGAAAGAAGCAGGATCTGCGTCACTGCTCAGTGCATGTCGTTCATGCCGCCGCCCGTCCCCCCGGACTGCGAAAGCGTCTTGACGCTGGCTACTTGCAGCGAACCGTCGCTGGTCAGGTTGCCGCTGATCTCCACGTGTTGTCCCACGTGGTCTTTGACCGCATCCGGATTGGCCACGGCAATCACCTTCTGGTCTTTGTCGCTGACGAATACTGGCTTTTCGCCGGCGCCAATGCACTTCTTAGCACAGGCGGCGTGGGAGGCGTTCGCGCCCTGGGCGCCGCACTTGGCGTCGCTGATCCATCCCTCCCAACTCTGGTCTTTGGCAACCGCCAGCATGGTCATGGCGCAAAGATATAGCCCCATCATGAAAAGAACTCGCTTCATTTTCGATCTCCTGAATTGAACAGGCCCTTCGCTGGTCCGCCGCTCATCCACTGCACCTTCGGCCGGAGGTCCGGTTCGCGGGTGCCAAGCCGCGATTCCGCCCTCGGCCACTCCCTCATCTCCGCATCCCTCTCGGTCCACCTGCGGATTGCCTTGCAGACAGAGTCTATTCCTCTATGAATCCCTGGCAAAACAAACGCGGCGGAACCCGGGTTCACAATCAGTTAATGCCGTAATCGCAGTTCTATCGGTATGATAGAAACACCGACAGCAGGTAGGCTGATTCCCGGGGGCAAACCCATTTCAGCCTGGCCTCGTCTAAGACCAGTAGGGAGTCCGCAGGTGCATAACCCGCGCGGGCCTGATGAGCACATGCGGCTTTGTCTGAAAGTCCTCCTTGTACTTTTCGCTCTCGCGGCCGTTCCCCCGGCAGCGCGGGCTGACATCGGCTTGCTCCTCAATGCCAAGGCCAACGCCCATCCCTTGCCTTTGACCGCGGAGATCACCGGCGAAGGACATTCGGCTGTCTACCTGTCGCGAATCTGCGCGGCCACCCCCGTTACTCTCAGGATGTGCGAGCCCGGCGAGTTGGGCGCCGTCATTCAGAACTACGAAGACTACATGGAGAATCAACCCTACGAGTGGAACATCGTTCCTCTCAGCCTTTATCTCTATGGCGTCGACGACGTGCGCGACCGGCCGCTGTTCGGTTCTCCGGAGCTGCGCCAGGTTTTGCAGGACCAATATCGCCAGAATCATCTTCAGCAGTTGTGTACTACGCGGCGTTGCATCAATAATCCTGAAGCCAACTGGCGCGACTCGGTGGCTGCCGCCTTCGTACGCGAGATCTACATCTTCCAGGTCCACACCTCGGTGGAGCAGGATGAGCAGTTCGTCCGCGAATTCAACGCCCGCGCCAACGTTAATCACTACAACGGCTTCTCGCGCAATTGCGCCGACTTCGCCAAGCTGGTGGTGAATACCTACTTCCCCCACTCGGCCCACCGCGATATCCTCAACGACTTTGCCATGACTGGCCCCAAGGCCATCGCCCGCAGCTTTACCCACTACGCCGAGCATCATCCCGAACTCGACCTGCATGTGCTCCGTGTGGAGCAGGTGCCCGGCACCTACAAACGCAGCTCCGACTGCCATGAAGGCACCGAGCAGACGGTGCGCTCCCTCAAGTGGCTGGTGCCGATCATGCTCGTGGAGGCGCAGGCCGTCCCCGTGCTGGCTGCCTCCTATTTCTTCACCGGACATTTCAGTCCCGATCACGAGCTGCGCAATCGTCCTTCCGAGAGTTCTGCCGTCCTGCTGGATGAACTGGCCGACGCGAAACAGTCCGGCGACCAGCCGCAGGCGCAGGAACTACAGCGCGACTTGCACGCCGAGCGCGTCCAGCAGGTTGGCGATGCCCAGCAATGGAAGGCCTATCGTGAACGCTTCGAGGAAGTGCTGAAAAGCGCCATCGACGACGGCATCGTCTCCAACCGCCGCGAGCTGCACAATCTCTTCCGCGGCCTTCAGGCGCGCGGACGTGTCTATGTGGACGCCGCCGGCCAACCCTGGCTGGAAGCGGAAGACGGTGGCCATTTGCTCCGCGTGGGCTTAGGCGACAACAACATCGTCAGTCCGCAATCGGATTCCCGCCTGGCGTTACAGTTGTTGTTGGCCCGCACCGAGGTCCTGCTGTCTGTGAGGTCCAATCACCGCGAGTTGTCGCCTCAATTCCAATCCGATTGGGACTTGTTGCAGCGCGCCGAGGACGCCATGCCGGCGCCTGCCACACACTCCGTAATCGCCAGCCGCGCCTCGCGCCCGTAGTCCAGAGTGCCCGTCCGAGCCGGTTTGGCCTGTGAAGGGGCGCAGCTCTAGCTGCGCCGTTGCGGTCATTTATTTGTTCTGGTCATCACGAGGCGACTCCAGTCGGCGAGGGGTCTGCTTCTCCGAACACCGCAGTCTCCTACTGCTCTCCATGCGCCTGATAACTGGCCCGCAACTCCTGCACAATCTCCGCCGCCGCCTGCCGTCCCTGCTCGAACATGTTTGGCGGAAACGAGATTGCTCCCACCCGCGCGTGTCCGCCTCCGCCGTAGCGTTCGCAAATCTTCGCCAGGTTCTCCATGTGCCTCGCCGTTGTCCAGGGATTCGATCCTACCGAGACCTTCGTCCGGAAGCTGCTTTTGCTCAGCCCCACGCTGTACACGCACTCCGGATGCAGGTAGTACGGGATGAATTTGTTGTAGCCCTCGAGCTCGTAATCGGTGATGTCGAAGTAGACGGTGCCGTCCTTGCACTCGGCGCGCTCGCGCAGGATTTCAATGGAGCGGCGATGCCGTTCCATCAATTGCGGAAGCCGTGCCGCGATCGCCGGCTCCGCCACGATCTCCGCCAGCGGCTTATAGGCAAGCTGCGCAATCAGGCTGGGAATGAATTGCGGGTCCTGGTTGGACTCGATCAGCATGGTCAGCCTGGTGGCCGGCGTTTTCATCTCCACCGCCGCCTGCGGACTGTCGTACAGCGCTCCGTCGATGATGTCGGCCCACTCGATCATCTCCGCGGCCGGCGCGGGATTGAAGCCGAAGCGCTGTTCCGTCACCACGGCAATGAATTTGGTGCAGGAGCGGAAGCTGGGATCGTAGAACTTGGTGGTGCTCTGCTCATGCTCAAAGTGCGAGGCGTCCTCAGGCGTCAGAAACGCGCTTTGATGATGATCGAACCACCACGTCACCCGCGGCGACGACGAGTACTTGAAATCCACAATGGCATTCTCGTCGCCGGTGAAATCCGCTTCGTCGAACAGCGCGCCCGCACGGTGCACCAGTCCCTGATACTCGAACTCGGCGTGCTCTCGTATGCGCTCGCGGTAGAACCGCGTGAACAGCGCCGCCGAGCAGGCCCCGTCAAAACACTTGTCGTGATAGAAGACCTTGATCCTCACAAACCCTTTCCACCGCAGTAAAGCTGTTCAGTATAGAAGAAATGCTCCCGTCTCATCGGTCACAGGAAATGAAAAGTAAATAGAAATGACATTTCCAGGGTTGGATGTCAAGCGGCCAGCACTGAACGGCCGTTCGCCACAGAGACACCGAGACACAGAGAAACTAGAAGCCATCTCATGATGCATTGTGTCAGGGCACGGCTTTAGCCGGGCCGAAAGCTGCTGTCAAATCGTGGGCTTTAGCCCCCGCGGTAGTTCGGCCTTCGCCGCTGCGGGATTTATGAGATGAGTCCTGGAAACCCCTGTGTCTCTGTGGTGGATTACTCCGCCGGAGGCCGCAAGATCGCCAGCATCCGCAAATCCGTCACCGCATGCAAAACCATGGGAAGCAGCAGATTTCCGGTCAGCAGAAAGAGCAAGCCGAACAAGAAGCCGGTGACAGCGCTGGACACAACTCCGCTGATGCCGCCATAGAGGTGGTTAAGCCCAAAGATCACCGACGAACTCACTAGCGCCACGGTGAGGTTCACCGTCCAGGGGAAAACACGCAGATAATGCAGCAGGAATCCGCGAAAGAGCGTTTCCTCGCAGACCCCCGCCGTGATGCAGATAAACACCCACCAGCGCCGTTCCGTCCAAGTCGCGGGAAAGAAGTAATCGAATGATTTCAGCGCGTCAGCTTGCGAATACTTGCGCGGCTCCTTCTTTAGCTTTTTCCGAACGACGATCACAAGCGGCAGCAGCATGATGGCGACAAAAAGCGCAATCGCCACTTCCACCAGATAGAAGACCCAGGCATGCTCCAGCAGCCACGGAATCTCGCTGGGCGCGGGGCTGATGGTGAACAGCGGACGCCAGCCCACGACAATCAAGGCCACAATGCTGGAAATCCACAGCCACGCCATAAGCGTTTTGTAGTAGCGGATTTTCTGCGGCGAGCCAGGGGTCTTCTTCAGCCGGCTGGTGTCGTAGAAGTCCCAGGCCGGAGCCACCACCAATAGAAATAGAAACAGCAGGTGTTGGACCAGCGTCATGAGTGAGGCAGAGCGTGCCATCCCGGAGAATTCTCGCCGATCAGTATATCGGTGAGAAGCTCTACGCTCCGGCCTGCTTCTCCGCTAGATCGCCGACGATGGGCAGTTTGTAGACCTGATGCTGATAAGCCTTAATCACCACCAAGGCCCAGAGTGCAAGCACGGCGAGGCTGTAGAGAGGCCAAATCAGCGCTGTCACCATCCATCCGATCACCGGCACCAGATGCAGAATCTGGGACAGAATCATCAGCACGACGTCGATGACCACCAGCGCTGCCGCGACGAACAGACACTGAAACGAGTGAAAGCGCACGAATCGATTGCGGTTGTAGGGCTCGATCAGCAGAAAAATGATCGCCGGAATGATGGTGAAATACGCCAGCATGCCCGCAACGTTCTCCGCCAGCGGCGCGGCAGGTGCAACCGGAGCTGCCGTCGAGTTATAGCCGGCCTCAGGCGCGGGCGTTCGGGTTGACGCCGGCGCAGCCGTAGCTGCCCCGGTTCCGGCCTGCCCGACGGCTTTGCCGCAACTGGGACAGAACGCCACATTATCGGCGATTTGCGTACCGCAATTCGGACAGAAAGCCATGCCAGCCCTCCCTGAGATAAAGCAAGCGGAACCTTCGTGACCGACTCAAATCGTTGGCGCGGCCACCCAGGCTTTGCGTTGCCGCGGACAATACCAGACTGACGACGCAAAGGCAAAGCAAAAAATTGGCGTGCAATTGCATCAGGAAATTGGCAAACTACCGGCTGACCATCGTCGTGCCAAAGGAGACGCGGAACATGGCTTATATTGCGACTGCTCCAGAAAGTTACCAGGGCCAGGTCGTTGGCAGCGGACAGTGCGTAGCCTATGTGCAGACGGCGAGTGGGGCTCCGTTAACCGCCAACTGGTCGCAGGGCGCGCTGGTGCGGGGCAATGCGGCCATCCAGCCGGGCACCGCGATTGCTACCTTTGGGCCACTAGGCACCTATACCAACAGCACCGATGGAAGCTCCCACGCGGCAATCTATATGGGCCAGAACGGCGCTGGACTGCAAGTGTGGGATCAATGGAAGGGGCAGCCGGTCCATCAGCGCACCATTCGATTTCAAGGAGGAGCTCCCGGAGTACACCCGGTGAACGATGGAGACGCATTCTATGTCATCGATTGAGCGCTGCCTGCGGCTAGGGTTGCTCGGGTGCTCACTGGCGTTCTCCGCTTCCGCGGCTGGACATGCGCAACAAAAGCAAATTTCGACTCCGGCAGTTTGCCCGGCCAGCATCACAGTAGAAGAAACCACCGCGCCGGCGCCCAACTGGAGTGTCGCCCCGGCTAAGTCCGAGCACAACTTTGAGCGAATCTCGGTTTACAACGTGGGAGCCGACGGCCAGGAATTCGACCTTGCTCCCGACGATCAGAAAGAAAAAGGCAAGAAGATTACGCAGACCTGGAATGTGAAAGACTACCGGTCTCTCAAGGTCTTTATGCGTTGCCGTTATCAGGATACTTCGGTAGTCCTGCTCCGCGAGCTGCCATCAGCCGTGACTACTTGCACCCTGCGATTCACCGACGCCGCCAACGGAATTGTCGCCGGCGAATCCAGCATGGAATGCCGGTAGGGATGCTTGATCAAGCTGCGCTCTTGAAAGGGACGACCTTTTACTAGCCGCAAAGCGGCGGAATGACGTCAGCCGTGGCCGTGAGAGCCTGTTACCAAACTCGCTTGGCTATCGAATCGGCGGGGCAAACAGCAACGAAAAGAGTGCCGTAGGCGCGAAATAGTCTAGCCCAGCACAAGGCGGAGGCGTAGTGCTGGAGTAGAGTGGAAAAAACTCGACGAGTCCCGTAGGGACGACAGGGTTTCGTAACAGCTTGGTGAGGCCCGGGCGGAGTGGGACAGAGTACCAGCCGCAGAGCGGCGCCACCGACAAATCCTGCAAAAGACTTCCCTTACGGTTTGACGGCGTCGGCCAGCAGTTTTCCAATGCGTGCTTTCGGCCCCACAATGAACGGCGGCGACACCGCGTTCCAGTTGCCATCGTCCAGGCGCTGCCAAGTCTTGCCGTTATCCCGAGAAATGTCAGATCCGTTGGTTCCAGCCGCGATCCATACTTTTGCTTCGGCGTCCCATGCCACGGCCGAGCGGTATCCATGTGGCGCCTTAGAAGCGGCCTTCCAGTGCCGTCCGCCGTCAGCTGTCCATGCCGCGGTGCTCGAAGGATCGTCAGGCTTCTTGTAATCGCCGCCCACCACTATGCCATGCTTTGCGTCGCGGAAGCTAACCGAGAAGGCTCCCGTCGAAGCACTGCCGGCCGCCAGCGGAAGCCAAACGGCCAGGCAATCTCGAGTACCGTCGTTATAAGCCAAGAGAGGCGAGAGTAACGCGCGAGCGCCGAGCTTGCCGCCCGTCACCAGGATGTACCGGCCCGAGCCGAAGACAAACACCGAAGAATTACTTGCAGCGAAGGCGCCCTCACCTTGGACCGCCGCACAGGAGTCCGCGTCAACCGCCCAGCCGTGTTCCGGAATCATGACCTCGGTGTAAAAACCTCCGCGGACAGGGTCGCCAACCAGCACCCCCCTTTGCTGGTCTCCGGCCGTGCCGAAATCCAGCGCCGGAAAGCCAACCGCATCCCAGAACCCGTCCTTCTCGGAGTTCTGTCTCTCCTCAGTCCAATGCGCGCAGCCGTCGGTAGTCTTGTACAGCCGGGACTGGTTCCCTGGCCCGGCCGACATAACGATTGCAGTCTTTGCATCCCATGCCCAGACGCCGCGAAAGTCGAGCTTCTCGGCTCCGGGCGGCGTAGCGCATCTCTGCCAATGCGAACCTCCATCCTCTGTCCGAAGCACCGTGCCGTCTGTGCCGCTGGCCCACGCCACGGCGCCGTCCACCGAGTGGATGCCACGGAAGCTGGCCGTGGAGTTGGACTGTTGCATGTCCCACTGCCCGCGCGCAGTGCCAACCGTCGCGAGCATCAAGATGGAGAGGACGAAGGTGCGATTCATAGGACTAATCGTCGTATCCCGCGCACTGGATCCCTGCGGTGGTCTTGAACTCAACGTTTGGCCTTCGTTGCAATGGCTAGTTACGCCAATTCCAGTTCGATGGTCTTGCTGTCGGCGTCGAGCTTGGCGATGCGGAAGCTCCGAACCTGTCCGGCGTGAATAGCTTCCGGCTCGGCAGCGCTGGCGCCGCCTGATCCGCCCTTCCACCGCGCTTGCAGCATGGAAGTCAGAGAGGATAGATCGGCCTTGCCTTCGCTCTTGCTTTCCTCCGGGGCAGCGGTTGCCTTAAGACGGCACGGAGCCTGGAATCCCTCGCCCAGTTCAACGCGAGCGCTTGCGGCGGACGCCTCCACCACCCGCCCAGTAACCACGTCGCCCGCCTTGTGTTCGGCGATGTACTCATCCACGCTGGTGGGGACCAGTTGCTTCATGCTCAGCCGCATCAGGCGACGTTCGCTATCGATGGCCAGCACCTGCGCCTTTATCACCTGTCCCACCTTCAAGACGTCCTGCGGATGGTTAATCCGCTTCTCGGCGCTGATCTCGCTGACGTGCACCATGCCTTCCACGCCCTCAGCCGCCTGAACGAAGGCGCCGAACTTGGTTATGCTGGTCACCGGCCCTTCGATCGCGGAGCCGGCCGGAAATTTCTGCGCCACATCGGCCCAGGGATCTCCCAATGCCTGCTTCAGCCCAAGGGACAGCCGCTGTTCGCCAACGTTTACGCCGAGGATGACAACTTCCACCGTTTCACCGATATTGACCAGATCGCTCGGCTTGCGCACCCTTTTGACCCACGACATCTCCGAGATATGGACCAGCCCTTCCACTCCCGGCTCCAGTTCCACGAACGCCCCAAAATCCGCCAGCCGGCTGACCGTTCCGCGGACCCGCTCACCGGTCTTGTACTTTTCGGCAACCGCATCCCAGGGATGCGGTTGAAGCTGCTTAAGGCCAAGGGAAATACGCTGCTTCTCGGAGTCGATCTTCAAGACCTTGGCCTCGATCTCCTGCCCGACCGAAAGAACATCAGATGGCGTGTTGACACGGCCCCAGGCGATGTCGGCCACATGCAGCAGGCCATCGACGCCGCCGATGTCGACGAACGCTCCGTAATCTGTCAGGTTGCGCACGGTACCGGTGACGATGTCGCCTTCCTTGACCTCGGAATAGCGCAGTTCCTTCGCTGAGCGCTCCTCGTCTTCCGCTATGACACGGCGGTCGACGACCAGATCTTCCTCGGTGACATCCAGCTTGGTAATGCGGCAGCGGATCTCCTGCCCGACCAGCTTCGGCATCTCGGCAGCATCGCGTACTCCGCTGCGCGAGGACGGCATGAAGGCGCGTACCCCGACATCGACGCTGAAGCCGCCTTTTATCATCTCGGTTACAGTGCCGACGATGGTTGCCTTCTCGGCAAACGCCCGTTCCAGTCCGCTCCAGTCCTTCGGCCGCGCCACGCGAGAGCGCGTGAGCTCGTAATAGCCCTCGGGATCGCGGCCCTTGACCGTAACCAGGAACTTGTCGCCCGGCTTTACGGTTTCGCCAGCGCTCTGGAATCCGGACAAGGGCAAAATACCCTCGCTCTTGTAGCCGATATCGAGCAGCACGGAGTCGTCGGTGACGGCAACGACCGTGCCCTCAAGCTGTTTGCTGCCGTCGTCAGCTCGGCGGGCGTGGCTGCGCTCATACTGCGAAAGAAGGTCGCTAAAGGACTCATTCGGCTCGTTGTCGGATGGCGGATCGATAGGGTTCTGGTCGGGCATGAAAGGATTACAGCCTCGTCATAGGAAGGTGTCATAAGAATAGCATTCGCCAGTCGTTTGATTTCCTCGCAACCGGCCGACAGCCCTCAAACAGCCAGGATCGGTCCTTATCGCCCAGACATCTGGTTTCCGGCTGCTGGCGCGCCCGAGTTGCCTCCCGGGAGCCTCCACCTGGAAGTCGAGCCTCCCCTTACGCGAGCCATTCCGGCTAGAGGCATCCGGCAAGCTACTGTTTCTAATAGGATTAATCTATACCAGCACACGCTGCTCAACGTCCACCGCCCAGGCAATTCCAGTCATTCGACCGGCTATTTCTGACAGGAAAGTAGCTGCGTTCGCGACAAACGGGGCTTTAGTGCCTGACAGGTACTAGCACAATAATCTCAAAATGGCAACCCCCAAAGCTCCAGTCCCCTATTGGTGGGGTTGACTCTTAGTTCTCACGGTCAATAGACTTTATACATCCTGTCAGGAGGACCAATTTAAACGATGAGAGGTGTTTAATGTTACGAGTACTCAGCCCAGTTGCGGCGACGTTGGTTTTCGCCACCGCGCTGAGCGCAGCACCCGGTAATAGCACACCGGAATCGCAAAAAGGGACCCCAGGACACACTCAGGAATCCAAGTCGCCCCGGCCCAGGAAAGCTCAGCTGGGGAAGGCTTCATGGTACGGTCGCATCTTCCAGTCTAAGAAGACTGCCAGCGGCGAACCCTACGACATGTTTCAATTTACGGCCGCCCACCGGACGTTGCCGCTCGGTTCCTGGGTCAAGGTCACAGATTTAAAGACTGATCGGTCGGTCGTCGTCCGCATCAACGATCGCGGACCCGTCGCTCCCAACCGGATCATCGACCTGTCCTACGGCGCAGCTAAAATGCTGTCCATGAGTGGCGTAGATCGTGTACGCCTCGATGTTCTTCAAACTCCCGAACTAGCGTCGAACCTCAGCCCGCAATAATTACGGCGTTAAGTAGTAACTCTGGGAACCGGCTCTGCGGTAAACTGGGAGATGATGCTGGAAAAAGATCGGCTCATCGTGGCGCTGGACGTTTCCAGTGCCGCCCAGGCCCGCCGGATTGTCCAAGCCATTGGCGAAGCCGCAACCACATATAAAGTCGGGAAACAGCTCTTTACGGCCGAGGGCCCGCAGTTGGTGCGGGAACTCATCTCCTCGGGTCGCAAGGTCTTTCTCGACCTCAAATATCACGACATCCCCAACACCGTCGGCGCGGCTGTCCGTTCGGCAGCGGAGCTGGGCGTCACCATGCTGACGGTCCATGCCTCGGGCGGCAGCAAGATGCTAAAGGCCGCCGTCGAAGCGGCCGCACAATCCGCCGCCAAGCCAACCGTGCTGGCGGTCACGGTTCTGACCAGCATCTCCGACTCCGACCTCCAGGAAATCGGCATCGCCGGTACCGTGCTCCCTCAGGTCCTGCGACTGGGAACGCTTGCCCGTAAGGCGGGCTGCGGTGGTCTTGTCGCCTCGGCGCATGAGGCCCGCGAGCTGCGTCGCGAGCTTGGCCAAGGCTTCGCCATCGTCACCCCGGGCGTCCGCCCAGCAGGATCCGACGTTGGAGACCAGGCCCGCGTGGTCACCCCGCAGGCGGCGATCACCGCCGGTGCTACCCATCTCGTGGTCGGCCGCCCCATCCTCGAATCCGCGTACCCAGCTAAAGCCGTGGCCGACATCCTGGCCGACATCGAAATGGCTGTGGCTTAAGTTAATCGAGTCCGCCCGTGCCGTGGCGACAAGGGCGGTTCGCGGCCCTTACTTCTTCAACGCCCAATGACGAACCACCACGTCATCGGCGACGTATCTCTAGTCAGAGGAACCGATGTCCACCTTTGTCCGCTTCTCGGTCTTAGCCTTGGTGCTGGCGGCTGGCGCCTCGGTTTTCGCGCAGAACAAAGCGGCCGCCGACACGCGGGTCCAGTTGACGCTCGACGCCTCCGAGGCCGAACAGTCACTGCTGATTCTGCATAAGGAGCAGGCCCACCAGGCGGTTACGGATGCCGACTGGCGGAAGCTGTTTGCGACCGTACCCTATCAGTGGCTGAAGGCGCGCGAGGCGGCAATACAGCGCGCCTTCACCGACGAAGACTTCAGAAAGTTTCTACAGGCGCCCGAGACGCTGGCCCGCACTCAGGAGTGGGTGCAGACTCTAGCCGGAATGGAACGCGCGGACATGACCGGCATCGGCACGCGCGTACTGGCATGGCTGCCACCGGGGGCCGTCATCCACGCACGGGTGTTTCCGCTGATCAAGCCACACAACAACAGCTTTGTTTGGCGGAACGCGCAGAGAGAGCCTGCGATTTTTGTCTACCTGGAAAAGGAGACGCAGGCGCAGTTCGAAACTATCGTAGCCCATGAGTGCCACCATATAGGCTTATTTGGCCTGGATGCGCGGAAACAGAAGATGTTTGCCGGTTTGCCCGAGAACGTAAGAGCGACCGCTGAGTTTATGGGCGCTTTCGGCGAAGGGGAAGCGGTGCTGGCGGCGGCAGGCTCGACCGAACTGCGTCCGCATTGGGAGGATGATGCGCTCGCTCGCGCCCGCTGGGACAGCGATATGATGCACTTCAATCAGGATGTGGCCACCTTGACCCAGTTTTTCGACGACGTGCTTGATGGCAAACTGAAGGGCGACGCCATCCAGGAGAAAGCCTCTGCTTTCTTCGGCTATCAGGGACCCTGGTACACCGTGGGCTACGAGATGGCGGCGCTGGTGGAGAGGCGTTTCGGACGACCAGTCTTTACTGACTGTCTGCTGGATCCTCGGCTGCTGTTGGTGCGTTACAACCAAGTCGCGGCCGAGGCCAACAGGAATGGTGCGGCCCTGGCACTCTGGCCCGAGAGTTTGTTGCAGCGCGTGTATGCGGACCATCCGCCCCCAGCCGCACTGTGAAGCACCATACGAAGGCATTTTTCTCGGCAACTGCCAGTCAGTCGCAGGCGGTAACGTCTCCTAACTATCCGAATCACGCAGGGACGGCCCAGCTTTCTTAGTGTGCCTTGCCATCTTGACACGGTACGCCGTTTCTTATTTGCGTAGAATCTGTCATGGTCTGGATGGCGTCGCGCCAACTAGAAGAACTCGCCATCGAGCCACTCCCAACTTCTCCTTTCTTATGGTTCCTCGGCACATCGTAACTTGTAAAAACTAGAGCGAGTCAGTCTTTCGGTCGCTCGGCTTCGGGCGACCCAGGTAACGCAGCAAGCTTTTATGTGGTTATGTCGGTAGTCCGCTTAGGAACTCGGGACCACCCGCAACTCACTACAACTACCACGAGCCATGAAGCGAAACAATTGCAATCAAAGCAATTTACATCGCTCAATTTGCGGCGCCATCTATATACCACATTGTGAGACATCCAATAAAATATGCATTAATAACTATGGATAACTGTCAATTTCCAGCTCCAGTCGCTAGCTGTTTCCTGTCAATAATGCCTGCTCATCGCCACGAAAATGGCATCTCCAGCGCCTCGACGCTAAGGGAAACCCTGATGAATCAAGGAACTTTTGCCCTACGCCCATTAGGTGGCGCTTTAGTACTTTATTTCCCACTAAAGCCACAAATTGCCCGACATGGAGGATAGTGTCACCGAGGATGACTACGATGTTTCACATAGTTACGTTATGGAAGGGCGATTGCAATTGTCCAAGGTAACTTGTCGGTCATTGGGCCCCGTAATGCAGTGGGAGGTAGTATGACGACTAAATTCCAATGAACCTGTGACAGGGCCTAACTGGCACTTCTCGGCCTTGAGCCGCCGTGGTCGTGCCAATCCCCAATTGCCGTTCCGAAGTGCGTGACCGCCAACGTGCGACACGCCGCACCTCTCGACAACATTCACCGGTGAAGACTGGGCCCCCTTGACATCCCTAAAAGGAGGGAATGAATGTTCCATACACCTGATATTTCGGATTGCAAATCCTCGCAAGCGTGCAAAGGTCTCGCTACTGGCATGGCCCTCGCGCTGCTTGTTGCCTTAACAGCTGTCAGCGCCTTTGCCGGTCCCGTACAAACCGTGCTGTATCAAGCTTCAGCCTACGGGACGAGCGCATTTGTGGGAAATACCATTCTCGTTGGCCAAACCGGTGTAGCCAGTTTGCAAGTGCCCTGCGGCACCAACAATGATAACGAGACCGTGGATGGAAGCGGTGTTGGTCTCAATCTCTTCCCCATTGTGACTGGAGGAGCGGTAACTACCACTGCAAGCAGCTCCCCAACCATGTCCGCTCAGGCCACAGCCAGCACCGCCAATGTTAGCTTGCTCGGCGGACTCATCACCGCCCAGGCGCTCAATGCGGTCAGCACTACCAGCCTGACTAGCAGCGGATTCCAGGTCAGTGCAGCAGGCTCTACCTTTACCAACCTGCTGATTGCCGGAATTCCATACAACAGTCCCGCGCCCAACACCAATATCAATCTGCTGGGGCTCGGCTATGTGGTGCTCAACGAACAGACCAGCACCATTAACAGCAAGCAGGGGCAGTTGGTTGTGAACATGATTGACATCCACATCACGGTGGCCGGCAACCTGCTGGGCCTGGACGTGGGCACGGAGATCATCGTCTCCAATGCCACCAGCGGTATGATTAAGGCCTTCGCTCCCGCGATAGTCACGGGCGCTTCGTTTGGGACCTCGGTCAGCAGCACGCTCATCGACTCCAGTCCCACCGCGCCGGTAAACCTGCCTTGCTTTGGCACGGCCGGCCAATTGATCACCAACTCGGTGGCCAGCGTAAACATCGCCGGCGTGCTTAGCAGCGGCACGGTCAGCGACACCGGCGAGTCGGATCTCACCAATCCGCTTTCCAAGGGTGAGATGACATCCCAAGTCGAAGGCCTCAACCTGCTGAGCGGCCTGATCACCGCCAACGTGATCTACAGTCAGGTAAACGCTGTCGTCGATGGTTTCGGCGGGACCTTCGAAACTGGAGTAGGAACATTCGCCGGCTTGGCCGTCGCTGGTTATCCTTCGATCAACGACAGCGTGCCCTATAACACGCAGGTTTCGATTCTGGGCCTCGGGACCCTTTACCTCAGGCACCTGATCCGCAATTTTCCCTACCCGAACAGTACCGAGGTGCGGATGATTGAACTGGTGATCAACCAAAACAACTCCTACAACCTGCCGATTGGCGCCGATATCGTGATCGGCGATGCGCAGATCACAATGATTCCGTCCTCCTTGCCATAGGCGGCACGGTTCTGCCGTAGGGGACGTGCAGCGGGCGGATCAGCTGGCCTATCCGCCCGTTGTGGTTCATCTGGAAGTCTCGCAACTCTCGGCCCTCAGTCATCTCCATATCGCGGCTTGGGGAGGTCCTTCTCCACGGCGGGTTTGTGGCAGGCGAGCTGAGGTGAGTCAGGGCCCGCTGAAACACTGAATCAGGAGACAATCAAATGCTGTGCACAAGAGATGCCACTTCTGTGCAATCGTCGGCCCTTCGCTGGTTAGTAGGCGCCAGCATCATATTGGTGTTGACGATTGCATTCGCGCCCCTTAGCAGTTTTGCCCAGGGCACCTATACACAGTCGTATCTGCCGTCGGCCTATGGCACCTATGCTTTCGTGGGAAACACTGTTCTAGTTGGTCAGACTGCACCGGCGTCGCTGGCCGGGTTGTGCGGCACGGCTCAGGAGCCACTCAACTCAACCGGCACTGTCGCGGGCGTTAGTCTGCCGCCGCTGGTGAGTGGGGGAGCGGTCAACACAGCCGTCTCCGATGCCAGCCAGCAAGCGCAGGCTTCTGCTAACAGTGCCGCCATCAGCCTGCTCGGCGGACTGATCTCAGCCCAGGAGATCAGCGCGTTCAGCACTACGACCCTCGATAACAATGGAAATTTTCAAGTGAGCGCGGCAGGCTCCAATTTCAACAATCTGGTGATCCTGGGGCGTCCGTATAACAGCACGGAACCGCCCAACACGCGCATCAACCTTCCGCTACTGGGATATGTGGTGCTCAATGAGCAAACCTCAAACGTCGGCAGCTCGAATGCGACCATGACGGTGAATATGGTGCACGTCTATGTGACGGTGGGCAATCTGCTGGGCTTGCAAGTGGGCACGCAGATCATTGTGTCCAGCGCCACCAGCGGCATGTACAACGTGTTCGCGCCCGGCATCATCAGCGGCGACTCCTATGGAACGCAGGTGAGTGGAGGATTGCTGGCTTCGTCGCCGAGCGCGTCTGAGGTGCTGCCATGCCTCGGCACCGACGGCATTGTGCAGACCAATACACAGGTCGGACTCAGCTTGCCCAGCATTCTGACGAGTGGCACGCTAACCGATACCGTCGAGTCGAACCTGACACCGGCGTTTTCCAGTGGGGAGAACACTTCGACGATAGAGGGCCTGAGTCTACTGAACGGTCTGGTGACAGCCAGTGTGATGCAGGCAGTGGTCGATGCCTCGGTGGACCAGTACTTCGATTTCACTCTGAATGGAACCGACACCTATGTCGGCATCTCGGTAGCTGGGCATCCGGAAATTACCGACAACATACCTCTCAACACCAGCGTTAACCTTGCCGGCCTGGGAACCTTGTACCTGAAGCGGGTGATCTACGAATACTTCCCGCTGCCCAGTGTAGAGGTGCGAAGCCTGGAACTGGTAATAAACCAGACGAATATCTATGGATTGCCTATAGGGCTGGACGTAATTGTGGGAGATGCGCTGCTCACGATTCTCGCGTTCCCCCAGCTAGGTTGATAACAGGCTAAAGGCAAGTCGTGCCCATCCTTCTCGTCGCCTTCTGGCGAGAAGGTGGGCACAAAGACTAATGGCTAGTTGGTCGCGGCTAATTGCTCGCTGTGCGGGGTTTGCAGCTAGTCACTAGCCGCGCTCTTAATTTTCCTGATCTCTTCCAGCCTCGCCTTGATGCGCTTCTCAATTCCTTCTTCGCTGGGATGGTAGTACACGCGGTCTTTCAGATTATCAGGCAAGCACTGCATGTCCGCGACCTTCGACTCTTGTTCGTGCGCGTACTGATATCCTTCGCCGTAACCGAAAGCCTTCATCAGCCCGGTGACCGCATTTCGCAGGTGCAGCGGCACGGGATCCTGTGCGGTGCGCTCTACATCTTCCAGCACTGCGCCATAGGCGTTGTAGACCGCATTCGACTTCGGCGCCGCGCACAGGTAGACCACCGCCTGCGCCAGTGCCAAATCGCCCTCCGGGATGCCGAGAAAGTCGAACCCATCGCGCGCCGCCAGCGTGATGCCGAGCGCATTTGGATCGGCCAATCCAATGTCCTCGACCGCCATTCGAACCAATCGCCGCGCAACGTATAGCCGGTCTTCACCGGCCTCCAACATCCGCACCAGCCAGTAGAGTGCGGCATCGGCATCGCTGTTGCGCACGCTCTTGTGTAGCGCCGAGATCAAGTCGTAATGCTCTTCGCCGGCCTTGTCGTACCTCAGCACGCGCTTCTGAAGCGCATCGGTGACAATTGCGTCGGTGATCCGGGGCGCGGCATCTTTCGCCTGCTCGGTCGCCAATGTCGCCGCCACCTCGAGTACATTGTAGGCGCTGCGAGCGTCGCCGCTGGAGTAGGCGGCGATCTTGCGCAACGCAGTTTCCTCGGCCTCGAGGTGCAGTTCGCCCAAACCGCGCTCCTCATCTTGCCGTGCGCGTTGCAGCAGTCCCAGAATCTGTTCTTCACTCAGCGACTTCAACACGTACACGCGGCAGCGCGAGAGCAGAGCGGAGATGATCTCGAAGGAAGGGTTCTCGGTGGTCGCACCGATCAGCCGAATGCTGCCCTTCTCGACGTAAGGAAGAAATGCGTCCTGCTGGGCTTTGTTGAAGCGATGCACTTCATCGACAAAGACGAGCGTCCGCGTGCCGTATTGCCGCCCGCGCTCGGCGTCGGCCATCACCTGCTTGATCTCTTTGATCCCGCTAAGCACCGCCGAAAATTCAATGAAGTCGGCCTGCGTCATCCGCGCGATAATCTTGGCCAGCGTGGTCTTGCCCACTCCGGGAGGTCCCCAGAAGATCAGCGAGCCGGTGTCGTCGCGCTCGATCTGCACCCGCAGTGATTTGCCCGGCCCGAGGATGTGCTCCTGGCCGACAAACTCGTCTAGCGTGCGCGGACGCATGCGGTCGGCCAGCGGCCGCGACTTGTCAACCCCTTCGTCGGACGGCGAGTTGTTCTGGAACAGGTTCAAGAATTATTCACCACCGAGACACAGAAGCTCAGAGGACCAGCGAATCAACAAACCCGTCTTCGAATGCCGTCGTTCAACATGGGCACATTGAAGTTGATCAAGAGCCCAACACGATGCCCGGTCAAGCGCAGATATGTGAGACCCCTTTAGCGTTTTTTGTCATCGTCATTCCTCTTTAGTTCGGCCTTAGCTTCCAAATTCCTCTCGATGTCCGGTGCTCCCCTGATCTTCATCCAGTATTTCAACGTATCTTGCAGGATAAAATCGAGTCTGCGCTTGAAGATCTCCAGAACCTCCTGATCAATATCCTCCGGATCGATATCGTCATCCTTGTTTCTCCCTAAACCATTCTTCCAAAAGAGGAAATCCCGCTGGAGATCCTTGATACGCGCAAATGTTACCGTCTCCCTGACCCAAAGCGACCTGGGATCGAAGAATGCCTCGTATGCGCTGAGAACCGAAATCACGGCACTCAGTACCAGGGAGACATTAACCAATACTTCCCTTACGGAGTCGGTCTTGATCTTAAGGCCAAGCAAAACGGTAATGATGGCAGCCAGGAATACGGAAGTTATCTTGAGATAGAACGCCTCCTTCTTGTACCTAGCGGAATCGTTCTTGTAGCGGTCCACTATTTTTTGGATTTCGCTTTCCAGCCAAGTAAGGCCTTTCTTGCTGTCTTTCATTGGTTGAAGTTCCTTTTTTCAGTACAGGGCGATAGTGAAGCGAGAAGCTGCGCCTCGTGCACGGGTGGGATCTCTTCCACGGACGGGGCCTGGCTGGAAAATCCTAAACCTCTGTGCCTCTGGGGTGAAATCAGCATTTTCTTTGCCTCGCCGCCTCATACAGCACAATCGACGCGGCTATCCCCGCGTTCAGCGATTCAACCTTCGACGACTGCGGGATGACCACCACCTCGTCTGCCTGCGCCAGTACATCTTTGGCGATGCCCGCGCCTTCGCTGCCGACGACGAGCGCTACCGGCCCGCGCAGGTCGACGTCGAAAACTGCGGTGCCCTTATGCGATGAGGTAGCCAGCACACGCACCCCGCGCGCCTTGATTTCAGGCAGAGCTTGCGCCAGTTCAACCTTCGCGGTCGGCACGCGAAACAGCGATCCCGCCGAGGCGCGCACCGTCTTCCAGTTCCAGGGGCTCACGGTGCGCTCGCCTAGCAGCAGGCCGGTTACGCCGAACGCCTCGCCGGAGCGCGCGATGGTCCCCAGGTTTCCTGGATCTTGCAGGCCGGAGGCAATCACCAGCAACGTGGCCCGCGCGGCCAGGATATCCTCCAGGCTGAATGGCTTCACTCGCAGCATCGCCGCCACGCCCTGTGGCGTCTCGCTCGGCACCGCGTTGGCGAACACGCTGTCGGGCAGCAGCAACGCCTCGGTATGCGCCGATAGTTGCGGCAGCAGCTTATGCGCGCGCTCGCGGGCCGACTCGCTGAAGAAGACTGTCCCTAGACGAAGCCCGCTGCGGATCGCTTCTTCCACCAGGTGCATGCCTTCGATGGCAATCTCGCCCTGCTGGTTTGGCGTAGTCTCGGCGAAGGCGCGCCGCAACTCCTTCACGCGCGCGTTCTGGCTGCTATCCACGCGCCGCACCCGATCTTCAAACCGCACGGTGTTAGGCATTGCTCTCGCAGAACCGGCGTCTATCCTACACTGCCGGGCGGCGTCACTGCGTCGTGGGCGTCGGCGTGATAATCTTCTCAGTTGCTGTTGCCCGGAGCGATGTGTTAGGTTTCGCTCCACAAACACCTCACGCACGAAGAAGAGGTACGGTTGCGCCCCGAAATAGTAAAGATCAACAGTAAAGCGCCAGAAACCTCGCTGGTCACCTACGCCGCGGAGAAGATCCGCGCGGGTGAAGTGTTGGGTATTCCCACTGACACGTTCTACGGTCTCGCGGTCGATCCCTTCAATCTGCACGCTGTCGATCGGGTTTATGAGATCAAGACACGCTCGCGACACAAGCCGCTTTCGCTGCTGATCGAGTCGGTTGACCAGGCGGCCGACGTTGCGTGGCCGGTGCCTGAAATCTTTTACCTGCTAGCGCGCCGCTTCTGGCCCGGCCCGCTCACCATCATCGTGAAGGCCGATCCCAAGCTTCCCCTGAAGGTCACCGCGAACACCGGCAACGTGGCGTTACGTGTGCCGGCCGCCGAGGTCCCACTGGCTATTATCCGCTCGGCTGGGCTGCCCATCACGGCTACTTCCGCCAACCTGCATGGCGAGCTCGAATGCAGCACGGCAATGGAGGTACGCGACCAACTGGGCGATTGCCTGTCGATCATCGTGGACGGCGGCCCATCCCCTGGCGTAATGCCCTCGACGATTGTTGATTTGACCACCGAAGGCAGCTGGCGCCTGCTGCGGCAGGGTGCGATTCCCGAGGAACAGATCATCGAGCTCTTAGGGCAGGAGTAGGTAGCCACGGTCGCAGGGAAATCCAAATTTCACCCCGTTCGCTGGGTTGTCGCGCTGGTTACTGTCGGCGCGCTTGGCTTCTTGCTGTTCATCAGCCGCCAGATCATGCGCGAGGCGGGAATCGACGAAGAGCATCGCGCCGATGCCATCGTCGTCTTCGGTGCGGCCGAGTACGTCGGCCATCCGTCGCCCGTATACCGGGCGCGCCTGGATCATGCCTACAGCTTGTTTCAGCGCGGATTGGCGCCGGTTATCATTACCACCGGCGGTGCGGGCAACGATCCTCAATTCAGCGAAGGGCAGGTGGGACGGGACTACTTGGAAGCGCACGGCCTGCCGGACGCAAATCTCATCGCGGAAACCCAGGGAGGCGACACCGACGAATCCGCCCAACGGGTGGCCGTAATCCTGCACGCGAATGATATGCGCAGTTGCCTGCTGGTGAGCGATGCCTATCATATGTTTCGCGCCAAGCAGATGATGATGGCGCAGGGCATCACGGTGTACATCTCGCCGCGTCCCGGTTCAATTCCCAAGACTACGGTGGGACGATATCTCGCCGCCCTGCGCGAAAGCTTCAGCTACTTGCTGTACAAGGCCCATGTGCGGTAGGGCCGCGGTTCGCTATTCGCTATTCGCGATGCCAGGCCTTCGGCGGCGGGAGGCTGCTAGCTCTTAGCCTTTAGCTCTTAGCAATTGTGAATCGGTCCTCTTGGCTAAAAGCTAAGCCTTCCGAATGGCGAATGGCCAATAGCGAAAAGCGAAAAGCGGCCCTACCTCACCAACGCCAGCACCCGCGCCGGGCCGCCAGAGCCGTTCTCCAGCTTGATGGGCGCGACCACGACAATTGCTCCCGCGGGCGGCACTTGCGAAAGATTAGCTACATTTTCTACGTGGTAAACATTTTCCTTCGACGTGAAGAGATGGACAGGGTAGGTTGCGGTTGCGCCTATGTCCACGCTCATGGTGTCGATGCCCAGTCCCACTACCTCGCGTGTTTTCACTAGGAATTGCGCGGCTGCCAGAGAAAAGCCCGGATAGTGCGTCAGCTCGCTCCGCTGGTTGCGAAACTGCTCTTGTGAATTCCACCGTTCATCCCAGCCGGTATAGGCCATCACGACTGCGCCTGCGGGAATCGTCCTGTGCGCCTGCTCCCACGCGGCGAGGTCCTGCACCGTCACTGCGTAGTCAGGATTACCGTTTACGGCCTGGCGAACGTCAATGACCACCAGCGGCCGCACCAGTCGCTCGGCCGGAATCTGGTCCACTGTCCACGCATTCGCGGCAAAGTGCGCTGGCGCGTCCAGATGCGTGCCGTAGTGCTCCTGGGTGGTGAAGACGCGCGAGTAGTAACCATCGCGCTCCAGGTTGCCCAGTTCGCGCGACTCGTATGGAGACTCCGCTGTCCCCTCCCAGTTGGGCGAGCGGTCATTTAGATCATGAGTTAGATCGATGACGGTGCGAAATGTGCTGTGATCGGGCATGAAGGTCAGGATGCGCAAATTGAATCAACGCCCGCGGCCGTGCACTTACCGAATCATCGGCAGCCCGGACGCCGGCTCCTCGCCGAAGTCGAGATCGAAGCCAAGTTGGAGCTTGGCTGCCTCTGACATGCGGGCGGGACTCCACGGTGGATCGAATACGATCTCGACGTTGACTTCCTTCACATCCGGCAGGCGCGCGAGTTTGTTTTCCACATCAGACTTCAGGACGTTACCCATTCCACAACCCGGCGCGGTCATCGACATCTTGATGTCAAGCTTGTTTCCGCCTTGCTCGGCCGGAGCGATGCTGCATCCGTAGACCAAACCGAGATCGACGATGTTGACCGGAATCTCAGGATCGAAGACCGTCTTCAGCTCGTCCCACACCAACTGCTCGCTGAAAGGGCGCTGTTCGGAGGATGGCAATGCCTCGGGAAGGGGCAGCCCCAACGCGTCGGCATCCTGCGCGTCGATGCGGTACATGGATCCGTATTGGCCGCCGCTGACGGAGTAGCTGCCGCCCAAAGTTTGCATGATGCTGACTACTGAACCCGCGGGCAGAATGCTGCGCGTACCGCTGGGGATCTCGATGACCTCGCAGTCCCGGCTCAACTTGATGGCAACGCCCATGTGCATGGTTTAGTGGCTCGTGGCCCTTAGCTCTTGGCCTTTAGCGGTAAGCAAAACGTAGAAATCTCCCTTGATTGCTAAGAGCTAAAAGCTTCACTCGGTTGAAATCGGGTCTTGCTTGCCTTCGATTGCCGCCTGCAAAGTGTGCCAGGCCAGGGTTGCGCACTTTACGCGTACGGGAAATTCCGAGACGCCGGCGAACACATCCAGCTTGCCCAGCGACTCGCGGTCGCCGTTCGCTTCTCCGGTAACCAGCCTGTGGAAGCGCTCGAACAGCTTCGTCGCGTCTTCCTTACTCTTGCCCTTCACGCTTTGCGTCATCATTGAGGCCGATGCCTTGGAGATGGCGCAGCCCGAGCCTTGAAACGTGACATCTTGAATCGAATCGCCTTCGACATCGACATACACGGTGAAGTGATCGCCGCAAAGCGGATTGTATCCCTCCGCTTTGTGGTTCGCCGTTTTCAACTCACGATAGTTGCGAGGGGCCTTGCTGTGCTCCAGGATCACGTCCTGATAGAGCTCGCGCAGATCGGACATCAGGCGAAGACCTCCTTCACCTTTTGGATGCCTTCAACCAGCGCATCGACTTCGCCGCGCGTGTTGTACAACGCGAACGAAGCACGAGCCGTCGCCGGGATGCGAAAACGCTGCATGACCGGCTGCGCGCAATGGTGTCCGGTACGAATCGCAATGCCTTCGCGATCAAGGATCGTGCCGATGTCGTGAGGATGAATGCCTTCGATGATGAAGGAAATCACCGCAGCCTTGTCAGCGGCTGTGCCGATCAGGCGAACGTCAGGTATTGCCGAAAGCGCTTCCGTCGCATAAGTCAGCAGGTCGTGCTCGTGAGCGGCGATGTTTTCGATTCCCAGATGATTGATGTAATCGATAGCCGCGCCCAGGCCAATAGCGCCGCCAATATTCGGCGTGCCGGCCTCAAACTTGTACGGCAAATCGTTGTACAGAGTTTTCTCGAAGGTCACGGAGCGGATCATGTCGCCGCCACCTTGATAGGGAGGCATGGCCTCCAGCAGCGCCCGCTTGCCATAGAGAACGCCGATGCCGGTGGGACCATAGACTTTGTGTCCCGAGAAAACATAGAAATCGCAATCCAGTTCCTGCACGTCAACCTTAAGGTGGGGGACGGCCTGCGCTCCATCGACCACCACCGGAACGCCGTGGCTATGGGCGATCTCAACAATCTCGCGCAAAGGATTAATTGTGCCCAGGGCGTTCGAAACATGCGTGACCGCCAGCAGCTTGGTGCGCGGGCCGAGCAGCTTCGGCAACTCATCCATCAGCAACTCGCCGCGATCGTTGATGGGGATGACGCGGAGTGTGGCGTCTTTTTCTTCGCAAAGCATCTGCCAGGGAACGATGTTGGAGTGGTGCTCCATCGCCGTGATCAGAACTTCATCGCCGGCGCCCACGTGCTTGCGTCCGTAGGTTTGTGCCACCAGGTTGATGCCTTCGGTGGCGCTACGCACAAAAATGATCTCGCGTTTGTCCGCGGCATTCAGGAACGCCTGCACTGTCCGGCGCGCAGCTTCGTGCTCTTCCGTGGCATGCTCGGAGAGGAAATGAACCCCACGATGAATGTTAGCGTTGCCGCACTCGTAGTAATGCGAGATGGCATCGATCACCGCCTGCGGCTTCTGCGAGGTGGCGGCGTTGTCCAGATAAACCAACTGGTGCCCGTAAACCTGCTGATGCAGGATGGGAAAGTCGCGACGAACTTCCTCTACCGAAAATGTGGTTTCACCAACCATCGGGGGCTGAACCTCCCAAGGCACGCTGTTCGCGGCGGCTGTCATCCTAGTTCCTCCCAATTTCTTCCCTTGTCCTCGCCGCGAGCGGTTGCAACCGGGGCGGCGTCAGTCATCGCAAATAGATGACGATTAATAAGCTCTCGCAAATGGTCCCGCACACTATCTTCTTTCATGCGGTCGAGGCATTCGTTGGCGAAAGCCAGCAGCAGCAGTTTTCGCGCCGACGCTTCATCGATGCCGCGGGAGCGCAGGTAAAAGAGAGCCGTCTCGTCCATCTGCCCGATGGTTGCGCCGTGCGTGCACTTCACGTCGTCGGCGTAGATCTCCAGCTGCGGTTTGGTGTCGATCTGAGCGTCGTCGGAGAGCAGCAGGTTGCGATTAGTCTGCTTGGCGTCGGTCTTCTGCGCGTCCTTGTGTACGATAATGCGGCCATGAAAGACGCCGTGCGAGCGGCCGTCGAGGATGCCGTTGTAGAACTGGCGACTGTCGCAGTGCGGACTGGCATGTTCCACCAGCATGTAGTTGTCGAGATGCTGGTTTCCATTGCCGATGAACAAGCCGTTGATGAGGCATTCCGCACCTTCACCGGCGAGCACGGGATGGACGTTGTTGCGCACCAGCCCTCCGCCCAGAAGCACGGAATGGGTCGCGACGTTGGAGCTTCGTGCCTGCTGGATGCGCAACGTGGAGACGTTGAAGGTCGGCGTGTCCTCGCGCTCGATCATGTAGTGCGACACCACCGCGCTCTCCGCCGCGACCAGTTCAGTTGCCGTGTTGCAAAAGGCGGCTCCTCCGCCGAGCGATACGTAGTCTTCGACGACGGCGATTTGGCTCTGCTCCTCGGCGACGATCAGGTTGCGCGGATGTGTCATCACCGGTGTGCTGCCAGAGGTCGAAACGAAGAGCAAATGGATTGGCTGCTCAAGCACCTTGCCCTTGCGAATGTGGACGAACGCGCCATCCGCGGCAAAAGCGGTATTGAGCGCAGCGAAGGCATCGCGCTGGGTATTTAGGTAGCGGCCGAGATGCGGCTCCAGGGCCGCGGGATTGGTGGTGATTTCGCCGGCGAGGCTGGCGACCGTCACGCCGAGGGGCAAGCTGCGAATCGGCGAGAGATCGGGTCTGTACTTCCCATCCACGAAAACGAGTTCACATGCTGCTTCGGGAAAACGCCACGCGTTCAGATCGTGATTGCTTAGCTCGGAGACCTCACTGGCTAGCGCGAACGGCGTCTTGGCGATGGCCGAGACGTTAGTGAAGCGCCAATCCTCATCGTGCGTCGTGGGAAACCCAACCTCGCAGAAGCGCGCAAAAGCGTCCTCGCGCAGCTTGCGCAGCCAGGACAGGTTATGGCCGGGAGCGGTTCTCTGGAAGTCGTTGAAAGTTTCCAGGTAAGTGTCTAATTGTGGGATCGCGGTAATCACGCTTTATATATTCCTCGAAAATTCTGTGCCGTCCCTCAAGGGACTCGGATTTCCTTTTCCTGCGCGTACCCAGCGCTTCCGCGCTAGGCAAATTCAGTTTCGCCCTTCGGGCTGGCGCTACGCGGATCATTCCCCGACGCCATATCCTCATCAGTTTGCGAAAGGCCGTAAAGCTGATCCCTCGGCAACTAAACTCGCCTCGCGACGGCAAGATTTGAAGAGCCTGTTACGACGCACCTAAAGGTGCGCCCCTCTAAACCTCCGGAGTGACGGCTAAAGCCGCGCCCCTTCAAATAGTCTTGCTCGACGCTGGTCTAAGGGCCAACTCTTCTACCTACGCCGGCGCGGTCTCGCGGGATTCAGCTTCCATTGAGCTGTACCCGGTTTCTTCCAGCTCCAGCGCCAACTCCGGACCGCCGGAGCGCACGATGCGGCCATTCATCAGCACGTGCACGAAGTCGGGCACGATGTAGTCCAGCAGCCGCTGATAGTGCGTCACGACAACGAACGAGCGCTCCGGGCTGCGCATGGAGTTGACGCCCTTGGCGACGATCTTCAGGGCGTCGATGTCGAGGCCGGAGTCGGTTTCGTCCAGGACAGCAAGTTTCGGTTCCAGGATCGCCAGCTGCAAAATCTCGTTGCGCTTCTTTTCACCGCCGGAGAAGCCTTCGTTGACCGAGCGATTCATCATCTTCTCGTCCATTTCCAGCAGCTTCAGTTTCTCGCGGAACATGGGCAGGAAGTCCATGGCGTCCATTTCGTCCTGGCCGTGATACTTGCGAACGGCATTCAGCGCCGAGCGCAGGAAGTAAGCGTTGCTGATGCCGGGAATCTCGACGGGATATTGAAATGCCAGGAAGACGCCTTCGCAAGCAGCATCCTCAACCTTCATCTCAAGGAGATCCTTGCCATCGAAAGTGACGGAGCCGTCGGTGACGTGGTAGCTCTCACGGCGGGCCAGCACCTGGGCCAGCGTGCTCTTGCCCGATCCGTTCGGACCCATGATGGAGTGGACCTCGCCGGGGTTGACCGTCAGGTTGATCCCCTTCAGGATTTCGTTGTTGTCGACCTTAACGTGCAGGTTTTTGATTTCCAGTAAGCTCATGTATTGCATTGTCCTTGGTAGAGCCGACCTTCAGGTCGGCGATCTCATTCAACAAAATTTGTCATCCCGAGCGACGAGCGGAGCGAGGAGTCGAGGGACCTGCTTTTGTGCCGTCCCTACGGGACTCAGCTCATTTACATTCCTACCCAGCACTCCGCTGCGCTCCGTGCTGGGCTAAGTTATTCCGCCCTGCGGGCTCGTACCTGGTGATTCGGTTTGAGATGCTTCCGCGGAGAGATTTCGCCGCGCCAGGTGTCTCAAAACCGATTCAGCCCGCACGGTCCTTTACCCGACGCTGCCTTCCAGGCTGACGCTCAGCAACTTCTGCGCTTCTACGGCAAACTCCATCGGGAGCTCGCGGAAAACTCGCTTGCAGAAGCCGTTCACGATCATCGAGACCGCGTCTTCGGCTTTCAGGCCGCGCTGCCGCAAATAGAAGAGTTGGTCTTCGCCGATCTTCGAGGTCGAGGCCTCGTGCTCCATCTGTGCCGTCGAATTCTTCACCTCGATGTATGGGAAGGTATGCGCGCCGCATTTGTCGCCGATCAGCAGCGAGTCGCATTGCGTGTAATTACGCGCGCCGGTCGCGCCTTTCAGAATCTTGATCAGCCCGCGATAGGTGTTCTGGCCATGTCCTGCGGAGATGCCCTTCGACACCACCGTGCTGCGGGTGTTCTTGCCGATGTGGATCATCTTGGTCCCGGTGTCGGCCTGCTGATAGTTGTTGGTCAGCGCGACGGAATAGAACTCGCCGACGGAGTTGTCGCCCTGCAAAATGCAGCTGGGATACTTCCACGTGATCGCGGAACCGGTTTCCACTTGTGTCCAGGAAATTTTCGAGTTCACGCCCTGGCATTTGCCGCGCTTGGTGACGAAGTTGTAGATTCCACCCTTGCCGTTCTTATCGCCGGGATACCAGTTCTGCACCGTCGAATATTTGATCTGCGCATTATCGAGCGCGACCAGTTCAACCACGGCGGCGTGCAGCTGGTTCTCATCGCGAATCGGTGCAGTGCAACCTTCCAGGTAACTGACAGCCGCGCCTTCGTCGGCGACGATCAGGGTGCGTTCGAACTGGCCCGTCTCGGCGGCGTTGATGCGGAAGTACGTCGAGAGCTCCATGGGGCAGCGCACGCCCTTGGGCACATAAACAAACGATCCATCGCTGAAGACAGCGGCGTTCAGCGCGGCGAAGAAGTTGTCGGTGTAGGGCACGACCGAGCCGAGATACTGCTTGATCAAGTCAGGATGCTTCTGCACCGCTTCCGAGAAGGAACAAAAAATGACTCCTACCTCGGAGAGCTTGGCTTTGAACGTGGTGGCCACTGAGACGCTGTCGAAGACAGCATCGACGGCGACGCCGGCCAGCATTTTCTGCTCAGCCAGAGGAATGCCCAACTTCTCGTAGGTGCGCAGGATCTCGGGATCCAGCTCATCGAGACTGGTTAAGCTCGGCTTCTGCTTGGGCGCGGAATAATAGGTTATGCCCTGATAGTCGATCGGGGGATACTTGATGTTGGCCCAGGCGGGCTCGGCCTGCTTCTGCTCCTGCGCCGCCCAATAGCGGTAGGCCTTCAGCCGCCACTGCAACATGAACTCAGGCTCGTTCTTCTTGGCTGAGATCAAGCGAATGGTGTCTTCGGTGAGACCTTTGGGGATCCGCTCCTCCCCAATATCGGTGACGAAGCCCCACTTATACTCGCGCTCCGCCAGATCTCGAATTACGTTCGTGTTCGCACTCATTGAACTCTCCCGGATGAATAACCGATCGTTGTGACCAGCTTGCCTTGCGCGCCCTTAATTGCGCTCAGCTGCAAGGGGTGAATCAAATCGGAAAGCGTCACCTTGTCCAGCGCCCCGCGTACTACCTGGCTAATCACTTGCTGATTGCGCTTGATGGGGCAGGAGCGCTCCAGGTCGCACAGGCCGGTTACGTCGGTACTGCACTCGGTGAGCGCGATGGGGCCCTCCATGGCGGTAACGATTTCAGCGACGGAAATTTCGGCCGGCTCCTTGGCCAGACTGTATCCGCCTTTGATGCCACGATGCGACACCAGCAGTTCGCTTTGCAGGAGCTGCTTCAAGACCTTGCTGACCGTGGGCAACGGCAAACGCGAATCCGCAGCGAGATCTCGCGCCGTATGCACAGGCGCGCGGTGGCCGCGGGCGATGATGGTCATCAGGACCAAGCCGTAATCAGTCAGTTTAGCGAGGCGGATCATGGTCTGTGCTTTTCCATACAAGTTAGATTATATATAGTACCGCAAAGGTACTATATATGTAGAGGGCGAGATGGTGAGGCTGTCTCGCGGGGTGAGTTTGTCGCTGGCGGACGCCTGGTTTGTAAAAGTTTTGTCAACGATTCCGGCGACAAACTATCGCGCCGAGTGGGCGGGGTAATGTCCGGGTGAAGGTTCCGCAACGCAACCCCCGTGTCTACTGAGGGCTACAGGTCGCGACCGTTTCTGTCGCGAAATTCGCGGCATGATTTGGACAAAACTAGTATTGCTAGTATTTCGCGCTAAACTATTGACTTTACATACCGATTCGGAGTACTTTTCCCAAGCTGTTGCTGAGTCGAGATGTATAACTGCGGCGCTCCCTCGGCTGCCGACGGTCTGCATCGACACCCTTCCTTCAGACAAAACTGAGACAACTATTGAGGAGAAACATGAAGCTTTTGCGAATGCTCGGAATCGCACTGGTCGCGGTGGCTGCAGTGGGTGTAGCCAGCGCGCAATCGTGGACACATGTAACTGCCTTACCTGGTTCCTTCGGCGGCGCAGGCGCGATGGCGTTGCTGACCGACGGCCGGGTTCTGGTTCACGACGAGAGCGGCAACTCCGGAACTTGGGGTAATTGGTGGACTCTAACTCCGGACATTAATGGAAACTACGCGACGGGCACTTGGACGCAGGTGGCGACTATGCCTTCTGGTTACGGCCCGCTGTACTTCGGTTCTGCGGTGTTGCCGGATGGCCGCTACATCGCGGAAGGCGGGGAATACAATCTTGGCCGGGACGCCTGGACCACCAAGGGAGCTATTTATGATCCAGTTGCCAACAGCTGGACCTCGGTCACTCCGCCCAGCGGATGGGCTTCCATCGGGGATAGCCCCAGCGTGATTCTGACCAACGGAACCTACATGCAGAGCAGCTGCTGCGATACCGCCAAGCAGGCGGCTTTGTTGAATCCGTCGACCTTGACCTGGACCTCTACCGGTTCCGGCAAATTCGACATTTATGACGAAGAAGGTATGACCTTGCTGCCTGGCGGCAACGTGCTGGACGTCGATGCTTATGTGTTCCAGTACAACTCAGCCGGCAAGAACTGGGAAACTTACAATCCCGGCTCGGGCGCCTGGACCAGCCAAGGCAGCACGCCGGAGCAGTATTGGGATTCGGCAGCCAATTGCGGCGGCGCGGGCAGCGCGACCTACGAGCTCGGCCCGGCGGTTTTGATGCCCACCGGCAATGTCTTCCAGACCGGCGCCAACACTTGCGCCGCGGGCCACAACGGCGTTTATAACGTGACCAGCAATAGCTGGACTGAGGCTCCGGACTTCCCCGGCAGCTTTGATATCGCCGACGGTCCGGCGGCGTTGGAGATCAACGGCAACGTGCTCGCGTTTGCCAGCCCAGGATTTGGCGGCACCGGTGGCCAAATGTTTGAGTGGAATGGCAGCACGCTGACGGAGATCGCTAACCCACCCAATGGCCCTGGCGACTCTTCGTATTACGGTCACCTTCTGATGCTACCCTCCGGTCAGATCATGTTCACCGACTTCAGCAATGACGTCGAACTGTTTAACTCCGCGGGAAGCCCCTACACCGGCTGGAATCCTACTCTTCTGTTGAGCAGCCTGGTGTTCCAACATGGAACCACCGTGAAGTTGAACGGTACCAACTTCAACGGCGCCACGCAGAACAATGCTTATGGTGACGACTTCCAGGATGCCACCAACTACCCAATCGTACGGTTCACCAATGTTGCTACGGGGCACGTCTTCTACGGCAAGACCCATGGCCACAGCACTATGGCTGTGGGCTACCACGGTCCTACGTACACGTATGTGGACATTCCGTCGAACATTGAAACCGGCACGACCCACCTTCAGGTGATCACGAACGGTATTGCCTCGCAGAACTATCAGATCGGGATCAACTAGGCCATTGCAATCGCTTGATTCATTCGACGGCGCCACGTCTCAAGGGACTTGGCGCCGTTGTTTTGGATACCGTGTAAAATACCTTCTGTTCTAGTCATCAAGAGTAAGTTCCTGGGGACCAGCCTCTCTTGTGAAATCTTCTTCCGCCGCAAAGCCGCGCCCTCGACCCGGAGCGCGTCATGGCCGCCAAGCGCCGGCTAAAGGCGCACAGTCCACCAACTGGACACTCTGGCTGGGAGTTCTTTTGGTGGTTGCGACGGTGGTTGTGTATTGTCCCGTCCACACTCATCCATTTGCGAATTTCGACGATGGTCCGTATGTCTTTTCGAACCCGCACGTTCACGCCGGATTGAGTTGGGACACCGTCAAGTGGGCCTTCACTTCCTTTGGTTCCGTCACGCCCGACGTACCCGACTGGCATCCCCTGGCTTGGTTGTCGCATGCCCTGGACACGGAGGTTTTTGGCTTCGGTGCAGATGGTCCTCACGACGAAAACGTGTTGCTGCACGCCTTAAATGGAGTGCTACTGTTCTGGCTGTTACAGCGAGCGACCGGACGCGTGGGCCGCAGCGCCATGGTGGCCGCGCTGTTCGCCTTGCATCCCATCAATGTCGAGTCCGTAGCCTGGATTTCTGAGCGTAAGAACCTGCTGAGCATGTTGTTCTTCCTGCTCGCACTGGCAGCTTATCGCTGGTATGCGAGTAAGCCGCAGGGGGGACGCTACCTGGTTGTAGCGGCGTTTTTCACGCTGGGACTAATGGCAAAACCCCAGGTGATTACGCTGCCTTTCGTGCTGCTGCTGTGGGACTATTGGCCGCTGGGAAGGCTCGCCCTTCGCCCTTCGCCCTTCGCTCTTCGCAAGAATCTCTCGGATGACATCTCTGGCGAAAAGCGAACAGCGAACAGCGAACAGCGATTCCTGGGGCTGCTCCGGGAGAAACTTCCGCTCTTCGCCATTGCCGCAGCCAGCGCATTCATCACGGTGAAGTCGCAACTGGCAGTTGGCGGCATTGATGTCGACAAGCGCATGTCCTTCTCGATTCGTTTGGGCAATGCGGTTGTTTCCTACGTCCAGTATCTGGGAAAAGCCTTTTGGCCGACGAATCTTGCCCTTTTCTACCCTCATCCCGGAGCTTCACTGCCGGCATGGCAGGTTCTTGCGGCGCTTGCCGTTTTGCTGGCTATTTCGGGATTGGTGGTTTGGAAGCGCCGCCATCGCTATTTGCTTGTCGGCTGGCTCTGGTTCCTGGGGACTCTTGTGCCCATGATCGGGCTGGTGCAGGTCAACCGGCAGGCGATGGCTGATCGCTACGCCTACATCTCGTTTATCGGGCTATTTATTTTGGTCTCCTGGGGCGTTGCCGGCTTAGCTGAACAGCGGGATGTTTCGCCAACCTGGCTGCGTAGCGGCAGTGTCGCGGTGTTGCTTCTGCTCGGGGCCCTAACCTACCGCCAGGTCGGGTTCTGGGGCGACAACCTGACGCTCTGGTCGCACGCGCTGGAAGTCACACATGGCAACTATTTTGCGGAGAACATTGTTGGCTCCATGTTGATGGACCGAGGACAGGCTGACGCCGCCCTGCCTCATCTGGAGGCCGCAACGGAAATGAATCCGTCGGATCCTTCGGCCTACATGTCGATCGGCGCCTATGACCAGCAACATGGCAAGCCTCAGCAGGCGATTGAGCAGTATCAAAGGACCATCACGCTGACCGACGACGCGGTCCAGCGCAACCTCTGGCTGCGTTCGACGACCTTTGCCCGCATGGGCTCTGCGTATCGACAGCTGGGAGACTTTGCCCAGGCGCGGCAGAGTTTTCGCAAGGCGCTGCAAATCAACCCCGGCGACGGACAGATTTGGCTCGGGTTAGGAATTGTTACGCAGCTGGGTGGCGATCCTGGCGAGGCGATTCAGGCCTACTCCGAAGCCGTGAAACTCCACCCCTCCGATGTTGGATATCTGCTGCTGGCGCGAGCGTTGCAGCAAACCAGCCAGAATAGCCAGGCGCAAATGGCTGAGGCTGAAGCGCAGCGGCTGTCGCACAATTTCCCCGCCGCTCAAGAGACTGTGGACGAAATCCTGGCGCGACAGATGCAGTAGGACACCGTTCCCCTCAGGAAAGTCGGCCAACCCGAACAGTCCCGGACATGTCTTGAGGATCCTGGCCCGGCCGGTGATCCGAGGGGTTCCGACCGTAGCCGACGAGATGATCTATGATTTTCCACAGATATTCCCCAGATATTCCCCAGCTAGCCGCGGGTTAAGAGTGTCGAAGTGCGCTCATAGTGCTCACCGCATCACGGTCCAATCGTCTGATTCTACAGGGGTAATTACATTGCAGACGATAGTGCCACTTTTGGGTGATCTGGTCGATTAAATGAAAGGATTTAGCTTGAGTTGGGGCAAAAATCGGGCTATAGTGTTAAGTTCCTTCGGCTCGGTTGGACTTCCTTCCCTGATGGTCGGCTCTTGGAACAGGCCCCGGCGGTACGCGCCTGAATCGCTGGTAAAGTTTAGTGAATCCAATTAGTTAGGTAGGGCCAGGTATCGCTGGGGGACACATCGGTCATCCAGACTTAATATCTCTACGAACAGGAAACAAACGCAAGCATGGCAAAACGACGCGGCAATCCTAATTGGGGCAAACCCGAGCCTATCGGCCCGGTCGTGCCCACCATCACCGAGTTTGAGCAGGTGGTGAAGGAATTCAAACTCCAGCCGGATCAGTACATCCGCTCCACCCGGCTGCGCGAATGGGCGCGGAAGAACAAGAACTCGAAGTACATCCCCGAGCCGCTTCTGGAAGCCTGGGGCTTCGAGATCGAGTCCACGCTCTAACCCCTCCAACTCTCCGATCAGGGCCGCCGCGTGCGGCCCTTTTCTATTGGGCCGCGGTTCGCTCTTCGCTGTTCGCTTCTCGCCCTTTCGCGCTTCGTCGCTTGAACTGTCATCCCGAGCGGAGCACGAGCTTCTTTTGCTCGTGCGAAGTCGAGGGATCTGCGGTCCCGCCGAACGCCATGATCCCACTAGGTCTGCCGATTTTCTTACCAGTAAGATTTGTGTCAAAAGTAAGAAAATCTTACTTCTTGCTAAAGTAAGATTTTCTTACCCCGACCCGGAGCCGCGCGGTTCTTTCCGACTGCTTTTGAAGAGCTATTGCAGCTTCGCGTACTCGGCTTTGGCTTGTTTATAGATGGGGATGTCCGGATCGGCATCTTTCCACAGCGTGAGGAAGTTCTGATACGCCGTGCGGGCCTTCTCGCGATAGGCAGGATCGCTCTGAGCTTCGAGCGCATACGCGCGAGCCAGTCCCAGCCGCGCCAGCGCCCCCCAGGTAAAGAAGCTCACGCTGCCGTAATGGTCGATAAATTTGTGGAACTCTTTCGCTGCCGCTTCGCCATTGCCCAGCATTAAATAGGCTTCTCCACGTACATAGGCCGGGCATAAGTATGGACCGAGGGTGCCCAACTCTACGGCGCTTGTTTTCTCGAGGGCGTGAATCGCACGCTGTCCCTCTTTGGCTTGCAGGGCGATCGCCGCCTCAATGGTAGGCAGCCAATACTGTTGAACGCCTGTGCTCAGCGGAAATGCTTTGTCCAGTTCTGCCGCCAACGTCTTGGCTGTCGCCACATCGCCTGCTTGTGCCAGAGCAAGCGCAGATGTTGCCTTAACGCTTTGCGAGAGCGTCAGTGCTGCGAGTGCATCAGCACGGACCTCCAGTCGATTGCCGGCCGGCGCCCGGCTTAGCGCTAGCATTGCCTGATAAGATGCTGCTGTCTCTTTGTCATTATTCCGCTCTGCGAACTCGATAGCTTGATGGCCAAGCTCTCGCGCGTTCTTGAATCTTCCATACCACGCCTCGGTGTCCCCCAGCGTGGCAAACAACGGGTCTTCGAGGCCTGGCACTCCCTTCAATGCCCTTGCCAATTCCGTCATTTCGGCCCGGTCGCCTTTGAGGAATGCCAGTTCATACCGATCCATCAGCAAGCCAGGTCCCCCCAGATGTTGTTGCTCCGCCTGCTTCAATACCTCCTCCGCCTCGTCCAGTCGGTTGAGGTTTTCGTAGGCGCCTGCAAGGATTTCGTAAACGGGGTAAACGTCCGGCTCCAGGCGCATCACCGCGCGGGCTTGCTCCAGGCACTTTTCCATGTTACCTAGCATCGAGTAAACTTTTACCAAACCCGCGGCTGGCCTGTAATCTCCCGGATAACGTGACTGCCAAAGCTCGTAGGTTTGCGCTGCCTTATCCACCTCTCCCGTCACACTCAGGAAATAACTTGCCTGAATGGCGAACCGCTCCCGCTCGCTTGCTCTGTCCCGTAGTTGGTACGCCTTGCGTGTGTACTCCTCGCTGTGCTGGAAGTCATTAACGTTTCCGGATACACCAGCAAGCGCGTTGTAAGCGATGGCGAAATTCGGGTCGATCTCGACCGCGCGTTGATAGAACGGGATAGCAGCGCGACTCCCTTTCGTCATTCGCGTTTTCAAACCCATGCTGTAGGCGCGAAGTGCGTCAAGCGACGGCGTGGTAGCTTCCTGCAATGGGACGGCGTACTTGTCGATCGAGCCCAGCGACTCCCCCAGCTTATTTCGCAACTGCTTTGCCGCCTTGTCCACGGCTGTGAGAACGCCCTGCTTGTCCGCCGCTCGCTCCCGTACCTCCGCTATGGAATTGCCCAGGTCGCAGCTCACCGCCCTCAGGTCGATTACATATTCGTGACCAGATGCGGCGATGGAACCAACCAACGTCGCCTTGCTGCCCGTGCGTATACAGATTTCCCGGCCTACACTCTCGCTCAGCGGTTCGGCCGCACGATTCATTAGCTTCAGTGTCGCTCGGACTTTCCGGTCAGAGAGCACGTTGAGAAAAGGTGATTGCCCCAACTGGATGGACAGTGCCTGCTGTAGCGAGTCGTCGAAGACGGGATCGCCGGTCTTGTTGTCGAAGTCGGCGAGCACAATCGTGTCGCGTTCGGTGAGTTTGGGCGCCCGGTGCGCCCGCCAGTAAAAGACAGCGGCAACTGCGACGGCACATACCATTACCGCGCCGGCGGCCAGCCACTTCCAGCGGGAACGGCGCAGCGGCTCAGCAATTAACTGTTCTACAGAAGGCGACTTATCTACTGTTGTGTCATCCCGACCTACTGTGTCATCCCGACCTACTGTGTCATCCCGACCGAGGGCTTCAGCCCGAGTGGAGGGACCTGCTGTTTGGTTCGGTTCAGCAGGGCCGTCCTCCGCAACCCCGACCCGCTCCACCGGTACCAACAGCCGGTACCCCCGCTTGGCAATAGTCCCGATGTAATGCGGCTCGTCGCCGGAATCGACCAGCGCGCGGCGCAGTTTCTTCATCGCATTGTTGATGCTGTGGTCGAACTCTACAATCGTGTCGTCGGGCCAAAGTCTCTGGCGAATTTCGTCGCGACTGACGATCTCGCCGTCGGCTTCGATCAGGATGCGCAGGATCTGCAGGGGCTGGTCGGAGAGAACCAGGACAGCGCCATTATCCTGGCGCAGTTCGCCCGCGCGCAGGTCGACTTCAAAGACTCCGAGGCGCACCCGTTGAGGCAGGATCCCTTTCATGGCAACGTGTCCTGGGGGAGATTGGGCAAGAGTGTACTACGGATCAATGGGCGGTGAGAAACAATGGCGGCAGCCCGCAGGGCGGCACAAGCGTAGCCCAGCACGTGAGTGCTGGGAATCGGGGGCATTTTATTGCGGAGTCCCTTCAGGGACGGCACAAAACCGGACATTCGAATAAACTCGTGCCGTTTTGTGCCGTCCTCCGGACTCACCTTGATTTCCAAATTCGTACCCAGGACTGACGTCCTGGGCTACGATTGTGTCGCCCTTCGGGCTAGACCGATGACAGTTCCCTCCGGAGATTCAATAACTTACGCGCGGTTGCAGAAAAGTTAGACAAAGATTACCTCGCGTGCCTTGTCAGCGAAGCCAGACTACCGCACACTCGCCGCAATTGAGCCGTGAAGTCGCGGCGTTTTCGGCAGGGCAGACTTCGCGGCGGGGTGAAAAAGCACAAGAAAGATTGATAGCGGCGACTCCCGGCCAGCGCTGTCGCAATCGATTTCGAAGAACCCGGCGATTGCTCCTCCGCCCTTAACCGAACAATAGGAGAATCTATGAACACGAAACTCAGCGCTTCGAAAATCGGTCTGCTGATTGTCCTAGCCATGGCTACGGCTTCAGCTTCGCTGGCCGCACAGGACAAGCCGGCATTCTGGCACATCAAGACGCTGTACGCCTTTACCGGGAACGCTGACGGGGCCCAGCCTTTCGGAGGAGTGGTTCTCGATCCGGCCGGCAATGTCTACGGAACTACTGCCTTCGGTGGCAACGGGGGCGGAGTAGTGTTCAAGGTTGACCCCAGAGGGCACGAAAGCCTGCTGCACACGTTTACCGGGTATCCTGGCGACGGCGCCAATCCTACCGAAGGAGTGACTCGCGACAGCACGGGGCGGCTCTACGGGCTGACCGTAAACCTCCTGACGCTTTACGAGTTGCAGCCCAGTGCCACCGTTTGTGCTGCCGTGCTCTGCCCCTGGAATGAAAGCTTCCTGTACAACTCTGAGATTGGCCAGGTCGGGAGTTTGCCCACGGGCATTCCACTCCCTGACGGGCTGGGGAATTTCTACGCAACCTCAAATACAGGTGGTAGCGGAACAAATTGTGAAGTCGGCTGTGGGTTTGTTTTCAAAGTTGATCCGCAGGGGCATGAAACGGTGATCTATAACTTCCAGGGCGGCTCCGACGGCGCTTGGCCAACGGGCCCGATGTTGTTAGCGCCAGATGGAAGCCTCTATGGCACTACCGTGACAGGTGGTGGCGCTGGCGGGTGCCCAAACGGCGGCTGTGGGACTGTCTACAAGATCGACGCCTACGGTAACGAAAGTGTCCTGTACAGCTTCACCGGGGGAAACGACGGCGAGAGTCCCGACACTGGTGTGATTGCGGACGAAAAAGGGAACCTTTACGGCACCACGCCAGTCGGTGGGCCATATATGGGTAACGGCTGTTCCGGCGAGTC
>JBEKCJ010000028.1:0-42814 GCA_050014935.1 Candidatus Korobacteraceae bacterium
AGTCGGCTTATTCCCGGTAGTGCGCCCCACCATGCCGCACATCCGCGCCGCGCACCCAGAAGATCACATCCTCGGCAATATTGGTTGCATGGTCGGCGATGCGCTCCAGGTTACGCGCGATGAGCAAAACATCCAGCGCCTGGCGCGTGCATGACGGTTCATCGTGCATCTTTTGCACCAGAACCACGAAGGCCTCATCTTTCATGCGGTCCACAATGCCGTCCATCTGAAGCACCGCCTCAGCCACCTCAGCCTTGCCATCGAGAAACGCCTCCAGCGCGCGCTGCACCATGGTGCTGACGCCGTCGGCCATGCGCGGGATATCGACCGGCAGCTCGATCTCCGGCTCGCTGATCAGGTCCAGCACGCGCTGCGCGATGTTGACAGCCTGGTCGCCGACGCGCTCCAGATCGGCGTTGATCTTGACGATCGCCAGGATAAAGCGCAGGTCGATCGCCATGGGCTGCTGCATGGCGAGCAGGTCCAGCGCCAGCTCGTCGATCTCGCGCTCGGCGTCATTGATGGCGCTCTCGCCTGCAAGCACCATCTGGCAGAACTTGCTGTCTCGCGTGCGGTATGCTTCGGTGGCGCGATCAATGGCCTGCTCCGCCAGACCTCCCATCCGCAAGAGTCTTTCTTTTAAGTCGTCCAATCCCTGCTGAAAGCGGCTGCGCATTATCCAAACCTGCCTGTCACGTAGTCTTCCGTCCGCTTGTCAGCGGGGGTGGTAAAGATTTTCTCGGTCTTGTCGTACTCGATGAGGCTCCCCATCAGAAAAAATCCGGTCAGCTCGGCGACCCGCGCCGCTTGTTGCATATTATGAGTCACGATAACGACGGTGTAGTGCTGCTTCAACTGAAATATGAGCTCTTCGATCTTGCTGGTGGAGATGGGGTCCAGAGCCGATGCCGGCTCGTCCATCAATAGAACTTCGGGCTCGACGGCCAGCGCCCGGGCGATGCAAAGCCGCTGCTGCTGACCTCCGGAAAGACTTGCTCCCGATTTCTTGTGCAGATTGTCCTTTACTTCCTCCCACAAAGCGGAGAGTTTGAGCGAGCGCTCCACCAGTTCGTTCAATTGCTTCCGGTTCCGGAAGCCGTTCAGCTTCAGGCCCGCCGCCACGTTGTCAAAAATCGACATGGTCGGAAACGGATTCGGTTTCTGGAACACCATACCAATGCGGCGCCGCACGTCGACAGGATCGGAACCACTGCCATACACGTCCATTTCGCCGACTCTCACCGAACCCTCGGCGCGGGCGTCGGGAATGGTCTCGTGCATGCGGTTCAGGCAACGCACGAAGGTACTCTTCCCGCAACCCGACGGGCCAATCACGGCAGTCACATGGTTGGCAGGCACGCTCATGTCGATGGAATTCAGCGACTGGTTCTTGCCATACCACGCGTTCAGTCCGCGCACTTCGATTCCTACACCCATACGAGCTCTCTACGATCCCTTCATCATTCCGCGACTGGTGGTGATGCGCACCGCCGCCACTGCACCTACGATGAGCAGGATCAGAATCAGTGATCCCGCCCAGGCTTGCTTGTGCCAATCGTCATAAGGGGAGATAGCGTAAGTGTAAACCTGCAACGACAGCGCTGCGGTTGGCTGGTTCAGTTTCAAGTTCCAAAACTGGTTTCCGAACGCCGTAAACAGCAGCGGCGCCGTCTCCCCAGCGACGCGGGCAAAAGCCAGCATGCAGCCCGTGATGACTCCCGCCGAAGCGGTGCGTAGTGTAATGGACAGCGTCGTCCGCCATCGTGGGATGCCTAGCCCATAAGCCGCTTCGCGAATTACATTCGGCACCATCAGCAGCATTTCCTCGGTGGCCCGCGCCACCGTAGGAATCATCATGATGCCCAGTGCCACGCCGCCGGAAAATGCCGAGAAATGTTTCTGCCGGATCACGATCAGGGAATAGACCGTAATGCCGACTACGATCGAAGGCACGCCATTTAGCACGTCGGCGGTGAAACGGATCACGTCACCAAAGCGGTTGCGTCCGTACTCCGCCAGGTAGATGCCGGAGCCGATGCCCACAGGAATGCCGATCAAGCTGGCTACCGCGAGAATCATCCCTGTACCCACAATGCCATTCGCCATTCCTCCCCCGGTTTCACCCGGAGGCTTCGGAGTCTGGGTGAGGAAGGCCCAGTTGACGGAGCCCACACCCTTGATGACCAGGTAGGCGAAGATGGCAAGCAGTGGGACCAGCACCAGAATGGCAGCCAGGATGGCGAATCCCGTTGCTCCCCAGTCCGTGAGCCGGCGCCACAGACTTACCGCTTGCGAGGTGGATGCCGGCAGAGAGTTAGGCACGTGGCCTCGCAGTCCCGCCGGTTATGCTCCATACCAGCAAACGCGCCAGCGCGTTGACGATCAAGGTTACGATGAACAGCGCTAAGCCGATCTCCACCAGGGCGCTTAAGTACATGTCGCCAGTGGCCTCGGTGAATTCGTTGGCGATAACGCTGGCCATGGTGTAACCCGGCGCGAACAGCGATTTCGCAATCTGGGGTGTGTTGCCGATAACCATGGTCACGGCCATAGTTTCTCCCAGGGCTCGCCCCAGCCCGAGAATGACGCCACCCACAATGCCAATTCGTGCGTTCCGGAGAACGCCCATGCGAATCATCTCCCAGCGCGTGGCCCCCAGAGCAAGCACCGCCTCGCGTTGGTTCTGCGGCACCGCCATCATCACCTCGCGCGTGATCGACGCGATCACCGGCACCACCATGATGGCCAGGATGATGCCCGCCGCCAGCATGCCCAGACCGTACATCGGGCCAGTGAACAATCCTGTCCAGCCCAGCGTCTTAGCCAGAAAGGGCTCTACGTAATCACGCAGCAGCGGCGCTAGAACGAAGATGCCCCACAATCCGTAAATCACACTTGGGATGGCCGCCAGCAACTCCACCAGGAACGAAATGATCGCCCGCAGGCGCTGCGGGCACATCTCGGTTATGTAAACTGCTACTCCAATGGAAAGCGGCACAGCCAGCAGCAGCGCTAGAAACGACGAGACCAGGGTGCCGTAGACAAAGGGCATCGCCCCAAAGCTATCGTTGTTGGGGTCCCAGTCATGACCGTAGAAGAACTTGAGGCCAAAGTGGTGCAGCGACAGCCGCGACTTGTCCACCAGTTCCCATACCACCAGCAGCACGATGACAAAAACCGAGACCGCGCTCAGCACAATGACCCAGCGGAAGACTTCGTCTGGAATCCGGCTGCTGCCCGGATAAGAGGTCCTGATCTTTTCCAGCGCCGCGCTCGGCTGCCCTCCATGCCTCCCGGCATCCACCTTGGCAAGCGTAGGCATTGCCGTCACCGGCTTCAAAGGTGGTTGCAGCGACTCGAGCGGGTTCATTGGATCGAAGCTGTCAGACATTTGTTAGAGCGGTGTTAAAGAAGCTGCGGGCGACGAGCAGCTAGCCGCGAGCCAATCAAACTGTCCGCCGCAATCCGTTTCCGCCGAATACAGACGGATCGGGGCACACTGCAAGAATGTCTCAATACTGATTACGCATGGCTCGAAGCTCGCGGCTCGAGGCTAATGCACCTGCGCGGAAATGGCCGCCTTCTCCTTCGCCATAACTTCCTTTGGCAGCGGTGCATACGACAGCGCTTCCGTCATGCCCTGGCCTTTGTCGAGCATCCAGACCAGAAAATCCTTTAAGATCTTTCCCTTATTCTGGTCCGCAGGGTTGGTCGGAATCAACAGCCAGGTAAAGCTGGCGATGGGATACGCATTCTTCCCCGGTGGATCAGTGATGGATACCCGAAAGTCAGCCGGCATCTTCACACCGTCGGCCGCCGCGGTCGTGGTCTCCAGGCTCGCCTTGATGAAACTGTGCGAGGAATTCTGGACCAGGCCAAACGGAATCTTATTTTGCAAGGCATAGATCAATTCGATATACCCAATCGATCCCGGCAACTGCCGGATGGAGCCCGCAACGCCCTCGTTGCCCTTGCCCCCGATGCCCACCGGCCACTTTACCGAAGTGTTCTTGCCGACTGTGCTTTTCCAGTCGGCACTGACCTTCGAAAGATAGTCAGTAAAAATGTATGAGGTGCCGCTCCCATCCGAACGGTGCACTACGGTGATGTTCATGTCAGGAAAGGTCATACCGGGGTTGATCTTCGTAATCCTGGGGTCATTCCACTTCGTAAGCTTTCCCAGGTAGATATCCGCCAGGATGTCGCCCGTAAACTTCACGTCGCCAGTTATCCCCTTGATATTGTAAGCGGGTACCACGGCGCCCAAGACGGTCGGAACATGCAGGACCTTGACCTTGGACTGAGCAATTTGCTCATCGGTCATGGGCCCATCGGTCGCTCCGAAATCAACCGTACCAGCCTGCACCTGGCGGATGCCGCCGCCGCTGCCGATCGACTGATAATTGATCTGAATGTTCGAATGTTCGTTGTGGTATTCGTTAAACCACTTCGAATAAATTGGGTAGGGAAAAGTGGCGCCGGCGCCATTCAAGGTTGTCTGCGCCAGGGCGCAGGTCGCAAGCACAGCGATGCAGAGGAGCACCCTGAGAGAGCGAATCACGTAATTTCCTCCTGATTTTTGGCGAAAATGGGCTCAATCGTGGTTCTACGCCCACATTGTTACAATTTCGTTACATGGCAGTGAATTTCGCGTGAAGACAAGCCCTTACATAGCCGCAAACTGCTTTGATTACAAGACTTGCGAGTGCCGGACAATTATCGGGGAATTCCACCCCGGCTAGCCCAGGTTCTTCTGCCGCCGCTTCAGATCTTCGATAAACATTTGCTCCATGGGCTTGTCATAGGAGCGCAGTACGTGGCGAACACTGTGTCCGCTGACCAGGTGACAAACCTCCTCGGCAAGGTTCTTGGCGTGATCGCCAGCTCGCTCCAGAGCTTGCGTCATGAACAACACGTGGAAGCTTTCCTGCCGCGGCCTGCCGTCGTGATTTTCCAGATGCCGCAGAAATATCAAATTTCGCAGCCGGTCCAGTTCGGCATCGGAGCGCAATACCGCCAGCGCGCGATTCAAGTCGCGCTGGCTGAATGCGTCGTGCACGTCGGCCAGCATCTTCTCCAGTCGCGAAGCCATCACCGTCAGGTCGCGAATGTCCTGCAACTCGATGCGGCTGCCTACCGCCGCTGCTCGGTTGCTGCAATTCAGCAGGAGGTCGCCAATGCGCTCCAGGTCGATGATGAATTTCAGACATGCCAGTAGCTCGCGCGCATGTTCGGGACCAACCTCAGTGATAACGGAGGTCACTCCTTGATCGATGACGCGGTCGAGGGTGTCGAGTTCCTTCTCGCGCTCCCGCACACCGTCGAGGACGGACGACACTCCCGTCGCAATTCCCTCCGCGACAATTCCGGCTGCAATTCTCGCCACTCGGCAAGCCTGCAACGTCTGCCCCTGCAACTGTGCGCAGATTGCCTCTGGGCTTGGGGGGATGGTCTCGGCTGAACTCATTGTGCTCTCTTAGCTGGTTACACGTAATGCCACGTTTTTGTGAGCCGGCACTCGTTGAGCCAGCACGAAGGTCGAGCGGGATGGACTATTAGGGACAGCATAGCCTGCGCTTATGAATTCCCCATGAAATTCGGATTAAGTTTGCTTTAATTCAAAGGCTGGCGTACTTGAAATGCAATCCCGATTCGCGCTTATGCCATCACCGGCACACTCTGGCGCGGCAGCGTGAAGTAGAAGGTAGAGCCGTGGTTCAACTCGCTTTCGGCGCGAATTGTGCCGGAGTGTGCCCGCACCACGTGCTTCGCGATAGCCAGACCTAAACCGGTCCCTCCCGACTCCATCGAGCGCGCCTTGTCCACCCGGTAGAAGCGTTCGAACAAGCGGGTTAGGTGCTCGCTCGAGATGCCGGAGCCGAAGTCGCGAACATAAAACTGTACTCCTTCTTCCGATTCGCAGGCCCCCACCAGCACCTTGCCACCCTGATTGCCATACTTCAGTGCGTTGTCGATCAGGTTAGTAAACACCTGGTGGATGGCATCGCGATCCACCAGGACTGCGGAAGATGCTGTATTCATCAGCGACAGTTCGATGCCACGAGCAGCCGCCAGCTCATGAAATGTCTGCACCGCGTCGTCTAGCAGTTCGCTCGGCGCGACGGTCTGAAGGTTCAGCTTCTGCTCGCCTGACTCCACTCGCGCCAGCACCAGCAGGTCCTCGGTAAGACGCGCCATACGCATGGCATTCTTGCGGATGATTTCCACGAACTCGCGCAGCTCCGCCGGCACACCGCGGCTTTCCATCAAGGTTTCGGAGTAACCCTGAATAGAAGTCAACGGCGTGCGCAACTCATGCGAAACGTTGGCGATGAAATCGCGTCGCGTCTTCTCCACGCGCTCAATTTCGGTCTGGTCATGCAACACGGCCACCGCGCCTCCGCCCGGCATGGGTGCCGCAGTTACATCGAAGACGCGGCCGGAGAAAATCTTGGCCGCGCGGGCCACGGTCACCTCGCGGGTCGTAAGGGCGCTTTGTACCGACGCCAGGATTTCCGGGTCGCGCACCGATTGCACCAGCGGAGCTCCCATGCGCACACCGCTAGGCAGCAGGCGCTCCATACGCTGGTTGGCCCACAATACCCGCTCGTCCTGGGCGACCGCGATCACCGCTTCCTGCATCGAGTTCAACAGCGTCTCCAGGGTCTGCCGGCTGTTCTCCAACGCGCTGAAGCCTTCCTCCAGCTTGCGCGCGGTTTTGTCGAGCGCCGAGGCCACATGCGCGATCTCATCGCCCGCTCCTTCCTGGATTCGCGCCGACAGATCTCCAGCCGCCACGCGCTCCGCAAAGTCGGTGATCCGCAGCAGCCTCCTCCCAATTGACTGGGTTGCGGCAAAAACCAATAGAAGCGCCAGCAGTCCGGCGACCGCCGAGCCTTCGAGGAGGTCGCGGCGAATTTCACGATTGGCCTCGCGAATCGAGCTGAGGGGATACGCCATGCGCACTGCCCCGCCAGGAATGGGCACCGCCACGTAAAGCAGGTCCACACCAATAGTCTTGCTGAGGCGCGTGGCGCTTCCAATCCGACCCTGCAGCGCCGCAACAAATTCCGGTCGGGTGGCGTGATTCTCCATGGTGTCAGGGTTAGCTTCGGAGTCGGCCAGGACCCTGCCCGTCGCGTCAATGACGGTGATCCGCGCCCCCGCAGCCGGGGCGGCCTGCTCGGTCATTTGCTTCAGCGAACCGGGCGAAGCATCGGCGACGCGCGCGGCGAACATCTGCGTCTTTTGGCGCAACGAGGTTTCAATCTCATGCCGCAGCATGCCCTCCCACGTGCGACCAATGAGCAGATCGAGCGAGACAGTACAAGCCGCAATCACCACCAGCGCCGCGAGAAACAACTTGACGAAGATGCGACTCTTCACGGTTTGCAGCTCTTCACGATTTGGGGATTTCGAAGCGGTAGCCCGCTCCGCGAACCGTCTTCAGATAGCGCGGCTCGTCAGGGTTAGCCTCGATTTTCTCACGAATACGGCGCACATAGACGTCCACCGAGCGGGGAGTTACATAGTGGGTGTCGCGCCAAACAGCGTCGAGCAGTTGATCGCGCGTGAACACCCGGCCGGGGTGCCGGGCCAGATATTCCAGCAGACGGAACTCCGTGGCCGTGGTTTGCGTCAGTTGGCCTCGGACCGTCAAAGTCATACCGCCGCTGTCGATTTCGATATCGCCCGCCTTCACAATAGCAGGCGCCAGGGGGCGCTCGAAGCGCCGCAGCACGGCCCGGACTCGAGCCACCAGTTCACGCGGGCTGAAGGGCTTGGGAATATAATCGTCGGCGCCCATCTCCAGCCCGATAACCCGGTCCGACTCACTGGTTTTGGCAGTCAGAAAAATTACTGGAGCCATGCTCAGCGCCGAAGTCTGGCGGATACGGCGGCAGAGTTCCAGTCCGTCGCCTCCCGGCACCATGATGTCCAGCAGGAATAGCGATGGAGCTTGCTTTTCGGCTTCGCCGATCACACTGGCGGTGCCGGTGAACGTGCGCACGCCATAGCCGGCGGCTTCCAGATGGTGCCGCACCAGACGCAAAATATCGGTGTCATCTTCCACAACAAAGATGGTTTGTTTCACGGCTGTATTGTAGCCGACCGCAGGCGTGGAACTGTCATATGTGGGAATCACATAAGTAGGTTACATGCTTCATTGTTACAGGATGATGAAACTGGGCAAACTAATTTCACGAGGTATCCGGGCGTGGGACGCTTTGCCATGTCCCACAATGTGGCAGATCGAAGGCCGCAGCGCTGCTTTATACCACAGTGTCAGACATGCTGGCTTCCCCGAGGCTCCCGGCGGAGCTGGAGGGTCAACTACAAAACCACGCGATTGAGCCCGCGGCGCCTTCAACGGATGCTGGTGGCCCAGCCCCGCGTCAGGTAATCCGTCATGCTGAGCGAAAACATGATGATCAGGAAGAAGATTGCGGCCACCACGGTCACCATCGTCAGCTTGGTACTGTAGCGCAGATGCATGAAGAAGAGGACCACCAGGGTACCCTTGACGGTCGCAATAAGCAGCGCCAGCACGATGTTGAAGACGTGCAATTCAAGCGTCGCCGCGAACACCGTCAGTGCCGTGAAGACCATCAAAGCAGCCCAGATAGTCACATAAAGACTTACCGGCACCACGTGGGACATGGGATCGAAATGCTCGTCTGTAGGCTTCGCCATTAGCCACCACCATGTTTCTTGCTGATCAAATAAAGCAGCGGGAATAAATAGATCCAAACCAAGTCGACGAAGTGCCAATATAATCCGACATTTTCCACCGGGGTGAAGTAGGAGCGGCTGTAGGCGCCGCCCAGTCCGGCAATGATGATCCAGGTGACTAATCCAACTCCGATTATCATGTGCAGAGCATGCAGTCCGGTCATCGCCCAGTACAGCGAGAAGTAGATCTCGGTATGCACGGGATCAGTCGCAGGGTGCGCAGGATCGCCGGTCTCAAAGTGGAAGTTCGGCCCGGGAAACTCATGGTTCACCCAGTGTTCGTGATACTCAATCGCCTTGATGCCGAGGAAGCCCAGTCCAAAGACGATGGTAATCACCAGCAGAATCGCCATCAGCTTGGGTTTTCCCATCTGGGCGGCGCGGACACCGAGTGCCATGCTCAACGAGCTACAGATCAGCACCGCCGTGTTGGTTGCGCCCAACCCAATGTTCATCTTCCCGCTGCCTTCGACGAATGCCTGGTAGTAGGAGGCGCGGTACACCAGATACGCGCAAAAAAGGCCGCCGAAGAACATGATCTCCGTCAGCAGGAACATCCACATGCCGAAAGTGGAGGTCTCCTGCTGCTGCTCCATGTCCGCAAAGTGGTGTTGCAGCGCGTGCTCAGCGACCTGGATATCGCTAGTGGCCAACGGTGACCTCCTCTTGCGGCTGATGCTCGTAGTCGTAGGCTTCCCAAGTCACAATCGGCGTTTCATCGAAGTTGTGGGTGGGCGGCGGCGACGGCGTCATCCACTCCAGGCCAACGGCATTGTAGGGATTCGGCGGAGCCGGTTCGCCGTAGCGCAGCGACCACAGGAAGTAGATCATCGGCAAAACGTAGCCCACGGCGAGGATCGACGCTCCCGCAGTGGAAAGCACATTCAACACCTGAAACTCCGGCGGATACGCATGGTAGCGGCGCGGCAACCCCATGTAGCCGACGATAAACAGCGGGAAGAAGGTGGTATTGAAGCCGACGAACACCAGCAGCGCCGACAGCTTGGCCCACGCCTCGGGATACATGCGACCGGTGATCTTGGGCCACCAGAAGTGCAGCCCCGCCATGTAGGCCATCACCATGCCACCTACCATCACGTAGTGAAAGTGGGCTACCACAAAGTAGGTGTCGTGAACGTGCACGTCAACGCCCAGCGATGCCAGGAAAACGCCGGTCAGACCGCCAACCGTGAACAGGCCGATGAAGCCGAAGGCGTAGAGCATCGGTGTGTCGTAACGGATTGCCCCTTTATACATCGTCGCCGTCCAGTTAAAGACCTTCACCGCCGAGGGGATAGCGACCAGATAGCTAAGCAGCGAAAACACCAGCGCAGCGTACACCGAGATGCCGGCAACAAACATATGGTGCGCCCAGACCAGGAAGCCGAGAACGGCAATGGCAATCGAGGCCAGAGCTACGAACTCGTATCCGAAGACGCGTTTGCGCGAGAAGCAGGCTACTACCTCACTGATGACGCCCATGCCGGGCAGGATCATGATGTAGACCGCCGGATGGGAGTAGAACCAGAACAGGTGCTGAAAAAGAACCGGGTCACCACCCAGTTGGGGATTGAAGATGCCGATATTGAAGGCGCGCTCCAGCGCAACCAGCAACAGGGTAATAGCGATGACCGGTGTGCCCAGCACCATGATGAGGGCGGCCGCATAGTTCGACCAGCAGAACAAGGGCAAGCGCCGCCAAGTCATGCCCGGCGCGCGCATGCGATGGATGGTAACGATGAAGTTCAATCCCGTAAGGATTGACGAGAAGCCAGTGATGAAGATGCCGATCGCGGCGCCCATCACGTGGGTGTTGGAATACGTAGTGCTGAAAGGAGTATAGAAGGTCCAGCCGGTATCGACGCCACCGGTGACCATCGCGGTCAGCGCAGTAATGGCGCCAAGCATGTAGATGTACCAGCTCAGGAGGTTCACTCGTGGAAATGCCAGGTCTTTGGCACCCACCATCAGGGGAATCAGGAAATTACCCAGCGTCGCGGGTACTGACGGGATCAGGAAGAAAAACACCATGATGATCCCGTGCATGGTAAACAGCTTGTTATACGTGTCGGACGAAACCATATCGCCTGCCGGAGTCAGCAACTCCAGCCGGATCAGCATGGCGAAGAAACCGCCGATCCAGAACATGGCAGTGATCGAGACCAGATAGAGCAGCGCGATACGCTTATGGTCTGTCGTCAGCAGCCACGACTTGATGCCGTAGTTCGAATTCAGGTAGTTCTCGCGTTCGACAGTTTGGACGGCGGTTGCCATGTCACACACCTTCGGGTTCTGGGACCTTACTGCACACTCGATCTTTCAGGAGCCGGCGGGCGATTGCTCCCCGGCTCATTCGGTTGCGGTTGCGCCAGCGACTTAATGTAGGCCACAAGAGCCCCCAAACTTTCCTCGGAAACCTGCCCCTGGAAGCTGGGCATGATGGGCTTGAAACCGGACACAATCTTGGCGCCGGGATTCAAAATCGATTCACGAACATAGTTCTCGTCGGCGATTACCGTGCGGCCATCGTCCAGCATCACGGGCTTGCCAAAGAGTCCCGCCAGGTTCGGCCCGCGGCCCTGGGTATCGGAACGATGGCAAGTGGCGCAGCCCAGTTGCTGAAACAACTGTTGCCCATTGGCCGCCAGAGTGCCCATGTTTTCGCCTGCATTGAGCCACGCCTGGAATGCCACCGGCTCCATCACGATCACCTGGCCGATCATCGCGGAATGGTCAGTGCCGCAATATTGCGAACAGAACAGATGATAAGTGCCGGCTTTCGTCGGGTGAAACCATAACTCGGTGAAGCGGCCGGGCAGCACATCAGCCTTCACCCGAAACGCCGGCACAAAGAAGTCGTGGATCACGTCCTGCGAACTCATCACCAGCTTGACGTCGCGGCCGATGGGCACGTGCAACTGATTGATCTCGCGCTGCCCGGTTTCATGTTCAAACTTCCACATCCACTGCTTGCCAACGACGTAAACTTCCATCGCTCCCCGGGGCGGACGCGCCTCCTGGAAGTAGATGAGCGAGCCCCAGGCAAAGAAGATCATGCAGATGCCGAGCGGGATCAGGGTCCACGCCAATTCCAGCGGCAGCGACCCGTCAATCTGCACCGGATGCGGATGGACCGAGTGGCGATACTTCACCGCGAAGTAGAAGATCACGGCAAAGATGAGCAGCGTGAAAAACGCCGACACCGCGATCAGCAGAAAATAAAGTCCGTCCACCTGCCATGCCAAAGCCGAGGCACGCTCCGGAAAAAGTGGGAGGTTCTTCCACATATCGATCAGGCCCGTCCTGTTTCCTTCTTGCTGCCGCTCGAATCTCGGCGGAACATCACGATGAGAAATCCGCCGAGAATCAGCATGGTGGCAGCTCCCGCCAAGCGCATAATGTTGGTGACTACCGCGCCGTACCGTCCGGTCTTCGGGTCATAGTGATAGCAGTACAGCAGCACCTCATCTACTACGTTGCCGATGTTGCCGCGCGCGGCCTCGATCAAACCCAGGCGAATATCCTTGGGCGAGAACTCCACCCCGTAGTAGTACTGGGCGATCTTGCCCGCAGGTGTCACGACCATGAGGCCGGTGGCGTGAATGAACTGTCCGCTGGCCGCATCGCGACGATAATGAAAGCCCACGGCATCGGCAAGTTGTTTGATCTGCGATTGCTGGCCGGTCAAAAAGTGCCAGCCGTCGCCGTTGGTCTTATGCTCCAGATGCTCGTTGATGCGAGCAATGTAGGTTTGCTTCGCAGCGGCCGCGTCCTTCGGCGTCTCGTCAGGATTGAAGCTTACCGACACAACCTCGTATTCCTTGCCCGGCGTGAACTTCAACATGCTCAGCGCGCTGGCTTCGCCTATCAGCTCCTCGCCGCAAAGCATGGGGCAGGTGTAATACACCAGGTTCAAGATCACGGGGCGACCGGAACTAAAATATTCTCCCAGCCTCACGGTCTTGCCGGTCTCGTCTTTGAACTCCAGATCGAGCGGTATCCGTTGATTCAGCCGCTGATCGATGCCGACATTCGCCAAGTCCGACGGACTGACCTGGGACGCGGGCTGCGACGAGCTCTTGTCCTGAAAGGACGAGGGCGGCTGCGCGGCGGCACAGATGGCCGCAAGCGTCAGCATCGCCCCAACGAAGAGTCCCGCGAATTTTGTTGAGCACAACATTACGGCTGCTTCTGTTCTCCCGCCGTCGGTTTCTCCGAAGTGCTTCCACCTGCTGGTCCCAGCGGCCCGGCCTGCATGTCCAGCATCTTCGTATTACCGGCTGAGGCCTGGGTGTTGATCTCAGGCGGCGCATTCGGACGCTGCGGCAATCCCCGCTCCACAATCAATCGCATCGCCTGCGATATCGGAATATGTATTGCCCCGCTGGGATCGGCAAACGGCTGCTTCGGGTTCAGCAACTCCTGCTCCGAGCTGACGTACTGGCGCATCTCGCCGGCGTCGTACGTCTGAAGACGCGGCTCGGGAAAGACATCCAGGTTCACCGCCGGCGTATTTTGCAGCACCGAGCGGGAGCCAGGAGCGGCCGGCGGCGCCTGCTGAGCCTGCCTCATGGGATTCATCGGCGGCTGCGGAAACAGCGCCTGGCTGCGCGCCATGAAATGGAACATTCCCCACAGCACCAGTTCAATGAAGAAGCCGGTGATGAAGAGTCCGATCAGGAACCACAGAATGCCACGCGCGCTGAGGTCGGCGCGTTCATAGTCCACTTGCGGATTGCGCAAAGGATCGTAATTGTCGTGGTTAGTGGCCATGTCCCGATCCTTGCTGCAGGAAATTCGGTATCTGCGGGTCATACAGCGGTAATAACGGCCGCTTCTGGAAGTTGTGGAAGAAGAATCCCAGCCACAAGCCTCCGATGGCAATGACCGGCACTACGTACCAGATGCTGAGGTAGAAGTGTCCGCGCTCGTGCGCGAAGTTAGGCACTACGTACCAGTAGATGTCGACCACCCGCATGCACATCAGGAGAATCGCGACGCCGATAAGGCGGCTGCCCGCGCGTTTGCGTTCGCGCGACAGCAGCAGGCAGAACGGCAACGCGAAGTGAAACAGAATAATGATGAGCGCCACCACGCCCCAGCCGCCATGGATGCGGTTCAGGAAGAAACCGATCTCCTCCGGAAGGTTGCCGGCCCAGATGATGAGCCACTGCGAGAAAGAGAAGTAAGCGAACAGCATTACAAAGGCGAGCATCAGCTTGCCGAGGTCATGGAACTGCGTGGGCTTGATGATCTCGCGATAAGGGCTGACGCGCGTCAACAGGGTCAGGATGACGACGCAGAACGCCAACGCTGAAAGTCCCTCTCCGGCAATGAAGATCAGGCCGTAGATGGTCGATCCCCAGTGCGGATCGAGGGACATCACCCAGTCGACCGCGGCAAAGGAAATCGAGAGCGAGTACACCACTGCGCCCAACCCGCTGATGCCCTGGAAGAACGGGAGCGGGCCGCTCAACGGCTCGTAGAGCCGCTTCCCGCGGCTATAGAGAACCGATTGAAAGAAGATCCAAAGCGCGAAATAAATGATGGCGCGAGCGATCCAGCCGCCGTATCCGCCGACATGCAGATACCAGCTGTTGTGCTCGGTGAGCGCAGGATTGGTCATCCAGGCGTAAAGCTGGTTGCGCCCAAACAGGATCGGCAGAAAGAGGACAGCCATCAGCAACAGGCCGCGAGAACCTGCTTCCAATGTGCTGCGAATAGCCAGACCCCAGAAGCCGCCGGACAGGTATTGCACCATCAGCAATCCCAGGCAACCCATGCTCAGGCCCAGCCAGAACATAAAGCCGATGAGGTAGCCGCGCAGGAGTTGCTCAGGCGACATCACATATCCCACGATGGTGAGCACCACGCCGACAAGGCCGACCCCCAGCCACATATTCTGCCAATGGCCAGTCTGCGCCGGCACAACATTATCGGTCTGGCGAAGAGTGATGGTCTGTTCGCTCATGGTTTCTGTGCGCCTCCTGAGGCCGGCGCCGCTTGCGGCGGAGGCGGAGTGGAGGCAGCCGTGGTTGCGCCCTGGGTGTCGTACGCAGGCATGACGAAAACGCCCGGCGGCGGCGTGCTGGCGACCTGCTCGCCGGCAGGAACATCAGCCGCAGTTGCGTGCTGACTCAACTGTAGCGCGCGGATATAGGCAGCAATCGCCCAGCGGTCCGACGGAGGAATCTGTTGGGAATAGTCGGACATGGCGCCGAAGCCGTTGGTCATCACATCGAAGAAATATCCAATCGGGGCTCGCCGCAGACGATCAATGTGATACGACGGCGGACGCTTGAAGCCGCGCTGCACGATCATCCCATAGCCATCGCCAACCTCGGAATGGCAGGGAGCGCAGTAGATGTTGAAGCGCTGCTGTCCCCGCGCCATCACCTCGGCAGTCGCTGGAAACGGCAGGTAGTCGCCATCTTTGTCGCCGATCTTGCCGGTGTAGAAGTACGTATCGGCATCCAGATGTCCGCGAGCTACGGTGCCCGAAATAATAGGCCGCGCGGAGCGATGGTCGGCATAGAAATCGCTTTCCACCAGCGGACGCTGGTAGGGCTGCACCTGCATGTCCTGCCGGCAGCCCGCCAAAAGCAGCAGCGTCACAGCCGCCAGCAGACAAACCGACGCCTTGCGCCGCGAAGCTTTGGGGACACTCGGTCGCAGCCAAGCGCAGGGCCCAATCTCGAATTGTGCTGGCCGATTAATGCGGCACCTCCGAAATCGACGCCGGGTGCAGGCTCCGCATAAAGCGCTCCGTGTTCTCCAGATCGAAATTGGGATCAGCGGCTTCCACGCACAGGAAAAACTTGTCGCGAGTCACGAGCGAGAAACGGTCCACATTGAAAAGCGGGTGGTGCGGCATGGGCAATCCATTCAAGGCAAACATGCCGAAGACGCCACACAGTCCGGCGAACAGGATCGTCAATTCGAAGGTCGGTACGATGAACGCAGGCCAGGACAGATAAGGCTTCCCGCCGATATTTAGCGGATAGTCGATGCAGTTGATCCAGTACTGCAAACCAAATCCGGAAGCTCCGCCGAGGATGCCGCCAAGCAGCACAATCAGGGGAACGCGGCTCTTGTGGAAGCCGACGGCCTCGCTGGCCTCTTCGATGGGAAACGGGCTGTATGCGTCCATCTGGCGATAGCCGGCCGCATACGCCGCCTGGGTTGCGTGAACCAGTTCGGTCGGAGTGTCGAACTCCGCAAGCAGACCGTAGATGGGCGGTGCGAGCTGGGCGTGACTCACTTGGTCTCCACCTCCGCCTCCGGCAGCAGGGTCCGCATTTCAAAGATCGAAATCGCGGGCATGATGCGGATGAAAATAAACATCGCCGTGGTGAACAACCCTATGGTTCCGAAGAACACTGCATAGTCCCAACGGGTGGGAGTGTAATGGCCCCAGGACGAAGGCAGGTAGTCGCGCGACAGGCTGGTGACGATGATGACGAAACGCTCCAGCCACATGCCCATCAGGATCACCAGCGAGATCAGGAACAACCATCCTGTCTTGGCGCGGACTTTGGGGAACCACAGGACCTGCGGTATCAGGATGTTGCACAGAATCAGCATCCAGTAGAAGAAGGAGTACTGTCCGAACCACCGGTTCTGCATCATGAAGCGCTCGTACGTGGAGCCGCTGTAGAAGGCGATGAAAGCCTCGAAGGCGTAACCATAAGCCACGATCAGACCAGTCGCCAGCATGATCTTGGCCGAGTTCTGAAGGTGCCGCATCGTGATCATCCCCTCGAGGTGGTAATACTTGCGAATTGGGATGGCCAGCACCAGCACCATGGCAAAGCCGGAGTAAATTGCGCCAGCGACGAAGTAGGGCGGGAAAATCGTGGTGTGCCAGCCGGGCATGATGGCCACCGCGAAATCGAAGCTGACGACGGTGTGTACCGACAACACCAGCGGCGTCGCAATGCCCGCAAGCAGAATGTACAGCGCTTCGTAATTCTTCCAGTGGCGCGACGATCCGCGCCAGCCCATGCCGAGAAGGCCGTAGATTTTCTTGGTGAGCGGATGCTTTGCCTTCTCGCGCATGGTGGCGAGATCGGGCACCAGACCGACATACCAGAACACGGCGGAGATGGTGGCGTACGTCGAGACCGCGAACACATCCCACACCAGCGGACTACGGAACTGCGGCCACACTCCCATGCTGCTGGGATACGGGAACATCCAGTACGCCAGCCAGGGACGGCCCATATGCAGTAGCGGGAACATGCCGGCGCAGGCCACGGCGAACAGCGTCATGGCTTCAGCGAAACGGTTGATGGAGTTGCGCCAGGTTTGCTTCAACAGCAGTAGGATGGCGGAGATCAGCGTGCCCGCGTGGCCGATGCCGATCCACCAGACGAAATTGATAATGGCGAAGCCCCACGCGACCGGAACCTCGATACCCCAGATGCCGACGCCCACCAGGAACAGGTAGGTGACCGCTGCCATCAGCACGCCCAGCAGCGTCATGCCGACAAACAGGCCGAACAGCCAGCCCAGGCCGATGGGGCGCGTCAGGACCGCATCGGCAATGGTGTCCGTTACGCTGCCGAACGTCTGCCCCGGGGCCATCACCGCTGGTTCGTCCGGCCAGGGCACGTCCTGCAGAATCGTTTTTTCTTCTGGTCCCTGCTGCATCGCTAACTGGACTCCCACGGTTCAAGTTCAGGATTCGGGTTCGAGACGATCGCCATATACGACGTCCGTGGACGCGTATTCAAATCTTCCAGCAAGTTGTAATTGCGCTGCTGCGCCTTGATCTTCGAGACCCGGCTGTTGGGATCGTTCAAGTCGCCAAAGACGATGGCCCCGGCCGGGCAAGCCTGCTGGCACGCGGTAATCACTTCGCCGTCGCGCACCTTCCGGTTTTCCTTCTCGGCGGTAATGCGGCCATGGGTGATGCGCTGAATGCAATACGTGCACTTCTCCATGACACCGCGACTGCGGATGCTGACCTCAGGGTTGCGCATCATCTTGAATTGCGGCGTGGTGAAATCCTGGAAGAGCAGGAAGTTGAAGCGGCGCACCTTATAAGGACAGTTATTGGAGCAGTAGCGCGTGCCGACACAGCGGTTATAGACCATGTCGTTGAGGCCTTCGGTGCTATGTACCGTTGCGCCGACTGGGCAAACCACCTCGCAGGGCGCATTCTCGCACTGCTGGCACGGTATCGGCTGGTAAAACATGTTGGGATTTTCCGTGCCGCCCTCGTAATACACGTCGACGCGCAACCACTGCATCTGGCGGCCGCGCATCGTCTCCTCCTTGCCGACCACCGGGATGTTGTTCTCCGCCTGACAGGCCACAATGCAGGTCTTGCAGCCGACGCAGGAGTTCATGTCGATGGTCATGCCCCACTTCAGCTCGGTGTACTGATAGTTGGTGTAGAGCGTCATCTCCGGCCCGGGCGACTCAATGCCTTCGTGGGCAAAATCGGGATTGCTGATGAAGTCCGCCAGCGTCGCCTTACGGATGATGTGCCGGTTCTTCAGCGGCTCAGTGCCCTTGGGCAGATCGGAGTAGTCGATGTACTGGAAGCCTTGCGGATGGGCAAAGCCGAATCCCTCGCCGACCTTCTTGATGCTGGTTTCCGCATACCACGGAGCATCGCTGCTGCGAATCTTGTAGCCGCTGAAACCTACGTCCGTTCCGATGCGCCCCGCCTTGGTGCGCCCGTAGCCGAGGAACACGGTGATGGAGTTGTCGGGATGTCCGGGCTGCGGCCAGATTGGCCCCTTTACCTTGCGGCCATTAACGTCGATCTCAATGATGTCGCCGGTGACCAGCCCCGACTTCTGCGCCTGGTTGGGGCTGATGAGAACGCCGTTGTCCCAGCAGAAATTCGTGACCGGCTTAGGTGTTTCCTGCAACCAGCCATTGTTGGCCTTGCTACCGTCATAGATCAGCGGATCGCGGCGGAAGATCACTTCCATCACCTGCGGACTGATGCTGTTGGTCGCAGGAATATTGCCGCCCCTGGGTGCGACCGCCTTCGGCGCGAATGCAGTATCGGCGACGTAACCGTCGTTCAGGGCCTTGCGCCACGCGGTATCGAAATCGCCCTTGACCTGGTCCTGCCAGTACTTGCGAACGACGTCGTAGCCCGCGGTCTCCGGGGAGCCGACCAGCGCGAAAATGAACTCGTATGCGCTCTTGCCGTTGTATAGCGGAGCGATCAGCGGCTGAACGATGGAAGCAGTTCCGTCAAAGGCGCGAGTGTCGCCCCACTGCTCCAGATAGTGAGTGCCGTTGATGTGCCAATGCACGTGATCGTAGGTTTCGTCCTGATACAGGCTGTGCTGCACGCGGAGCGGTACCTTGTCCATGGCGTCGGCGAAACCGAAATCAGGGGGCGCATCGTACACCGGGTTCGCGCCCACGATGAGCAGCATGTCGACCTTGCCCGCGTTCATCTCGCCGACCAGGTCTTTCAACGTGGCAGTCTGGTCCTGCGGTTTGACTTGCACCGACTCGGTATAGATGACGGTGTTGCCATTGGCGCCCAGCGCCGCATTCATCGCGTGCGCCAGAGCGTGGACGGCTGGCGGCTGATTGTCGCCGGGAATCACGACGGCAGCGCCTTTGTGCGCCTGAAGATCTTTGACGACGGCGACGACCCAGGCCTGCTGCTTCGGGGTTAGATTTCCGCTGGCCGGGCCACCTGCGCCGACTCCGGCTGCGATCGCACGGGCCAGCGTTTCGACTTCCGAAGCCCGCACCGGCAAGCGATGATCGGCCTTGCCGCTGGTATTGGTCGGCGTGCTCTGAATGGAATAGAAGCGCGACATCTTCTCTTTGAGATCAGGATTGCGTCGCGCCGCGAACTGGCGTGCGTAATAAAGGAATCCCGGGTAGCCGCTGGAGAGGAAATCGCCATCGAGCGCGAGAATGATGTCAGCCTTCTCCAGGTTGTAGCGCGTTTCCAGGTACGACCCGAATGCCAACTGCGATCCCGCGCGCACATTGTCGCGGTTGACCGGCTCCCACTGCACCCACTTGGACTGCGGAAACGCCGTCTGCGCCTGCTCCATCAGCGATGCCATGGTGGGTGAACTGGTGGGACAGCTGAGAATGCGCAGGCCGGCTCCCTGCACTGCTTTCTGCGAATTCAGCGCGCCTTTCAGCGCGGCAGTGTAGTCGCCCCAGGTCCTCAACTCGCCGACATAAGTAATGGTCTGCGAACGGTCAGGATCGTACATGTCGAGGATGGAGGCTTGCGAGAAAACGTCGCTGCCGCCTAACCCCGCGGGATGTTCTGGATTGCCCTCGATCTTGGTGGGACGGCCTTCGTGACTCTCCACGAGCACCGGCGACCCATAAGCGCCGAACGGCATTGCGCTGGCAAAGAACAGGGGCTTGCCTAATGTGATTTCGCTGGGCTGCCGGACGTAGGGAACGATCGGCTCCAGCGGTATCTTGACGCAGGAGGAGAGGCCGGCCAGCGCCATGGAAGCGCTCATCAGCTTCAGGAAATCGCGGCGCGAAGCGCCCTCAGGCCAGACCGAGGCCTGCCGCGGGAATTCGCGGTGCAGCATTTCGAAGAAGCCATCGCTTTGCGCCAGTTCTTCCAGGCTCCGCCAGTACTGCGGGCCGCTCTTGGCGCACGCAAGCGTCTCCTGCACTTCAGCGAGTTCCATCTTGCTGGGACAAACCGCCTCGGTTTTCTTCAAACTCTCTTTATCCATCTTCTCGCAGGTCCGGAAACGCAACGTTCGTCAACTTCACACACTGAATCGAGCCATCGCCGCTAGCGATGGCAGGTTGAGCAACTGGTAATGTCCTCAACCGTACGAATGTTATAGCGGTGCTTCAACTCATTACCCAAAGCGATCTGGTCGTCATATTCGGCGCCTTCGAATTTCACCTTATTGCCGGAACTGGGCTGCCGGTAGGCCATGTTGAACACCTGATCGCGGGGCCGCAGGAATTTCTCCGGCGCACGATGGCAGTTCAAACACCATTCCATTTGCAGCGAGTTGGCCTCATAGGTCAGCGGCATCTTGTCCACCGGCCCATGGCAACTGGCGCAACCCACGCCCTTATTCACGTGGATACTGTGGTCGAAATAAACGAAGTCGGGCAGATAGTCAACGCGCGTCCAGATCAGGGACTTGCCACTGCGGAAGCTCTCGCGAACGGGCTCCAGCATGGGGGCGTTGGTCCAAATCCGCGAATGACAGTTCATGCAGGTCTTGGTGGGAGGAATGCCGGCGAAGCTGGAATTTTCCACCGAGGTATGACAATAGCGACAATCGATGCCATCGCCGGCGACGTGATGCTGATGGCTGAAAGGCACAGGCTGCGCCTGGGCGACGTCCTGATAGGTGGCATAGGGCGAGCGCTGCATCTCCAGGGCCGCCCACAGCAACACCGACACCACGATCACCACTCCAATGATCGAGAGCCGCGCAAGGGTATTCGCACTTCGATGGAAGATCTGAGCCATTTATGTGAAGCTTTCCACTCTGCAGGTCCGGGTTCCGACTCCCCTTCGGACCCAGCTTCGTGCGTGGTAAGGCGACAACTGCCACAGCCCGGCGTGACGTGCATCACCCAAGCGAGTGATTATAACAAGTGAAGTTGCCTGTAACGCAAGTGAGGATTCAAGGCGGTGAAGAAAGTTTTCGCTCGCCAGCGATTTCGCTCCCGCTTGAACGAGCAGGAGCCGGCATGATGCGCAGCTCCTGCAACGTCCCGCTCTTACTGCAACAAGCCAAACACCGCGACTCCGGTTTGGGTCCCCACAAAAACTTTGCCGTTGGCGATGATTGGGGTGATGAACTTGTTGCCCGGCCCGAACTGATCGCGCGATCCTGCCTGATTGCTGTTGTACAACTGGTTCGACAGGTTAGTAGCGTCGAAGGCGTACAAGACCGCAGGGTTGGTGTTCGCGACAGCCCAGACAATGGCGTTCGAGGTTTGATTGGCGGAGACGGTAGGAGTCGCTCCTGGATAAATGAACGTGTTCCCTGTCTGCGAACTCGGGGTGGTGGCGAGCATGGCGTTGGAGATGGGAAAGGCCTTCATGGTCTCGCCGGTGTCACAGTAATACACCGTGTTATTGAAGTATGCCGGGCTGGACCAGACGCCGCCAGGCAAGGCACCGTCGATTTCCTGGTAGATGGCGCTGTCATTATTGGGATTGAACTTCCCCATGTTGTCGCGATTCACGACGTAGATGTTGCTATCTTTGCCGGCGCCCACGGCGAGATGATGCACCATATGGTTGTTGTCCATCAGATCGGGCAACACGATGGCGCCTCCCGAGCCGAGGTCCTCGTCGCCATCCGATTCCTGTACGGTGTCGTACATGTTGAAGTAATCGACCACCGTGAGTGTGCCGGTGGAGTTGGAGAGCTTCATGAACGCGTTACCATAGTCGCCACTGACAGGAAAGCCTTGCGAGTTCAGCGTAGTGTCGAAGGTGCCATTGCCGTCGAGGAAGTAGATGTTCCCTGACGAGTCGGCGGCCAGTCCCTCACCGGTCATCCAGATAGCGCCTTTACTGCCGTTGGGCGTGACATCGATGACTGAGGTTTGCGCCAAGCTGCGCGAGTTGTAAGCCATGAGCCATCCAGTGTAGGGACGGGAGTCGCAATGCGACGTGAAGGAGATATAGAGGGTGGTGCCGTACTCCAGAATCCCGGCGCGCTCGGCAAACTGTCCCGGAGCGAAGATGACTTGTCCGTTCTGGCTGCCATCGCCCGTACCCGGGTAAGTAGCGCTGATCTCCGTCGGGCCGCCGAACAATTCAGCCCCCGTCATCAGGTCTAGCGCATGCAGACGCTGGTGATAGTTACCGGAAGAATCCTTGGTCATGGCCACGAAGTAGATTGCTCCGTTGGGTCCATTGCCCTTGTCGATCACGGGAGTGTCGGTGATGCCAATTTGCGGTGCAATCTGGCTACAGCCATGATCATCGCTGGGGGTTTCTCCCTGGCCGAGCGCTGAGCTGTGCCAGAATTGCCTGCCGGAGTTGGCACTGAAGGCATAAATGCTGTCGTTCTCAGTGACCACATACACCGTGTCGTTCAAGCTTCCGCTAATGAATTGTTTGTTTACGAACAGGGGCTGAGCATCGACTTTGCCATCTACCGTGAAGAAATTGATTTTGCCGAAGGTGTTGAAGTTCACATTGCTGGGTGTCAGAGTTGTTTCCTGCATGGTCTGGCCCTGACGGAAGACGTTGTAGTGATACGTGAGCACATCGGTGGGATACTGAATCGGCAAACCTTGGTTGACCGGCGGAGCCGGGGTTTGTGTTGCGGGACTAGCTGGTGCTGCGGAACTGGCGGCACTGGCAGTGGCCGCTGCGCAGCAAAGCATTCCAGCTCCAATGAATAAGAGGATGGTCGATTTGGCTTGATCTCGCACAGTTCACCCCATGGGGAAAAATATTCACAACGAATTATGAGAGTATATGCGCAAAGGTGGCCTGGCGGTTGTAAAACTTTCGTAGTCTAAGGTTGAAATAAATGGCCCGATAGTGCCACAACCGTGCAGGGAGAGAATGCCGACATGGAGAACTGCTCCATCCCATGCGACATTCAATGCCTGCTCCAGTGGTACTCTAAACCGAGCGCACTAGCTGACGATGGGCGGCCCAGTATCCGGACGTAACCGCGCGCGGGCCGAAACCTTGGCCGGCGTTTCACCTGGCAAAATCCAACCCTCGAATCTGCCCGGGTAAGGCATTAGATTGAGTGCGACCGTGCGGTTTGTGGCATAAACTGTAAGCATCGCTTCAAATTAGAAAGAACCAGCACGGAATGTCATCCAACGGCTTTTATAGCAGCAACTCGTCCCGCTTCGGAAACATGCGCTCGTTGTTCAGCGTGTTTTCCAGCGATCTCGCCATCGATTTGGGAACCGCGAACACACTTGTCTATGCACGCGGCAAGGGCATCGTGGTGAACGAACCCTCCATCGTCGCCATCAACAAAAACACTGGTGAAGTTGAGGCCGTGGGCAAAGAGGCCAAGGAGATGCTTGGGCGCACGCCCGGCAATATCGTCGCCATTAAGCCGATGAAAGACGGCGTCATCGCTGACTTCAAAGTCACCGAGAAGATGCTGAACTACTTCATCCAGAAGGCGCACAACCGCAAGATGCTGGTGCATCCCCGCATTGTCATCGGCGTGCCTTCGGAGATCACGCAGGTGGAGAAGCGCGCGGTCATGGACTCGGCGTATCGCGCCAAGGCCAGCGAAGTACATCTCGTGGAGCAGGCGATGGTGGCCGCGATTGGCGCGGGGTTGCCCATTACCGAGCCCAGCGGCAACATGGTGGTCGATATCGGCGGCGGCACCACAGACATCGCTGTCATTTCTCTGAGCGGCATCGTGTATTCGCGATCGGTGCGCATGGCGGGTAATCAAATGGACGAAGCCATCATGAATTACCTGAAGCGCAAGTACAACCTGCTGATTGGCGAGCGCACTGCGGAGCAGATCAAGATCGAGATTGGCTCGGGCTATCCGCTGGAGAGGCCGCTGACCATGGAGATCAAGGGACGCAACCTGATCGAAGGCGTGCCCAAGACAATCACCATCGATGACAGCGAGATTCGTGAATCGCTGACCGAGTGCGTTTCAACAATTATGAATGCGATCCGCGTGGCGCTGGAACGCACGCCCCCGGAATTGTCGGCCGACATCAGCGACCGCGGCATTGTGTTGACCGGCGGTGGCGCGTTGCTGAAGAACCTGGACAAGCGCATCCGCGAGGAAACCGGCCTGCCGGTATCGATTGCCGACGACCCGTTGTGCAGCGTGGTTCTGGGCACGGGAAAAATGTTGAGCGATTTCAAGCTGCTGCGCAAGATATCGATTGACTAGCTGCGAGCTACGAGCCTCGGGCTTTCAGGAGTGCAGCCAAGACGCGAAGCGCACCGGTTGTCATCACGAGCGCAGCGAGGGATCTGCTTTCGTCCGCTTGATAACCGTGCGCGCCAAGCAGCGTAGTGTATGGATACCTTTCTAGGCCGCTATAGAAACCTGATTGTGCTGGCGGCCATCCTGTTCGCTCAGATCATCGGTCTAGCGCTCCAGGTGCGCCGCCCCACCGACGCGGGCGAAACCCGCCTCATCCGTCTTTGGGCGGTCTCCGCCGTTACTCCTCTTGAAAGCGCGGTCATCCACACCCAGGCGTGGGTGGGGAATCTTTGGACCACCTACATTTACCTCCACGGTGTGCGGCGGGAAAACCGCGAACTCCGTGCCGAAATCGGCCAGATGAAGATCGAAGAGGCGCGGCTGAGCGAAGACGCCCGCATGGCGCGCCGCATCCAATCGCTGCTTGCGTTCAAAGAGCAATACATCGACTCGACCATTGCTGCGCAGGTCATTGGCACCAGCGGCAGCGACCAGTCACGCGTGCTCTATATCGACAAAGGCTCCAACGATGGCATTACGGTTGATATGGCGGTCATTACCCCAAGCGGCATCGTGGGCAAGATCGCGCAGGTATTTCCTGACTCGTCGCAGGTGCTGCCCATCAACGATCAGTTCAGCGGCGTCGGCGCGGCGCTGAAGGACTCGCGCCTGCAAGGCATTCTGAAGGGCGCTCCCAACGGCGCAACCACGCTGCAATACATCATGAGCGACGAGAAGGTCGTTCCTGGCGAAGAGGTCATCACCAGCGGCGGCGATCGCATCTTCCCCAAAGGCCTGCCTGTCGGCAGAGTTGTCTCCAGCGAGCCCGGCAAGGACCTGTTTCTCAACATTCGTGTGATTCCCTCGGCGCGGCTCGATCAACTGGAAGAGGTGCTGGTCGTCACCAAGATCACCGAGAAGATGCCCGACGCGAAGGACCTCGGACCGCTGCGCGCGTCCGACATTCTCGCGGAGCGATTGCCCACGGTTCCCAACAAGACTGAAGTTGACGCCGCCGGCAATGCCAAGCCAGGGACTGCGGCCGCGCCTGGAACTACACCGGCGGGCCCTGGAACTGCAACAGCAGGCAGCACTGCCGCTCATCCTGCGACTCCGGGAAACGGAGGCAGCAAGCCAGCCGTTGGTGCGACCATTCCGAATAAGCCCGCCGGAGCGGCATATGCATCGCCCACAACGGCGACTTACGGGACGGTAAAACCGAAGGCGACAACTCCGGCGAACGGTCGTGCGGCGGGAACAGCCGTGAAACCGGCGAACAATGCCTCAACTACGCAGCCGGGCGACTCCGGAGCGCAAGATAACGGAGCAGCTTCCCCGCCCGCGAAGAAGCGAGTCAAGCCCGCTCCGGAATCGACGCCCAGCGCGCCTTCAGAGCAACCATCGACTCCTCCCGCAGGAGCGCCGCCACAATGAGCACCCGAGTGATGCCATTTCGCGGAAGCCTGACATCGCGGGAGCAGGTTTCGGTTTACGAGTTCAGTTGGGCGGCGATTATCTTCATCCCGCTGGCCGCCGTGCTGATCCAGATCTTCATTCCGGTGAAGGTCCGTTTCATGCCGATCGTCGACCTGCCCTTCATGGTCACGATCTTCTTCGCGACGGCACGGCGCAACCCCATCACCGGGTGCCTCACCGGTTGCGGTATCGGGCTCATGCAGGATTTGTTCGCGGGGCCGGGGCTAAGCCATCCCTTAGGGATGTACGGCATTGCCTTGACCATCATCGGATACCTGGCGTCGTCGTTGGGAGTGAAGATCGACGTCGACAATCCGGGTTCGCGCTTCCTGATTACCTTCGCCTTCTTCGGAGTTCACCAGGGCGTGTACTACGGTGTGGCACATGGCCTGCTGCGCCAGGGAGTGCAATGGAGTTGGAGCCACACCGCAATCTCGGCGCTGGCCAACGCGGTAATCGGGATCTTTGTATACAAGCTGCTGGACAGGTTCAAACAGAGGTAGGAGAAATAAAGTGAGATTGCTGATGCACCTGTCCTTTTCTCCCTGCGCCCCTGCCCTGAATGACGCTACAATACAACGAGGATTCGCTGTCACCCGGCAATGGAATCGGCCGGTCGCCGGGCGGTATATGACGTTATCCATGTCAACATCGCTTCATGGCAAGACCTGGGAAAGATGTAATTCCTGATGTTAGGTCGCGAAGAAAAAGTCTCTCAGCTCCGCCTCACCGCAGTGCAATACGTCCTGCTGGGAGTTTTTCTGGTGCTTGCCTTCGGGCTGTGGCGCCTGCAAGTGGCACGCAACGATTACTACAACACTCTGGCCGAGCAGAACCGCATCAAGCAGGTCCCCATCCTGGCGCCTCGCGGCAAGATCCTCGATCGCGAAGGCCGCATCATCGTCGACAACTATCCGTCGTTTTCGGTGCTGCTGCTGCGCGATCAGAAGCGCGACCTCGACGCTGATGCCGACAAGATCGCAGCCGGCCTGCATATGCCGCCCGACGAGTTGCGCGCCCGCCTGAAGCGCATGGCTGCGGTGCCTGGCTATCAGCCGCTGTTCCTGAAAGACGACATCACGCCCGACGAGCTGGCGTTCATTGAATCGCATCGCGCCGAGTTGCCCGAGCTCGACACCATCACCGTGCACCGGCGCTTGTATCCCAAGAACGGATTCATGGCGCACGTGATCGGCTATGTCGGCCAGGTGAGCGAAGACATGCTGACCCAGCCGCAATGGGAGCTGTACAACCCCGGCGACATCGTCGGAATGTCGGGCGTTGAGCAGTACTACAACGATGTTCTGATGGGCAAGAACGGCTCGCGCCAGGTGCTGGTCAACAGCCGCGGCAAGGAAGTGGGCACGCTCAGCGATGTGCAGGCAGTTCCCGGCAAGCAACTAAAGCTCACCATCGATCTGGATTTGCAGATTGCCGCCGAAGAGGCGCTGGAGGGAAAACCCGGCGCGATCGTCGCCATGGACCCGCGTAATGGCGAAATCCTGGCGATGGTCAGCCGCCCGGCCTTCGATCCCAACCAGTTTGCGGTGCGCATTTCGCGCGACGAATGGAACACGCTGATGACCGACCCAGGCAAGCCCCTGCTCAACAAAGCCATTCAGGCGCAGCTGGCGCCGGGTTCGGTGTTCAAGATCATCATGGCGACCGCCGGCCTGCAAGAGAACGTCGCCCAGAGCCTTATCGTCAATTGCGGAGGCGGCAAGACCTTCTATGGACGGTTTTTCAAGTGCTGGATCTCTTCCACGCACGGCTCGCACGGCAGCGTCGGCATCAGCAAGGCGATCTACCAGTCCTGCGATTCTTACTTCTACACACTCGCGGAGAAGCTGGGCATTGGGCGCATTGCAAAGTACGCGACCATGCTCGGACTGGGGCAGAAGACCGGCATCGATCTGCCGCAGGAGGTTTCCGGAGTAATGCCCTCGGAAGAGTGGAAGATCAAGAACTTCAAGCAGAAGTGGTACGCGGGTGAAACGATTTCTGTTGGCATCGGCCAAGGCGCGGTAGCGACGACTCCGATTCAGCTGGCACACGCGATTGGGGCCATCACCAGCGGCGGCGTACTGGTTCATCCTCACGTGGCCTTCCCCGATCAGTTTCCCGCAGGATTCAAGCAGGTTTCCACTTACAACGACAGGGTCAAGTTCACACTTGACGAGGACAATTGGACGACCATAACCGATGCCATGGCGAACGTGGTCTCGCCGATAGGAACCGCGGGCAGCGCTCGCCTGCCGGGCATCGATTTCGCCGGTAAAACCGGCAGTGCGCAAACCGTTTCCAACGATCTGAAGAAGACGATGAGCGCGAAAGAGAAAGCCGAATACAAGGACAACGGCTGGTTCGTGGGCGTCACACCGCGCCGTAATCCGGAGATCGTTGTTGCCTGCCTGTTTGAAGGCGGCGAGCACGGAGCCCTGGCCGCGCGTGTCGCAGCCAAAGTTATTGCAGCTTATGTTGCCAAGCAACGCAGGGTTCAGACAAACGTCGCCAAAGCGAACCAGGCCGCACCCGCGAACAAGCAGGCCGAAGTTGCCGCGGTCTGGCATGATGGCGATGCGAAAAATCCTGACAAGCTGCAAGCTGGGCGCTTCACCGTACCGACCGACGGTGCTGCCAAGCCCGTGAGCGCGGCTCCCGGGGTTGAGGCCAACGAGAAGCCGCTTCCCGCAGCCGACCTGGAAGCCACGGAGTCGCACGCCGAGATGGCGCACCCTGAAGCTGCCGTGGAACCGGTTCCCGCTGGAGCGAGGCCTGTTGATCTAAGACCTGGCGCACAGCCTGCCCAACCGGCTCCCAGCAAGAAGAACGCTGGCGCGCCGGTCGCACCTCCGGCCGTAGCACTTCCGCGGAGGCAGCCGTGAGCCGATACGTCTCATTTCGCGATTTCGATTGGGTGCTGCTGGTGCTGGTGCTGCTCATCTGCGCCCTCGGAGTAGTCGAGATCTATAGTGCGACCCTGAGCACGAAGTTCGTTGGCGTCCACCTGAAGCAGATTTACTGGATTCTGGGCGGCGTAGCGCTCATGTTTATCGTCAGCGTCCTCAACTACCAGGCACTGCTGGAGCGCGTGCCGCTGATGTACCTGATCGCTATTGCGTCCTTGCTGGCGGTAGCGCTGTTTGGACACAAATCGCTGGGAGCGCGGCGCTGGGTGCAGTTCGGGTCCTTCCACTTCCAGCCATCGGAGTGGGTGAAGCTTGTCCTTATCCTTGCGATGGCTAAATATTTCGCCGACTCGAAGTCGGAATGCAGCGCCCAGGACATCGTCAAGGCAGGTGCGCTGGTGGGCATTCCCATGTTGATGGTGCTGGCGCAGCCCGACCTCGGAACTGCGCTCACCTACCTGCCGATCGCTATCATGGGCTTGTTCCTGGGAGGAATGAAGGCCAAACATGCGCTGGTGATCTTGCTGATTGGAGCATTGTTGGCGCCGGTGGCGTGGCATGTGCTGAAGCCTTACCAGCGTGACCGGCTGACGAGCTTTATGCAGCCCGAGGCCGACGCTCAAGGCCACGGCTATCAGGTCATCCAGTCGCTCGTGGCCGTGGGCTCCGGAGGCATCTTCGGCAAGGGAACGGCCCACGGGAGTCAGACGCAAGGCCAGTTTCTGCCGGTGCCGCACACCGACTTCATCTTTGCGGCGTTCGCGGAGGAGCACGGATTCATAGGCGCGATGGGCGTACTCCTGCTATACTTTATCGTGCTGATGCGTCTGATTCAGAACGCTCAGACGGCCCCCGACCGGGCTGGAGCCTTCGTGGTGATGGGCGTGGTTGCAGTTCTCGCATTCCACCTCCTCGTAAACGTCGGAATGGTAGTTGGATTCATGCCGGTCACGGGCATCCCCTTACCATTAATGAGTTACGGGGGATCTTCAGTACTGTTCATGTTCCTGGCGCTGGGTATTGTGATGAACATCCGTATGCGCCGGTTTGTGAATTAACGCTTGAAAGAGCTTTGTTATTGAGTGCGCCATCGGGCGCAGGTAGAAAAATAGCCGGCCGCATCCGCCGGGAGACCGTAGCAGTGACAACTCTGGTCTCCGAAGGATGACAAAAGATTACGACAGCCCTCACGTACGAGGGCATTGCCGGCCGCAAGCATTATAAAAGGGCTGGACAGGATTGCAGGGCACGTTGTTTCGGGGCGGGAAACGGCCCCTCGGCTGAGTTTAATAAATGCAGCCGGGTGTGACGCCACAAACCCACGACGACGCGCTTGATACGGTGCTTAAGATTCCTCAAACTATTGGGTTACGAATCAGGTCAGGTTCACATCCGGACGAGAGTCTTGGTGTGTCCCTGGCCTAGCTGCCCGTACGGTATTCCTGTCCCTCCACTTGCGTCCGGTCACCGGAGCATCCATGAACAAAGAACTTTACGTGTCCTCTACGCCACACGAAACCAAAGTGGCGTTGATGGAAGACGATCAGCTCGCCGAAGTTTTCTTCGAGCGGGAAAACGAATACACCTTAGCGGGATCCATCTACAAAGGCCGCGTAACGCGTGTGCTTCCCGGCATGCAGTCTGCATTTGTCGATATCGGACTGGAGCGCGATGCGTTCCTGTACGTCTCCGACTTCCTTGAGCTTTCGGGCGATGAAGAAGAGGACGAGGAGTTCGGCGAGATTCCGGCTCCACGGGGCGCCATTGATTTGAGCAAGGCGCAGCCTGCCCCGGAATTTCACGCGGCCGAAACGCAGCCTGCGACAACGATTCCGGACAGCGAAGATGACGCCGATCTCGAATCCATCTTCGAGGAGGAAGCGCCGGCGCCGACCGGAGATCAACTGGAGTCGGCATCGGCCGAAGAGCAAGAACCAGACGACGGTACTCGCCGGTGGCGCGGACGGCGTCGCCGCCGCGGCGGTCGCCGCGGTCGCGGACCGGAGCAAGAGCGTGCCGAGTCGAAGCCGACCGCGGCACCAGCGCCAGTAGCGCCGGTGGAACAGCCGGCGCCCCGGGTCGAAGCGCGCCCCCGTCCCAGCTACGGACCGCCCGCCGGATACACGCCCATCATCCTGCCGGGAGAGTCGATTTCCAAGTACCGCAACCTGCCGCAAGCCGCGGTCGAGCCACAAGCGCTGGGCGCGAACGAGGGTGCCGCCCCAGTAGAAGAGCTTGTGCCTTCCGCGACAGCTGGGTCCGCGGCCGTGGTTACCGAGGAGGTTGAGGAAGAGATTCAGGAAGAGTCGACCCATCTTGATCAGGGCTTTTCTGTCCCCGGGCCGGAGCAGACGGAGGCGATCTCCGCCGTCGAGTCCGAGCGCGTCGAAAGCGGTCGGGTCAGCGAAGAAGAACAGCCGCCGCGTTCGAAACGGCGTTGGGGCTGGCGGCGCAAAGCGGCGAATGCTGAAGTTGCTGCGCCTGTCGAACAGGAACAGACGCAAACGATTGCTCAGGCCCAGGAGTCTCCGCTTACCGAAGCCCAGTCTTCTGAATCTGCCTCAGCTCGGGTTGGTGAAGACATAACTCAACCGAGCCAAAGCAACGACACGGCATCGGCTGAAGGCGGTTGGCATCAGCAGGATCCCACTCCCCGTCACGACGTGGAGCAAGCGATTGCTGCTGACGCAAATGATGCTCATTCAGGAGTGCAGCCTGCGGCCCACGAACTGGCCGAGCACGAAGTGGACACGCCCGCCGGTAATTTCGAGTTGCTTAACGTTGAGCTGCAGGCCGCACCGTCTGTCGCTCCCGTAGGACATACTCTGGAGCACGAGGTCCTGGAAGACGAGGAAGAAGAATTCCGGCCCGTGCCCGACGACATGACCGCGATGCGCGAAGTGGCGGGCGATGAAGAGCTAGTGCTGGAAGAAGAAACTCTGGATGCCGCTAACGGCTACTCCGAGCGCTGGGTCCCCAAGATCGAAGACGTCGACGAGGATGAGATTGTCGCCGCGGAGGAGCGCGGGGAAAAGCTCTATCCAGCAGCAGAAGAAGAAGAGAACGGCGAGGAGGAGCAGGTCGAGGAACAGGTCAACGATCACGCCGAGTTGCGTGCCGCCGCTCCCACCGCGGGATATCAGCAGCGCAATGCGCAGCGTCCCGGCTATGGGCGTCGCGACAATCGTGATCGCGATCGCGGGCGCCATGGCGGCGGATCGCGCCGCAACATGCGCAGCCGTCCCAACACCAATCGCAACCAGCCGCTCATCACCGACCTGCTGAAAGAAGGGCAGGAGGTGCTGATCCAGATTGCCAAAGAGCCCATCGGCAAGAAGGGCGCGCGCATCACCAGTCACATCGCGTTGCCAGGCCGCTTCCTGGTTTACATGCCGACGGTCAACCACGTAGGCGTCTCCCGCAAGATCGCTTCCGACGAAGAACGCCAGCGCCTGAAGCGCATTGTTACCAGCGAGCGCGAGAACGGCCTGGGTGGATTCATCGTGCGCACCGCAGCAGTCAACATCAAGGAAGAAGATCTGCGCGCCGACATTCGCTTCCTGAAACATTTGTGGGCCGAGATCAAGACCCGCACCGAGAACAGCAAGTCGCCGGCGCTGATCTATCACGACCTCAACCTGGTGGAGCGCGTGCTGCGCGACCAGGTCAACGCCGACTTCTCGCAGATCTGGGTGGACACGGAAGACGAGTACGAGCGCGTGGTGCGCTTCGCCAACCGCTTCCAGCCGTCGCTGGTGCGCCGCATCAAGCTCTACACCAAAGACACGCCGTTATACGAGCAGTTCGGCATTCAGGACGAGATCAACCGCTCGCTGAAGTCGAAGGTATGGCTGAAGAGCGGTGGGCACATCGTCATCAACCAGACGGAAGCGCTGGTGGCCATCGACGTCAACACCGGCAAGTTTGTCGGCAAGACGCAGCGGCTGGAAGACACCATCGTGAAGGTGAACGTTGACGCCATCAAGGAAATCGTGCGGCAGATCCGGCTGCGCGATCTGGGCGGCATCATCGTGATCGACTTCATCGACATGGACGAGCGCAAGAACCGTCAGAAGGTTATGATGGCGCTGGAAGAGGCGCTACGCAATGACCGCGCGCCGTCGAAGGTGCTCCAGTTCAACGATTTTGGATTGGTCGCCATCACCCGCAAGCGCGTGAAGCAATCGCTGGAGCGCACGCTGGGTGAGTCTTGCCCGTATTGCACGGGCGCGGGCTTTGTGAAGTCGGTGCCAACGGTGTGCAACGAACTCTATATTGAGATGCGGAAGATGACCAAGGTACACGACAAGGATGACATCACCGTGCGGGTGCATCCGGAAGTTGCCAAGGCGCTGAAGGCAAACAACGGCAAACTCATCACCGAACTGGAAGACTTGACCAGTAAGACGGTTCTGGTGAAGAGCGATCCCGCGCTGCATCAGGAGATGTTCGACATTCACTAATTAGTGGTCAGTATCTGGTAGTCAGATAAGCCGGGCGCAAGCCCGGCTTTGTGTTGCAGTCGGGTAAAACGCGCCCAAACTAGGCTCGCCCCGCAAACTCCCGCGTCTCGGTCGAGACCTTCACCTTTTCTCCCTCTTTGATGAACAGCGGAACGCGGATCTCGAGGCCGGTTTCCAGCTTCACGGTCTTGGTCACGCTGCCGCGAGAGGAGTCGCCCCGCGCACCGGGCTCCGCGTAAACCACCTGCAAGTCAACCTGCAACGGCAGCTCCAGGCCGATGGGATTGCCGTTGAACTTATGCAGCTGGATCACAGCGCCTTCCACCAGAAAGTCCATGGCATCTCCGATCATCTCTTCATTGAGCGTGAGCGTCTCGTAGGTTTCCTGGTCCAGAAAGTGCGCACCATCTTTGTCGCTGTACAGGTACGACGCGGGACCCATCTGGAGGTCAGGCTCCTTGAATTTGTCGCTGGCCTTGAAGGTCTTCTCAAACACCGCGCTGGTAAGCAGGTTGCGCATCTTCAGGCGCACCAGCGTCTGCCCTCCACGAGCGGTAGGAGTGTTCACCTCGGCTTCTAGGCAGTGGTACGGGGTGTTCTCAAACTCAAAAAACATCTTGCGCTTAACGTTAATGGCATCAATCAGGGCGGCCATGAAGTCCTCATCGCGAAGATCCCATCGCTCAGCGCGGCAAGCCGCTCTACGCTTCGCTCGGCGATCTGATTGTACTTGTACGACGTCATCATGCTCCGGTAAGTTCCCGCGGAAAAGGATACCTTCAAGATAGCTTGGCTCGGCTGACTTCCTCGCCCCAATCAGAAACCGCAGCATCGGCGGATAAGTGATAGGTGTGGTGAGCCAGTAGTCGAGTCCGGCTGGCAGACGCTAACAGGATAGCCCATCACCCAATGTAGATCCCGCTTTTGCTCCGCTTGGAGCGAACTGCGGAGGCAAAGTGCGGGTAGACTCTATCTTCAATTTCTTCCCCTACGGGCGGCAAGACTAGGGTGTCACCAACCGTTAGCTAGCTTCTAGTCTCGCAACGGCGGGGCAGGTCTTTAGCAGTTCATGCTGTTAATGTTAGAGTAAATAGCACTTTAATGTATTATAAACTTATATAACACGGACGTAGGTTTTCCCCAAGAAATCCAGTGATAGCAAGGATTTTCCAGTAACTATTGATGATGTGACTTTCGTTCGGAAAAGCGTTATGGGTCGTGCCGAACTTCTTCCAACCAAGCTATAGTGCTGGTTTGTGTCGGCGCTTTTGTCTGGCTAAAGAGTGGCAGACAGGGGGTTTTACGGGCGAGTTATCCGGGGTGGCAGGGCCGATAGTGAGCCGGGGCGCTTGCAAATAGTTGCTTTCCTGTAGGAAAACACTTGCGTTGGTAAGGGGGCCGACTTAGAATGTTGGTCGTCAGGTTCCTTGTAAAGCATTCCGTAATGGCCGGTTGTGGAATCACTTTCGGTCTCAGCGCTGATTGCAAAACAAGGGTTGGTAGTCATCATAACTCCTGGCCGCCGCGCTCTTGAGTCGCTGGCCTAATCCGTACCCAGGCACTAGTGAGAGCGCGTTTCTGTGGCTGATGTGGGTCCCTGAATTATTCCAGTTCCTTGGAAGATGTTAGATGTCCGGGAACGATTCGGCCTAATGTGGTTAGGTGTTTCGGCGTCCACACTCAGGACGCCCGTTGGCGTTTCTTCTCCGACGCCGGCGAACTGACGTAATCCGAGCGGCTTACGCTGCGGTGCCGGTGTGGCGACTTTTTTCCCGCACGGGTACAGATGATTCTTACGAGGCGTTCAGGCGGATAAGGGAGGTCTAGCCCGATGACAAAGAAAAACGATTCCGGTCAAGCGCTGGTAGAGATTGCGCTCTCAATTGGGATTTTTCTTGTATTCGTGTGGGGAACCATCGAGTTTGGAAATATGTTCAATACCAAGTCCACCCTCCAAAATGCGGTCCGGCAGGCTGGACGCTACGCCGTCACCGGGCAATGCATAGGCGGGGTGGGTACGTGCACTGAATCGAGGTATAACTCGATTATCACGAAACTCGAAGGTACTTCGGAAGGCTACATTACCACCAGCAATGCTGGTACCGACGTCAGTATAACCTGTACGGATGCAGGCGGGGGGTGTCCGGACGGCGCTGGTGGACCCGAGGACATTGTCACCATCACGGTAAGCTACCCATATCCATTTTTGACCGGCCCAATTGCCAAATTCTTTTCCGGCGGGACGTACACCATAACGGTGAGCTCCTCTTTCAAAAATGAACAGTTTCTGCCGAGCCAAAGCTAGGGAGGACGTATGCAGGCAAAGATAAACACAGACGAGTCGGGGCAAGCCCTTATAGAACTATCGTTCGGGCTGATCATGCTGTGTGTCTTCGTGTTTGGGATCATTGACTTCGGTCGGGCCATCTACGACGTTCAGGTAATGAAGAACCTCGTCGGCGAGGGCTCCAGCATGGCTTCCCGTCAAACCAGCTCCCTGGGGCAAGCAGTGACGATCGTGACTTCAGACGCCGGAAATGACTTACACATGAGCACGAACGGATGCGTCATCATCACCCAGGTTACCAACCAGAATGGAGGGTCACCCCCCATTATCCAAGTCGTCGCCCAAGCTTCGGGCGGTGGGATCTCGTGCTCCAGCAAAGTAGGCTGCCTATCGGGACAAGGAAGCTGCACAAGCTCTAGCGCTAGCCTCCCCAATGCGGCAGTTAACGCGCTGACCACGGAAGGCCTGGGATCGTCTGTTTATGCGACTGAGATCTACTACAACTTCACCGCAATAACGCCCCTACCGGGCTTCCTGGGAAGCCACGTACTGCCATCTCAGTTGTACTCGGTGGCATATTACTAACGAGGGTATGAATATGCTGAATGCCAACATTGTGAAGAACGACCGCGGGCAGACCATAGTTATTTACGCTCTCGTTGTGCCCATCCTTATCCTGTTCGCTGGATTCGCCATCGACGCGGGTATTCTTTATGTCACCAAGGCCAAGATATCGACAGCCGTGGACGGCGCAACTCTCACCGGCATGAAGAACTTGCAGTCGGGGCACGCCACTGCTTCCTTACTGGCCGCCGATATGTTTGCCGCCAATTACGGTGCCGGTGCGCCCACGCCTACCGTTACCTTCCCCACCGACCAATATGGCGACCAGCAGGTACAAGTATCGGCCACGGTTAACGTGAATACTTACTTCATGCGCTACCTTGCGAATTGGGCAACCGTACCGGTGGCGGACACCGCCGTGTCAACCCGCGGCAAACTGGTGATGTCCATCGTGCTGGACCGCTCCGGCTCGATGACCTCGGATGGTGGCGAGACGGCCCTGGTAAATGCTGTGCCGTTGTTCGTCGATAAGTTCGATAACACGTTGGACGAAGTTGCGCTGTTGAGCTTCTCTTCCAACGCACGCATAGACTTTCCCATCGCTACCGGCTTCCAAACGCCGGTTACGACTGCTGTGCAAAGCATGGTCTTCACCGGCGGCACCTTCGGCACCGGAGCAGGTACCAAGGCAATTCAAAGCCCAACGATTGGCGCTCCGATGTCGATGGCCGATGCACAGAACCAAAGCGTTCCCATCAATCCGGGGCAGAACGTAATTAAGGTTCTGGTGTATTTCACCGACGGCCTTATGAACGCCTCCCAGGATACTTTTTACTGCGGCCCCTCGGCCCCAAGCGTGCTTATCAATTACGGCGGTTACGACACAGGAACCAACGATGTAGCCTTCTTGGATCCAACTTGCAGCCCAGCCGCATCAGGTTCCGGTTGCACAAATGAATCGGGCCATACCAGCCAATGGTATACTTTCCAGCCCGGTTCGAGCACATACTTCGAGTACGACGCCGCGGGCGATAAATGCACGAATAGCAGCGGAGGGTATGTAACCACCTTTCTGTCTCAGCAAACAGGGCTACAGACGGCATTTTCACGGACCAACGTTACCGCTGAAACCCAGTACCGCGCTATTCAAACTGCCGCCGCGATGCGCACCGAAGCTGTACCTACGTATATCTACACCATCGGCTTGGGCCCCAGCGTAAGTTCAGCGACGCAAGCTTTCCTGGGACAACTCGCCAACGACCCTTCATTTCCTCTGACCTACATTACAAGCCAACCGGCCGGAGAGTTCTTTTGGATACAGAACTGTCCCGGCGCTACCTGCACGGCGGACCTGAACACCGCATTCCAAACGATTGCGGCCAGAGTTATTCTGCGGCTCACGCAGTAGCATCAACAACCGGTATCAGGACAACGAACCTTTCGGCCAGGAATCTCAGCAGAGACTTCCTGGCCGTTTTGCTTTGATGCGCATTTCAACCGCTGGCCCACTCCCAGTCTGCCCCACACATGCAAGCGCGAGCGCTGTGACGATTATGGCTGCCTGCCTCTTGTCCCGTTCTGCCAGTCTTCCCACAGGCCAAAGCCTTTCATCTGCTCGTCGAGGTGGGTCTCTTTGATGGTGATTTCGATTTGCGGCCGCGTAAGCCGTGGACCGATCCGTTGTGGCGCGTTGGCCAATTCGACGATCAGCGCCGCCGCCTCGGCTTCGTTCTTCTTGAGCTGCGCGAAATCGACCTTGTCGAAGGTATCGGAGGTGGCATGATAGTTGACCAGGTAATTGGCCTCCGACTGGTTGGCTACTAACGTGGGTACGCCTTCGATCATGAAGTCGTAGTGGTCGGTCCCAGTCATGGCATCGTTGGTCAACTGGTTCGCGTTCCATGTCGCGAACGGTTGCAGCATGGGGGTGAGGGCACCATTGACGTCCTTACGTCCGCCGGTGGTAAAACCCGTTACCGGACCTGATCCTGCGTCCAGCACCAGTTCGGCTACGACATTGTCGAGCTCGTTCCGATGGGCCCGTACGTAGGCAAGCGAGCCCAGCAGGCCTTGCTCCTCGCCGGAAAACAGAATGAAGCGAATGGTGCGCCGGGGACGAACGCCGGCGGCCTTGATCGCACGCAGCGAATCGACAACCAGTGCGGCGTTGCATCCATTATCCAGAGCACCGGTGCCCAACTCCCACGAATCCAGATGCGCCCCCAGGATGACCACCTGGTTCGCCAAGTCGCTTCCTTTCAGCTCCGCCACCACATTCGCTGTTCTGATTGGTGGCCCAACCCGGTTCGGCATGGAGAGCGACATGCTGACCTTCTCGCCATGCGCCAGCAGCCTCGCGATGCGTTCCGCATCCTCACGCGCCAGCAGGACTTGCGGGATGACATCAATCGTCCCCGTGCCGGTGTTGATGTGCCGGTACAGGACGTCGTGCTCGCGGCTGGAGGTGAACGCAATGGCCAGCGCTTTGCCCTTCACTGCGTTGGCAATGATGCCAGGAGCGCGAAAGTATTCCAGGAAAAGATCATCCCAGGTTTTCAGAACATCGCTGTGCGCCAGAACGATTGCGCCGGAGATGTCTCCGGCGCGGCTGAAGTCGGCGTCGCTTCCCATCCCGACATCCACCACGCGCGCGGTCGTCTGCTGCAGCGGGGGTCCCCACGCGATCGAATGCGCGCGCACCAGAAACTCGACTGGCGCGACCACGCTTGCCTGGGTGTCGCCCTCGGCCCACGATACCGGGATGGTGAACTCTTCGGTGTGGACAGAGTCCGCTCCCGCAGCCTTAAATCCAGCCACTCCCCATTGCACTGCCTGTTGCATTGCGGCAGTGCCGGGCACGCGCCCGCCAATCTGGTCGGTCAGGACGCGCAGGTTTTCCTTCAGCGGCGTCTCGGGGTTGAGCGCTTGCTGCATTACAGAGTCGGGCGATTGCGCGACGGCGAAAGGAGCAGCAATCGCAAGCAGAAGAGCAAAGCAAATCGATTGGCGGGTGCGCATATTGACGTAGATTATAGGCCCTTGGGTTCCGGCAACGAGGCCAGCATCTCTTCCAGTTGGTCGAAGCTGAAAGCTACGCCGCGCTCCATCCCGCTCTTCAGGATGCCATCGCGGACTTCTTTCGAAGCACACTGGATGGTGAGAGTCACCGTGGTCTTCCCGTCCTGTTCAACGAAGGTCGTGGTGTTGACGCCCTCGCCTTCGTACCAGCTCGGCTCGAATCTCTCCGTCGCCACCAGGCGTTCCGGCAGAATGACCTCACGAAAGACGCCTTTGCTGGTCATCTCCATCCCGTCCGGACCACGCCAGACATAGCGGTACGCGCCCCCCACTCGCAGATCGATCTCGCAGATCGGCATGGTATGGTCCTGCCGGCCGGTGAGCCAACGCTGCAGCAGTTCGGGCTTGGTGTAGGCCTCGAAAACCAGTTGCCGGGGTGCGTCAAAGACGCGCGTCAACACGATCTCCCGGTCGCTCGGCGTATCCAGTGTCATCTTCCCAATATTTCTCATCGCTTATGTCTCCTTGTGTTTCGTTGCTTACGGGTTCTGACATTTTGTGGACTGACGGTTCCATGACTCTTCATTTCTTCCAGCAGCGAGTCCAGGCGCTGGAAGTTGGCCTCCCAGAACTGGCGATAGCGCTCCAGCCACCGATTGGCCTCGGCCAGCGGCCGCGCTTCGATGTGACACGGCCGCCGCTGCGCGTCGCGGCTGCGCGAGATCAGCCCCGCGCGCTCCAGCACCCGCAGGTGTTTAGAGATTGCCGGCTGACTCATGTCGAAGGGTTCAGCCAACTCTTTAACCGAAGCCTCACCCGAAGCCAGCCGGGCGAGAATCGCCCGCCGCGTAGGGTCGGCCAGGGCGGCGAAAGTGGCATCGAGCTGCTGCGAGGTTTGGAATTGGAGATCCATTAAGTTATATAACTTAATGGTTATATTATGACGCGGGAATGCTTGTCAAGGATTTTTCCCAGGGAGTTTCATTGGCAAGCGGAGCGTGTAAGGAAGTGCGCTGAGCTTTGGGCGCGGAAAAAGTGGGGTGTCCCACCCAAGCCGATTTAGCTTGGGTGGGGTATTTCCTACTGCACCAGCGTTCCCGTCCCCCCGTCGCCATTCTCCGCGACGTCTTCCGGCGGGATGACCGAGGCCGCGGCCAGGCGATCGCCTTCCTCCAGATGCAGCAGGTGCACACCTTGCGACGAACGTCCGCATTCGCGGATATTCTTGCTGTTGATGCGGATGATCTTGCCGAACTGGCTGATCACCATCACCTCCGACTGCTCGTTCACCAGCATGATAGAGACCACCTTGCCGTTGCGCGCCGTGGTCTTCACGTTGATGACGCCCTTGCCGCCGCGCGAGGTAAGGCGGTACTCATTTACATCCGTGCGCTTGCCATAGCCTTGCTCGGTGACTGAGAGAATGAGGCTGGCTTCCGGTTCTTCCCCGTTCTTCGCCTTTTTGCGTTCTTTCGGCGTGACTGCCATTCCGACTATGTAGTCACCCCGGCCGAGCGTCATGCCGCGCACGCCGTGCGCTGCTCTTCCCATGCTCCGCACCATGCTTTCGTCGAATCGAATCGCCCTGCCATCGTGCGTCGCCAGAAAGATAATCTGATTGCCGTCGGTGCGGCTGGCGGCCACCAGTTCATCCTCACTCTCGATCGGGATGGCATTGAAGCCGTTGGACCGGATGCTGCTGAACTCACTGAGTGGCATCTTCTTCACCGTCGCGTTGCGAGTTGCGAAGAATACATACTTCCCCTCTTCTTCCAAGTCAGGCACCGCAAGCCATGCGCGCACGCTCTCGCCCGGCTGCAACGCCACCAGGTTGGCGATGGCTTTGCCCTTGCCGGCGGCGCTCAGTTCCGGCACTTCATACACCTTCAGGCAATAAACCCGTCCCTTGTTGGTGAAGACCAGGATGTAATCGTGCGTCGAGGCGACGAACAGATGTTCGACGAAATCCTCCTCGCGCGTGCTCATGCCCTTGCGGCCAGTGCCGCCGCGGCGCTGCTGGCGATAGGTCGAAATCGGCGTGCGCTTCAGGTAGCCGGAGTGGCTCACCGTTACCGCAACCTGCTCGTCGGCAATCAGGTCTTCCAGATTGATCTCGGCAGCTTCGTCCTGGATCTGGGTGCGGCGCTCGTCGCCGTACTTCTTCTTGACCTCTTCCAGCTCCTTGACGATGACGCTGCGCAGCTTCTTCTCGCTGCCGAGAATGGCTTCGTACTCGGCAATGCGTCCGCGGACCTCGGCCAGCTCCTTCACGATTTCGTCGATCGACAGCCGGGTCAGGCGGTGCAACTGTAATTCGAGGATGGCGTCGGCTTGCACCGTGTCGAACGGGGTCGTGAGTGTTGTTGGCGTTACGCCTTTGAGCGTCGCCGTCTTCGCCGACCTTCCTTCCGAGACGCTGACCGTCTTGCCCGTGAAGTAGTCGACCAGGTTGGTGCGCGCATCAGCGCGATTCTCGCTGCCGCGGATAATGCGGATCACGTCGTCGACGCGGTCCAGCGCAACCTGATAGCCCTCCAGAACGTGCTCGCGCTCGCGCGCCTTCATCAACAAGTAGGCCGTGCGCCGCCGCACCACGTCGATGCGGTGATCGACAAAGTGCTGGAGCGCCTGCACCAGTCCCATCTCCTTGGGCTGGTTGTTGACCACGGCCAGGAAGATCATGCTGAAGCTCTCTTGCATCGAGGTGTGCTTGAAGAGCTGGTTGAGTACGATCTGCGGCTCGCAGCCGCGCTTCAGCTCGATAACGATCCTCATGCCGTCGCGATCGCTCTCGTCGCGCACGTCACTGATCTCGTCGATCACCTTGTTGTTCACCAGTTCGGCGATGTGTTTGATCATGTTCGCCTTGTTGACCTGGTAGGGAATCTCGGTGACGATGATGGCGTCCTTGTCCTTGGTGACGTGCTCGATGGCAGCCTTGGCGCGCATGATGAAGCGGCCGCGCCCAGTACGATAGGCCTCCATGATTCCGCTGCGCCCGTGAATGAAGCCGCCGGTGGGGAAGTCGGGGCCCTGGACGAACTTCAGGATGTCGGCCAGCGTCGCGTGCGGATTGTTCACCAGCGTGATGGCGCCATCAACAATCTCCGTCAGATTATGCGGCGGGATGTTGGTGGCCATGCCGACCGCGATGCCGTTCGAACCGTTGACCAGCAGGTTGGGAATTCGCGTCGGGAGCACCACGGGCTCAACCGTGGTGTCGTCAAAGTTGGCGACGAAGTCGACTGTGTCTTTGTCGATATCGGCAAGCAACTCCTCGGCAATCTCAGTAAGGCGCGACTCGGTGTACCGGTAGGCGGCGGGCGGATCGCCATCGACTGAGCCGAAGTTGCCCTGCCCATCGATCAGCGGATAGCGCAGGCTCCAGGGCTGCGCAAGGCGCACCATGGCGTCGTAGACAGCGCTGTCGCCGTGCGGGTGATACTTCTTCAAACACTCGCCGACGACGCCGGCGCA
>JBEKCJ010000029.1:0-41104 GCA_050014935.1 Candidatus Korobacteraceae bacterium
AGACCGCTGACGGACGCGTTCGCCGTTCAGCGGGACTCAATGTCGGTGGACGTGCTGGCGATATTCCCGTCATCTTTGGAGGCGGCGAGCTGTCTGAACTTCTCAGAAAGAACTTTGGGCCAGCACTGGGGCAGAACGTACGCGTTGTCCAGGGCGCAGGGGCGATGTACGGGCCGGGGGATGGTACGCCGCTGCCACTGCCTACAGGGGAACCTCGGATGTTCACTTTAGCTGGTTCGGCCATCACTGGCTCATTGCGCTCGTCAGCAGGGGAGGGGTGTGCGGGCATGACGATTGAACAACGCGATTGTGTCATCAAAATGCGGTGCAACGAAAAAGTTACAGTGCCCTTCGCGAGACTCACGCTCAGTGGCATAAGTCCGCTAGGCAGAGCCTTCCCCAAACCATTGCTACCTTGGCCCCGACTAGCACCGTGCCTCACAATTGACGATGCCGCTGTTCCGCGAGGTTGGGAGTACTCGGTCGGGTACTGGATTGAAGACGGCGCCCATCATGTCATCATCCCCGTTTCGAGCCGCTCTATTCGGAACGTCGCCTTCTTAGGTTCAGACGACGAATTGGTCATTGTTGCACCGTCGAGTACGATGGAGTTCGCGTGGTCCCCTGATGAAGGCGCGCCCTCGGCGCTACTGGAAGCCAGAGTGTGGCGGCGGTCGCGACTTGACGGCACTCATGCCTAAGGCGGGCGGCACTGTTTCAGCCCGTGATTTTCATCAAGTACGCGGAATCACGGGCTGATCGCGGGCTGGAGAATTCTTGGGGATTCTCTGTATCCCTATGGAAGAAATGGTAGGCACGAGGAGACTCGAACTCCTGACCTCTACCGTGTCAAGGTAGCGCTCTAACCAACTGAGCTACGCGCCTACAATCAAGCATCAGTTTATCACGGTAGCTGCGGGGACCAAGTCCCGTTCCACGGCGTGCAGGATGGGCGAGGGAGGCAATTCGCCGGTGAACGGACGCCGGCGGCGAGCAGCGCAAGGTTCAGCATCCCGATGACGCGGTAAAGGCCGGCAGCGATGCTCATACTGGTGAGCCAACTTCCGCCGCGCAACGAAGACCAAGCTATGGCCGCAACTGATCGACAGGCGTGACTCCAAATGCAGCGCGAGGCGGTGCCCGGCGAAGCAGACTCGGCGCGAAGATTGTATTCCTCGATGAGGTGGCCGAGCCTAGCTTCTCGATAGCTTGCCGGCCCGATAGATTCGAGGAGCCAGCAAACCAAGGCGGGCGGCGAAGCATACTTTACAGGGCCTCCCAGCGGCTCTTTAATCCCGTCATACTGCGAATGGTTTGATGGGACACTTGCAACGCGCGCTTGCCGGCGGCCGCGACGCGAAACAGGCGCTTGGCGCGGCCGCCGCGCTCCGCGGTGGGTTTGCCGGTGGCTGAGGTGACGTATCCTTTGGCTTCGAGGCGCTCCAGGGTCGCATAGACGGCACCAATCGAGAGGCTGCGACCAGTACGTTTTTCAATCTCGCGACGCACAAGCATGCCATGGGCGCCGGCGTCGAGCCGGGCCAGGGCGAGCAGAATAATGTGCTCCAGAGGTCCTAGAAGCTCGCCGCGTTTTATTTGTTTTATAATGTAGAAAAAATGGAGGCGGCAAGTCAAGCGGCCAACGCCAGGCGACGGGAGTAGCAACCCAGCGAGTGACGGAGACCAGCCGCGCCCGGGCAAATACAGCGCAGTGCCCGGGGAGCTAAGGGGCCGTGCTATCCGGGTTCGCGAATAAATATCCCGCCAGCATCTTCTTCATCTCGACGATGACGAGGTCGCGCTCCTGGCGGGTGGGCTGCTCGTAGGCGAAGGCGATGAGGCGCTCGCCGGCTTCGCTGACGACGCGCAGCATCCGCTCGAGGTCGGGAGTGAAGTCGAGGCCGAGGCGCTCGACGATGAAGGCGGTGAGGATGGCGGGAAGGCCGGTAGTGGGCGAGGCCTCGCGCGCTTTGGTGGCCGCGCTGATGTGGCGCCCGAAGGAGATGGTGCGGAAGTCGGGATGAGCGTCGAGGTACTCGACGTAAGCGTCGATCATGCGGTCGAGGATGATGGCGGGATCGAAGGTGGCGAGGTTCTCCATCTCGCGCAGCAGCGGCTGGATGACCGAGGCTTCCAGCGAAGTGCGAAACTGCCCGACGTGACGGACGGCCACGGCGTCGATGATGGTTTGCTTGTCGGGGAAGAAGCGGTAGAGAGCGCCGATCGACACCCCAGCCTCAGCGGCGATGCGCCGGGTGGTGACGTCGTCCAGCGGCATCCGGGGGAGCAGCGAGCTCGCCGCATCGAGAATCCGCAGCACCGTCTTCAGCCCGCGTTGCTGGATGGGCAGCCTCCGCCCCAGGGGAAAGCCTTCCCCCTCGGCTCCAACCGCGCCAGCTTCCTTCTGAGCGATCAAGCTTCCATCCCGCGCCGTCTTCCCCCTCCCACCCAAAAAATGTTCCACGTGGAACACGAAAAAGAACACGAGTTCGTGTTCGCTTTATTGCCCAGTTTATGCCATAATCTCATTGATTGCAACAGAAAGGCTGATCCCCAGCATGGCAGTTCCCGTTTCCCAAATGTGGACGGTCGCCTCTTACGTCCTCAAGCAGCGCCTTCGCGGCCGCAAGCGTTACCCCCTCGTCCTCATGCTCGAGCCCCTCTTCCGCTGCAACCTGGCTTGCGCCGGCTGCGGCAAAATCCAGTATCCCGCGCACGTGCTCAAGCAAAATCTCTCGCCCGACGAATGCTTCCGCGCGGTCGACGAGTGCGGCGCACCCATGGTCTCCATCCCCGGCGGCGAGCCCCTGATGCATCCCCAAATCGCCGAGATCGTCGACGGCCTGGTCGCGCGCAAGAAGTACATTTATCTCTGCACCAACGCGCTGCTGCTGCGCGAGAAGCTCGACCTCTTCACGCCCAGCAAATTTCTGACCTTCTCCGTCCACATGGATGGCGAGCGCGAGAACCACGACTTCTCCGTCTGCCGCGAAGGCGGATTCGACGCCGCGCTCGATGGCATGAAGGAAGCGCTCCGCCGCGGATTCCGTGTTACCACAAACACCACCCTCTTCGACGGCGCCGATCCCGCTAGCGTGCGCCGCTTCTTTGACGAGATGATGGACCTCGGCGTCGAGGGCATGATGCTCTCCCCCGGCTACTCCTACGACAAGGCGCCCGACCAGAAGCACTTCCTCGGCCGCGCCCGCACGCGCCGCCTCTTCCGCACCATCCTCGCCAACCGCAAAAAGAATTGGGTCTTCAACCAGTCGCCGCTCTTCCTGGAATTCCTGATGGGCAAGCGCGACTACCCTTGCACCGCGTGGGGCATGCCGACCTTCAACCTCTTCGGCTGGCAGAAGCCGTGTTACCTGTTGCAGGACGGCTACGCCGACACCTTCGACGAACTCATGCGTGAGACCGAGTGGGCGAACTACGGCACCGAGTCGGGCAATCCCAAGTGCGCCAACTGCATGGTCCACAGCGGATACGAAGCCTCCGCCGTGCACGATACGTTCGGATCGTGGAAGGGATTCGCCGCGACCGTCCGCGCCACCTTTTCGACGCAATATAAAGATGATGAAGCTCTCGCCATGCTGAACGAAAAAATCCAGCCGGTGCATGAGTACAATCCGCTGGTCCAAATCGGCAATTCCAATTCGTGAGGTTGGTTTCACCACGGAGGACACGGAGAGCACGGAGTTTTTGAGATTGGACTCTCATAGCTCTTAGCAAGAAGCTCCAGGCAACAGTAGAACCTCGGCAGCTGAAGGATCGAGCCCGTCAGGGCGAAACAACATTAGCCCAGGACGGAAGTCCTGGGTAAGGCGTTTCTATAGATTCCGGAGCCGGCTTCAGCCGGCGGCACACGAGTCGTGACGCTTCTTTTCACACGGAAGACACGGAGCGCGCGGAGAAAGCATACTAAAACAAAATTCGTCCGCGGAAGGATCGTTTGTTCACAACGTTGAAGTTAGGCGGATTGAAAAATCGAGCCCGGAGGGCGGAATTGAAGTTAGCCCAGGACGGAGCGCAGCCGAGTCCTGGGTACGGCGTTTATATCGATTCCGGAGCCGGCTTCAGCCGGCGGCACACGAGTTCGTGACGATTATTTTCACCACGGAGCACGCGGAGAAAAATCAGATTGCTATCTGGTTTGTCATCACAAGCGAAGCGAGGGATCTGCTTCTGGCGGCTTTGTGAACAGCGGATGCCTTGCGGCGACGTAATGACAATCCCAAAACATCGTTTTTCTACTCCGTGTTCTCTGTGCTTCCGTGGTGAATAGGATTCTGGCGAACAGCGAAAGGCGAATAGCTATTTATGTCCGAACCACAACATAACCTCACCGTCGACCATCTAGAAGTCGTCGATGGCCGCGACCGCGACCAGATCGAAGGCTGGATTCCCGACCTCGCCACCGAAGCCGAGCTCCGCGCCGCCCTCGAACAGGCTTTCGACTATCGCGGCGACGTCACCATCACCCGCAAAGACGGTTCGCGCGTGGAAGGCTACATCTTCGACCGCCGCAATGGCGCGACCCTCGCCGAATCTGTCGTGCGCCTCATTCCGAAAGACTCTCCGCAGAAGATTTCCATCCCTTATTCCGACATCGCCGCTCTCGCCTTCACCGGACGCGACACCGCCGCCGGCAAAAGCTGGGAAGCCTGGGTCCGCAAGTATTGGGAGAAAAAAGCCGCCGGCGAAAAGCACATCGCGCTCGAACCGGAGAACCTCGACTAGCTCGGGGGTGATCTGGCTTGTGTCGGGCCTAGCGGTGGAAGAGCTGGCCTTTAGGCCAGCGTTCAACCGCTCCCTATAACCTTGTCATCACGAGCGGGCGAACCGGGGTCCCCGACGAGCGCCTCTTTTGCGCTGGGCGGGGTGGAGTTCAGCCCGCGAGGGATCTGCTGTCCCTGAAGGGGCGCACCTTCAGCCGCGCCGTCGACACGTCCCACTTCTTCTTCCGACGGTTCTGCCTTGTAACAGGGCACGACTTCAGTCGTGCCAACAGCGATTCTCTTCCCTGTCATCACGAGCGGGCTTCAGCCCGCGAGGAATCTGCCCTTTGAAGGGGCGCAGCTTTAGCTGCGCCGTTACGTCTCCCCTATCACTGTCATCCCGAGCGCCGCCCGCACTCTCCCTTGAAGTGTCATCCCGACCGACGGCTTCAGCCGCAGTGGAGGGACCTGCTGTCCTGCACATCGCACCAACTCGGCTTTCCCGCTGCATCAACAGAACGAATCGCGACGAACCGAGCCCGCCAGGGCGGAACTGACGTTAGCCCAGGACGTAAGCCCTGGGTAGGCTGGTTATATAGATTCCTGAGCCGGCTTCAGCCGGCGACACATTACGTCCTTGCGGGCGCGTAGCGATCCCAGGTTAGCCCAACCGACGGGCCGGGTGCCCCAGGTCTCGCGCCTTTCGAGACCTGGGTGACTACGGTCTCTATCGCTTGACTCGCGCCGGCGGCACCGGCTTACAATCACCTTAGACGAACCCACATGTCACAGCAATCGACACTCGGTTTCGTGTTACTGGTCAGCGCCGTGCTTTTGGGAGTCTTTTTCGCGCACGGCGTGCCTCAGCCGGCGCCCGACTTCTCGCTGCCCGGAACCTATGGCGGCCGCGTCAACCTTGCTTCCTACCGCGGGCGGCCAGTGCTGCTGGTCTTCTGGACAACCTCTTGCCCCATCTGTCAGCGCGAACTTCCTATGCTGAGCAAGTTGGAGCCCGAGTTCCGCAACAAAGGTGTCTCCGTGCTGGCGATCAACGTTGGCGGCGGGGCTGGTGTGGGCGACTTTATGGGCGCGAACAATATCAATCTCACATCGCTTTCCGATGACGACGGCACCGTGTCCAGAGCCTATCGCGTCGGCGGCGTGCCCAAGCTGGTCCTGATCGGCGGCGATGGGAAAATCAGGCGCTCCACCTCCGGCTGGACCGGCCAGCGCGCCTTACTCGAATGGATGGACTCGGCAAGCGGCTCGTGAGCTCAGCCGAGATACGCAGTCCACTATCCCCTAGCCCCCAACCCCCAATCCCTTCCTATGGAAAGCCAACTTTCAGAATAGCTCCATTTGTTCCTACCATCCACCCATTCTGCGGATTGGCAAAGGCCACGGCCCAATATCCTATGGCGCCAGGCAGCGTGTACCACGTGGTACCTTCGTCCGGTGTCCAGGCCGCGCCTCCAATATCGGCAGTAATCACCGCGTAGCGTGTGTAATCCGTCGGGCTGGGTTTCGCCTGACCTCGACCGTCGTGCCGCCCCCCGCCGACACCAGTCGTGTTGCTCAGGTAAGCGACGCAGAAGATGGCGTATGCCACGGGCGGATTATTTGTGAGCTGCCACGTCTGACCGCCATCATGGGAGGTCGCAGCCTGCGCCTGGTAAACCGCCGTTCCCGTAGTAAGACTTCCACCGCCCAGGATGCCGTTGCTCGCGTCGCGAAAGGCCACGCTAAATCCGCCGGCAATTGGTCCGCTGGCCAGCGGAGTGTCGTACGCGGCCCACGTGTTGCCCCCGTCGGTAGTGGCCAGAATCCTGGCGATGCTTGAGCCGCCGGTGGCAATCCACGCATTGCTCGTGCCCTGCGTTGTCACGCAGGTTCCACTCGAAGAAAACGACGCTTCGCCGGACAATGCAGGCGGCATGTTGTTGGCAATGCTCTGCCACGTCATCCCATCGGCAGTAATCAGGTCGGGGAAGACGCCGTTCACCGAATCGCTGTGCGCGATTCCGCTGGTGGGAGTCCAAAACGCAAAGCAATCGTAGAAGGCGCCGACCAGCTGGTTCTCGAACTGCTGCGTCCAGGTCGCGCCGCCGTCTTCGGTCTTGTAGATGGCGAAATCCTGCGGGATGTTCCCGATCGCCAACACGTACGCCACCTGATCGCTAACGCCCTGCACATCGCGAAGCTGAACGTCGTTAGAGTTTTGTGTCGGAACTACGCCGCTACGCCAGGTGTTGCCGCCGTCGGTAGTGACGACAAATATGCTGCCGGTTCCAACCGCCCAGACCACATTTTCGTCGACTGGGCTGACCGCGATCAGGAGTTGGGTGGTGTTGCTGTTCTGGGGCGTGAGAACTGGCTGCTGACTGAAGGCCGCTGCTGCGCTGAGCGCTATGAAAGCCAAGGCAGCAAACAGGAGAACGGCTGGTGTGCGTTTCGACATAACCTATCCTCCGAAACGAGATTTGATGCGGAGTATAGGTCGCCCCGGAAACGAGTGTCAAACACCCCCAAGGGGGAGTATGCGTATGCCCTGCGCCGGGGTGCCCCACTCATTCGCTGGTTTCGAATGAGTGAGAGCGGCAGTCCCATCCACGTCCATGTCCAGGCCTCCTTGCCTTACTCATTTCCGGACACGCTGTTCGCCAACGAACACCACTTCCCTGCCCAGGCTTCTTCCCGAACACATAAACCTCGGCATTTCCGCCGCTTAGCAAATCCCGCGTTGGAGACAGACCTGCATCAGCATCATGGGATCCGCATTCCTGGCGGATTGCCTACCTCATCGCGTGGGATTGAGAGCATGACAAGCTTAGGTCAAGACATTCGCTACGGTTGGCGCGCGCTGCGCAAGAGTCCCGGCTTCAGCGCGGTTGCAGTCTTGGTGCTCGCGCTGGGCATCGGGGCCAACACGGCAATCTTCAGCGTGGTGAATGCCGTGCTCCTGCGGCCTCTGCCCTTCGATCAGCCCGACCGCCTGGTGCAGCTCTACCACGTTCCCCCGCAGGCGAGCTTTCCGGGTGTTCCGATTTTTCCCGTCTCGCCGGCCAATTTCCTCGACTGGCGCAGTCAGGCGCATAGCTTCGAAGATATGTCGGCCTACGGCTTCGGCCGCTACACGCTTACCGGCCGGGGTCAGGCGGAGTCGATCCGAATTGTCGGCGCCACCTACGGATTCTTCTCCATCCTCCACGCCGAGCCCTTCCTGGGCCGCGTCTTTATGGAGAGCGAGGACCAGCCCGGCCGCGAACACGAAGTGCTGTTGAGCTATGACCTGTGGCGCACTCACTTTGCCGGCGATCCGGCAATCGTCGGAAAGAATATCCAACTCAACGGCGAACCTTATGCGGTGATCGGGGTGATGCGGCCCGGCTTTGGCTTCCCTGTTTCCGGCGACCCCGACGCTCGTCCGCAGATATGGAAGCCCCTGGCCTGGACTGCTCAGGAACGCGCCATTCGCGCCGATCACAACTATGGAGTGATTGCGAGGTTAAAGCCGGGCGTCACCCTCCAGCAGGCCAAGGCCGAGCTCGATGCCATCTCCAACCAGATGGCGCAGCAGTATCCGAAAGAGGACAAGGGCTGGGGTACGACTGTCATCCCGCTCCGTGACGATCTGGTCGGCGATGTTCGGCCCGGCTTGCTGATCCTGCTCGGAGCGGTGGCTTTTGTGCTGCTGATTGCCTGCGCCAACGTCGCCAATCTGGTGCTGGCCAAGACGCTCTCGCGACGCAAGGAAGTGGCGATTCGTGCGGCGCTCGGCGCCAGCCGCCGTCGCTTGTTGCAACAAACGCTGGCGGAAACCGTTTTGCTGGCCATGACCGGCGGCGCCTTGGGACTGATTTTCGCGCATTACGGAACCATGTTCATCGTGAAATTTATGGGACAGCAGTTGCCGCGTTCCGGAGGGATTGGGCTCGACGGCTGGGTGTTGGCCTTCACCCTCGGCATCTCGCTGCTCACCGGCTTCGCCGCCGGCCTGCTCCCGGCTTTGCGCCTGACCAGGGAGGTTGTGAGCGAGGCGCTGAAGCAAGGTTCGGGCCGCACCGCCTCCGACTCTAGCGGGAGCCGCACGCGCAGCGCGCTGGTGGTTGCCGAAGTCGCTTTGTCGCTGATGCTGCTGATCGGCGCAGGTCTGCTGATTCGCAGCTTGTGGATGCTGCGCACCGTCAATCCCGGCTTCGACCCCAACCACGTTATCACCATGGACCTGTCGATTCCGGGCACCAAGTTCGCAACTACGGCGCAGCAGATCGCCTTCTTTGACCGCGTCCTAAAACGCGTTCGCGCGCTGCCCGGCGTCCAATCCGCCGGCGTCATCGACGCTTCGCCGCTCAGCGGTTATGGCTCGCACCAGCCGGTGCAGGTGGAGGGCCGGCCGGTCGTGGCCATGGCCGATCAGCCCGAGCTTGATATGCGCTTGATCAGCCCAGGTTACATGAGCGCCATGCATGTCCCGTTGCTGCGCGGCCGCGAGTTTGACGACTCTGACATTGTGGGACATCCAGGCGCCATCTTGATCAGCCGGTCGATGGCCAAAGAGTTCTGGCCCAACCAGGACCCGATCGGCAAGCATCTCACCCTCTACTTTTTTCCGGACGTGCCGCGCGTTGTGGTGGGGGTTGTCGGTGACGTGAAGTTGGATGCGTTAAGTCAGACCCGCTCCGCGGCCGCATTTTACCTGCCCTTGGGCCAACTTTCCGCCGCGCGAGGTGAACAATGGCAATCCTTCGGCATGACGCTTGCCGTCCGCACCAGTACCGACCCACGCAATCTGGTTTCAGCCATCGGCAATGCCGTGCATGAGGTCGACTCCGCAGTGCCTTTGCTGCAAATCGAAACCATGCAGGATACGGTGGATCAGTCTTTGACGCAGCAGCGTTTCACGATGCTGCTGCTGGCGGCCTTCGCGGGGCTGGCTTTGTTGTTGGCAGCGGTCGGGATCTACAGCGTCTTGTCGTACGCCGTGCGCCGCCGCGTCCGTGAGATTGGCATTCGCATGGCCCTGGGAGCGCAGATCAGCGATGTACTCCGCATGATCGTGCTCGAAGGCATGAGGCCCACTCTGCTGGGCATCGTCCTTGGCCTTGTTGGAGCGCTGGCCGTGGGACGCGTGCTGGCCAGCGTGATCTACGGCGTCAGCGCCCACGATCTCGCCACCTTCGGCACCGTCGCCGTGATGACCACGGCCGTCGGCCTGCTCGCCAGCCTGCTACCCGCTCTGCGCGCCGCTCGTGTCGATCCCATGAAGACCCTGCGGGACGAATAGGGGTTACCTCTGCTACTAGTCGACCTGCGAAACCACACCGCTTCCCAGATCGTAGTAGCCCGCGACCACCTTTATCTTCCCTTCCTTCACCATGCTGGAGATTACGGTCGACGACTCGCTCAGCAGCGTTGCCTGGATCTTGGCGTTGGCCTTGGTAGCCGCCAGCAGATCATGTCCCGCCTGGTCGATCGCCGGCTGGATGTGCGGAAACAACGAGCTGATCTGCCCCGGCACAGCCTTGCCTTGAATGGCCGCCTTCACCGCTCCGCAATTGGAGTGCCCCATCACCAGGATCACCTTCGTTCCCAACACCGCCGCTCCATATTCCAGACTGCCGATGAGCTCCGGCGTGATCACATTGCCCGCAACTCGGGTCACGAAAATGTGACCGATGCTCTGATCGAAAAGGATCTCGACCGGCACGCGCGAGTCGGCGCACGACAGCACTGCCGCGAACGGTTCCTGCTTTTCTATCGTGTGCTGCTTCAGGATCTCGAGGTCGTGCTGTAGCGACGGCAGATCGTTGTTTGCGAATCGCTTGTTGCCGGCCATCAACTCCGCCAGCGCGGCGTCGGGTGTGGAGACGTCCTGCGCCCGCGCCGGCAATGGAAGCGCAAGCTCCAGACCGCCGCCCAGCACTCCGGCAGCGGCTCCAGTTAAGCTCATCTGCAACATCCGGCGTCTCGAAAGGGAATGCTCAGAATCAGATCCATTCATGGAAAATTCCTTAAGGGAGATTTGGGCCTCGCGAGTGTAACTCGCCGCTCGCTCCTGAGACAACCTGAATCCCTAATGTGCCATAATGGCGGCGTTATGAAGGCCGACACTTGTATTTTTCGCACCGTACTGCTGATGGTTTCCCTGCTGTTTTCCGGCCTGTGCCTGACCGCGCAATCTCAGCCACCCTCCCCATCTGCCCCGGCCGCCCCACCCAAGACGGAAGCCATGGGATTGGTGAAGCAAGGTCAGGATCTCAATAAGGACGGTAAATTCGACGAGGCGATCGCGCTCTACCAGAAGGCGCTGCAACTCGATCCGCGCTGTTACGACGCCGAGCTTTACCTGGGCGTGTCCCTGGACTTGCAGGGCAAGTATGCCGAGGCGCGTCAGCATCTGGCCAAAGCGATCGAGCTCGCCTCCGAGGCGCAGACTACCCAGTCCCTGCGCGTCATGGCTGTTTCCTATGCCTTCGAACACAACACCGCCAAGGCCTCCGAGTACGAACGGCGAGCGTACGATTTGCAATACAACTGGGGCAGGTATGAAGATGCCGCCGGCACCGCCAACGAGTTGGCCCGCATCTATCTTGAATCCGGCGATCTCGACAATGCCCTTAAGTGGTATCAGACCGGACTAGCCACCGCATTGAAGGACCCTAAAATCACCCTGGCTGAAAAAGATCTCTGGAACTTCCGCTGGGAAGCCGCGATGGCTCGCATCAGCGCGCGCCGCGGGCAAGCTGACCAGGCGCAGCAGCATCTGGCCGCAGCCAAGGCAATGCTCGACAAGGCCGATAACCCCGATCAGTTGCATTTCTACCCGTATCTCGTCGGATATGTCGCGCTGTATGGCGGCGACTACAAGACTGCGATTGCAGAACTGCAAAAAGCCGGGCTGGAGGACCCGTTTGTGTTGAGCTTGTTAGCGCAAGCCTGCGAGAAGTCCGGCGACAAGAAACAGGCGATCGAGTACTACCAGAAGATCCTGACCATCAACCTGCACAATCCCTCGAATGCCTTTGCCCGCCCGCTGGCGAAAGAAAAATTGGCCGCGTTGGGAGCGACACAACCCGCACCAGCGATGCAATAACGGTTGTTGCGCTATTCCAATTCTTCTGCCAGCCGCTGCGCCGTGTGCTCCGCCTTGATCTCCGCGCCGTTCTTGTCCAGACCTCCGCGGATCTGCATCACGCACCCCGGACAATCCATCACCACCAGCGGCGCGCCGGTTTCCTTGATGTTCTTCAGCTTGCGCTCCAGAATGGGCGCTGAAATCTCCGGCAGCTTCAGCGAGTATGACCCGCCCATCCCGCAACACATATCAGCCTCATACATCTCGGAGATTTCGAAGCCAGCCTTGGTCAGCAGCTCGCGCGGCTGCTGCGAGACATTTAACGTCCGCTTCAGGTGACACGAATCGTGATACGTCACCTTGCCGAGTTGCTGCCCTTCTCTGAACGTCAGGCGGCCTTCGTCAACCAGCTTCTTCACCAGGGTTGAAAAGTCGACAACCTTTGCGGCCAGCGCGCGGGCGCCCGGCAGTGAGTCCGTCTGGCCAAGGCTTTCGAAGGTGCTGATGAAGTCGTGCTTCAGCGCTACAGTGCAGGTCGGACATGCCGAGATGACATACTCGACATCCTGCTCTAGCAACGCGTTGATGTTGTCGCTCGCGTTTTGCGCTGCGACTTCGTAGGCGCCGCTGAAACGCGCGGGCGCGCCGCAGCAGGTCTGGCCTTCGGGGAAGATAACTTCGATTCCAGCCTTGTTCATGATCTTTACGACGGCCTCGCCCATCTCGGGATAGGCAAAGTCGATGAGGCAACCGGAATAAAACGCCGCCTTCTCTTTTTGCTTCGGCTGCTCGACCTGTTTGAACTTGTCGCGCAGCGGAACGTCGGCAATCGCCGGCAGGCTGCGGAACTCCGTCATGTCCGAGAGGAAGAACGGCAGGTGGCGAATGAAGCCGTCCTTCGCCAGCGGCTTCTGCGCTAGTGATGCGGTGCGCAGCATCGAGTGAAACAACCTGCGATTGTTGACGACGGAGAAAATAGCTTTCTGCGCAACCGTCTGCCCTTTCTCCACCGCGATTCTCCGGCGTAATTCCAGAATCAGTCCGGGGATATCGATCTTGCCGGGACAGAACTGGGTGCAGTTGCCGCACTGAATACACAGGCTCTGGATCTCGTTGGATGACTTCAGCGCGTCGAACCACGCAGTCAGAATCGTGCCGATGCCGCCGGTATAAATCTTGCCGAATACGTGACCGCCGACCAGCCGAAACACCGGGCATACATTCAGGCAGGACGCGCAGCGAATGCATTGCAGCGCCTGTTTGAACTTTGGGTCCTGCGACATCTCGGTGCGCCGGTTGTCCATCAGGATGATGTGCAGCTGCTTGGGCGTGCCGTCGGTGTTCGGCACCGGCCCGCTGATGATCGAAACGTAACTCGTAAGCAACTGCGCCGTGGCGCTGCGCGGCAGCGCGGTGAGCACGGGGACAACGTCGGCGAAATCGGACATCAGCTTCTCGATGCCGACGATGGCGACGTGAATCTTCGGCAGCGTTGTCACCAGCCGCGCGTTGCCCTCATTGGTAATGATGACCAGGCTGCCAGTTTCGGCGACCGCGATGTTAGCGCCCGTAATGCCCATTCCGGCGCTGAGAAACCTGGTGCGCAGCTTGCCGCGCGCAAACTTCACCAACTTCGGAATATCTGGCGTCTGGCCCTGCTCAACCTCTTGGCTGAAAACGTCCGCGACCTCTTCCTTGGTCATGTGAATGGCGGGCATCACCATGTGCGAGGGGGTTTGCTTCGCCAGCTGCACGATCCACTCGCCCAGATCGGTCTCGCGCACTTCGATGCCGGCCTTTTCAAGATAAGGATTGAGGTGGATTTCTTCAGACGCCATCGACTTCGATTTGACAACACTGGTCACACCGTTCCGCTGCGCCAGTGCGAGAATGTACTCGCGGACCTTGGCAGGATCGTCGGTGCGAAACACCTTTGCGCCACGCTCTTCGGCCTGCTGGGTGAACCGCTCGGCCAGTTCGTCCAGATGCGACGCGGCATAGCCCTTACGCTCGGCGATCTGCGTCCGTACGGCTTCGAAATCGACGCCTTCGTAAGCTTTCTCGCGGCTAGTGCGATAGGCCTCGGAGAAGCGCCCGAGCGCGCCGGTAAGATTCGGATTGTGCAGCGCGGTGTTGATCGAGTCGCGAAATTCTTTGCGCATCAGTTCACCCCTGCCATGTCGTCAACAAAGACGATGATGAGTTTTTCCGGGCCGTGAACGCCAATGGTCAGCACCCGCTCGATGTCGGCAGTGCGGCTGGGTCCAGTGATAAACGAGATGTAGTTGGTCTGCTCCGGGCGAATCTTGCTGAACACCGCCGTCATGTCAGGCAGCAGACGGCTGGTTTCGACGATCGCGATGTGAATGTTCGGCAGCGTTGAAACCAGGCGGCGATCCACTGGTGCAGCGTCCTGGATGAGCGAGCCGGTATTGGCCATCGCCCAATCCAGTTGGCTGATGCCGACCTTCGAGTCAGCGGCGCGCTCGCGCGTGACCTCGAAGCTCAAGCCGGGAACCCGCTCACTCAGTTGGTCCCGGTTGATGCCGCGGAGGAACGGGCAATCGGCCCATACCGCGTAAGCCTGCGGCGAATCGGCGACGCCGGCCTGCTTCAAGTAATCGACGATGAAGTTGAGCGCCGCTTTCTTGTGGGCGAAGCGCTGGACTTCGGCGCTCACCGCTTCCGCGCGTAGTTTGAAGATATCGAAGATGGAAGTCATGACGAACCTCCGCTGTTCGCTGTTCGCTCTTCGGCAAAAGCGCGCGCAACCTATTTCTGGCGAACGGCGAACAGCGAGAGGCGAAGAGCGACGTAGCCAGCATGACAGTCCAATGAACGTCAGGCTGTGACCTGTGTCGCCGGAGATTGTGACCGCATCACAAAGGGAGTTTCGAGTTCCGGCCGCCGCGAAGGCAACGCGAAACTCGAAACTTGAAACTGCTCCTACTTCACCACCAGGCTGGTAAACGGAGCTACGTATGCCATTAGGAACACGAAGATTCCGACCAGCACCGCCAGGGCGATGCTATGCCAGAAGACATAGCGCAAGATGGTGCCTTCGTGTCCATACCACTGGGTTGCGGTGCTGGCCACGACAATGCTTTGGGCATCGATCATCTTGCCCATCACTCCGCCGGCGCTGTTGGCCGAAGCCATCAGGATGGGCGAAGCATTCACCTGCTGCGCGGTGATCTTCTGCAGGCTGCCGAACAGCACGTTAGACGACGTATCCGAGCCGGTCAGCGCCACACCCAGCCAGCCCAGCAGCGTCCCGAAGAACGGATACAAATGTCCGGTGCGCGCGAAGGCGAGGCCCATCGTCGCATCCAACCCGGAATAGCGGGTCATGAATCCTATAGCCATCATGGCCGCAATCGTGATCAAAGAGAATCGCACCTTCATCAAGGTCTGGCCATATATCTTAAACATCGTCGGAACGCTTAGCCCCATGATCAACCCGGAGATGAGGGCCGCCAGCAGAATTCCAGAGCCGGTTGCGCTCACCCAGTTCAGGCCGAACACGGCCGGTTCCTTCGTCGGCTTGGTCACCACCGGAGGAACGCGCAGCGCAAGATTGTTCAGGCCGCCAACCACGAACTGCGGGTTAGTGATTTTGCTGGGCGGCGTTTGCCAGCTTGACATGGAGGCGAAGACTTTTTCCGGCGTGTTCATGATTTTCTTGCCGGTCTGCGAGCCCCACATGAATACGATGACGCTGAGAATGACCCAGGGCACCCATGCGCGCGTGACGTCGGCGCGACTGAAGCCATGCGAGGCGCGGTGCTCGGTTTTGGCTTCCTCGCCTTCAAAGGTATAGACCCGTTTGGGATGCCAGATGAACAGGAAGCCCACCAGGCATGCCATCGAAATTACCGATGAGCCGATATTCGCCAGCCACGGTCCATGCAGGTTCGAGATGAGGACTTCCGGTATCGCGAAGCTGACACCAGCCACAAGAATGGCCGGCCAGATTTCCAGCATGGATCCCCACCCGGCAAAGGCGCAGATCAGCCAGAACGGTACCAGAACGCAGAACGGGGCCAGAATGCGCCCGGTCATCGCGCCCAGCGTGACTTCGCTGTAACCCGTCACCTTAGCCAGAGCGATGATAGGCGTAGCCAACGCACCAAAGGCGACCGGCGCGGTATTGGCGATCAGCGACAAGCCCGAAGCTTGCAGCGGCCGAAAGCCTAAGCCAATGAGAATTGCGGCGGTTACAGCCACGGGCGTACCGAATCCAGATGCACCCTCGAAGAACGCCCCGAAGCAGAACGCGATGAGCAGCAGTTGCAGACGGCGGTCTTGCGTGATGCCCGTCATGCTGTGCTGTAACACATTGAACCGTCCCGACTCACAGGTGAGCTGATACATGAAGATCACGTTCAGCACGATCCAGCCGATCGGGAACAGGCCATATCCGATTCCATAAACCGCCGTTACCGCGGCCATACGCCCCGGCATGTGGAAGGCGAAGATCGCCACAATCAAGGCGGTCGTCAGTCCCAGCAGGGCGGCGTAATGCGCCTTCACATGACCCAACGCCAGGCTGCCCAGCAGCACCACCACCGGCAACGCGGCAATCACGGTCGAAAGCAGCCAATGCCCCATGGGATCGTATTGCTGCGACCAGGGAGCGGTCACCGCTGGCATCCTGAGGATGATGACGGAGACGACAGCCGCAATGATGACGAAAATCGCTGAGGCGAGCGGACTCGCTTTCGGCGGCGCGCCCTTCGACGCCTCCGATGCCGGAGCAGGAGTTGGAGTCTTGGTGCTCATTCAGGTGTCACCGATGTTTGCCAGCTTATGGCAAGCCTTTCCTCGAATTTTTTCGTTCTAAGGAGTGCGCGGGCCGGCAGCGGCGACAGAGTGTTCCAAATAAGCCGTGAATGTGATCACAATCGCCTTCCGGCGTGTTTCCCCCGAGTCAGGGTGGCTAGCTGGGCGGGAAAATTCGAGCCAACCGAAAGCCCGGAGACCGCAAAGATTATCGCACCGCGTGGCAGGGTGCAAACACAAAAACTAGACGAATAAAGATGGATTGGGCGTGACCTATGTCACTTTTTGCTGTGACGCGTGCCTGTTTGCGAGGGAAATCGTGGATTTAGGCTGACTTTGCGGACAAGATCTCGCCCTTCGCTTTTCGCCATTCGCTTTTCGCCAGAGCGGGATTATCCAGTTCTCGCGAGCGCGATTAGAGAGGATCGCTCTGGCGAAAACCAAAGCGAAGAGCGAGAAGCGAACAGCGAATTGCGGCTCCTTATGGATTGCGGGCGTCCACCGGATACAGGTCGGGCTGGTGACGCAGCTTCCGCCACAACACTGGCACGAACTCGCTGAAGGCGTTGGAAAGCGCGCGCCCGCCGAAGCCCTCCGCCGTGCGAATCATGGCCCGCTGCCAATCGGAGTCGCTGGGCACGCGCCAGGTGTTCGAAAGAAAGTTATTGCCGAATTCAGCTACAAATCGTGCGTAAGCCAAGTGACGTTCTCCGTCGGGGTGATAAGCCCTGAAGGTCAGGTCTGCCACGTTCTTGACGCGATTGCCGAAAGACTGGTGGACGGTGTGAAAGTAGCGCGGGTCCTCACCCCAGGCAGCCCCCAGCGCGGCCTCAATGGCATTGCCCGTCGAGATACCGGTCATGCGCATGCCATAGCGCTGGGCGAAGCCATCCCAATGCGGACCGTATTCATGAGGACTGTCCATCGCGGTCCCGATGGCCGAGGAGAACAATCCGGCGGTCAGGCTCCTTGGGCCCACTGTCTCACGCGCAAACCAATTCAGCCTGCCCTCGGCGGTAATCGGGCGGTAATCGCCCGGGGTCTTGGGGACGGCATGAATATAGTGCTCGAAACTGTAGCCGTCCTGGTGCTGATTAACTACCGGCGTAGAACCTCCTACTTGCGCCTCTTGCGCTTCTTGCGCCTCTTGCGCCTCTTGCGCGGTGGCCAACATCGGCCGCGCCAATGCGGCGCACATCGTTAACATCAGAAACCGCAGCAAGGTGGCAGGCAGTTTCAAGCTCATCTCCCCAGGTCTCTTTCCGGCAACGGTAATCGCCTTCCCCACTTCGAACGATTGCAAAAAGTAAGATGCAATTTGCTGGAGCTGCGGCAAGCAGTCGCGAAAAATTGTCAGGCGGAAAAACTGCGGTCAGTGGTAGGGATAAAAAATGAAGAATGCCAGCGACAGGGCCGTGAGTACCCAGAGACCAGGTTTCAACTCGCGGCGTTTGCCGGCGACGATCTTGCAGAGCGGATAAAGCACGAAGCCGGCGCAGATTCCAATCGCAATATTGAAGGTGAACGCCATGAGAGAAACCACGGCGAAGGAGGGGATCGATTCGCTGTAGTCGGCGAAATCGATGTGGGTGATCGGCGCCAGCATGAACAATCCCACCAGGATCAGCGCCGGCCCGTATGCCACCGCAGGAATTGCGGCCACCAGCGGAGCGAAGAAGAGCGCCAGCAGGAAGCAGCTCCCGGTCACGAAGACGGTAAATCCGGTCCTTCCACCCACCTCGATTCCGGTGGCCGACTCCATAAAAGCGCCCGAGGTTGTGGTGCCGAGGGCCGGGGCGATGCAAGTGGTGATGGCATCCACCAGCATGGGACGCTCAATCTGCGGTAGTTGGCCGTCTTTGTCCAGAAAGCCGGCGCGCGCGGACACGCCGATCAGCGTGCCCATGGTATCGACGAACGCCATGATGAACATGGTGAGCACCACCGGAAAGGCTTGCCAGGTCAGCGCTCCGCGGAAGTCGAGTTTCCATAGGACGGGCGCGATGCTGGGTGGCATGCTGACCAGTCCGTGGGGCGCCGCTGCAACTCTACTGAGGAACGCTACGATCGCCGTGACCACGATGCCGATCAGGATGGCTCCCGGAACTTTGCGAATGATGAGGATGGCCTGCACGACAATCCCGAATATCGCCACCAGTGCCGCCGGCGAGGTCAGATGTCCGGCCTGTACCGGCGCACCGGCAACTCCGAGCCGCACCAGGCCAGTTTCGTTGAGTCCAATGAACGTCAGGAAAAAGCCCATGCCCACAGCAAAGCTGAAGCGCAACGATGTGGGCACGCCTTCCACCACCCATCGCCGCAGGTGAAACAGCGTCATCAGAACAAACAACACGCCGGAGATGAAAATCGCGGCCAGTGCCACCTGCCAGCGAATCCCCAGCGCCCGGCAAACGGTATAGGCGATGAATGCGTTTTCGCCCATGTAGGGAGCGACCGCGAAAGGCCGGTTCGCGTAAAACGCCATGAAATAACAACCGAACACGCACACCAATGCCGTCGCCACGAACGACGGGCCTTCCGGAATGCCTGCTGCCGAGAGAATCGCTGGATTGACCACCACGATGTAGGACATGGTGGTGAAAGTGGTGAGTCCGGCGATCACCTCCCGCGTGAATGAGGTGTTATGGACATCAAAAGCGAAGAGCCTGCTCAGCCAGTTCAAGGACCCTCCGAAGGGAACCAGAGTGACTCGAAACAGCAGGCTCGATAATAGCAAGTCAAAGGTACGGTGATCTCTGAGTCGACTTTGTCTCTCGCCAGGGACTTTTCTGCGGCGGTAAAGACGCCAAGTCCAGCCTGGAGATTGGTGCTAAGTTTGTCGGCCTAAAGGTGCTTATCGAGGAAACGCAATTTTGAGCAGTGTCGGCAACCTGCTTCTCAACCACCGCAATAGTCTGCACTTTTCGTTGACAATGTCATGCCTAAGTGCATGAATGCAATATGTCTCGATTGGCAGCAAAAGTGCGACTAGAAAGTCATCGGTTAGAGCTCTAACCAGACTCCGGAGGAGATATGCGACTGAAAACCCTGCTGGTCATCGTCGCCCTGGTAGTTTTTGTTGCTAGCGCGCCGGCGATCTTCGCTCAGAACCTTGTGACTAACGGCAGCTTCGAGACCGGAGACTTTACCGGTTGGACTACAGGCGGCAACTTTGAAGACACCGAAGTCGTAAACGGTGCATTTTACGACTATACCGGTGCTGAGGACGGCAATTTCTATGCAGTTCTTGGCCCTGTTGGTAGCGATGGAACGCTCAGCCAGACACTTACCGACCACGCGGGTGCGCAATACACCATTAGCTTCTGGTTTGGTTCAGTTGGCGATAATCCCAGCGACTTTAGCGCTTCGTGGGATGGTACTCAACTACTCAGCCTGACCAATCCCAACACGGGTGCAGCTTGGTCACAGTACACCTACAGCGTAACGGGAACCGGCACCGATACTCTCACGTTCGCTTTCCGCGACGATCCGGGCTACATAGCCTTGGATAACGTTTCCGTGACGGAGCAAAGCGGCCAGAGCGTGCCGGAGCCGAGCAGTTTGCTACTGCTTGGAACAGGCGTGCTAGGGTTGGGCGGAATGGTTCGCCGTAAGTTAGGGCGTTAAACCAATCTGACCAGCGGTCCGACATCTGGACTCGATGTCGACAATTCAATCCATATCAGGCACCCTTGGCGGGTGCCTGTTTTTTTCTTTGCCGCAGGAACTCTCCTCGTCAGCTTCGGCTCATCCTCATCAATTCGCAGCCAAACCCTTCGGCGGGACCCTGGCGGGAAATATAAAATCCCTTGATAGTGCCTGAACCGGAACAACACGAAGCTGCCGTGTCGCCAGAACTTCACTTTCGTGATCCCGATGCGGCCGCCAGAAATCTTTCTCACATCCGCCAACTGGTGCCGACGCAAGTTTACGAGTCACTGTCGGCCCTATTGCTGACTGCGGCCAATCCCGATGTTGCCGTCAATCAGTTCGAACGGCTGGCAGAAATGGCGTCGCCTGAACTGCTGCGCTTGCTCGAAAAGCATCCCTCGCTGGTGCACTACGCCGTGGTGGTGTTCAGCTACAGTCCGTGGCTGGGGGAAACCCTGGTCCACAATCCCGACCTGTTCTACGCCTTCGTGCGCGAGCGAAACCTGGATCGCACCCACTCTCGCGAGGAGTTTCAGGAGAGCTTCGCTCGTATGCGCTCGCGCTCTCTGGAAACCGACACTGCGGCGCTGCTGGCCCGCTTCAAGCGGCGCGAGTACATCCCGATCATGCTGCGCGATGTGCTGGGCATAGCGACTCTGGCCGAGACCACATCCGAAATCTCCGCCCTGGCCGACGTGCTGATCGAGGAAGCGCTGCGCGAAACAGAGGCACAACTCCAGCATCGCTTTGGCACACCGCAGCGGCTGGACCCCGACGGCCGGGCCGTTGACTCGCGTTTCGCGGTGCTTTCGCTGGGCAAGCTGGGCGGCAACGAGCTGAACTACAGCTCCGACATTGACCTGCTTTTTCTCTACGACGGCGGCCTGGAACCGCCGGCGGCGGAGATTTCCAACCGCGAGTACTTTATTCGCCTGGCGCAACAGACCACCGAATTGCTGGCGCGGCATACCCGCGAAGGGCCGGTGTTTCGCATTGACCTTCGCCTGCGCCCGCAAGGCGGCGAAGGCGAGCCCGCAGTGCCGCTGGCCCACGCTGTCCAGTACTACTCCCAGGCGGCCCACGATTGGGAGCTGCAAGCCATGATCAAGGTGCGCCATTCCGCCGGCGACGTGGGCCTGGCGCGGGAGTTTGCCCGTGCGGTCCAGCCCTATGTGTATCGCCCGGAGCTGAACTTTGTCGCCATTAAGACCGCGCTCGAGACCCGGGCGAAGATCGGCAGCCACCGGCGCAAAAACCTGCTGAAACAGGTGGCTCACACGGGCATCGATGTGAAGATCGACCGCGGCGGCATTCGCGATATTGAGTTTCTGGTGCAGTGCTTGCAGCGTGTGTATGGCGGCGGTGAACCCTGGCTGCGCTCGCGCGGCACGCTCTTCGCTCTGCAAAAGCTGCACGACAAGGAGCACATCAGCGGCAAGGACTTCCAGAACCTGACCAACGCCTACGAGTTCCTGCGCAACCTGGAACATCGTCTGCAATTGCGGCGAGGCCAGCAAATTCACAGCTTGCCGAATTCGCGGGCCGAGCTGCAGGCCCTGGCCCGCAGCTTGACACGCGAGGGAACCGTTGCCTTCACCCCGGAAGAGTTCCTGGCCTATGTTCGGCGCCGCATGGCTGCGGTGGCGGAAATTTATCAGCGCGTCATTTACCGCGAGCAGACCCAGGACCAGGGCTCGCTGGAATTTCAGTTGCGTCCGGAATTCACCGCGACCCACGAGAACTCTTACAGCCAGATGATGCAGCGTCTGGCGATAGACTCCCCACGCTTGCAGGAGGTTGTCAGCCGGAGCGATTTTTCGCAGCATACTCGCCGTAATCTGGACCGCTTCCTGAGCTCGGCGGGAACCACCTCAGACCGTTACGGTGCGGTTTTGCGAGCTCCCGCGGCCGTTGAGCGGGCGTTGACCATCTTCGAGTTCAGCGAGTTCCTCACCGATATCCTGGTCCGTCATCCCGAAGAAATTGCCTTGCTTGACCAGATCGACCAGCACTCGACCACGGGCGAGCAGGGCTTGTTCGCCGCCGACGCGCGAACCGTACGTCCGGCTGACGATCCCGTATTTGCCTATCTGGGCGATGGCAGGGTCGATCACACCGAGGCGATCTCGATCTTGCGGCTCCATTACCGCCGGCGCGTTTTTGTTTCCGGGGCACTCGACCTGTTTCAACTGCGCGATGTCTTCGATTCGCTGGACGACAATACCGCCGCGGCCGACGCCGCGCTTCGGGCAGCTCTGGCAGTTGCCGGCGCCCCCGGCGGCTTCGCCGTGATGGGCCTGGGAAGGTTGGGCGCGCGCGAGTTCGATCTCTTGTCGGATGCCGATGTGCTCTTCGTCTGCGACGAACAGGCCAGCAAAGAAGATGTTCGCCGCGTGGCTGAGCGCCTGATGGAAGTCCTCACCGCTTATACGCGTGAGGGAACGGTATTCCCCGTGGACGCGCGTCTGCGTCCGCATGGCCGCGAAGGCGAGCTGATCGTTACTCCTGCGCAGCTCTCCGCGTATTTTCGCGATGAAGCTCAGCCCTGGGAAGCACTGACGTATCTGAAGTTGCGTTATGTCGCGGGAGACCAAGGCCTTGCCGACCGCGCATTGCAATCCGTACAAGAAGGAATTTCAGCGATGGCCCGGAGGCCTGCGTTTGATGCCGAACTGGCCGACGTTCGCGCTCGCCTGGAGCGCAGCGAAGGCGCGCAGAATCTCAAGACCGGGCCGGGTGGGTCTTACGACCTCGATTATCTCGCTGGCTCCCTACAGGCCCGGCATCAACTTTGGTTGGAAGGAAATCTGCCGGAGCGCTTGCGGCTGCTGCGCGACCACGGCTTGCTGGCGGAAGGCGAATATCAGCCCCTGGCGGAGAATGCTCGCTTTCTCCGCACGGTGGAGCACGTGATTCGTCTCGTCAGCGGCCGCACGCGCAAATGGATACCGCTCGCCGAACATCCTCGCCGCGGCGTACAGAAGTTGCTGTGGAGGATGCTGGGGGCTGAAGACAGCTTCGATCCCGAAATGCGGTTGGCGGACGTAATGCGGCAGACGCGTAACATTTATCTCGCCCATCGGAAAGGCTGAGCTTCAAAACGCACCCTCGACCGCTCTCCGCACGAAAGCATAAACTGGAACGCCGGCAATTCAGCCAGCCGAAGAGCCTGGAACCATGCCGCCCGTTAGCCAAGCCGTGCTGTTGTCATGGTCGGTGCCTCCGGCAGCGACACTCGCGCTGGTGCTGACTGCGCTCGTATATCTCCGCGGCTGGGTCCTGATGCGGCACGCCGGTGTGCCCTTCGTCCCGCTGTGGCGGGCAGTCAGCTTTCTGCTGGGCCTGCTCTCGCTCTGGATTGCGCTGGCCTCACCCCTCGATACTTTTTCCGGCTTCGTCCTCACTGCCCACATGCTCCAGCACATGATGCTGATGATGCTGGCTCCGCCGCTGCTCCTGCTGGGCGCTCCCGTTGTTCCGCTGGTAAGGGGATTGCCCGTCTTTGCGGCCCGCGAGTTCGCCGGCCCGTTCCTCAACTGGCGCGTGGCCAAGCGCGTCGGTAGCGCGCTCACTCATCCCATCGTTGCCCTGCTGCTGATGGGCGGCGCAATGTTTGCCTGGCACACGCCGCGGCTCTACGAACTGGCGCTCGCATCCAGTTCGTGGCACCAGTTCGAGCACGCCTGCTTCTTTCTGGCATCGCTTGTCTTCTGGTGGCCTGTGATTCAGCCCTGGCCCAGCCGCACGCGCTGGCCACGTTGGGCGGTAGTGCCGTATCTGCTGGTGGCCGATCTGGAGAACACCGCTTTGGCCGCAATCCTGGTGTTCTCCGACCGTCTGCTCTATCCGTCCTACGACGCTGTGCCCCGGCTCTTCGGTTTCTCCGCGTTGCACGATCAGGCAGCCGCGGGCGCCATCATGTGGGTGATGGGATCGCTCGCCTTTGTCGTTCCGGCAATCGGTATCGCAATCCAATGTTTGCAGAGCAATCGAGGGCACGCGGAGATCGTCGCGGATCGCAGGCAAGGGCCCTCGCTCGACGGGCTGTTAGCTTTGTCGCAGCGGCTGGCGTTTCCTGCCCGCTTTCTACGCGATCGCCTGGGCGGCCGCCGCATCGAAGCAATTTCGTTTCTGCTGTTGTTTGCTGTGACCGGCTTGTACCTCGCACATCTGGCATCAAGCTCGTCCGACGATGACAACCAGGTCCTCCGTTTGAGCCAACAATCCGGCCCATTCGCCGTCTCAGTCTTCGCGCCGGCGGGAGAGCTGGAAGCCGGATCGTCAGACTTCAGCGTGCTAATCCAGAATCGCAATTCGCAGGACGTGTTGCAGGATGCGACCGTCGCCCTGCGCGCTGAACAGGCGGGGAATTCGCGTAGGACGCAATGGGTTCGCACCCGCACCGAAGATTCGGAGAACAAACTTTTGCAATCGGCGTCCTTGGACCTGCCCCACAACGGCGACTGGTTACTGGATATTGCCGTTGCACGCGGCGGAGAACAGGCTGATTTTTCGCTGCCTCTTCACGTGGTCAAGCCTGCAACCGGCATGTCGTTTCCCTGGTCTTATGGTGTCCTGCTGGCATTTTCGGCGATATTGCTGTTCGCGTACTTGCGACGCCACCTGTCGGGAACATTGCCGGTACCGCATCCGGCTGCGAAAACAGCGCCCCAAGGCGGCACGGCAAATCTACTCTGACTAGTTCTGACATGCGATCGGGAAGCTTGCAACGAGCCTGAAGCCAGTCGCAACCGCCGAGCGACTCGGGCACATACAACCGCTCTCCCGGTATATCAAAGCCTTGCCCACATTCGTGTGTCTCAGAACTAGCCTCAAAGTCCCATCCCGGATCCCCCCTTTTCAATCAATAATTACCCAGCTAAACTTAGGCTCCTAGTCGTTTGTCCGGTCTAGATAGGTGGTGTGTGATGTTCTCTCCCAGAATCTTTGCGGTATGCGTGTTGGCCTTGGTCGTTGCCTTTGGTTGCGTCCCGGCCGTTGCCCAAATCTCGTCTCTCAACTTCGCATCGCTCCAGTTGAATGGGTCCGCAATCGTGGCTACCAACGGTAATAACCAACAGGTATTGCGCCTCACACAAGACGGACAGACACAGCAAGCCGGATCAGCCTGGTGGATGACCCAGCAATCCATCGCGAGCGGCTTTACCAGCGTTTTCACCTTTCAGATCACGCACAGCAGTGGCATTGGCCCTGGCCCGGCTGACGGAATAGCCTTCGTGATCCAGAATTCCGCCAATTTTGGCAATAATGGGCAATTGTCTGCCCTGGGTGGTCCGGGCGGCGATGTCGGCTACGGTTCCATCCCCGGCGAACAGAACCTTCCCATCGACAACAGTATCGCCATCGAGTTCGATACCTACCAAAACCCCTGGGACCCCAACGGTAATCACGTCGCCGTGCAGAGCTGCGGCACAGGTAACAACACCCCGGAGCACAATCTACAGTGCCCTTCAGGCCAATCCTCAACTCTGGGCATCGTTTCCAACCTGGCTCTGAACTTGTCTGACGGCAACGTCCACACGGTCATTCTCCAGTATGATCCGGGCACTTTAAGCATTTTTGTCGATAACAACGGAACCCCCGTCCTCACCGTGCCGCTACAGATTGCAACCTTGCTGAACTTAAATCCCAACGGGAACAACCAGACAGCCTACGTCGGTTTCACCAGCGGTGACGGAAACTCCACGGAGAACGGCGACATTCTAAGCTGGACCTTCACTCCGGGAGGATCGACACAGACGACGATCACGCAAACCTTGACTCCGGGACCCGGGCAGAATTACACCAACTACATTTTTGGCAGCTACAACCACAAGTATGGATACTCCAATGCTCAAGCCGGCGATCAGGTCAGCGTCACCGCGATACCCAGTAGCCCGGCAGTCGTAAATCCGGTTCTATCAAGCTTTGCCCCGAATGCCAGCTGTATTGTTTATGACGGCACCGGCGGGGAATGCGTGGTCTTCCAGGTGTCCTGCACGCAGCAGACTGGCAGCGATTGCACCAACCTTCCTTACGACCTGTTTGAAAGCTACAACACCAGCCAGAACATCACGAATCCCTGTCTGCTGAAGACTGAAGTTTACAATCCACCCGCATCCAGTACGTGGACGAACATCGAGACGGGCTTCTCGCAGACCCGTTTTGACCCCACCAGTACGGGTAATTCAAAAGGCTTCTCCTACTTTGTGGCGGCGCAGAATTGTGCCGTCCCCGCGTCAGGACTGAATGGCTTTAATTGCAACGGTGTCTACAACGGCACGTACCGTGGTACCCTGCTCGTCTTCGACGGCCAGTCTTGCACCTTCACCAACGGCGGCGTCACCGGAAGCCTGCTTCAGTTCGGCGGCACGGTGGTGCTGGGAAGTTCCAGTTTCGTGAACGGCAACTTGTTCTCTTACGGTGGCAACCTGTGGGTCAGTAACAGCACCGTCGGCAACGGCCTGGAGGTTATCGGCGACGGCTCTTATTCCATCGGTCCGGCGGCAAACGTCGCGGGCAGTTTGCTGATTCTAGGCCCCGGCAGTAGCTCCGGCACCAATCAGGTCTGTGGATCCAGCGTCAGTCAGAGCTTGCTGTTGCAGAATAGCGGCGCCGCAGCGCTGATTGGCTCCTCCACCGGCTGCCCTGGAAATACCGTGGGCGGAAACCTCCAGGTACAGAACAATAACGGGGCCACGACCGTCGATTCCAACACCGTCGGCGGCAATCTTATCGACCAGAGTAACCGCGGAGCTACGCAGGTCTTCACCAACACCATCACCCACAACCTGCAATGCAGCGGCAATAGCTCGATCACCGGAGGCGGAAACACGGCCGCCCACAAACTGGGCCAATGCGCCTCGTTCTAAAGGCTGGATGAATCGCAGAGGGTTAAGAGATCCGCCGCTTGAGGCGATCATTCAGCGGACGTGAATCTGCTGCGGAAAAATTGCGGCGGGCTTTTTGGGGCGCTGCCTCGGTCTATTTCAGCTCTTGCAGGGCACTCTGCGCGTCTTTGTACATTCGCGCCAGATCGGCGCGGGAGAGAAATGCGGGATTACCAGCTTCCTTCTGTTGCTCATCCCACTTGCTCACCGCTGCGCGATAGTAGTCGGCAGCCTGTTTGGCATCGCCGCTCTGGCGCAGCACCATCCCGAGTAAATAATTACTGCGCGCCTCCAGCCACTGCAATCCCAACTTCTGGCTGTTGGTTAATGCGCGCTCCAGTTCCTGCCTCGCCTGTGGATACGCTTTGTTTCGGGCAAGCGCCTCGCCCAGGTCCACTGACGCTTGCACGGCTTCATATTTCAACCCCAGCTGGTCTGCCTGCTGCGCCAGTGTCTTAAGCGCCGATGCCGCCGCCGCCGATCTTCCCTGGGCAATATCATCCTGGGCCAGCGCGATCTTGGCGCGCAACGCTTTCTCCGGGTCCTTGGCCTTGTTCGCGGTCTGCAATGCCTGCTCGTAGAAAGTGCGCGCAGCTTTCCCATCTCCGCGATACTTTGCTACGTCCCCATTGAACAACTGGATCTGCGCGATGGAGCTGTCATTGTTGATGTCATGCGCCAGCGCCGCCGCTTCATCCAGCGCGCGCTTGGCATCGTCTTCGCGGCCCACCTGCGCCAGCGATTGCCCGTAGCCGCTCAGGCTCTCCACCATCCAGAAGCCGCGGTCCTTCAAGTTGCGGAACGATTTTAGCGCGTCCTCCCGCGCCTTCAACGCCGCGCCATAGCGCCCCTGATACTGGAACACCGTCCCCATATCGTAGGAATCCATAGCAGTCCCACGCGTGTCGTCGATGCTGCGGTGCAGGTCGAGCGCCTTCAGATACTGCGTGAGCGCCTCGCCGTATTGACCCAGCTTGGTGTTGACGACCGCGACATTGCGCACCGACTCAGCTATCGAGTCCGGCGTCTTCAGCTTTTCGCGCAATTGAAGCGCCTGCTGGAAGTAGGTCAGCGCATCATCGTACTGTCCTTCGCCAAAGTACGCGTCTCCGATATTGTTCAGGCAGGTTGCCTGGCTCAATTCATCGCCCCGTTCGCGCTCAATCTGTAGTGCTTCTTTGTACAGCGCCAGGGCCTGGTCCTGTTTTCCCCGGCCGCCGTAAAGGGTCCCCAGATCCATCAGCGTGTCGCCTACGCCCTTCTTGTCGCCGATGTCCCTCCGAATCTGCAACGCCTCTTTGTAACTTGCTTCCGCAGTCGCGAACTGGCCCAGCGTGGCTTCCACCTGGGCGCTGGCATTCAGGCTGACGGCGATGCCGCGCTTGTCGCCAATCTCCCGCTTGATGGCAATCGAGTCCTGATAATTCTTCAGGGCATCCTGCGGTTTGTCCATCGACTGATACGCCACGCCCAGCGCGTGCAGGATGGCTGCCTTTTGTTCCTGATTGTCCAGGCGTACCGCCAGGCTGTATGCCTCGTTCAACGAATCCAGGCTGTCCTGCGGTTTGCCGCTCTTGATCTGTACCCGGCCGGCAGCCAGCAGGGCGGCAACCGACTTCGGATCTTCCTTCAGCACCTTCCCATAAAGCTCCGTGGCCTTGTCGAAATCATTATTCGATTCGTACAAACTGGCCAGCGTGTACTGAAGATCGGAATCTCCCGGTGCAGCCTTCACCAGATTGCCATACAGCTCGATCGCCTTGTCGGTGTGTCCGCTGACGCGCGCATCGTTGGCTTCGATCAAGTAGCGTTCCGCGGCCGGCAGCTGTGCACTCAGTTCCACCGCGCGCTGCGAGTAACGCTCCGCCTCATTGTCGTAGCCAAGATTGGAATAGCTCTGACCCAGGCGCGAGAACGCCAGCGCAAAATCAGGATCGGCTTGCGTCGCCACTTCAAATTTCTTTTGCGCCTCCAGGTTGTCTCCCTGGCGCATCAAACTCACGCCTTCGTTATAGGCGCGCAGCGCGTCAACCGACTTCGATGTCGGCCGGAAGGCATTCTGCTTCAGCTCCTTTACAATCTCCGGCGACAGCGCTAGCTGGTCTCGGATCTTCTGCGCCAACTGATCGGTTTGCGCCAGCAACTCCTTCTCCGACGCCGCTTCCACCGTGATCGTCACCGGCGAAGTTCCCTGCTTCAGGTTCTGCAGCGTGGCCTCGACACGCAGCTGTCCGCCACTGCGCACGTACTGTCCCCAAACAATCGTCTGCGCGTTACTGAACTCCGCCAGCTGCTTGATGTTTTGGGCATCCAGCGGGCTGTCTGTTTCGATGTGCAGGTCCTTCAGCACCTGGTGCAGGCGGTCTGCCGACACCGTGCGCAGGCTCGCCGAGTGTCCCACGTCCGTAGTCAGCATCTCCGCCAGACTCGTGCCCAGCCAATCCAGACTCGGATCGCCGGTCGCATTACGGAAGGGCACAATCGCCAGCGACATTACCGGCCCGGCATGGGCCGATCGCGAGAACGGCGATGGCCCGAATAGTCGCGCGCGAAAAACGTAGCCGCAGAGGGCTAACAACAGGACAGTCACGATGCCGGTAATCAGCGGCCACGGCACCGTCCGCCCCCACGGCTGGATGTGCGCGTCAAACGCGATTGTGTTGGCGGCCCGCTTGTCTCTCCACGTGTTCAGGTCGGCCAGAATGTCCGTTACATTCTGGTACCTGTCGTTCAAGTCGCGTTCCAGGCACTTGCTCACGATCCCGCTCAGCGCTCCCGGAATCTGAGCGTCAACATCGGCCACCGGGATCGCGCGCTCCTGCGTCCGCTTGATCAGGCTCGCCACAGCGCTCGACGCTGCAAACGGCATTTTGCCGGTCAGCATTTCATACAGAATCAATCCCAGCGCAAAAATGTCCGAACGTTGATCGAGCTCCTGGGTCAGGGCCTGCTCCGGCGACATGTACTCCATGGTGCCGACCAAGGCGCCGCTCTGCGTCATGCCGTCGCCTTCCAGCGTGCGCGCCAGCCCGAAATCCATCACCAGGATTCGCCCGGTGCTGTCCTCCATGATGTTTTGCGGTTTCAGATCGCGGTGAATGACTCCCACGCTATGCGCCGCGTCCAGCGCCAGGCAAACCTGCTGGATGACATCGACGGCTTCCTCGGGAGCGAATTTCTGTTTCTCCCGGATGAGGGTCCGCAAATCCTTGCCCTCGATGAACTCCATGGTGATGAACTTCACGCCCTCGGCCTCGCCGAGGTCGTAAATGCGGATCACGTTGCGGTGGGTGACCTGGTGAGCGAGCAGCAACTCCTGCTTGAAACGTGCCAGGATCGCGGGGTTCGACGCCAGCTCCGGGCGGATGACTTTCAACGCGACATAGCGATTCAGCTCGTGGTCGCTGGCCTTGTAGACAGCGCCCATGCCGCCCTCGCCCAGCAGTTGCAGGATTTCGTATCGTCCCCCCAGCAGATCGCCGATCTGCAGTACGGCTGCACTGCCGTACCCTGCCGAACTGCGGCTTGACGACGGCCCAGTCGAGCGGCGAGATGAACCTGCATCGACGATGGTTGCGTCAACATCCACCAGCGTGTTTTTGGAGCTGAACTGCGGGCCCGGACTAACATCGATGATAGTTGCGTCGGGATCTCTCTGGGAGGACGCTGCGTCCACAAGTTTGGCTTGGTCGGCTGGAGGGATGGGGACATTGCTGGTCGAACTCTCACCCACAAACGGCGTCTTTACACCGGGAGATGCGGGCTTGCCAGTGGCAGAGTTCTCATCGGATGGTGGTCTGGAGTCATCCATGTTGCGATGCCGGAACCGCCCTGGGGCGTTTGACGATGCTGACACCCCACGAGTTAGGCTCAAGCGCCCGTCTGTGGCTAGCTTCTCAGTGCAGGAAGTATATACGATTGTGGGCCGGGCGGACCCAGGTGGGCGCAACAGCCCCTCAGTGTTTTGTCATCCGGATGACACGCAACATAGGTGACAACCAAGATTGATGACAACCAGAACTAGAGCTTCGTATGGCGTAGACGCAGTGCGTTGGTGATGACCGAGACGGAGCTGAAGCTCATGGCGGCGGCCGCGATTATCGGGCTGAGGAGGATTCCGAATTTCGGGTACAGAATGCCCGCGGCGATGGGGACGCCTACCGAGTTATAGACGAAGGCGAAGAAAAGGTTCTCGCGAATGTTTGCCATAACGGCGCGGCTCAGGCGGCGAGCGCGCACCAGGGCGGCGAGATCGCCTTTGATTAAAGTGATGCCTGCGCTCTCCATGGCAACATCGGTTCCGGTTCCCATTGCGATCCCGACTTGCGCCTGGGCCAGAGCGGGCGCGTCGTTGATGCCGTCGCCGGCCATGGCGACTATTCTTCCCTGCTGTTGCAGCTTCTTGATGGCATCGGCTTTGGTTTCGGGCAGAACGCCAGCTTGGAAATCGGTTATGCCGATCTGGCGGGCCACGGCGGCGGCTGTGGTTTCGTTGTCGCCTGTCAGCATGACGACGCGCAGGCCTTGCGCGCGGAGATCCCGGACGGCCTGCCCCGCTTCGGGCTTGATGGGATCGGCGATACCGAGAATACCGGCGGCGCGGCCGTCGATGGCGACAAAGACGACGGTTTGGCCGTCTTTGCGGAGGGAGTCGGCTTGGGCAGCGAGGGTGCGGTCAAGTGCCGCCGCTGCGCGGCTCAGATTCTCTTCTTCATCGGAGCGGGGGCTTACGCCCCCGCCTAAATTCATCTCGCCGCGTTGCGGCTGGGGTTGCGGCGAAGGACCCAGGTTAATGTCCAAAGAAGGGACGTGAACCTGGGGCACCGGGCTTCGGTCGGGAGAATGAGAATTGGCGCCGTTATCGGCACGACTAAAGTCGTGCCCTGTTACAAGGCCTTCGCTATCGGCACCACTCGAGTCGTGCCCTGTGACAGAGCTCTCGTTATCGGCGTGACTAAGGTCGTCCCCTGTTACAAGGCCCTCGTTATCGACACGACTCAAGTCGTCCCCTGTTACGAAGCGTTTGTTGGCGGCAAGGTGAAGCTCTTCCAGAAGGGCTTCGTTCCCAACGGCGACTTCGTGTCCTCCAACTCGACCAACGACACCGCGGCCGGTGATCGAGCGAAACTCCTCGACCGGCATCAGCGACAAGCCATTGGCTTGCGCCGCTTCAACAACTGCTGCGGCCAGCGGATGTTCGCTTCCCCGCTCCAGACTTGCGACCAGACGGACGACGCGCTCTTCGGTCTCGCCGCCAACAGCGACGACCGACATCAGCTCGGGCTTGCCTTGCGTGAGCGTTCCGGTTTTATCGAGGACCAGCGTGTCGACTTTCTGCAATGTCTCCAGTGCCTCGGCGTTCTTGATGAGGACTCCGGCGCGAGCGCCGCGTCCGGTTCCGACCATGATAGCCACGGGGGTGGCAAGGCCGAGGGCGCAGGGACAAGCGATGATGAGCACAGCGACGGCATTGACGATGGCGTTAGCCAAATGCGGTTCAGGGCCCTCTAGAAACCAAACAATGAAGGTGATGACGGCGGTGGCCAGCACGATAGGAACGAACCAGGCGGCGACTTTGTCGACCAGGCGCTGAATGGGGGCGCGGCTGCGTTGCGCTTCGCTCACCATCCTGACGATCTGGGCCAGCATGGTTTCGCTGCCTACGCGTTCGGCGCGCATCAACAGCCAGCCGGTGCCGTTGACGGTGGCGCCGATGACTTTGTCGCCGGTGTGTTTCTCGATGGGGATGGATTCGCCGGTGACCATCGATTCGTCGACCGAGCTGAGGCCGTCGAGGACGGTGCCATCGACGGGAATCTTTTCGCCGGGGCGGACGCGAAGCTTGTCGCCCGGCTTCACCTGATCGAGCGGAACGTCGTACTCGGCGCCATCGTCGCGCATAATGCGCGCCATCTTGGGCGAGAGATCGAGCAGAGCGCGAATGGCGCTGGAGGTGCGGCTGCGCGCGCGCAGCTCCAGCACCTGGCCGAGAAGAACCAGCGCGATAATGGCGGCAGCGGCCTCGAAGTAGACGTCGGGCTGACCGCCCATGCCTTCACGCGACGGAAATAGTCCGGGCGCAATGGTCGCGACGGCACTGTACAGGTAGGCGACGCCGACGCCCATCGCGATCAGGGTAAACATGTTCGGGCTGCGAAATTTTACCGAAGCCCAGCCGCGCTGAAAGAACGGCCAGCCGCACCAGAGCACGACGGGACTCGCGAGTGCGAACTCGATCCAGTCACCGAAGCGCGGGCTGATAGCGTGGAAAAGCGGCGACATTCGCGGCGTCATTCGCAACATGGCGAAAGCCACCAGAGGAACCGCAATCACCACGCTGGTCCAGAAACGGCGGGTCATGTCGCGGAGTTCGGGATTCTCGTCGTCGGATGCGGTCGCAGTCATGGGCTCCAGCGCCATGCCGCAGATGGGACATGCGCCCGGCGCGTCGCGCACGATCTGGGGATGCATGGGACAGGTCCACTGGGTCTTCGCGGGAGCGGCGGGAAGGTCGGGCTCGAGAGCCATGCCGCACTTGGGACAAGGGCCGGGACGGTCCTTGCGAATCTCCGGATCCATAGGGCAGACATAGGTGATGGCCGTCCTGGTATCGGCGGAAGTGGCTGGGGTTTGCGACTGCGTCTGGGTCTGGGCTTGCGTCGCCGTTGAGGGCGCAGGAGGCGACAGGAATCTCTCGGGGTCGGCTTTGAACTTTTCGCCGCAACCGCGTGAGCAGAAGTAATAGGTCTGGCCGCCATGCGCAACGCTGCTCGCCGCAGTGGTGGGATCGACATTCATTCCGCAGACAGGGTCGAGGGCAAGCTTACGCGTCCCGCCACTCTGGAGTGGCACACTGCTGAGTTGAACGAAGCCGGTCATGCCTACGGACTTGGGGCCCGGCTCGAGATATTTCTTGGGATCGCGGCGGAATCTCTCGGCGCAGCCGCGCGAGCAGAAATGATAGAGCTTGCCGTCATACTCAGCGGTGGATACGGCTTTGGAAGGATCAACGCTGCGGCCGCAGACGGGGTCTTTATCCAGCTTTTTGGGAAGCGGCGCGAGAATGGCGGCGGATTCGCCGACCGGCGCCAGAAACTTGGTCGGCGATGCCATGAACTTCTGCATGCAGGCGGGAGAGCAGAAGAAGTAGAGATCGCCCTGGTAGCGGGCTTTGCCGCGAGCCTGAGGGGGGTCGATGATCATGCCGCACACGGGGTCCTTGGCGGAAAAGTCCAGCGTCAGGTTCTCCAGGGGCGCGTCGGGCTCGCTCATTGCATCGCTCACTGTAATGGTAACGCGGCGCTATTCACAAGCGCAGCCATGCACTATATTGAACTCGGAGCTTCGGCGGAGGCGACGCGAATTGCGGATGCGAAATCGGCGCGGGTTCCGCAGATCCTAAGAGCTGTCATTATCATTGCACATCGCGAGAGGGGAGTCCGATGACTAGTGTGGAAGTCGTGTTTCGATACGGGATGCCGCCGGGCGAGCGGGAGATGGGCGCTCTGGGACAGGTGAGCGATGTGTATGGAATTCGTCGCGTCAAGTGCGAGGAGGAAGGGCGGACCATCCGGGTGGAATATGATGCCAGCCGGCTGAATGAGGCAACGGTGGAGGGTCTGCTGCGGCAGGCGGGGTTCGATGTGCGAGAGAAGCTGGCGCTGACCTAGGAGGTCGGGCGGGCGGCGGGAGATGCGCCAAAGCGCGAGGGCCGGCGTGGCTGGACGGTGGACCGACGGAAGAATTAACGGGCAGGAGAGTCGAGACGAGGCAAGAAGTTTCGTGGAGCAAGAATAAGGGTCACTCTGGGAGGCGAACTCTGGCCGAAATTCGCATCCGAGTGACCCTATGCGCCACTTCGTCTGGTATATGAAATAGCATTTTTCGCGCCAAACTGTGCCGCCCGGAAATATTGGGAAATATGGGCTTTCCCCACTTTGGCAACCGGGCCGACAATGTAGAAGTTTCCACCTCTTAGTAAATTATACACACCACTAACATGCCGTATGTGTTGAATGCTCGTGAATTACCTGCCCTGATCCACAGCTAGCGCACTGGCTCGCTCCTCGGCCCGCCGCTCGTCCGCCACCCGCCCTTGTCGTTGATAAAGCTTCGCCAAGTGTGACCACGCATCCGCGGCTTCTGGATCCAGCTTCACCGCTTGCTCCTGGAACGAAACCGCCTGGTTCATGTCCCCCATGGCCCGCCAGACGGCTGCCCGTCCCTGCGCGAGGTCAAACTTGAAACTACGTCCCTCAGTGGCGTCCGCCATCTGAGCAGGCGCACCTCGATCGGCCTCATCCAACGCCTGCAAGGCCGCCTTAGGCTGCCGCGTCAGGAGGTACAGTCGAGCCAGTTTCACCAGCGCTCTTGTCTTCGCGGGCGCATCTGGCGTCATCTGGACAATTTGCTGCCACGCGTGCAGGGCCTCCGGAATTCGACCCTGCTGATCGTATAGTTCCCCCAGTCGCGACCACACAGCGGCAGCATCTGAAGTACTCAAGCCTAAGCCGATAGCCGCCAGCCACTCCTGTTCAGCCTCTACACGGCGGTCCGAGGCGTAAAGAGCGTTGCCTCGCACCCAACGCAGAGCGGCGCTGCTGGGAAATATACGGTACGCATTGTCTGCCGCCGACAGCGCTTCATTGGTCCGCCGCAGCGCGGCCAGGACATAAGCCGCGTTGGCCCAGAGCTGGAACGCCCTCGCACTATGATCCAAGGGTTGTGTCGGCACTGGCGCCGTTGCGCAATTTATTTGTAAGCGATTGATCAGCTCTTCCGTTTCAGGCTTCTGGCGCACCAAAACCACCGAGACTTCGTCCAGATAAACTGGCCGCCAGCTCTTGCTGTAGCAGAGGTCTTGCAGTTGAGCGAAATCGATCTCGGTAGTGTCGAGTTGAAGGATGATGGTGTTGATGTTGTAGCGATCACCTGCCTGCTGCCACGTAGAGGAATCCACCGGCGCCGTCACCAGTTCGTGTTCGTGCAACAGCCCTTCCTCGCCAAACGGAATAGACCTGCCGTCGATAAAGTCTTGGTATCTCTGGCCCAATTGCCACACCACAAAACCACCTTCATCAAAATTATTGAAAACCTGGGCAGGAAGGTTTTCCCTTTCGACGAATGCAGCCGCTCTTTCCGGAAACCACCATGACAGACCGGCGCCAAAGTTCGCCTTGGCGTTGCTTTCGAGGTAAACGCGATCCGTTACGAACTCTGCGCCGTGCACGCAAGCCACGGCTGCAACCATGACCACCGCGACCAGCGCGCCCGCAAAGCGTAGTCGTGCAATGGGAATACGGGCCCACACCAACGGAATCGTGTCGGCCAGAATCGAGCCTCCTATTACGATCACGACACACGCGGTGAGGGCCTCCATTCGCACATGTTGCATGGTCGCGTATGCGGCGCCCACCAGTAGAATCGCTGCACTCAGCCGGCGCTGCAGAAGGGCAATCGCAGCTGTCAGCAACACGATCGCCGCCATTAGATCGAGCGAATTCTGCATGGGCTGCTGCGAAAAATTGCCCAAGGCACTCCACTGAAATCGAGCCTGGCCCCACTCCGCGAAGACTTGCGAGTGCAACGCCATCGCGCGATTTTGCCGCGCAAACGCCCTGTATACTCCCCATCCCCACGGATTCACCAGCGTGGCGAGCCCGGCAGCGACAAACCACGGAGACGCCTGCTTGAGCCTGCGCACGGCGTCACTTCGCCGCGTCGCCGAAGTCACCATCTCCAGCAACTCCAGACCTGCGAATCCCACGATCAGCGCCAAGCCCGAGATAAATCCCAGGTGCAGATTGACCCAGGCGATCATCAGCGATGGAAGAAGCCACAGGCGCGCGCTACCGGTCTGATAATGCTGCCAGAGGATAGAGACATACGCTGCGAACAAAATGACGGTGAACATTTCGGCTCGCGGACCAGTGCGCTCGGCGATAAGGGGTGTCGCGAGGATGGCAATCGCAGCCGTGAATGTCGAGCCTCGTCGCAGCAATAAAGCAACGGTTGCCACGCACGCCGCAGCTCCTGACCACGACAGCAGCACATAGCCGCCGAGCCGGTAAATTCCATAAAGCGCCAGTTGCGAGCCTGCGGGATAAATCCATGGCTGGCCGGTCGCCGTGTACGAAAAGATGTCGGTGGAGAAAATCCGGTGATGCTGCGCTATCCAGCGTCCGCCTGCCAATTGCCAGCCCAGGTCCGGGTCGTGGACGGTCCGCAGGCCGGCCAAAGCCGCATACACTAGGGCGACGGCGCCTAGCACCAGAAACAGACACCGGGTGAGTGGATACGCGTCTATCGCCGACGCGTCTGCCGGAGTCTGATTAGCGGTTGGAGTCGCACGGTTGAACCATGACATAGCACGCAAGCGGATACCTTCCTCGAAGAGGTATTCTATGCGCGGGGACTAATGCGGTCACGGTGATATCCCGATTTTCGCGTCCGCAATGTGTTGGAACAGCAAGTTGCCAGCTTACTCCCTCAACTTCGTCTGACGTTCCTCACATCGGAAGCGGAACAGAAGAATAGACTATGCCAAACACTAATAACCTTTCTTACAGCAGCACCGGGTTAGCTTTGACGGAGCAGTTTGAGGGCTTGCGGTTAACCGCCTATCAGGATTCGGTCGGGGTGTGGACCATCGGCTATGGTCACACCGGCTCCGATGTGCGCCCGGGTCTTACTATCACCCAGGAACAGGCCGGCGCCCTGCTCCAGCAAGACGTCGCAGGCGCCGTTGCTGCTGTCAACCGGCTGGTGACGGTCACACTGACCCAGAACCAGTTCGACGCGCTGGTGGATTTTACCTTCAACGAGGGTCAGGGAAACCTCGCCAGCTCGACTTTGCTGCGTGAGCTGAACGCCGGCAATACTGCGGGTGCAGCAGCCCAGTTTCTCGTCTGGGTCTACGCCGGAGGAGTGCAATTGCCTGGACTGGTGAAGCGGCGGCAGGCGGAAGCTGCTCTCTTCCAATCTGAGAGCGCATAAGCAAAAACCTTTAACGATGGCGGCGATCGTAATCCGATGCGGGCTAAGCGTAGTCGATCGGATTCTTGTCGAGCCAGTGCTCGTCTTTCACGCGCCGCACTTCGCGCACCGCGGAGTGGGCCAGCGTCGACGTAAGTTTCCGCGTCTTCCAGGAAAACCCCGCGCAAAAGCCAATCGCGCTCCCCGCCGCGCCAAGCACCAGCGCACTCGCAAGACGGGAACGCCGCCGTATCAAAAACGCCGGTAAGATCCCGAGACACGCCCCTGCCACGGCGAGCTTTAGCGACTCCCCGGCGGAGTTGCTCACCAGAGCGGAGGCGCGCTGGGGATCGAAGTTTTCCCGGCCGGTGCGGATTCCTGAAATCCCGGCCTTCACCAGCCTGCGTCCATAAGCAAGCCTGGTTGCTGGCGCATTATGATTCATACACTTGTCCTCATGGAAGAGACGTTGCCTTGCCACACTCCAATCGCGACTCCTGGAGCTTGCGCATCAACAACGCTCCTGATGTAAAGCTTCTCACATTCCCTGAATTGTTGCAGTGATAGTGGGCACCGCCTGGGGTGACCGACCGCACTTTGCGGCGCGACCGTTCAGGGACGTTCCGCCCCCTCACGACCGCGGACCTGCTGCGTCCGCTCCCTCGACGCCGGAATGAATGTGTTGCAACAAATACATTCGGGGCCCGGACTGTTGCCTTATCACGCACTTGATGTGATGCGGGTCACCTACCATGCCGTCCTTCCTCACTGACCTGCGCCCTGCAAGTGGAACAAGATACAGAGTAGACCAGACGAGCACGAGTCCACTCGACCGCGCCAGGTCGCTACTTCCAGGTACCACATTCGGACTCGCCTGTGCCGGAGCATCGCGGATGGAAAGTCTCCGTCCGAAGCACCTCGTCGTAATCGCTCGTGACGCATCTGGCCGTTAAACGGAGATGCCATTCTTATGGTCGATCGCGCGCCCATTCCCGACTACGTCCGCAGCGGACAAGCTCCGGTTTCAGCACTGTTTCTTCTGATACAACTCCTGGGGCTCGCCTGCTTTTTCTACATCGTGGCAAAGCGTGTTGCACCACTCATCCGGGCCCAGCGCGATCTTCGTCTCGACCGGCCTTGGTTGCGAGTGCAAAAACTTCTGAAGTTCTGGTTCGCTCAGTGGAAGCATCCACGCTACCGGGTCGCCGGCACGCTGCACCTCTTCATATTCGTCGGCTTCCTCATTCTCGCCACCCGCGCTTTCTATCTCTTGCTCTTCGGACTGGCGCATGACTTTGCCGAGCCCAGTGCACTCGCCCGGACTTACGACATCGTTGCCGACTACGCCGCGACCATTGTCTTCCTGGCGGTTTCGGCGGCTGCGGTTCGCCGCGTGTTCTTCAAGCCCGAGCGTTACGACGTTCCGGAAAAATACGGCAAAGGCCATCCCGTCGACGCCATCTTCCTGTTGGGACTAATCGCGCTCCTGATGACTTCGGAAAGTCTCTTCGAGGCCACCCGGGCCGCAATCCAGATGCAGCGCGGCATGGCGCCCGAGTTCCTCCCCGTCCTGTCGCTGCCGTGGCTGCTAAGGGATATTTTTGCCGCGGCTTCGCTGGCGACTTTGTGGAACCTCCACCTCGGCGCATACCTTGTCGACATTCTGACTTTTTACTTCCTGCTGTGCTACAGGCCCTTCGGAATTCAGTTTCACGTGGAAACCTCGCTCTTCAACGTGTTCTTCTCCAAGCTGGATCGCGGAACGGTGAAGCCGGTGCGCTGGGGCGTCAGCGATGGCCAGCTTGATCAAGTGAAGTCCTTCGGCGTGAAGAAATTCGAAGACTTCACCTGGAAGCACATGCTGGACTTCTATTCCTGCGCCGACTGCGGGCGCTGCTCCGACAACTGTCCAGCAAACGCGGCGGGCCGTCCGCTGTCGCCAAGATTTCTAACCACCAAGGCGCGCGACTACGCCTTCCAGCACTTCCCCGTCTTCGGCAAGTCGAACAACAGCCATGCGCTGATCGGCGGCATTTACTCGGAAGACGAAATCTGGTCTTGCACCACCTGCGGCGCCTGCGAAGAAGAATGTCCGCTGCTGATCGAGTACATCGACAAGATTGTCGACCTGCGGCGTGGCATGGTCGATAACGGCAACGTTCCCAAGTCCATCCAGAAGGCGCTGCAGGCGCTGGAGAGCCGCGGCAATCCCTACGGCAAGATGGAAAAGAAGAAGGCCGACTGGACCAAGGACAAGGAGTTCCAGCAGAGCTGCCAGGTCAAGGTGCTGAATGGGAGCACAACCGCCGACACCCTGTTCTTCGTCGACAGCATTACTTCCTACGACGATCGCATCCAGGCCATTGGCTGCGCGTCCGCGCGCATTCTGACCAAGGCTGGCGAAGACTTCGCGATCCTTGGCGCTGCGGAAAAAGATAGCGGTCACGACGTGCGCCGCTTCGGCGAAGAGACGCTCTTCATGGCACTGCGCGACCACAACACCGACGCCATCAAGGCTTCGGGCGTCAAGCGCATCGTGACCTCCGATCCCCACGCCTTCAACGCCCTGAAGCACGATTACAAAGACATGCCGCCAGTGGAACACATCAGCCAGATGATCGCGCGCGAAGTTAAGTCCGGCAAGCTTCGCCTGAATGCCGTGGAGAACGGAAACAACGTTTACACCTACCACGATCCCTGCTATCTCGGGCGGCACAACCAGGTGTACAACGATCCGCGCGAGGTGTTGGACGCGATTCCCGGCCTGAAGCGCGTGGAGATGCAGCGCTGCCGCGATCGCTCGTTCTGCTGCGGCGGGGGCGGCCTGATGTTGTTCTACGAGCCGCAGGAAGACGAACGGATCGGCGTCAAGCGAGTACGAATGGCCGTCGAGGCCGGTGCGAATGTCATCGTGACCGCCTGCCCGTTCTGCATGGTGAATATCGAAGACGCGATCAAGGTCGCGGGCATGGAAGGCAAGATGACGGCCATCGACCTGGCCGAGTTAGTCG
>JBEKCJ010000030.1:0-40204 GCA_050014935.1 Candidatus Korobacteraceae bacterium
GCCGCAGCCTATTCTGGCGGGATTTCTGGCTTTTGAAAACACATGGAAAACGGCGGACATCGGGAAATATCTTTCGCCCTTACTCGCCGCCGACCAGGACCAAGGCCGGCTCGATTTCGGCTGCATCGCTGCCTATGGGACCTTCGGTTGCGAAGGGGCAAACTGCGTTTCCCCGGCCCCACATGACAAAGCGACTACGTGCTTTCTCCTCGAACTCATCACCCGGCTGCAAAGAATAGGCACTGCCCCGGCCATTGACATGGCTGCCTACGCTCCCTGGCTGGTCCGAGAGAACTGACCGATGTCTACCCAGCGTTATGACGGTCGTGCAGCAGGCGGGCAATACTTTCCAGCAGAGCGTCCGGGCCTTCGCCCTTCGACAGGAAGCCGTCGGCAAACTCCAAACCCTCGGGCGCTTCCGAAGCCGCCGACACAATCAGGATCGGCACCTCCGGCTTGTACTCTTTCATCTCCTTGGCGATTTCCGCTCCTGTCTTGTCCGACAGGAAATGGTCCGCGATCACCAGCTGGATGGGGTTTTGTTTGAATGCCTCCAGCCCTTCTTCGCCGGAGGGCGCGGTCAGCACGGAATACCCCGCGCCGGTCAGCACCAGCTTGCGCACCCGCAGGGCAATCTCTGCGTCGTCAATACACAGGATAAGCGGTCGCAGCAATGGTGAGGATGTCATAGGTTCGGCACCAGACAGTGTGGTAATGGACTGTGAGGTTTCAGCCAGGAGTATACGCCGATGCCAGCCCGCATACCCAAAATCTTGCGCCGCAGACGAGCGACGCAACCGGACTGCCTTCCTCACAGCTGCTTCTTCCGCAGCACCCATGTGGTCATGGCACGTTGATTTTGCACAACCGTGGTCTTCAACGGCTCGGCCGGTTCGCCGCCTAACCGTTCCGCGAGGGAGTCGAGCAGTTCCGCGTCCACCAGATAACGCTCCGAGCCATCCGGCAAGCGGAAGCGGCGTCCGCGGACAGGCTGGACCTGACGCTCCATGCCGATGGTGGATGCCAGGCGGCAGAAAAATAGCCCACCCGGTTTAAGAACGCGCCACGATCCCCGCACCATGGACTCGAACTGTGCGTCGTCGTCGGCAAAGTGCAAGACGGCGCTGCTCACCACCACGTCCGCGCAGGCATCGTCGAATGACATACGCTCGACCGACTCGACCCGAAAATTCGATGCCGGAAGATCGGGCGCGATCCTGTGGGCGAGAGAGCGAACACTTTCCACGGCCGCAGCATCCCGGTCTGCGCCGCAAACTTCGTATCCTTGCCGCAGAAAATAGACCAGGTTGCGACCGGAACCGCATCCGGCATCCAGTATTCGCATTCCGGGAGTGATGCGGCCTTTCAGGAGCTGATCGAAAAGGTAGATGTCGATCGGGCCGAATTGTTCCTGGAGCGTGGGCACGGGCATGGCGCATTCCTGGAAACCCAGGCCGGCAGTGCGACGGCATCAACGTCAGAGGCGCCGACTCGCCGGCGGGATATTCCGCGCTCCTAATGCCAGGTATATCCCAGCATGAATTGCACGTTCGCGTTCAGCCCGGGATTGTGGTTCCCGATCGACGCATTCGACAGGTGATAGGCCTTCACCATGATGTCCCACGAGTTCTTCCCGCTGCCGAAAATCTGCGCGCCAATCTCCGGCCCGCTGGTGAAGTTGATCTGCGAGGTGTCGCCCGGCGGCAGGTTGTGGTTGCTGAACAGCGCGCCGCCCACCGCCGCAAAGTACGGCACAATCTTGCTGCCGCTGGTGAAATTCCACTTGAAGACGACCGGATCCACGCCTCCAGCGTACTGTCCGCCGTTGATCCAGTACTCGTCCAGCGGAATAATGTCGATGGCCATCTCGTAGGTGCCGTGCAGAATTCCCGGACCATGCTCGTCCGTCAGCACGCGCCCCAGGCGAGCACCTACCACCAGGTTGCTGCCGCTGGGCGTGCTGTCCACGGTGGTCCCACCACCTGCAAAAATCCCGGCATTCCAGCCGGGATGCCGCAGCGCATCGGACGGAGTGTCGCTGGGTGCTTGCGCCAGAAGCGGCATACAAAGCAGACAGCAAAATAGAGAGAGAGGAATGGCTTTCTTCATCATGATTCTTAGGGCAATGGAAAAAGTTATCAGGTTGGGAGCAACCATGCAAACCGCTCCCGCGGCCACGAGCCCAGGCTTCGCGCCTTGAGCCCGGCGAACTTCGAGCTGTGAAGATTCAGCATTCAAAGAAAGGACCATCGCTACAGGTAAGCGGGGATATATCCGCCTCTCGGTCACTGAGTACGGGTCACCGCTATCGGCTGGTGGCTCAAGCCGAGAAGCTCGTGGCTCGTAGCTCGCGGTTCACAGTTTCTTCAGCCGAAAATATCTCTTCGCCTCCTGCACGTCTTTCCCAATCTGCTCGCGCAACGCATCCACCGACGGAAACTTGATCTCCGGCCGCAGCCGCTTCAGGAACACCAACTCCAACTCCGTCTCTGGCAGCAACTCAATGGGATGGAAGTTCAGCAGATGGCTTTCAATGGCGAAGGAATCCTCTCCAAAGGTCGGCCGGTTGCCTACGTTGGTCACCGCCTCAAAACACTCGCCGCCAACGCGCAGCCACGTGATGTAGACACCGTTCGCCGGCACCAGCTCGTCATAGCGCGCCAGGTTCACCGTCGGTACAGTGTACTGCCGGCCGTAGCCGCGTCCGCGTCCCGGAGTAGAGATAATGCTGAACGGCCGTCCCAGCAAGGCGCGGGCACGGCTGACATTTCCCTCCGCAATCAGCTTGCGAATCTCGCTGCTGGACAGATGATGCCCGCGCAACAACTGCTCAGAATAGATCTTCGCTTCAAACCCGCTCTGCCGGCCCAACTCGGCCAGCGTACTCACGTTGCCCTGCGCCTTATGGCCGAAGTGGAAATTGTAACCTTCGTGGACCTCGCGGGCATGCAGGGTCTCCACCAGCACGCGTCGCGCGAAATCGTCCGCCGTCATCAGCGATAAGTCGCGGGTAAACGGCAGCACCAACACCGCGTCCACCTGCGCCTGCTCCAACAGCTTCAGCTTGGCCGGCAACGCAGTCAGCAGCCTGGGCGCGACATCAGGACGCAAAATACGCAGCGGATGCGGCTCGAACGTCACCACCACGGCCTTGCCCCCGAAGAAGCGGGCGCGCTCGGCCATATGGCGCACCACTTCCTGATGCGCGCGATGCACCCCGTCAAAGTTACCCACGCTGACTACGGTGGGACCGAAGTCCGCCGGGACATCATCGAGATGGCGAAAAACTTGCATGATTTCTTAGGGCCGGGCGCAGCGACAGCAATTCATTCTCGATTTATAGAGGACGGATGGAGCATTCCTGAACAGGTTGCGGAAAAACTCCGCTCCGGACGCTTTGTGTCAGGGCACGACTTTTAGTCGTGCCGATAAGCCATTTAGTTTCTCTCCCCGAACCGGCTTTAGCCGGCGGCACAATGCCCTGTTCCGACCCTTCCGCAGCCTGTGAAGGCGGGTTCCATCCGCGATATTCAGATCTCGAACTCCAGCTTCAGTCCGTCGTGCGACAGCCTTACGTTGTCCGGCAGCGCCGCGTTGGTCGCCTCATGCGGCAGATCGTGCGAGATGTGCGTAAAGTACGTCCGCTTCGGCTTCAACCGCTCCACAATCTTCAGCGAATTCTCCACCGTCGAGTGCGTGGGATGAGGATGATGGCGCAGCGCGTCGAGAAACAGAATGTCCAGACCCTCCAGTTGCGCCAGCGTCCCTTCCGGCACGCTGCTGAAATCGGTGAGATACGCGGCCTTGCCAAAGCGATAACCTTCAATCGGCACATCGCCGTGCATCACCGCCAGCGGCTGGAAGCTTGCGCCAAACAGTTCCACCGGGCCGTTTACGGGCCGCAGTTCCACTTGCGCCAGGCCACCGTATTTGTAATTCGCCTCGAAGATGTAGCGGAAGACGCTGCGCAGCACCTGCGCCGTGTTCTCGCTGGCATACAGCGGTATCTTCCCGCCGCCGGTCACGCGGGGAAAGCTGAGCGGCCGGACATCGTCCAGTCCCAGGATGTGGTCGGCGTGCCCGTGGGTATACAGCACGGCATCGATCTTGCGAATCTGTTCGCGGATGGCCTGCTCGCGGAAGTCGGGCGTAGTGTCGATCAGAACCGTGTGACCGTCCCACTGCACCATGATCGACGGCCGGGTCCGACGGTCGTACGGATCGGCCGAGGTGCACACCGCGCAGTCGCACCCGATGGTCGGAACTCCCATCGAGGTTCCACTGCCCAGCACCGTGAGTGTGGCTTTCATCTAACCTTGCCGTCAGCGCCGGAACCACCCTGTGGCGGATGGGTGATCAGGTTGGTGACTTCCAGGTAGGCCATGCGCAGTTCGTAGAGACAGTTTTGTAGCATGTTCTCTTCCCCTGCGGTCAGGTTGCCCTTGGTTTTCTCCTGGAGTAGGGACAGGGTATCGATGGTCTGGCGCGCGCCAATCAAGTCCACCTCGGGCTTTGCGCCCTGTGGCGCCGCCAAGCCAAGCTGCATCAGCGAAGTCATGTACAGCGAGGCGATGAACTTCTCGAAGGTTATCTCGAAGTCCTGCGCGCGATGCGGCTGGCCCTGCTTCCGCATCTCCTTCTCGATCTCGGCGTCAATCTCGCGCGTGGACTCCTTGTAGGCCGCAACCGAAGCCTGCTGCTCCTGCGCGCTCGGCGCCTGAATCTCCGGCTCCTCCGGCGAGGTTGCGACGGGAGGCGGCGGCGTCTGTGCAGCATGGTTCTGCGCGGCCCGCTCTTCATTCACGCGCTGCTGCGCTTCCTTGGTTTCGCGCTCGCGTTCCTCGCGGCGCTCCTCGGCTTCCACCACATCCTGACGCAACTCACCGTCAGTGCTGAACAGGCGCCGATCCGTTACTACAAACTCAGGTTTTTTCTCTTTTTCCGCCATAGTTTCTCTTTGCCACTCAGGCTGCTGAAAACTCGCCTTCGGCCTGTTTTGAAGGGGCGCACCTTTAGGTGCGCCGTTAAAGTCCTCTACTCTTATCTTTCCGAGCGGGCTTTAGCCCGCGAGGAATCTGGCTTCCCGAACCTTTTCAGCCGCCTGTCAAGTCGCTTTACGAATCGAACGGAAGCGTCTTCACCGTGGCACTCTGCTCGCCAACTCGCACGGTCGCGCCTGCCGCTGCACTCTCTCGCCTCAGATAGCCGAGAGCCAGCGCCTTGTCACCTCCGGGAAACGGAACGCGCACGGCGCTGGTGATCTCTCCTACATCCTTATCGCCCGCGCGAACCTTCGTTCCAGGTTGCGGCGCCTCGCCCTGCACTTCAAAACCGATAAAGGTGCGATGCACATTGCCACGCGCACGAACCCGCTCCACAATCTCCTGCCCGATGTAGCAGCCCTTGACGAAGCTCAGGGCGTGTTCCTGGCCCGTTTCCTGCGCCAGATCGCGCTCCCGCAGATCGATACCGTAGCGCGGCACGCCGCGCACAATGCGATACATCTCCAGCGCAGCACTTCCCACCGGAGTAGCTCCCACGGATGCCAGCGCATCCCAAACTCTCTCCGCTTGCTCCGCCGCAAGCCAGATCTCGTAGCCTTCCATCTGCGGATGTGTATTGCGAGCAACCGAAATGCCCGTCTCGCACCACACTGCTTCGATCACTTGCCCGGCCTGGAGCTGCGAAACATCAATCCCCGCACTGGACAGAACCTCACCGGCCTTGGGACCGGCGACACCAATCGCGCCCAGCTTGTCGCTGATGTCCTCAACCTCAACGTCGTCCATGATGATATAGCGCTGTAGCAGGGCCGTGATCTTCGGAGCCTGTTCGCGGTCGGTCGTCGCCAGCAGGTAGTCGCCGCGATTGTACGCAACCAGATCGCCCTGATTGTGTCCTTGCGGTGTCAGGATGAAGCTGTACACTCCATGCCCCAGCGCCAGGTCGCGAACATTGTTGGTGACCATGCCATTCAGCCAGCGCACGCGATCCCGGCCGCTGAAGATCAGCTTGGCCTGCCAGCCCATGTCGAAAACCGCGCAGCCCTCAAGCAGCGCCTTGAATTCAGCCGCCACATCGCCGAAGCTCGCCGGCGTCTCGGCGCCGCGATAGTTTCCCGGGCGCGCTCCCGAGGCCGTCAGCTTGTCTTGTAATGTCGCCACACTCATGGTGAATATCTGATTATAGAAGACGGCGGTGGGCCTTGCGGTATTTCGCACTGCGGACTGCTAGCCTTTAGCTCTAAGCCAGCACAGCGAATATCGTGCGATACCCGGTTCTTGCTAAGACCTGAAGGCTAAAAAGCTAAGAGCCCGCAGGGCCGGCACATGCTCAATCCCTGCTACTATCTTCGATGATCATGAGCACCCACAAACGCATTGCAGTTGTTCCCGGAGACGGCATCGGCAAGGAAGTTATTCCTAACGCCCTGGAAGTAGTCCGTGCCAGCGGCGCGGCGGTCGAGTTCACCATCTTCGACTGGGGCGCCGACCGTTACCTCATCGATGGCACCACCATTCCCGCCGACGGCTTCCACATGCTGGCGCGCGATTTCGACGCCATCTTCGTCGGCGCTCTCGGCGACCCTCGCGTCGCCAGCAACATTCACGCCAAGGAAATCCTGCTGGGCATGCGCTTCAAGATGGACCTATACGCCAACGTGCGTCCGGTTCGGTTGCTCGACGCCTCGCTCTGCCCGCTGAAAAACGCCACGCCCGACGACATCAACTTCACCGTCATCCGCGAGAACACCGAAGGCGTGTACATGGACATGGGCGGCAACTTTAAGTTGGGCACGCCCGACGAAGTCGCCACTCAGGAAGACATCAACACGCGTAAGGGCGTAGAGCGCGTCATTCACTTCGCTTTCAGGTACGCGCGAGAGAACGGCCGCAAGAAAGTCATGATGTCGGACAAGTCGAACGTGATGACCTTCGCCGGCGGCCTGTGGCAGCGCGTCTTCAAAGAAGTGGCGAAGGAGTATTCCGACATCCAAACGCAGCACATGTACGTGGACGCGCTCTGTCTGCAAATGGTGCGCGAGCCCCGCTCGCTCGACGTCATTGTGACCAACAACATGTTCGGCGACATCGTCACCGACCTGGCCGCCGCGCTCCAGGGCGGATTGGGCATGGCTGCCAGCGGCAACATTCATCCCGGCCGGACGTCGATGTTCGAACCGGTCCACGGCTCCGCGCCGCCGATTGCAGGAAAGAACATTGCCAACCCGATGGGCTCGATCCTGACGGCCGCAATGATGCTGGCTCATCTCGGACTCACCGCCGAAGCGCAGAAGATTGAGAACGCCGTGCTGGAGGCCGTCCGCCAGAAGAAAACGACGGTGGATGTCGCCGGCTCGCTGGGCACAAAGGAATGCGCGGTGTGGATTGCAGAGCGGGTGGCGCGGCCGTAAGCGCCAGAATCGGCGTTGCCGGCTGTTATAGGGGAGCGCAGATTTTGCTTTGGAGCGATGTGGGCGCGAGCAGCCGAAAATCCTTCAGGTTGAACGTGTAAATCCGGTCGACATTGACTTTCGCTGCGCAGCACAGCAGCAGTGCATCGTAGATCTTGCCACCAACCCACCCACCGTTGGCCACGAGGTTCATGGCTTTCAAGTAATCACTTTTCGCCACCGGAACGATCTCAAAATGAGGTAGGAGATTTTCCTCTACCATCCGCGTGGCCTCGGCCGGATGAATTCGCGGCACTACCGGTAACCGGGTGAGAGCGGAAAACACTTCTGCGATGGAATGCGTACCGAAAAACCCACGGTCTCTGTTCGCCATCACTCTTTGCAGAGCAGGAAGGGCTTGAACATGATGAGAGTGGCTGCTAACGGAAGCTGCAACAAGTACAGACGTGTCGAAAAATATGTTCATCACGGCTTGAGGAGTTGTTGAATTCTCTCCTCACGTACGTCATCGATTACCTGGTCCCAATTGAAACCCGGTTCAGCCACGCCCTGGTGAACCAAGACACCGCCAACCTTAACCAATGAGGGTTCTTGCCGGATCGGCCGCAGCAGCACCCCGTTCGACTGCTCTACCAACTCGAGTTCCTGATCGGGATCAAGTCCCAATCGCTTGCGTAGCGGCTTGGGAACCACAATGCGTCCCGATCTGTCGATGCGCAGTTTCATGCCATTCATTTTACCACTTACCATGCGGCAATGGCATTTATGCCGGAACTGCCCTCTTTTTCTCTGCTCTCGCCTGTTTCTGCGCGGCGGCAAGCTGCTTCTTCAGAATACTGGTTCCCTTATCCACATGCTTCTCTTCCAATAAGAACGGCGTCAGGAAGCGCAGCACGTTGTCCTGCGTCACGTTGATCAGCAAGCCATTAGCGAGAGCGCCGTCCATCACGGCCTTGCCCGGAATGTTCAACTGCAAGGCCTGAATCGCGCCGACTCCGCGCACCTCCACTGCGATGTCGAACTTGTCCACCAGTTCATGCAGCTTCTGCGAGAAGTAGCCGCCAACACGCCGCACCCGCTCCAGTAAATTCTCGTCCTCCAGAATTGCGAGATACTCCAGCGCGACGCGGCAGGTCAGCGGGCCTCCGCCAAAAGTTGTGCCATGCTTGCCGGGAGTTATGTGCTGCGCGAACTGCTCCGTGGCCAGAAATGCTCCCAGCGGCAATCCCGCGGCAATCGGCTTAGCGATGCAAACCACGTCCGGCTTGACCCCGAAGTGCTGAAACGCGAATAGCTGCCCGGTGCGGCCCAGTCCACACTGGATTTCGTCGAAGATGAGCGCGGCCTGATGTTGATTGGCCTGCTCGCGGCACGCCTGAAGGAACTCCGCCGACGTCTCCTGAATGCCGCCTTCGCCCTGGATAGGCTCCAGCACAATCGCGCAAACCTTCTCGTCCATCGCGGCCCGCAGCGCTTCCACATCATTGCGCGGCACGAAGCGCACGCCTTCCAGCATGGGATCGAAATCCTTGCGATACTTGGGCTGGCCGGTGAGCGCCAACGCACCCATGGTGCGCCCGTGAAAGGAATTGTCCAGCGCGATGACGACCGATTTCTCCGGCCCGCCGACCGCATGACCAGCAGCGCGCACCAGCTTCAGCGCGCCTTCGATGGCTTCGGTGCCGCTGTTGGAGAAGAACGCGCGATCGAGTCCCGACGCGGTGCAAAGCTTCTCCGCCAGCAGTCCCTGGTATTCGTTGTAATAAAGGTTGGAGACGTGGATGGCCTTCGCCGCCTGGTCACGAATGACTCTAACGATGCGTGGATGTGCGTGGCCAAGCGCGTTCACGCCTAGTCCCGTGAGGAAGTCGAGGTAGCGGCGGCCCTCGACATCGTAGACGTACACGCCCTTGCCGCGCGCAATGGCCAGCGGATAACGGGCATAGGTATTCAGCAGGAATTTCTCTTCGCGATCGACGATCTCTTGATAGGTGGACATCAGGACCTCTCCAAAACTTTTATTGTAGCTTGCTGAAGGAGAGGTCGCCGTCAGGAATCCAGCCCACAATTCACGTGGCTGGCGAAATCGAACTGCAGCCGGGAAGACCCTCCCCTGAGAGGGGCTCGCGGCCGAATGACCGCAGTTTTCCCAGCGCTTCCGCGCTGGGCTAATCACTTCAGGTTTTGAAGAGGTGCTCCGGCGACAAAGCCGGGCTATCTCTTGACTGTGGTGCTGTCGGCGATCCTGTTGTATTCCTCGCGCGAGAGGATGCGCCGCTCCAGCAGTTCATGCTCGCTGGAATAAGGCCGACCCGCTATCACGCGCTCGGCTGACGAGTCGTCCATGCCGGGCAGGCTCATCAATTGCGCCTTGGACGCTGTATTCAGATCAAGCGGCTTGTCCGGACTGGGCTGTGTCAAGCCATCGCGTATTCCTTGCGCAACAGCCTTGGCATTGTCCTTCAGTTCAGCGGTGGCTGCTGCCGTCTGTTGTCGCACCTGCTCCGGGCTCTGGGGCTTGGTGGCGCAGGCGTTGCATCCGGTGAAGAGGATGGGAACGGCGCTCACGGCCAGCGCCAGAACAATGGCTCTAACGCGCATGTCTGTGAGATGCAGGTCAGCCGCTGCGGGTTTGATGCAATCCGGCCTGCGCCAATCAAGAAAAAGGCGCAGCCTGGGCTGTGCCTGGGCATTGCGCGAATTGCCTTCCCGCGGACAGACCGCCAGAACCGGCAGCAAGCCTCAAGGCCGGCCAGTTGCGAGGCCCGCGTCGGGATCGGTCGGGCGACTGACGCTGCGTTCGCTCTCGCCGCCCTCAACTGCGCGCCACCATCTCGTACCTAACTGGTTGGCGCTCCCCCACTATTTTGCGTAGTGGTCAGCGTTCTTCGCGATGAACTCCTGCTTGTCGGCGGGGACTTCGTCCACCAGAAACATCGAATTGCTGGGACAAACTGGAACGCAGGCGCCACAATCGATGCAGCCCTCGGGATCCACATAGAGCTGGGTCTCGGCTTCAAAACCATCTTCATCCTTCTTAGGATGGATGCAGTCGGTCGGACAGGCTTCGACGCAGAGTTCATCTTTGGTGCAGGTATCAGTGATGACGTATGCCATGATTGCGCTCTCCCGTTTGGTTTTCTCGCCCCACGTTTAGGACCTGGGCGGTAGGTCCTTGTCAGAACCAATGTACAAAGCGAGCAACCACACAGGCGGTGATGTCGGTCACTGACCTGTTGTGAGCAGCCGCACAAACCCCTGCGGTCGGAACCCGCGGACAAGTCAGATCGCACCCTCGGCTGCTGCTCCTCAGGCAACAGCCTGTTAGAGCCCGCAAAGCGTGGCAGATTTGACCGGCGGTACGACCCGGACAGAGGGTTTCCGCATCTCACCTTGGAGTTACGGTGAGTCCGCGAACCATCCTTGGGCAGGTTGCTCCGCTATAATCGGCAGTTCGGCTGCGCTAAATTTGAAAGGAGCCAGCGCGTGGATTCGGGCAAGAAACCGAGGGTCCTGGTGGTTGACGATGAGCAGGTCATCGCCGACACTCTGGCGAAGATTCTGGACATGAACGGCTATGAGGCTTCGGCGGTTTACACCGGAGCTGCCGCGGTGGAAAGCGCCCGCACCCTGCAACCTGACATGGTGATCAGTGACATTATCATGCCGGACATGAACGGGATCGAAGCCGCCATCAGCATTCGCAGCTTTCTGCCCACGTGCAAGATCCTGCTGTTCTCCGGACAGGCTGCCACGGCCGGCCTGCTGGAGAATGCCAGCGCCCGCGGACACGAATTCGAGATTCTGGCAAAGCCGGTTCACCCTTCCGATTTGCTGGCCAGGCTACGCGGTTAGTTACGCTCCTGAAACTGTCTCTTCATGCACACACGCCCCCGCATTGTAGTGGTCGATGACGAGCCGCAGATCACCCGCGTTCTGCGCACCAGCCTCAATGCCCAGGGCTATGACATCCGGGTGGCCAACGACGGCGAAACCGCGCTGGAGATCATGAAGGACTTCACTCCCGACCTGGTGATCACCGATCTCGCCATGCCGAACATGAATGGCATTGAGCTGTGCCGGCGGCTACGGGAGATCTCGCAGGTGCCCATCGTGGTGCTGTCGGTGCGCGGCGAAGAACGTGGCAAGATCGAAGCGCTCGACTCCGGCGCCGACGACTACATCACCAAACCCTTCAGCACCGGCGAACTGCTGGCCAGGGTCCGCGCGGCCTTGCGCCGCGCGCCGCAGGGCGAGACTGAAGCCCGCACCCGGATCGAGGATGGAGACTTCCACATCGATCTGGACGCGCACTCCGTCGCCGTATCTGGCCGCGAGGTTCGCCTCACCCCGAAGGAGTTCGATGTGCTGCTCTACATGGCGCAGCATCCCCGCAAAGTCCTCACCCACCGCGCTATCCTCAATGCGGTGTGGGGAGGCGCCAGCGTCGAACAAAACGAGTACCTGCGTGTCTTCGTCGGCCAGTTGCGCAAGAAGCTGGAGCCCGACGCCAGCGCGCCGAAATACATTCTCACCGAACCGTGGGTGGGATACCGATTCGAGCCGGGAGAGTAGGCCAGGGCGGCGACGACCCTAGCCAACCCGGACTATAACGGCGCGCCCGGCGAGCTGTATTGCAGGTGCAAAAACTTTGGGCGGCCATTTAGGCCGCCCGTGTTCTTGATTTAGCTGATGGCTGATAGCTGACTGCTGACAGCTTCTTACGCTTGCGCCGGCCGTTCGCCGGGAGCCACGTTGGGCTGGCCCGGAGCCGGCTTCAGCACCTGCTGCACGTCTTCCTTGGCCGGCGGAGGAACGTTGGGATTCACCCGCACCGGCAGTTCCTTGCCTTCGATCATCAACTGAATATCGTTGGCGTCGACGACCTCGCGCTCCAGCAGCGCCATGGCAATCCGCTCCAGGATCGGACGATTGCTTTCCAGGATATGGCGCGCCGAGTTGTAGCCGTCATCCACGAAGCGAACGACCTCGGCGTCAATCTTCTGCGCCGTTTCCTCGCTGAAGTCGCGGTGCTGGCTGATCTCGCGGCCCAGGAAGATCTGCTCTTCCTTCTTGCCAAACGTGATCGGCCCCAGCGACGACATGCCGAACTCGCAGACCATCTTGCGCGCGAGGTCGGAAGCCTGCTCAATGTCGTTGCCCGCGCCCGTAGTCATGGTGTTCAGGAACAGCTCTTCGGCAACGCGCCCGCCCATCATGATGGCCAGCCGCGTCTCCAGGTAATCCCGCGTGTAAGTGTGTTTGTCGTCTATGGGCAACTGCATGGTGACGCCCAGCGCCATGCCGCGTGGGATGATCGTCACCTTGTGCAGCGGGTCAGAGTGCTCGCGCATGGCGGCGACCAGCGCGTGGCCGGCCTCGTGATACGCGGTGACCTTCTTCTCTTCGTCCGAGAGCAGCATCGACTTGCGCTCGGCCCCCATCAGGACTTTGTCCTTGGCCTGCTCGAAGTCCCACATCAGCACCGTCTTGCGGTTCTGACGCGCGGCGCTCAGCGCGGCCTCGTTGACCATGTTGGCCAGATCAGCGCCGGAGAACCCCGGTGTGCCGCGAGCCAGGACGCCAAGATCGACGTCGTCGCTGATGGGAATCTTGCGGGTGTGAACGCGCAGGATCTCTTCGCGGCCGCGAACATCCGGACGCGAGACCACCACGCGGCGATCAAAACGGCCGGGACGCAGCAGCGCCGGATCGAGTACGTCAGGACGGTTGGTTGCGGCGATCAGGATGACGCCTTCGTTCGACTCGAAGCCGTCCATTTCGACCAGTAACTGGTTCAGGGTCTGCTCGCGCTCGTCGTGTCCGCCGCCGAGACCTGCACCACGATGACGTCCAACAGCGTCGATTTCGTCGATAAAGATAATGCAAGGCGCGTTCTTCTTGCCTTGCTCGAAGAGGTCGCGAACGCGGCTTGCGCCTACGCCGACGAACATCTCTACAAAATCCGAGCCCGAGATGCTGAAGAACGGCACATTGGCTTCGCCGGCTACGGCGCGCGCCAATAGCGTCTTGCCGGTACCGGGAGGTCCAACCAGCAGCACGCCCTTGGGGATGCGGCCGCCCAGCTTCTGGAACTTCTGCGCCTCGCGCAGGAATTCGATGATCTCCTTCAGTTCTTCCTTGGCCTCATCCACGCCGGCGACGTCCTTGAACGTCACCTTCTTCTGCTGCATGGAGAGCAGGCGGGCGCGGCTCTTGCCGAACGACAGCGCCTTGTTCCCGCCGGTCTGCATCTGCCGGATCATGATGAACCACAGGGCTCCGAGCAAAACGAAGGGCGCCAGATTCAACAACCAAGAAGGCCAGCCCCCAGCCTGCGCGTCCTTCACCGTCATGTTGACGCCTTTGTCGCGCAGTTCCTTGACCATGTCGGTGTAGCCGGCCATGATGGTGGTATGGAAGCCCGCCTTGTCGTTCTTGAACTTGCCGCGGACCTCCTGGCCAATGATCGTCACTTCGCTGACGTTGCCGGAATCCACCTGGGAGAGAAACTCTGAGAAGGTAATGTCGCGTTCTTTTGCGCCCGAGTTCGCACCCTTCACCACTTGCCACAGCAGCACGCCGGAGAGCACGATTACAAGCCAGAACACGACCGTTTTGACCGTCGAATTCACTGAAAACTCCTGTTAAGAGGCGCAGACACGCATCCCTGCACCAGGAAGTCCTGATCCAAACCATGTGGTTTCAGTCAGTTCTTCCCTACTGGCTTAGATGCCGCCTTCGGCTGCCGGATTTAGAAATTCCGGCACACCACATGATTGTAACCCGCAGCTAAAGAAACGGGGCAAAAGACTTGCCAAAAATCAATGGCAGCCGCCGGATTTGGGAGTTCAAGGATTATGGCAGCCTCACGCCGCCTCTGTGTTCCACCAGTATTGACGGGCTATAGATGGGAAGGTAAGTCGGGGAAGCCAGTTGCTGAGGCAAACCTGGCCAAGCTTAACGCGCAAAAATCCTCTGTCCGGGTGCAACTTCCGGGCGAGCTGGCCCGTATTACCCTTCGGACGGAGTTGCCCGAGTAGGTAGAATGGTTCCAGAGCCCTACACCCAGATTCCCATGACAGCAGCCTCGCAGCCCCGGCGACTTGCGCATCAGCACTTCCTGCGTGAGCCGGTGGTAATCGCGCTCCAGACCATGCGCGCCCACAAGCTGCGGTCGTTCCTCATGTTGCTGGGAGTGATCCTGTCGGTTTCGACGCTCATCCTGGTGATTGCGCTGATTAACGGGATGAACGTGTATTTTGCCACTCGCATCGCCAACCTGGGATCAAACGTCTTCCTCATCCACAAGTTTCCTATCATCAGCGATACCAAAGAACTGCTGAAGGCGACCCGCCGTAACCGCGACATCACCTGGGATGACTACGTGGCGCTGCGCGACAATCTCAAACTGCCTAAGGCGGTCGGCGTGGAAGTGCGGCGCTTTGCCAACCTCCGTACCGAGCGGCAGAGCATGGAAGATGTCGACCTGCGAGGCGTTACCGCCAACATCGGCGACATGGATGTCGAAGAAGTTGCCACCGGCCGCTACATGACCGACAGCGATAACGAACATCGCGACATGGTCTGCATGATCGGCGCCGATGTCGCGGAAAAACTCTTCGCCAGTACCGACCCGCTGGGTAAAATTCTGACCGTCGACGGCCAGGAGTTCCAGATCGTCGGCGTGGCCAAGAAAATCGGCAACACCCTGGGCCAGTCGCAGGACAACTTCGTATACATTCCCATCGAGACCTGGCTCAAGATCTACGGGCGCAACAACACGCTGAGCGTCAACGTTCAGACGCGTGGGCCGGAGTGGCTGGAGCGAACCAAGGAGGAAGCTCGCGTGCTGCTGCGCGCCCGCCGTCACCTGGGCCCGAACGACGATGACAACTTCGGCATTCTGGCCAGCGACACCCTGATGGGCCTTTGGAAAAACCTCACCGGCACGCTGGCCTCGGGCATGGTGGGCCTGGTTTCCATCTTCCTGGTGATCGGCGGCGTGGTGATTATGAACGTGATGCTGGCCTCGGTGACCGAGCGCACGCGCGAGATTGGGATTCGCAAGTCGCTGGGCGCCAAGCGGCGAGACATTCTGCTCCAGTTTCTGGTGGAATCGACGGTGATGGCGTTGGTTGGCGGAGCCCTGGGGGTGTTGATCGCATGGATCATGGCGGTGATTGTGCGCACGGCGACGCCGGTCCCTATGGCAGTTCCGATCTCCGCCGTGGTGCTGGCGATTGGCATCTCATCGGCTACGGGCGTGTTCTTCGGCGTCTATCCCGCCCGAAAAGCCGCGAGGCTGGACCCGATTGAGGCGTTGAGATACGAAAATTAGTTGTCAGTTGCCGGTTGTCAGTTGTCAGTTGCGACTGAGACTGGCACCGCCGGTACTAACCTAGGGCGAGGAGCTGCAAATATCGATATCAGCTCTGCTTCCTGACGGGCATTGACTGACAACTGACAACCGGCAACTGACAACTGTTTTATGCGGATGCACTTTGGCGAAAATTCGCGGATGGCTCTGGAAACGGTACGCGACCATAAGACGCGCTCGTTTCTGACGGTGTTGGGCGTGGTGATTGGCGTCGCCGCCATGATCTTCGTCGCCTCCATCCTGGTCGGCGTCAGCCGCGACATTCAGGGCTTCCTGGAGGACTATGGCACCAACACGCTCTTCGTTTTCCGCTGGGACATCGCCATCCGCACCGGACGCATGAGCGCCGAAGAACGCAATCGCAAGCCGCTTAAACTGGACGACGCCAAGGCCATCCTCGCCGAGTGTCCGCACGTTAAGAACGTCACCGTGGAGGTTATGCCGCGTTTCAATCCTGACGAGCAGCGGCCGCCACTCCGGGTAGCTCGCTATGGCACGCACGAGATTACCAACCTGGACTACTCTGGCGCCGACTCCGCCTGGGAGGACGTCTATAACGGACACGTCAGCCAGGGCCGTTTCTTCAGCGACTTTGAAGACCTCCATCGCGAAGACGTTGCTGTCATCGGCGACGAGATCGACAAGAACTTCTTTCCGGCGCACGATGCCCTGGGCAAAACCATTCTGGTCGATGGCGTTTCTTATAAGGTCATCGGCGTGTTGGAGAAGCGTAAGGGCGGACTCTTCAAGGATGAAAGCACTGACCGCGTGATTAAGGTCCCCTACGCCAGCTACCGGAAGCACTATCCCGCGGACGACGAGATCTTCATCGGTGCGGAAGCGTATCCCGGCTACAAGGATGCCGCCGAGGACGAGATTCGGGGACTGCTGCGGCGCCGCCGCAATGTACCCTTCAACAAGCCCGACAACTTCGGCATCAGCAGCGCTGAAGCCCTGGCCGATCAGTTCCGCCAGATCATGAGCACGGTTGCATTGATGACCATCGTCGTCAGCTCGATCGGCTTGCTGGTGGGCGGAGTCGGCGTGATGAACATCATGCTGATGTCGGTGACCGAGCGCACCCACGAGATCGGCGTGCGCAAAGCCATTGGCGCCCGGCGCGGCGACGTCGTCCGCCAGTTCCTGACCGAGGCCATCGTCCTCACCGGACTCGGAGGATTGGCAGGAGTAATTGTCGGCGTGGCCGCCGCGGCTGCCTTGCCTCTGATCTTTCCTTCCATGCCAACCTCGGTGCCCATCTGGGCGGTGGTTACCGCCGTGCTGATGGCCATGAGCGTCGGTCTATTCTTTGGGATGTATCCCGCCGTCAAGGCTTCGCGCCTGGATCCCGTCGAAGCGCTGCGCTACGAGTAGGCGGATTAGCCATGGTTGGATTGGTTCTTCTGTCAGCGGATATCCAGGACTTATGGCATCTGACGAAACAAAAATGGCAAGACCATCGCGGGCCGATGATCCTCGCACGACAAGTAAACAAGATTCCAAGATGAGCGTATCGTCGACGGAATTTCTTGATTTGTTACCGGTCTGACTAAGGTTGCGACGATGCGTGTCCGCGGAGCGGACGCAATAGTCTAGCCCAGCGCGAAGCGCTGGGGTGAGTTGTTTTCTATGGTCGAGTGCCGTAGGCACGGCACGCTCTCATCCGAAAACAAAGCGAGGATCGTACATAATTCCGGATTTTTGGAGCATAGCCGTGAACTCCTGCTCAAAGCTCTTCGATTGATGATGTACCGCTTGATTCGCGATGTACTCCATTACCGTTGCTCTTTGCGATTGGCTGACGCTAAATGCGCCGTATCCCTCCTGCCACTGAAACGTGCGTGAGGTCTCGCGCAACCCGCGCGACTATTCGCCTTCAACTCCTGCATTGCCTTTGCCAATGTCATTGTTTGAGGCAACAAAATCAGCAAGTGGAGATGACTGGTAGTGCCTCCCGCTGCGAGCACATGGATGTTCTTGGCATGGGCCAGAACGGTTACGTATCGCCACAACTCGTCAGGGTTGCGAATCAGGTCCAGGCGATCCTTGGTGCTGAATACGCAATGCACCAGATTGTGTGCGTATGTGTGCGACATAGGCTTAAACCTAATCGGCAGCAGAGTGATTGTCGGTGACGGCACGCACGGCGGAAGGTTCGCAGAACTTCGCCCCTACGGGGCTCCCATTCAAGAATACCCGTCCACCCAGCGCTTCGCGCTGGGCTAGACTATTGCGTCCGCTGACGCGGACTTGCATCACTGCGGCAGGTCGAAATCAATGTCAATATCGCCGATGCGGACAACTTCCCTGTAGATCAAATCGCGCTTACACGAATCGCAGTGGAGGTGCAGATGTTTTGCGGTAGTCCACTCAATGTCGATTTGGTGCCTGCCCGTTGCAGTAAACAACACGTCCTCACCACCATTAAATTTGCTTTGTGCCGACTGCAAGTTAACAGTCGACACGAAGTCTTCGGTAGCGCCACAGTTGCGAACATAATATGTCGCAATCAGCAGGCCGTCTGGTGACGTAACCCGGTGCACAACTTTGTCGCTGCAAATGCAGCCGTTAAGAACTGAAAGAGCAGCCACCGCAGCAAGCGACAACATTCGACGTGCGACTATCACACCGCCCCCATCAGCACGATGGGTGAGGTGGGTTTATCGGAGCCTTCCTGGTTTTCAATGGTGATGGCGAAGGCCTTGGCTTCGACCCCCTCCGGCATCTTGTGGTCCATCATGATGGCATTGCCGTGATCGTCGGGTTTGAAGACACCGGCGGCGATGGGCGCGCCCGTCATGGGGATAATCCAGAGTTCGTAAGCCTTGCCCTCAGGAACGGGGCCCAGATTGCTGGCCATGAACATCATGCGCTTTTGCGACGGGCTGAAGATGGCGGTGCCGCTGGGCTGTTTCGGCGCTTGCTGCGGATTCAGCGCGACGTGGACCGCGTCGGGTGAAGTCAGCAGCGTGAGCTGATGATTCATCTGCTCCAGTCGAATGCTCTGGTCCTGATTGCGATTGCCGAGCTCAGCGAGCTGGTCCCTCATCTGGCCATTACTGCGCCACAACATAACCGCGAGCAGCAGCAGTCCCACGGCTGCTAACGTCGGGACCAAGATCGCCCACAAACTCCGGCGAGGGGCCGGGGTGAAATCCGGCAAGGACACTCCACGCGGCTCGGCTGCAATGGCACGCATCAGCCGGTCCTTGCTGCGCGCGGGCGGCTGCGGGCCGCTGCTGGTGAGGCCCAGCAGGCCAAGATCGCCGCGCAGCGCGTGCAGCTCGCGACGGCATGCGGCGCAGCTCTGAAGGTGGTCCTCCAGCTGCTGACGCTCGACGCCCGTCAACTCATCCAGCGCGTAGAGCGCCAGATCGTCAGCGAATTGTTCGTGTGTCTTCATCTCGCAAATGGTTCGGGGCTAAAGCCCCGATTTTTATTCTTGCCGCCGGACGCTGGCCTAAAGGCCAGGTCTACCTCTCATCCCGCAAACTTTGCTCGCAACAATTGCAGCCCGCTGCGAATTCGTGTCTTGACGGTGCCCAGCGGTTCTCCCGTCTTTTCCGCGATCTCGGTATGCGTCAAACCCTGAAAGAATGCCAACTCCAACAATTTGCTCTGATCGGGGTTCATTTCGGCAAGTACGAGCCGCACCTTCTCTATGATCAACGCACGCTCGGTTTCGTCCCGCAAATCAGGGCCCCCGGCGATGACGCAGTCTTCGATATCGACCTCGGGACGCCGCTTGCGCAGGCGGTCGATGGAACGATGCCGCGAGATGACCGCCAGCCACGCTGCCAGACTGCCGCGGCTCGCGTCGAAGGCGTCGGGATTGCGCCACAACTGGAGAAACACATCCTGCAAAACGTCCTCGGCCGCGGCCGTATCCTGCAATACCCGCAACGACACTGCGTAGACCACCTTGCCATAGCGGTCATAAAGTTCGGACATTGCCTGCTGATCGCCGGCGCGAATGCGCGCCACCAGGCGCATTTCGTCGCCTGCATCGCCGCCATCCAACGGGCTCAGTTCGAGGGGTCCCATTCAGTATTACGTAATTGAGCTACTTACAGATTGTCCTGTCAACCCTGGCAATTTCCAGACTGAGATTCTACATCCGGCGAATGGCGAACCGGCAGCAATCGTCGTGTGAGGCTCCAAGGGCTTTCGCCCACTTCGTCTGGCGGCGCGATAATTCCCAAAGTGGAGCTCCAAAAACGGAACCTTCCCGATCCGGATGAAGATGCAGCGGAGCGGAGCTTTCGCCTTTGTTTCGCATGTGCACCATCTACGGCAACTTAGCTCTGCCGACTGCCTGGGTGACGAGTGGCGGCACAGTTGCATTGCTAGGTGTGTTCGCTGATTTCCAGCACGAGCAGCAAGTGGGTGAAAAGATGAAAGTGGAAGCGATGGAACCGGCCTGGTCAACCCCTTCGCAAGTGGTGAATCCCCCAGTCGTACTGCTAGTGGAGGACGAATCGATGGTCCGCCAGGTTACGCGCGAAGTCCTGACCCATGCGGGTTACATGGTGCTGGAGTGCGGCAGCGCCAGAGAAGCCGTGCAACTGGCCCGCCAGCACGCAGGACGAATCGATGTGCTGTTGACCGACGTAGTGATGCCAGGCATGAATGGGGCCGACCTCGCCTGTTATTTGCAGAGCCTGCAGCCTGACCTGATCACCATCCTTATGTCGGGCTATGCGCAGAGCGATATTGCCCAAGCCATTAGCCGGACAGCGGCCATCCACATCCAAAAGCCATTCACGGTAAACATTTTGCTGACGCGCATCGGCGAGGCCTTGCGGGCGTCTTCGGTACGCGATCGGCTAGCCGCTGTGCCCAGGGTTTCCGCTTGAGGCGCGCGGAGCGCCAGTCTGGATGTCGCGCTTTGTGGGGCGATGGAAATCCGCTGCTCCGCTGCTCGGGGAACTGGCGGAACTCTTGTCCGTGGGCCTGGTCAGACTGGTCATCTGGCGCTGAGCCAGAGACGTCAGAATCACAACGTCCACGCGTCGATTGAGTTGCCGGCCTTTCGCGGTGTCGTTGCTGGCCGCAGGATGGAACTCTGCGTATCCGGCGGCTGACAACCGCTCGGACGGAACGCCGTATTGCACAATTAGCGCCCTTACGAGGCTGGTCGAGCGCGCGGTGGACAATTCCCAATTGGAGGCGAACTGCGAGGTGTGGATCGGCACGTTGTCGGTGTGACCTTCAATCCTGACTGCGCAGGAGTGTTCCCGCAGGATGTTGGCGACCCGGGCGAAGGCAGCCTCAGCGCCGGGCTTGATGGTGGCCGAACCGCTGTCGAAGAAACCGGCCTCGCGCAGGCTAACGACCAGGCCGTCTGCTTCCATGTGGAGGGCAACCTCGTTGCGCGCGATTTCGGCAGCCAGCGCCTTCTCCAGTTCGCTGCGGATGGCGTTGAAATTATCCTTCTTCTGCTCGGCGCCCAGCTTTTCCTGACCCGACGTCGCCCAGCGCGATAAGTCCTGCGCGCTATTGACAGCGCTGGGCAGGGAGATCTTGGGATCGATTTCTCCGGGTTTATGACCATCTCGCTCAAAAATACCCAGTTGCTGGAAGGCGGAGTCGATGGCGTTGGAGAGACGAGCCGCCCGCTGTTTGTCGATTTGCGCCGAAGCGTACAGAACCACGAAGAAGGCGAACAGCAGGGTCACAAAGTCGGCGTAGGAGACCAGCCAGCGTTCGTGACTGATGTGATCGGCCGGCCGACGGCGGTCCTTCATGGCAGATGGACTCCTGCGGCTGTTATGGCTTTCGACGATTCCGGCAAAAAGCCAATCAGCTTGCTTTCCAGCATGCGCGGATTCATCCCTTCCAGAATGGAGACCACGCCTTCCAGGGTCATCTCGCGGAGAATCTGCTCTTCGCGAATGCGCAGGCGCAGCTTGCCGGAGCTGGGCAGAAAGAACAGATTGGCCGAGCCCACACCGTAAACGGTTGCTACGAAAGCAACGGCAATCCCTTTGCCGACTTCGTTGATGTTGTCCAGGTGCTGCATCACCTGGATCAGCCCCAGCACCGCTCCAATGATGCCGATGGTTGGAGCGAAACCGCCCGCCGACTCGAAGACCTTGGGAATGTTGTCTTCGTATTCGGCCTGGTTATCGATTTCCAACTGCATGGTCTTGCGCAGCTCCTGCGGCTCGGTGCCATCCACGGCCAGCATCAAAGCTCGCTTCAGGAAGGGGTCGCTGAGGGACGGCAGGTCGGCGTCGAGGGAGATCATGCCGTAGCGCCGCGCCTTGTTGGCGAAGACGACCAGTTGCTGCACCGTCTGTTGCGGATCCAGCTTGCGTTCCAGGAAGACCCGAATCAGCCGGCGAAAAGCCGAGGCGACCACCGGCATGGGATATTGCAATAGAACCGCGCCCATTGTCCCGCCAAATACGATGATGGCCGCGGTGGGCTGTAGTACCTGGGAGACCTTGCCGCCTTCCAGCAAGAGGCCAAGCATGATTCCACCCAGCCCGACGATCACTCCCACGAAGCTGCTTTTATCCACGCTGCTGTCCTTCTGCGGTGACCGGAGCTTCGTTCTCAGAATTGGCCCGCAAGCCGAGAGGCGAAGCCGGTTCCGGATCAGCGATCAGGACCGAGCGGCGAAAGTCGCGCACTCGCTCGATCACCTGCTCGGTGGTCTCGCGTACCACCAGCTTCTCGCCACTCAATAGGGTCAGAACCGTGTCGGGCGCCTCCTCGACATACTTGATGAGGTCGCAGTTGACCGCCAGACGAGCATTATTTAAGCGGGTGAGCTGGATCATGCGCACTCCTCCGCGGGGGACTTGAGTCAGAGAAAGCATCGGCAAGAGTTGGCCAGGGCTTGAAGAGCGGCAAGCTGCGAGCCACGAGCTGTGGGCTCCATCTGGGAGTGTTAAGTTCCGAGCGCTGTTATCGATTGGTAAGAAAAACGATGCAACGCGGGAGGGGTTGCTAGTTGCTCGCAGGTCGCGGCTGGAAACTCGTAGCTCGTAGCTAGAAGCTCGCAGCTCATTAAGCGGCTTTAACCCTAGGTGGCCAGTGGTCTGCCACAGTGCTAGTTGGAGGGAAATTTTCTTTCTGGATTAAAGCTGATTGCGGGGAAGCCGATAGGGAGGGTGAACATGCAAAAGGTTCCGCCGGTCAGAAAAACCTGGCAGCGCACCTGCGGGAACGAACTCCTGGCGAGCTCGGGCAAGGTGGAACCATGAGAGGAGCTGTCCCATGGCAATCAGTATTCTGAATAACATTCCAGCCCTTGCCGCAGAGAACCAGTTGTCGATGACGCAAGCCAACCTGAACCAGACCCTTGAGCAACTGGCTTCCGGTTCGCGTATCAACACCGGCGCAGACGATGCGGCAGGTCTGGCCATCGCAGACGGATTACAAGCCAACGTCACGGCGCTGACCCAGTCGGCGCTCAATGCCAATGAAGGCGTGGGCAAGCTGCAGGTCGCCGACGGCGCCCTGTCGCAGGTCACCAACCTGCTGAACCGCGCCGTCACCCTGGCCACCGAGTCAGCCAACGGTACGGTGAACGACGGTTCACAGCGCCAAGCCATCGATGCCGAGTTCCAGTCGATCAAGGCAGAAATCGACAGCATCGGGCAAAGCACCACCTACAACGGCTCGCCCATCTTCACCGGCGGCCAGACCAACGTCAACCAGGTGACCACGGCCGTCACCAACCCTGCCGGACTGTCCAGCGCCATTACCGGCGACATGAAGATCAAGTACTGGGACAGCACCCTGTCGACCCCCGCCTATACCACGGTAACCTACGGCGCCTCGACGGGCGATGCCACCGTCGGCGATCTGATCAACGACATCAATGGATCAGGCAAAGGTCTTATCGCTACCCTGGACGACACCGGCAACGTGGTGGTCACGGACACGCAAAACCGTGGCAGCTCCACGGATCCCCTGGCCGACGGCGGTTCTACGATCAAGATCAACGGCGACGGCTCGGCCGATACTCTGGCCAGCACCACCAATTCCAGCACCATGGATGTGTTCCTGAGCGACTCGACGACGGCGGGCAGCAGCACCATCGGAGTCACTTTGGGCACCTTTGACAGCAGCAACATGAACGGGATCAGCATTGCCAATGACAACCTGCAAACCGCAGGAGCGGCGCAGACGGCGCTGACCGACATTAACAATGCGATCTCGCAGGTAGCGGCGTTGCGCGGCGGCATCGGCGCCGGCGTCAACCGGCTGGATGCGGCCAACAACGTCATCAGCACCCAGACCCAGAACCTGTCGTCCGCCGAGGACGGTATTCAGGCTGCCGACATTACGCAGACGGTAGCCAACCTGACGAAGTATCAGATCCTGAGCCAGACGGGCATTTCCGCCCTGGCGCAGGCGAACCAGATGCAGCAGAACGTGCTTAAGCTGCTCCAGTAAGCGGGGAACGATCTGGCGGCGGCGGACAAACCCCCGCTGCCGACGGACACCGGGTTGCACGGGGGAGAAGGTGGGACCTTCGGGTCCCCCTTCTCCCGCAGGTTTAGTTTTTACCTGTTAGCTCTTAGCTGTTAGCGAGAAAGCTGCTGAGGGGATTGTTAAGGGCTAAAGCTAACAGCTAAAAGCTCGACGAAAGGAGCCGCAACTGAATTATGGCCTCATTCAGCACTAACTACAGCGCCGCGCTCGGCAACATTCTCAGCCAGGTCAACGACGCTTTCAGCGGCAAGAGTACGGGCATCGACGTCAGCAGCGTGGTCGACAGCATGATGCAGGTGGAGGACCAGCCCGAAACCCAGATGAAGGATGAGCAGTCGAGCCTGGACGCACAGATCAGCGCGCTCACGACCATCGGCAGCGAGTTGAGCACGCTCTCCAACAGTGTGAACAGTCTGGGCGACTTTGACGGAGCCCTGAACCAATTCACTACCGGATCCAGTGACGCAGCCGTAGTCTCCGCTGCAGCGGGCGATACAGCCACGACGGGCACGCACACCGTCACCGTCACCAACCTGGCGACGGCCTCCAGCAGCTACTCCGGTTATCTCTCCGCGGCGGCGCTGGCGGGCAGCGAAATTGACGTGAAGTACGGCAATCCCAGCAATCCCACCAGCACCGACACCATCGATATTCCATCCACGGACACGACGTTGCAGCAAGCTGCCAGCTACATCAATGGGGGAAGTTATGGTGTGAACGCCAGCGTGGTGACGGACGCAGGGGGGTCGCGGCTGGCGCTGACCAGCAAGACCTCGGGAGTTGCCGGCAGTCTGACGGTGAGCAGTTCGGCCACCAGCTTCACCAGCACGGCCGGCGTCGACGCGCAATTGACCGTAGACGGCGTACCCGTGGACAGCGGCAGCAACACCGTCACGGGAGCGATTCAGGGAGTCACGCTTAGCCTGGGCGCAGCCGATCCCGGCAACCCGATCCTGATCACCGTGGAACCGGATACTACGCAGGCGGCAGACGCCATCGAGAGCTTCGTCGATTCCTACAACGCCGTCGTGGACTCCATCAACAGCCAGTACACGGTGAACTCCAGTGGCAGCGAAGGCATTCTGGCGGGCGACAGCATGTTGCAAAGCTTGCAAAGCAGTCTGCTGGACATGGTCTCAACCGCGGTGGGCAACAACGGGCAATATACGAACCTGGAGTCGATGGGCATCGAGATGCAGAACGACGGCACGCTACAGGTCGATAGCACGACGTTAAGCGATGCTCTGAGCAGCTCGTATTCCGAAGTACAGAATTTCTTTCAGTCGACGTCGCCGGCTGGCTGGGCGGAGACCGCAGGCAAAGAAATGACGCAACTGACCGATCCCACCAAGGGGCCGGTGGCCGCCGATATCAGTGGTCTGACCCAGAGCAACACTGACCTGTCCAGCCAGATCAGCGACTTTGAAGCCAACATGACCGAGGTGCAGCAACAGTTGACCTCGCAATACGACACGCTCGACACACTCTTGATCCAATACCCGATGCAGATGCAGGAGGCGGCGGCACAACTGGCCAGCTTGCCCGATGCAACCACCAGCACCAGCAGCAGCAGTAGCGGGTTGTAAGGGGCGAATGAAAACCATCGTAGATGCACGGCAGATTTATCAGGACAGTGCGGTGCGCGGGGCCACCCCGATCGAGTTAGTCATCGTGCTGTACGATTCGGCCATCGAGGACATGCGGCGCGCCTTGACGGCGATGCAGCAAAGCGACGTCGAGGTACGTGCCAGCCGGATCGGCCATGCCTTGATGGTGTTGCAGCAGCTGCAAGGCACGCTGGACTTCGAACATGGCGGCGAGGCGGCCCGGCAGTTCGAACAGTTCTACAACCTGATGCGGGCAAAGCTGCTGGAAGCGCAGATGCGCGGCTCGCTGGAGCTGATGGAGAAGCAGATCCGCTATATGTCGGAAGTGCGGGACTGTTGGACTCAGGCTCGGCGAATTCTGCAACCCAAGGCAGCGGTGCCGACTGCGCCTGCCGCCGGCGCGATTGAGGAAGATGGAGGTCCCAGAAGCCAATGGAGCGCATAGACGATCAAGCCAGTCTGGAGTTGTTGCGGCGGGCCAACGAGCGCTTTCGTCGTTTTTTTGCGCGCTTCTCGGGCGCACCGGTGCTGGGCACCGACGAAGAGGTGGAAGCATTGCTACAGGTCGAGCAATCCCTGCAATCGGTAGGCGCTCTTCTGGATGGGCGTCTGCAAGGCAATAAAAGCACCGCGATCTGCGATGAGCTGGCGGGCTATCGCACGAACCTGGTGCGGCTGCGGCAGGAACTGGCCATCATGCAGAGTGCAGCGCTGAGCTGCCGGGCACGGCTGGCAATGCGGCAAAAGCACTTGCAGGCGGCCAAAGCCTGGTGTACCGCCTCGCGCGCCACTTCCTGAGGGCGCGAGCCCCACATTCATCGCGAATTCACAATTCGCCGGCTGCGGAATGTGTTATGTTGAAAATTCGTTAATCAACTTCTCCTTTCCGGAGGCACTTCCAAATTGGCCAAGGACATGGTCCCCAGACGCATCTTTCTAACGAAAGGCGTTGGGAAACACAGAGAACGGCTCACCTCGTTCGAGCTGGCGCTGCGTGACGCCGGCATTGCGGCCCAAAACCTGGTTCGGGTCTCTTCAATTTTTCCACCCAATTGCAAACTGATTACCCGCAAAGAAGGGCTTAAGTATTTGTCTCCGGGCGAGGTGACCTTCGCCGTGGTGGCAGAGAATTCCACCCGCGAGCCGCACCGCCTGACCGCCTCCAGCATCGGTTTGGCCATTCCTGCCGACAAAGAGACCTATGGCTATTTGAGCGAGCACCACTCCTTCGGCGAAACCGACGACGTGGCCGGCGACTACGCCGAGGAGCTGGCCGCCGAGATGCTGGCCACTACGCTGGATGTGGAGTTCGACGCCGACAAGTCGTGGGACGAGAAGAAGGAAGTCTACCGGCTGTCGAACAAAATCGTGCGCACGGCGAACATTACGCAGAGCGCGGTGGGCGACAAGCGCGCGCTGTGGACCACGGTGATCGCGGCGGCAATCCTGATCTTCGAGTAGTTCGTTTATTGACAACTACGGCGTGATTTCGAAGACGACGCCGCACCTCTCGGTGCATTCCGATCCACTATTTCCGCCCGCGTAGGCCGTGCCGTAGAGGTTGCCGGAGGCGTCCATTACCAGGCTGCCGAAGTACGGATAGGCGCCGTCGCTGCCATAAGTGAAATCGTGCAGCGATGTATAGCTCCAACCACCATTGGACGGGGTCAGTTTGAACACACTGCCATAGCCGTAAGCGCCGTCATCCGTGGTAGTGCCGTAAAGGTTGCCGGCGCTATCCATCACGAGGTCCGCTTCTGGGCCCAAGGCGCCTGCAATTCCGGACAGGCCGTAGAGCAAGGCGAAGTCCCACTGACGTCCGGATGGCGTCAAGCGAAAGACAGTGCCGCCATCGCCGAACCCTCCATCTCTGGTAACTCCATAGAGGTTTCCTACCGAGTCGAAGATCACCCCGGCGACGGGATCGGCGCCATCGTTACCGCCCTGAAAGTGGTAAAGAACGCTTTCTGTCCAGGCGGAGCCGGAAGGGCTGAATTCGAAGATCAGTCCGGCCGTGTGGTCCTGGTAGTTGTCAAGAGAGGCTGTGCCGAACAGATTGCCGGCGTGATCGAAGATGACGCCACTTTGAGGATGGCCGCCGTCGCTGCCGCCGGTAAAATTGTAAATAATGTTTTGTGTCCAGGCGCCCCCGGATGGGGTCAACGCGTAGATCACGCCGCATCCGGTGCCCGAGCAGTTGTCAAACAATCCGCCGTCCGACGCAGTGCCATAGATGTTGCCGGCGGCATCGAAAGACAGGTCGCCTAACGGCGTAGTACCAGTGCCGGAGTTGTCCTGCGAGTTGAACTGAAAGAGCAGTGTTTCCGTCCAGGGGCAGCTGAAGGACCGGCAGACGGTGGCGGGCGGCCGCAGATTGAAAACCGTGCCGCCGTTACTTAAGCCTCCGTCTTCGGTGGTGCCGTAGAGGGTTCCGTCCGGGCCAAAGACAACTCTGGCTTCCGGATATAGGCCATCAGAGCCGCTGAATTTATACAGCTCGTTAAGTACCCACCCTGAACCAGCGTGCGCCAGCTTAAAGACGGTTCCACAACCATATTGGCAGCGGTCGTTCCCCCCGTCGGTGGTGGTGCCATAGAGATTTCCGGCGCGGTCGAGGGTCAGACCGGCAGCCGGATTTCCGCCATCCGATCCGCTGAAGCTGTGAATCACGGTAAAGGTCTGGGCGTGAGCTGGCGTGGCGGCGACGATCAACAACGTTGCGATGGCGGTGGCCGCGACGGTCGTCCACAGACCCATCCCGCCGATCCTATTTACGATTTGTGCTGAGCGCTTCATGGTGAATTGTCCTCCGCGAAAACAAGCCGCGTTTGCGGGACTGAGTCGCATATCCCACACTGTGGGAAAGTCAGAGATTTCGCTGATAATCAGGTGCTGACAACTGTTTTATGGCGTGATCTCCCATACCACGCCATCGCCGAACGTTCCTCCCGTCGACGCTGTACCGTAGAGATTGCCGTTGGAGTCAAGCACAACGCTGCTGTAGGGATTCGCACCGTCGTTGCCCCCGGTGAAATCATGCAGATCAGTGTAAGTCCAACCTCCGCCGGAAGGCGTTAGCTTGAAGACGGAGCCGTAAATTCCTTCCACGCTATAGCCTGCCGTTGTGCCGTAAAGATTGCCGGCGGAATCCATCACCAGGTTGGCTCCCACTCCGCAACAATACTGGTAAGGGAAGGCATTGAGCGAGCTGTATATCCAACTGCCGTTGGAGGGGCTGAGCTCATAGACAACAGGATTGGGGTTTCCGTCGGCAGTGCCACCGTATAGGTTGCCTCCCGGGCCAACGATCAGGCCAGCGAGGAGAGCGAATCCCCCACTGTTAAAGTTGAAATTTCCAATAATGTTCAGCGTCCAACCCGAAGCGGAAGGAACCAATTGGAAAGCTGTGCCTTCCTGGCCAATGCCGCCCAGGTTGGTGGTGCCATAAGCATTGCCTGCCGGGTCGAGCTGCACACCGCCCAGGGGATTTGCACCGTCGAGGCGGTCTCCGAAACCGTGCAGCAGGGTCTTCGTCCACGAGCCGTGTGAAGGCGTCAGTTCGTAACCGTTCCCCAATTCTCGGGCACGGCTAATTCGGTTGCGCCGTAAAGGTTGCCGGCGGCGTCGAAAGTTATTTCGCCGCGAGGCAGCGCTCCATCTGCGTTGTTAGCGAAAGAGTAAATTTGCGTTTCCTGCCAATAACAGAGGAAGCTCTTGCACGTAGTCGGCGGAGGGCTCAGCCTAAAGACGGTGCCGCAGCCAGGCTCACCAGAGCCTCCGCCGCAGTTTCCTGCCATGCCGCCATAGGCAGTGGTTCCGTAAAGCGCGCCGTCGGGCCCAAAGATGACTCGACCTGACGGCGATGCTCCATCGCCACTGGGAAAGCCCTGGAATTGGTACAGGGGATAGAAAACCCAGCCAGAGCCTCCGCGCTTCAGCTTGAAACTGTGCCGCAGCCACCGATATTGTCGGCCAGCGGGCAGTCATTGCCGGTGAATCCGCCGTAGGCGGTGGTTCCGTACAGATTACCGGCGCGGTCCATCGTCAGACCTGTATAGGGGTAGCTGCCATCCAGGCCGCCAGTGAAAGTGTGCAGGACAGTAAACGTCCGGGCGTGGGCTGGCAGACCGGCAAGACCGGTAAGACCGATCAGCAGAATCGCGAGTGCTGGCCTGGACAAAGCCGCTTTCGTCATGGCTGATTCTCCCTTGGCACGGTTCGGCCATACCGATCCGGTGGCTGGCCGTCAGTATGGTTTTCCTCTCGAGCGTGGGCGAACGTCAACTTAATTCTAGATAACGGTCTAAGTGACTTAAAAAATGGGCTTTATTGGATTGGCCTTGGGAGGTGTCAGGGACGCAAGGGGCTTTCTGAGGAACGCTCTTCGGTGAAGGTCAACGCTGGCGCGAAAGCCTTACCGGCGGTATTCTTGGGGCTGGGGACCTTTTTCCAGTGTCTCGCGGTCCCAGATAAGGCCTTCGCGGCTGTAGTTGGCCATCTCGAAGTCCTGGGTCAGCTCCAGCGCGTCCACCGGGCAGGCGTCCTCGCACAGGCCGCAGAACATGCAGCGGCTCAGGTCGTAAGTGAACTCAGTGAGCTCCTTGCGGCGGGTCTTCTCGTTGCGCTGGCTGCCCACGATGATGAGGTTCTCGGGACAGGCCAGCGCGCACAGGTCGCAGGCGATGCACAACGTCTCGTTGGTGTCAGGATGATTGTTGAGGCGCGGGGCTCCGCGAAAGCGCTCGGCTATCTGCGGCCGCTGCAACGGATACTGTTCGGTGTAGACGTTCTTCGGGTCCTGGTTGCGGAAGGTAACCTTCAGCCCCGTGAGCAGGTCGACGAAAAGCATCTTGCGGAGAACAGTGTTCATCCTCGGCCCTCAATGGAGTGCAGTGTAGCACAGGGGAAAGCCGCTTCTCGCTCTTCGCCTTTCGCTCTTCGCGTTTAGCACTTAGCCTTTAGCCTTCCGCCCGCGGTATGTAGCACCGAGCACCGAAAGAACTACGTGTTGCTCGCGCGAGAAGCGAAAGGCGAGAAACCAAGGGCGAACCGCGAATAGCGAACGGCGGCCCTTGTGGCTTACAATTTCCTTACATGCGGTTTCTTGCAGGGACATTGCTCACCCTCGCCACGGCGAGTTTGCTGGTTGCGCAACAGAGCGCCGCGCCGGGAGCTGCAAGCGTTCCGGCTAGTCCCTCGGCTGCATCTCCAGTTGCCCCTCCAAAGCAGCCGTCGCAGCAAACCATCGCTCCGGATCAGACCACATCGGCGCCCGCGGCCGAAGCGGCTTCGCCTTCAGCAGAACCAACTGGCGCGGCTTCTATCGCGCCGCTGGGAACGCCTCTGGTTCCCACCGTCACCAAGCGCGAGGTCGCTGAAGCCAAGCGTCAGTTCCAGGCCGGCGTGAAGCTGAAGTCGAAAGGCCATCTCGACGCGGCCTTCGACAAATTCTGCTCCGCCTCCGAGCTTGATCCCCGCAATATCGACTACATCACTGCCCGCGAGTTTACCCGGGAAGAGCTGGCCATGCAGGCGCTGAAAGACGGCAACCAGGCGATGATGCAGCAGAACGAAGTCGTAGCCATGGCCGACTACCGCCGCGCGCTGGAATATGATCCGAGCAACGACTATGCCATGCAAAGGCTGCGCGACTCCATGCCCGAGCCCGACCCGGCGCCGCAGACCGTGAGCGTCGCCGATCAGTCGATGCCCATCGAGCTGCAGCCTACGGCGAAGCACCAGGACTTCCACTTCAGCGGCGATTCCCGCGCGCTACTCACCGAGGTGGCCCGCGCCTACGGCATCAGCGCGCAGTTCGACGACTCGGTCAAGCAGCAGCACGTGCGCTTCAACATTCAGGACGTGAACTTTGCTACCGCTATGAGCGCGGCCAACGACGTCACCAAGACCTTCTGGGTCCCGCTCTCAGGCAAGCAAATCTTCCTGCTCACCGATACCGTCGAAAATCATCGCAACTTCGATCGCATGGGTCTGCGGACTTTCTACCTGCCTGAACTGAACGATCAGCAGCTGACAGAGATGACCAACTCTCTGCGCGTGCTGCTCAATCTGCGCTTCATTGGAGTCGAGAAAGCGCAATCCTCCATCTCCATTCGGGCGGAGTGGCCAGTGCTGGACGCCGCCGACCACCTCATCCGCAGCCTTACCACGGGTCGTCCTGAGGTTCTGCTCGACATGCGCGTGTATGCCGTCAGCACCAGTCTGGCGCACTCATTGGGCACGGCGCTACCCACGCAATTTACCGCCTTCAATATCGGCCCATCGCTGCTTGCCGGACTGGGAGCCGGCGCCAGCAATCTGATCAATCAACTGATCTCCTCCGGCGGCATCAATCAGGCGAATTCCAGCGCCATCTCAGCCTTGCTGGCCCAACTGCAGAACTCCAGTACCGGTTCGCTGCTCACCACGCCCTTCGTCACCTTCGGCGGCGGCCTCACCTTGTTCGGACTGAATGCCGGAGGCGTCGGCCTTACTCCTACCTTCAGCTTGAACGACTCGTCGATCAAGAATCTGGAGCACGTCACCTTGCGGGCCGCGCACAACGATCCCGCCGTGATGAAGATCGGCGAGCGCTATCCCATCATCAACGCTACCTTCGCTCCCATCTACAACAGCGCAGCCATTTCCTCGGTCATCGGCAACCAAAGCTACATCGCTCCTATTCCCTCGTTTAACTTTGAGGACCTGGGACTGGTCCTCAAGGTGACGCCGCTCATTCACACCAACGAAGATGTCAGCATGAAGCTGGACCTGCAGCTTCGTTCCCTGGGGACCACCACCAACAATGGCATTCCCATCATCAACAACCGCGAATACAGCGGCGCCATCACGGTGAAGAATGGCGAGTCCAGCGTCGTCACCGGGTTGATCGACATGATGGACACCCGCGGTGTCACCGGATATCCCTTCCTGGGGCAAGTACCGGCTTTAAGCTATGGAACCGCCGTCCATAGCAAGAACATCAATCAGGACGAGCTGGTCGTCGTCATCACTCCACACATCCTTCGCCTGCCCGAGCACACGTCGTTCGCAGTGGAATTACCGCCCAGCCACTAACAAAGAATCAGCGATCCGTGCATCATCCTGGTTGGTTGGGAAGCGTCATCCTGAGCGGAGGCGCGCTTCCGTTGCGCGCCGGAGTCGAAGGACCCCGATAGTTTTCTAGAAGGACTGTGGCCGGGTGCCCGGGGTCTCGCGCTTTTCGAAACCCCAGGGAGGTCGATCATCGAGCGACACCCTTCGTTTGACTTACTCGTCTTACACTCAGTAACGTTTTACTCTGTAACAACTTGCTTGGAGGCATAATGAAGCGCTGGTTTACCAGGCTGGCAGGCTTGCTCCTGCTGTCGGCCGCATTGCCGCTGGTGGCGCGGAATCCGCAGCCGATTTCGACGCCGGACGCGAACGTGGCCGCTGCGCAGTCGCAGTCAAGCTCCCTTGACGTCTCCTCCTACGAGAAGCGGGTCAGCGTCAAGACGCTGGCCAACGGTCTGACCGTCATTCTGTGGCGACGGCCGGAAGCGCCCGTTTTCTCATTCTTCACCATGGTTGATGCCGGCTCGGCGCAAGATCCGCTGAACGAAACCGGCCTGGCTCACATGATGGAGCACATGGCCTTCAAGGGCACACCTGACATCGGCACCAAGGATTATGCCGCCGAAAAACCTGCGCTGGAGAAGGTCGAGCAGACTTACGCTGCCTACGAAGCTGAGCGCGTCAAACGCATCGGTCAGGACCCCCAGAAGCTGGCGCAGCTGAAGCAAGCCTGGCAGGATGCCATTAAGGCCGCCAACCAGTACGTTATCAAGAACCAGTTTGCCGAGGTCATCGAGTCGCATGGCGGCGTCGGCGTCAACGCCTTCACCAACTACGACGAGACCGCATACATGTACTCCTTGCCCTCGAACCAGATCGAGTTGTGGGCGGCGCTGGAATCCGATCGCATGAAGCACCCCGTTTTTCGCGAGTTCTACAAAGAGCGCAGCGTGGTGATGGAAGAGCGCCGCTTGCGGACTGACAGCAAGCCTACGGGCCGACTGGTCGAGCAGTTTCTCGGCACGGCCTTCATGGCCAATCCGTATCACCGCCCGACAATCGGCTATGCTTCCGATCTCGAGAGCTTCTCCGCCACCGACGCAGCCGACTTCTTCAAGCACTATTACGTTCCCGGCAACATGGTGATTGGACTGGTCGGCGACCTCGATCCCGACAAGGTCTTTCCCATCATCGAACGCTACTTCGGCCAGCTTCCCGCTGCGCCGAAGCCGACCGAAACTCACACCATCGAGCCGCCGCAGAATTCTGTTCGCGCCGTCACGCTGCAGGACCCCTCGCAACCCTTCTATCTCGAGGGCTATCACCGGCCCAGCTATCTCGCGCCTGACGATGTGGTCTATGACGCCATCTCCGATATCATGTCCAACGGCCGGACTTCGCGCCTCTACCGCTCCCTGGTGCGCGATCAGCAAATCTCCGCCTACGCCGCCGGCTTCACCGGATTTCCCGGCAGCAAGTACGCTCACCTGTTCGCCTTTTACGCCGTGCCGCTTCCCGGCCACACCAATGCCGAGATGCAGAAGGCCTTCGCCGACCAGATCCAGAAGCTAAAGACGCAGGATGTGACCGACGATGAGTTGCAGATGTTCAAGACCCGCACCAAGGCCGACCTGATCCGCGGCCTCGCCAGCAATGAGGGCTTGGCAGAACAGCTCGCCATCTACCAGACGCGCTATGGCGATTGGCGCGAGCTCTTCCGCTATCTCGATCGCGTCGACAAGGTGTCCAAAGCCGACATTCGCCGCGTAGCGAACCAGGTCTTCCAGGACAACAACCGCACCGTGGGCATCATTGAGACGCAGACCGCGTCCAGCCAGCCCGGTCCGGGATCAACTGCCGGCAAAGGAGCGGAACAGCAATGAGCGCGCGCACATTTTGGTGTTTAGGTAGAGCGGCGCTTCAGCGCCGCGTCTATGTCATAAAAAATGAATTGTCATCCCGAGCGACGAGCGGAGCGAGGAGTCGAGGGATCTGCGGTTCGCTCGCAGCGCTTCTGTGCTTGCTTCTGCTTATCGCCGTCGCTCCTGCACAAACACTCACCCCCTGGAACAAAATCCAATCGCCGCCGCTGCCCGCGTTCACCCCGCCCGAGCCCACGCGCGTGCAGCTCGCCAACGGCATGGTCATCTTCCTCCAGCCCGATCATGAGCTGCCTCTAATCAGCGCGACTGCTCGCATTCGCGGCGGCTCCATCTCCGAGCCGCCAGCAAGAATCGGCCTTACCGATATCTATGGCGAGGTCTGGCGCACTGGCGGGACGAAGACCAGAACCGGCGACCAGATGGACGACTTCCTCGAAGCCCGCGCCGCCAAGATCGAGACCGACAATCAGTCTGACTCGACCTCCATTTCGCTGAACTGCCTGAAGGGCGACTTCGACGCCGTCTTCGCCATGTATCTCGACCTGCTGCGCAACCCCGAATTCCGCGACGACAAAATTCAGCTTGCCAAGCAGCAGATGTACACCGGCATCTCGCGCCGCAATGACGAGGTTGACTCCATCGTCCATCGCGAGATGCTCATCCTAGCCTACGGCAAGGACAATCCTTACGCGCGCGTGCCCGAGTACGCGACCGTCGCCGCCGTCACCCGCCAAGACCTGCTCAACTGGCATCAGCAGTACGTCTATCCCAACAACATCATCTTCGGCATCAGCGGCGACTTCGATCCCGCAGCCATGGAAGCCAAGCTGCGCGCGGCTTTCGAGTCGTGGTCGAAAGGCCCGGAGGCGCAACGCCCCGAGATCAAGTTCAGCGAGCCGAAGCCTGGTTACTACCTCGTCCGCAAGGCTGACGTCAATCAGACCAGTATCGCCATGCTCGATCTCGGCATCGAGCGCAGCAATCCCGACTATTACGCGGTCACGGTGATGAACGAGATCTTCGGCGGTGGCTTCTCGTCGCGTCTGGTCAACGATCTGCGCTCAGGTCGTGGCTTGGCTTATGTGGTCGGCGGTGGTGTGGGCTTCGGCTGGAACCATCCCGGCATAACCAACGTCGAGATGCAGACCAAGAGCTCGACCACCGTTGAAGGCATCCAGGGCATGGACGAGGAGATCGACGGGCTGGTGAAGAACGCTGCCACCCCCGAAGAACTCAAGCGCGCCAAGGACGACATCCTGAACTCGTTTGTATTCCAGTTCGATTCACCGGAGAAGGTGTTGCACGAGAAGATGGCCTACGAGGCCTATCACTACCCGCTCGATTTCCTCGAGCGCTACCGCACTGAAGTTGAGAAGGTCACCGCCGACGATGTATCACGCGTGGCCCGAAAGTATGTCCATAAGAATCAGCTAGCAGTGCTGGTGGTCGGCAACGACGCCGAATTCGACAAGCCTCTCACCTCCCTCGGCCCAGTGCAGAACGTCGACATCGCCATCCCTGCGCCCCCGGCGGGAATGATGAGCGAGCAGGGTCCGGGGCAGTAGTTCTGCCGAACCTGGCCGGCGCCTATTCTTTCGTTGGCAAGCTATTTGGAATGCCTACGCCGGACCCGAGTTAAGCGGGATCGGAGCAGTGATGAAACTTTTGCGAATTGTCTTCGTCCTTTTCGTCTGCGGAATTCCTCTGTCTGCGGCAACGTCAGAGAAACCCGCATTCGGCGGAGCCGCTGCGCAGAACGGCGACGTCCCCAAATCCATCGCGGAGAGCGTTAGCGACACACTCAGGTTCATCGAAGGAAATTTCCTCGCTGTAGCTGAAGCGATGCCCCAGGATAAATATTCTTTCGTTCCCACCGTCGGCAAGTTTGACGATGCCCGCAGCTTCGGCGAGCAAGTGAAACATGTTGCCTGCGCGCAATTTGCATTCTTCAATGAATTCGAAGGAAAGACCCCGCCTGACGACTGCGAAAAGGGTGGGCACGATCCGGCAACAACCAAAGCTGAACTGCTTAAATATCTCAAGGGTTCCTTCGACTATTCCAATCGCGTCCTGGCTACGCTCACCGAGAAAAATGCGCTCGACCGCGTCGAGGGGCGCTATGCCGCACCCAATACCAAACTGGGTATCTCGGTTGCCGCCGTCTGGCACATCACCGATCACTACGGGCAGCTCGTGGAGTATCTGCGCATGAACGGCATCGTCCCGCCCATGACACAGAAATACGGGTTGAAGGTGCGCTGAGCCGCCTTACGCGCGCCCATCCAATCCTCGGCGCAAAATCGCCCGTCAGCCCCGGTAAGATAGAGTTATGACCTCAGAGCACCGCCATCCGCCCGGCCAGAACCTGCTCATCGATGCCGACGACACCCTCTGGGAAAATAACATTTACTTCGAGCGCGCCATCGCCAACTTCATCTCCTTCCTCAACCACCACGAGTACACGCCTGACCAAGTCCGCGAAGTGCTCTACGATGTCGAGCGCGAGAACATCCGCCAGCACGGCTACGGCATGAACAGCTTCGCCATCGCGCTGGTCAAATGTTTCGAGCAACTATCGGTCGAGCCGCTCACCCCCGCGCTACACGAGACCATTCACGGCATCGCCTACACCATCGCCGAGCATCCCATGGAACTGCTGCCTGAAGTCGCGGAAACGCTAGCCGATCTCGCGCAGCGCCATCATCTCTTCCTGGTGACCAAGGGCAACATCACCGAGCAGACCGGCAAGCTCGAGCGCTCCGGTCTGCAGGAACATTTCACTGCGGTTGAGGTTGTCGCCGAGAAGAACGCCCTCGCCTACAACTCCCTCGTCGAAAAATACGCTCTCGTGCGGGAGCAGACGTGGATGATCGGCAACAGCCCCAGCTCCGACATCAACCCTGCGCTGGAGGCCGGCCTGCACGCCATCTTCGTACCCCATCGCAACACCTGGATGCTGGAGCGCGGCGATCTTCGCCCCAGCATTGGCGATGGTCGCCTGCTGCAGGTCGCTAGCTTCGGCCACCTTCGCGATTACTTCTAGCCGATCCGCGTCGTTCTGCCATCTGCCTTATATTGGTGATCATGCCTATCCATAAACGCTCGCAATCCAAGTCCTCCCATAAATCTCAGACCAACCGCCTCCAGCTGCTGTCGTCCAAACCCATCTTCCGCGGCAAGGTCTTCACCGTGACCTCGGACAAGGTGAAGGAGCCCAACGGCATTGTCGCCCGCCGCGATGTCGTCCATCATTCTGGTTCGGTTGTGATACTTGCCATCGACGAAACCGGTCGCGAACCGCGCGTCCTGCTGGAGCGCCAGTATCGCTACGCGACCCGTGATTATCTGTTGGAGCTGCCCGCCGGCAGCCTCGATCCCGGCGAGAATCCGCTCGCCGCCGGCAAGCGCGAACTGATGGAGGAAACCGGCTATCGCGCCCGCCAATGGAAGCGCGCGCTCCGCTTCTACCCCAGCCCGGGATTTCTGAACGAGATCATGACCATCTACCTCGCCCGCGGCTTGACGGCCGGCACAGCCCATCCCGAAGCTGATGAGAGCATTGCCTCCCAACTCGTTCCTCTAGCCGAGACGATTGAGATGGTTCTGTCGGGAAAGATTTGCGACGGCAAAACCATCTCTGGTGTATTGTGGCTGGCCGAGTGTCTGCGGCGAAACCAGTTATGACCGGACTAAAGTGGCGCTTCGACCAGGGCATTTTGCGTTGTCTGACTCCCGGAAAAATGTCGAAAAACCCACTAAAAATGCGCCCCCTGGCTATATACTCTCTTTACACCACCACGAACCGGAAGCATACTTAAGACAGGCAGTTCAAGCAGGCTCCGAACACCGTGCCAATAGCTCACGTGGGGATTACCTTTTCCAGACTTTGGCTTCTGGGCTCATCCTGATGGACGCAAACTTATGACCAGCGCCCCTGTGGCGCTGTTGGGCTTTGCCCGGAGGACGACAGAAAGTGAGACATAAAGGAACCGTAAAGTGGTTCAACAACGCGAAGGGTTTTGGCTTTATCGGCCGTGACGACGGCAGCGCGGATGTGTTCGTTCACTACAGCGCCATCAATTCGGAAGGCTACAAGAGCCTGCAAGAGGGCGATCAGGTTGAGTTCGAGATCGTCGACGGGCAAAAGGGCCCGCAAGCCGGCAACGTGACCAGAGCTGAGCAAGGAGTTACAGACTAACCAGGTTCGCAGAAGCCCAGCCGCCAGATTGGGCTTCGTTTTGCCGGCAGCTGCTGCGACAGGTGGTGTTGAAGGGGCGCGGCTTCTGTGCCCTTGCAAGTGGTTTATTCTTGTCATCACGGGCCGACGACACCGGGGTTGCGTTTGGCGGTGTGGTATTAGGCAGCAAGGGATCTGCTTGGTTTCGCCTTGCCTTTGTCAATCACCATAGCACCTGACTGCTGACGCCGGTCAAGCAGTAGTAAGGATCGCCCGCGGTGGCAAAGCCAGTGTGCGGATCGCAGCGGGTCGGTTCGCCCGTCCAGCCATAAGGGTCCACGGGGACGCAGTCGTAGCCCGAGCCTACGATGCCATCGATACAGACATCCGCAGTGCGCGCGCCGAAACGGCTGAACACCATGAAACTCGGCACTACCTGATCCACCTCGAAGTGCAGGTGGGGCAGGAAATGGTAAATCGGCGGCGCGGTCTTGCCCGACAGAGCGACCAGGCATCCCGCCTGGACCTGCGTGCCTTCTTCGAGCGGCAATAGCACCGTTGCCGCACATCCTGGCCGAGGATCGGGATCATTCACCGGCACCTGCTGCTGGCCAATATACGTATCGAGATGAAGATAGTAGAAGAGGTACGGCGGCACGCTGCCCCGCGCGTGGTCGGGCACAATCTCCATCACATGGTAGGCAGCCGCGGGATAGCCGAGTCCCACAATCCTGGTCGGATAATGAATGGTGCCGCTCACGGCAGCGTAGACTTGCGTGTCCATCGCCGCCACGTAGTCGATTCCGGGATGGCCGTCGTAGAACAGGTGGTTCGGCGTTCCCCAGCCTGCGTAGGTCATGTCGGGCGCCAGCGAAATCGGCGGCGGATTCTGCTCGTTGAGCACCTTGTAGCCGGCCTCGCAACCTACATTGAAAATCGGTATTCCCGGCCCATAGATTGCCGTCGTTCCGGTGAACGCAACCACCGTGTCATCGCACGTGTAGACACCATACTGCTGCGTGGTCGAGTTGAGCATGGAATGATCGAAGACCGAGTTCGTCATCGCCGTAGCCGAGGTAAGGTGCTGATCTTCGTTCGGAACGTCGGCCTTGAGCGGGAAGGTGAGCGGTGTGAGCTGGGTGTTTTGAGCGGGAAGGCAGGCCGTGAAGATCACGACCAGGACCAGCCGGTTCAACCCGCACAGCAACGGTGATGGCAGTCGCATCCCATCCTCTC
>JBEKCJ010000031.1:0-38937 GCA_050014935.1 Candidatus Korobacteraceae bacterium
AGCTTATCAGCAGGGTGAGGTGCTGGGCGCGCTGGGCCCGGGTCATACGGAACAGGATTCGCGGCTGACCGATGCGGTGGAGAATCAGTTTCTTGCGGAAGATGATCAGATTGTGCAGCACCATGCCGCCAATAACGCCGACGATCATCCAGATGTAGAAGCGGCTGATAAGGCCGATCACCTTGCTACCGAAGTCTGCCTTCGCTGTGCCGTCCAGGTGTACTTTGCTGGCTATGAATTTTTCATTGGCACCGGGATGGCACTGGCCGCAGGTCTTCGCGAGATTGGCATGGTTGACGGTAGAGTGCGGATCGCTGGACGGCAGAATGTTGTGCACGCCGTGGCAACTGGCGCAGTTGGCCACCGTCTTGGAACCAACTTTTTCGGCCATACCGTGATAGCTGGCCAGGTAGGACGAGACGCGGCCGCCGGGCACGCCGAACTCATTCGACAGTTTCACGCTTCCGTGGCAGGAGGCGCAGGTGTTCTGCACGTTGGCCACGGCAACGGATGAGTTGGCATCCTTCGGCGCCTTGATGGTATGAATTCCGTGGCAGTCGGTGCAGACCGGCGCCTGCCAATTGCCACGCGCGATCGCCTGTCCGTGAATGCTCTGCACGTACTGAAGCTTTACATCGTTGTGACACTTGGCGCAGGTGGTGGGAACATTGAACTTGTTGATCGGCGACTTGGGATCGCCCGCGCCCAGGATGTCGTGCTGGCCGTGGCAGTCGGTGCAAACCGCAGCTTTGTCGGAACCGGCGGCGACCGCCTTACCATGTACGCTTTCCTGATAGGAAGTGAAGGGAGCGGAGCTCACGCCGCTCGACGCCATTACAAATTTCTGTCCGTGACATGCGCCGCACGTCTGGGGAATGTTGGCCCGGGCGACTTTCGACTTAGGATCGCTGGGTGGCAGGATTTCATGCACGCTGCCGTGACAGTCCTGACATTTGGCCACATTGGTGTTGCCGGCGGCCGCAGCTTTGGCATGGACGCCGTGATCGTAAGCCGTTTGCTGGTCGGCATGACAGGTGGCGCATACCGGCTTGGCGGGAGCGGGATCGTGCGGGAAGGCTTTGACGTCGCTGTGGCAGTCGGTACAGCCGAACACGCTGTGGACAGACCCCTTGAATTTCGCGTCGTCCACGTGCAGGCTGATCTGCTTGCCGTTCTCCTCTTTGATCAGGGTCGCGTCGCTGTGACAGGCCAGGCACTCGTCATTGCCCATCTTGGCGGCAGCTTTTGCCGGAGAAGAATGTTTCCTGGGGACTGCGGGAGCAGCTTGAGCACCTGCCGTCAGCGACAGCAGCAAAGCAGCAAGAAAAACCAGACCACAGCGTTTCACGGGAACCTCTCGCACTTCCTTGGGCGCGTAACCCACAGCGGGTAACACATAACCATCGCCGAGACATGTACCGGAGGGCAGTGAGTCTACTCACGTGGGCATGTGACTGGGGTCACAGGGGTTCCGCAGCTCACAAGTTGGGGTGAGCGGAATCACAGGGAGGTGGGCGGCCAGGCGAATCTTGATCTGCCCGCAGAACAGGACTCGGTGTCGTTGTCTTTACACCGCGGCGACATTCCGCGACGCGGAACGATGCAGCTAGCTGTAGCTCACACCAGCAGGGCGCGCGTTCGGAAGGTGATGCGGGGATGACGCGTGCGCACCATGGCGATGGTACGGACCCGCTCATAGGCCCCGTGCAGGTCCTGGCTGAGCATGCGCACGACTTCGAGACAGACGGTTGGCTGTTCGCGCAGAAACCTTAACAGCTCTTTTCTGCGAACGAAGACGACCTGCGAGTTGTCGATTAACTCGGCCGTCACTTCATAGGGGGTATTCGACAGGGCCGCTCCCAAGCCTAAGACTTCTCCAGGCCCGGCGATGCGCAAGGTCAGGCGCTTTCCGGTGTCGGAACAAATGGAAAGTTTGGCGCGCCCATCGCACAGGACAAAGATCCCACGCACGGGCCGGCCTTCGGCGAACAGGACCGCACCCCGGGTATAGGAGGCTAGAGACTTAATCTGGTCGAAGGCCTTCAACGACTCCGCTGGCATGTCGCAGAAAAGGCGATCGGGTCGGAAATCGCAGGTCAAGCAATTCGACTGATTTATGCTCTCCATACTGCGGTGATACTGCTATAGGGAAATACATGCAGTGACTACAGTCACCGGTTTCCGTGACCTCATTCACAATCGAGAAAGAGAATGGTTAACGCAGAGTGGCTAACCCTATCATTAATTAGACTGATTTCAGCTGCCGAACCGCATAGGATGGAGCGGCCCAAAAAGACAACACTTCAGCCTTGACCTGAGATTATTGTTCGGCCGGACCCCTTACTGGGTGATCGCCATCGCCTTCAGCGCCGACTTGTTACGGATCAGCAGGGTCGAACCCTTGGTTTGCACAATCTGGCGCTTCTTCAAGTCGGCAAAGAGACGAGTGACTGTTTCGCGCGATGTCCCGATCATCTGCGCGATTTCTTCGTGGGTGAGCGCCAGTTTGACACGAGGCTCGAGCTTGGTGGCTTCGCCGTTGCGGGCGCTCCACTCCAGCAGCAATTTGGCCAGCTTCTCAGCTGCGGAATGAGAAAGCCCAAGCGCCCGGATCTCGCGGCAAGCGGAGTTGTACTTGTCGCTGAGCTGCTCGGCCACACGCAGACAAGCTTCACTGTGTTCCTTCAGGAAGCGGGTAAAATCTTCGCGTTTGACGAAGTTTACCTGGCATGGATCCACGGTCTCAGCGGTCAACTCGTAAGGCTTGCTGCTGACGGTGGCGCTGAGGCCCAACACCTCGCCCGGTTCGGCGATTTTCAGGATCAGCGTTTTGCCGTCAGTGGAGCAGATGGAAAGCTTCACCCGTCCCTTGCACAGGACGAAGATGCCGCGGGGAGTTTGTCCTTCAACGAAAAGCACCGCACCCTTAGGATAGGCGGTTGCGTACTTGATGTTTTCGAAGGCTTGCAAGGCGGCGGGTGGAAGATCGCAAAAGATATGTTCTGCCCGCATCTTGCAGGCGAGGCAGCTTTCTATGATGTCTAAACCGTAAGGTGTAAGCACGACGACCCCCTGAACTAAACCTCGTATCTCCGTGTTTTACGGCCGCAGCGGGTGCGAGCCGCTGCGAGGGGCCAGGAATAGCGGTGTCGCGCTGGTTATGGTTCGCGCACCCTGCCGAGTGCCGGCGGTCACCTGCCGTGGTGATCCGCCGAAATCTGCGTCAAGGCCGTAAATACGGGGCCATGCGCGAGATATGTGCCACTTTCGGCATCCAGGCTCTACTCCAGATACAGTCCAGCGGAACACTGTGGGCGCACACCCAACAAGTGCACACATCACATCGGCTTGTGACGTGTGCGCATCGCCGCCCGGCCGCGAGGAGCGGGCGCAGCCTGCAAAGCGAGGCGGGAGATGCGGTAAGCTACAGTGTCGGAGTTCTCGCTGCCGCATTTGTTTGGAGAACATTCCACCGCGCTTGAGGAGCATGGAACCGCAACCGCCCTTGATAGCTTTGCAGCACGAGGCGAAGCCCAGCCAGAGGGTAAAGACTTTCCGGCGCCGCCGGCCTGTGGACACGGGCACAGCGGTTGTTTATGCCGCTCTGGTTGCAGTGTTGCTGGAACGCATGAGCGCCGTTGCCGCCGATCTTCAGCTATGGGCCGACGGAGCCTGGTTTCTCATCCGCGTGGCCTCCACCCGCTCTTATTACTTTTGGGTTGGCGATTGGAAGCGCGAGTTCTTCCGCGCCCGCATCTTCACCATTCTGTGGGAACAGACGCCGCTGGTGCTGGCCACTCATCTGCGCGTCCATTCCCTGCATGCGCTTTCACTGATTTTCGGATTTAGTCTCTACTCCCATGCCCTGCTGAGTCTTTATATCTGCTATCGCTACGCCAGCCGGCGCTGGTACATGTTGTTTCCGCTGCTGAGTTTTTTTGCGGGCACCATGAATGTGGAGGCCTATCTCGCCACCGACAGTCACTTCATGGTCTCGCTCTACTGGCCAGTGCTTTTCATTCTGCTCTTTGGCGAGGAGCTGACGGGATGGACCCTGGTACTTGTGCTCGGACTCTCCATTCCCATGGTGTTGAGTTACGAGTCGATGCTGTTCTTTGGCATGGTCCTGGCCGCGGTTTGTGCCTGGCGATGGAAACGATCATCGCAGCACAGGACTCTTCTGGCCGGGCTTGCAGCCTGGTACCTGGTGGGCGCGGCGTTGGCTGCGGCGTCCGTCATCTGGCCATTCGATCCGAGTAACCGACAGGGTTTCATGCGAGGTCTGGCGATCCTGCTGAACAGCCAGCACCTGGCCGCGCAAGTGTCGCTCACGGTGTTGCTCTGTTGCGGGCTGCTGCTGGCGGTGCCTTCACGCCTGGCCGGAGCGCAGAAGTTCATTGCGGCCGTCGGACTGGGCAGCATCTGCTACCTCGGCATAGAGGTATTGGTGGGACGCGCTCCTTCCGGCTTGAACTTTGAAGTCTCAGCACGGGTACTAAATCTATTGTTACCGCTTGCCGCAACGTGTCTGTTAGTCGCAGTGCTCGCCGGCTGGTTCAAGCCCAGTCGCAACACGATTGCCCGCTTCGCAATACTTGTGGGAGCGCTGGGACTGGCTCAGGCTTACTGGAACTTCGGGGCCATCATGCGTTGGCAAGGTATGCTGGCGACGCTGCGATATGAGCTTTTGCTGCATCAAGGGCCCGTGGCATTTGACGATTCAGTCCTGTCGCAGCAGGTGGGGGACTTGCGTCTGCGCGACCTTCATGCCGGGTGGCCGCTGCTGCCGCTGAGTCTGTTCGAAGCGGGACGAGGCCAGATTCGCTCCATCATCGTTCCGGAAGCGGGCACCTATTGGCCGTTTGACCCTTTTGACCCGGCCACGCTGCCGGATTTGTCGCGATACCGGGTGTACTACGATTCCTATCGCGAGACGCTGCGGCGCAACTGGCGATATTCCTTGGGTGAGATGTTGACTTTCGCCAAAGGCGGCAGCGCTGCTCTGTACATGCGGGGCCAGTGGTCCCATCCGCAGAGCGATAAGACGTGGGGCAGCGGGCCCGATTTTGGCCTGGACTTGCCATTGCCGCAGGAAGAGCTTCCGAAAACGCTTTCGTTATGGGCGATGGTCGCTCCGAATCTGGCTCCTGGTTTTCCTGATCTTTCCGTGCAGGTCATGGTAAATAACGTTCCCGTTGGCGAGTGGACTTTCCAATACTCCCGCGATCCGGTTACGACCAGAACCCTGCAAGTTCCGAAGGCGGTACTGATGCTTGCCAATCCGGCGCAAATCCGATTTCACATCCTGGGACCAATTCGCTCGCCCGCCGAGACGGGCAAAAGCCCAGATTCCCGGAGACTAAGCCTGGCATTTCTGGAGCTGACGTTGGATAGGGTGCAGTAGGCGCGAGTGATAAGAAGTCGATTCCGCGAGCCGACAAGGAGATCCGCTGAGCACGACAAGCGTGACGAGTAAGGCCGGGCGAGTCTTATTCCTGGGACTAGCCGCGATTGCGTTGCTGTATGCGTTTCTGGCCAGCCTGCGCACGGTTTCAGACCCGGATACGTTCTGGCAACTGGCGACCGGACGCTGGGTCACGCACCACCATCATGTTTTTTCGACCGATGTGTTCTCCTACACCGCGGAGGGACAGCCGTGGATCTATCCCGCGGGCTCGGGGGTGCTGCTCTACCTTGTTTACTTAATTGGCGGCTATACACTGCTGTCATGGCTGGCAGCTGCGGGATGCGCAGGTACGATCGCCTTGCTACTTCGCCGCGGTTCAGCGGTGAGCGCTGCGATCGCCATTCTCGCAATACCTCTGGTGGCCGGACGCACGGCGCCGCGCGCCGAAATGTTCACGCTCGTCCTGTTTGCGGCGTATCTTTCCATCCTCTGGCAAAACTATCAGAGGGGCGGTGCTCCTTTGTGGCTGTTGCCCCTCCTGATGATCGCGTGGGTCAATTTCCATCTCGGATTTGTAGCTGGGCTGGCACTGATGGCAGCGTTTACCGGCATCGACATGTTGGAATTGCTGTTTCCGGGCAGACGCCGCGTCGAGGCTGTCCAGAGGCTAAGGCGGGCGTGGCCATGGTTTGTGGCTGCGGCGCTGGCCACGTTGGCGAATCCCTGGGGATGGGGAATCTACGCGGCGCTGGTTCGCCAAAATCGCGCCATGGCGGTGCACTCGGGATGGATCGCCGAGTGGGGTCGTGTGCCGCTGAACGGGACGGCAGCGGCGGCAATTTTTTCATTGACGAGTACAAAAGGCACGTTCTATCAGCTGCTGCTGATTGCCGTGGCCGCAGCAATCGTCGCACTGTGGCAGCGCCAACTCGGGGCAGCGATGTTACTGCTGGCCGCCGTATATCTGGGCGCGCAGCACGCACGCATGGACGCGTTGACAGGGTGCGTTGTCATTGTCGTCGGCGGGTCATTTCTGTTTTCGGCAGTGCAACAGGCTCGCTCCCGAATTGCCAATCCGCAAACCCGGTTATTCGCGGCGGTGGCAGTTGCGGCCATATTTGCTCCGTTTATTTGCGTTCGTCTGGTGAATGCAGTAACCAATCGAAACCATAATCCCTGGACATTCGGCACAGGATTGGGCTGGCAGTTTCCCGAGCGTGCGGCGGAATTCATCGAGCGGGAGAATCTTCCGGGAGAAATCTTCAACACCTACAACGAGGGCGGCTACCTTGTATGGAAGTTTGATTTCCGGCGGCGCGACTACTTCGATGGGCGGGCCATTCCGTTTGGTCCCGAGAGCTTTTCGCATCAATCGGAGTTGCTGCAAACCTCTCTCGACTCCAATCTGTGGCGGCAGGAGGCCGATCGCTATAACGTCAATACCATTATCTTGCCGCTGAATCGCTTTGAGAGCCTGTTGGGGGCGCTCAAGACTTTCTGCAAGAGTACTGACTGGCAGCCAGTCTATCTCGACGAGGTCTCGGTGGTCCTGGTGCGCCGTTCGGCAAAAACGGAAGATGCGATCAAGCGTTTCGGGGTAAATTGTTTCACCGCGCCGCTGCCGGCCGAGCCGCTATTGCAATCCCGCGGTGAGGCTTTTAATCAATGGGCCAATGCGGCAGGTGTTCTCGCGGCTCTGGGACGCGATACCGAGGCGCTGACGGCCACAGAGAAAGCTGGCGAGATTTATCCCGACAGCGCCTTCGTACCGTGGATGAGAGGAAATATTTTCTCAACCATAGACCTTCGCTCCGAAGCGGAGCGCGAGTATCTCCGGGCGCGTTCGTTAGAACCTCATGAAGCTCTCTTTTGGTTCTCGCTTGCGACTTTGTACAAGCACGAGGGCCGGATTCCGGAGACTATCCAGGCACAGCGGCGGGCGATCGAGCTGTCGGCCTCGCCGCAGCCCAACGAGTTGCTCAAGCTGGCGCAACTCTATCTTGATACACAGCAGCCGAGGGCTGCCCTGGATACATTCGATAAGGCCATGCGCAACGCTACACCGGAGCTGATTGCGGCGAGCGGGGCGCGCAGCTTCGCTTACGATGTGGCGATGGGGCGTGCGAGCGCATGGCGGTCGCTGGGCGATACGAAACGTGCCGCGGCCTTTGAAGAAGAGGCGGTTCGCGATCTTGTGCCGCAGCAATAGCCGTCGCATTCCCCGCAGCAGCCGGCGATCCGCACGACAACTTATCCCGTCAACCGCGGGCCAACGTAGTACCATGTAGGCCGATAATTTCAGGGTTGGGCACAGCGCAATAAGAAAGGTGATTGCGTATGACACCAATTGTGAAAATCGCTTGCCTGCTGGTTGTGGGTTTTGGCGCCGCGTTCGCGCAGCCAGCCAAGCTTTCAGGAGGAGGTGCTGTGATGGCCTTCACCTTGACCAGCTTTGCCTTTGCTCCCGGAGCCCCGATTCCCGAACAATATAGTTGCAAGGGCGCCGATACTTCGCCGGCATTGGAATGGCGCGGTGCTCCCGCGAAGGTTGCCAGCTTTGCGGTGATCATGGACGACCCCGACGCGCCCGGCGGGACCTGGGTGCATTGGGTGCTGTGGAATTTGGCGGCGAATACGCAGTCACTGCCAGAAGGCGTTCCTAAGCGCGACCAAATGGACAACGGTGCACGCCAGGGACGCAACAGCTTCCACCAGATCGGTTACAACGGCCCCTGCCCGCCCGCCGGAGCAACCCATCGCTACTTCTTCCGCGTATACGCGCTGGACGCGAAGCTCGCTCTCGCCGCTGGAGCCAGCCGCGCTCAACTGGATGCAGCGATGAAGGGACATGTGCTGGCCGAGGCCGAGTACATGGGAACATTCCACAAATAATGAAGCGCGACCTTTAGAATGGCTGCTGCGGAAAACGAGGCATGCCTTCGAACTGGATCTTCTGGCTGGTCTTCAACGTGTTTGTGCTGGCGATGCTGGCGCTCGACCTGGGCGTCTTCCACCGTCACAAGCACGAGGTCGGCTTTCGCGAGGCGATCAGCTGGACTCTTGTCTGGATAAGTCTTGCGGGTTTGTTCGCCCTACTGATCTACTTTTTCGGTCACACCCTGGTGGGCGAGAATGTGCGACCGAATTCGCAGCTCTCGCTGGAGTTCGTCACCGGATACCTGATTGAGCTATCGCTGAGCGTCGATAATCTCTTCGTCTTCCTGCTCGTCTTCCGTTACTTCAGCGTGCCCCGCGAATTCCAGCACGAGGTGCTGTTCTGGGGCGTGGTGGGCGCGCTCGTTATGCGGGCCGTGTTTATCGCCACGGGGATCACGCTGCTGAAGCGTTTCCACTGGATCATCTTCATCTTTGGCGGAATCCTGATCTACAGCGGCGTCAGGTTATTCCTCCAGCACGGCAAGCAAATCCATCCTGAATCGAACCCGCTCCTGCGCGGCTTCCGCAAGCTCTTCCGCGTGACCGACGCCTATGAAGGCGGCCGCTTCTTTGTGCGTCGCGGTGGGTTGAGGTACGCGACTCCACTCGCACTGGTATTGATTGTGGTGGAAACCACGGACTTGCTCTTTGCCGTCGATTCCATTCCGGCCGTGCTGGCGGTGACCCGGGAGCCGTTCATCGTCTACACGTCGAACGTGTTTGCCATCCTGGGACTGCGCTCGCTGTACTTCGCGCTGTCGGGAATGATCGAAGCGTTCCATTTTCTGCATTACGGACTGTCGCTGATCCTGATCTTCATCGGCCTGAAGATGCTGGCGTCAGACTATGTGCCGATCCCGACTGTCGTTGCGCTGGCTGTAGTGGCGGGCGTGCTGGTCGGCTCGATTGTGCTGTCGTTAGTGTTCCCGAAGAAACGTGCGAACGGAAGCTAGAAATTCGCCAGATTTTTTGGGCAGCGCGGACCGTCGTCGCGACTGGTGTCGCCGCTCTGCGGCTCTGGGCTCTTTCCCGACTTGCCCCAGGGCTTACGCCCTGGGCTAACTGCGATTCCGGCGCTGCGCGGCTGATTTTGGCGCGATTCGACGGTTTTCATCCGCGGGAAAATCTGATTCCGGTTGCCGGACAATCTCTAAAGGCCTGCTCTACCGATATGCACAGCCCTTGAGGCATCTGGGCGGTTATTCAAAGCGGATTTGGTCGCCGGTGACTACCGAGTGCTTGCGGTACTTGGCGTCGTTCTTGAGCGGGTGATCGAGGCGGTAGTGGGCTCCGCGGCTTTCTTCGCGCGCCAGCGCGGAGCGAGCGATCAGCAACCCGGCTTGCAGGATGTTGGCGGCTTCGTGGGAACGGCGATCGCCCAGCGATGGCGCCTGCTCCTGCAACGCGCGCAGTTCGGGGACGACTTGTTGCAGCGCTTTGCCCTCGCGGACCACGCCCACCCGTTCCCACATCAGCGCTTGAACTTTCTGAATGAATTTCTCCACGTCGCCGGCTTGACCGTTACTCGCCGCCGCGACTTGCGGGCTCGCGCCTGCCGGGCGCTTGCTTGCCGCGCGGAGCTGTTCGCGCATGTCCTGCGCGGCGCGCGCTCCGTACACCAGGCCCTCCAGCAGAGAGTTGCTGGCCAGACGGTTTGCGCCGTGCACACCGGTGCAGGCCACTTCGCCGGCCGCATACAGGCCAGGCAGCGAAGTGCGTCCTTGCAGATCGGTGCGGACTCCGCCCATGGCGTAATGCGCCGCCGGCCGGACCGGAATCAGCTCGGCTGCGATGTCAATGTTGTAATCCATGCAGGTGGAGTAGATCATCGGAAAACGCTGGCGCACGCGCTCGGCGTTGAGGTGCGTGAGATCGAGATAGACGGCGGCGTCCGGGCGCTTCACCAGTTCCAACTCATGGGCGATGGCGCGCGCAACGACATCACGGGGAGCAAGTTCCGCCTGCTCGTGATATTTGGGCATGAAGCGCTTCAGCTCCAGATTACGCAGATACGCACCTTCACCGCGCAGGGCCTCGGAGAGCAGGAAGCGCGGAGCGCCTTTCAGAAACAACGCCGTCGGGTGGAACTGGACGAACTCCATATCGCTGATTTCTGCGCCGGCGCGATAGGCCATAGCGACGCCATCGCCGGTGGCCACAGCGGGGTTCGTGGTGTTGCTGTAAACGTGGCCCAGGCCTCCGGTGGCAAGCAATACCGTACTGGCGTAAATGTCGTGGAGCTGTCCTGATTGGTCGAGTACGCGGATGCCCACTACATGGCCGTCCTGTACGAGCAAGTCGGTAGTGAACTCGAATTCACGCAAGCTGATGGATTTGATGGCCTCGGCCTTGCGATAAAGGGCGCGGCCGATCTCGCGTCCAGTGGAGTCGCCGTGAGCGTGCAGCACCCGGTTGCGGCTGTGCGCACCCTCGCGCGCGAAAACAATCTTTGCGCCAGCGCGATCGAACTCCGTGCCCCATTCGATCAGCTCTTCGATGCGCTGCGGACCTTCTTCCACCAGCACGCGAGCGGCTTCTTCGTTGCACAGGCCGTCGCCGGCCCGGAGGGTGTCTTCCAGATGCAGGCGGACTTCGTCGTCGTCGCTGAGCGCAGCAGCGATACCGCCTTGCGCGTAACGCGTGTTCGACTCCGTAACCTCGCGCTTAGCGAGGCAGAGCACGCGGCCCGCCGAAGCGAGCTCCACCGAAGCGCGCAAGCCGGCTATGCCCGCACCAACTACGATGAAATCGGTTTCAGATGGAAGAGCTGGCACTGTGGGTTCATGGTAGCACGCGCTATCGGGGCTATCCATTACACTAAAGCCTTGATTCGCATCCCGGTTCAGACTCCATCGCGATCGTACGAAGTGCTGGTTGAGCGCGGCTTGCTGCGGTCGGCGGCGGCGGCGCTGCGCGATGTTATCCCGCCAGATGCGCGAATCTTCGCGCTCACCGCACCACCGGTTCGCAGATGCTGGGCGAGCGCGCTGCGCACGAGCTTCAGCAAAGCCGGGCGCAAAATTGAAGTCGTGGTCATGCCCGATGGCGAACGCGCGAAGACCCTGGCTCAACTAGAGAAGCTCGCTGCAAAGCTGGTGAGCCTGGGCGCGGACCGGCGCTCGGTCCTGCTGGCGCTGGGCGGCGGAGTTGCGGGGGATGTGGGCGCGTTCCTAGCTTCCATCTTCATGCGCGGCATTCCGGTGGTGCAGATTCCAACCACGCTGCTGGCGCAGGTGGATTCCGCGGTCGGCGGCAAGACCGGAGTGAATCTGAAGGCCGGAAAGAACCTGCTGGGGACGTTTCATCAGCCGCTCGCCGTGCTCGCTGATCCTGACGTGCTGGCTACGCTGCCGGAGCGCGAATATCGCTCGGGGCTATTTGAGGCGATGAAATATGGGGTGATTCGCAATCCGGCGATCTTCGATTTGATGGAATCGCAACGCGACGCCTTGCTGCGACGCGACGGCGCGCTGCTGGAGAGACTGATTGCGGACTGCATTCGGGTGAAAGCCGAAGTGGTGAGCGCCGACGAGCGTGAGAGTGGCGAACGGCGCATCCTGAACTTCGGGCATACCATTGGACACGCACTGGAGGCGGAGACCAACTACCGGCGGCTGTTGCATGGCGAGGCCGTGGGCTGGGGAATGATTGCGGCCAGCGTGATCGGCAAGGAAATGCGGGTGACGGATGGAGCATCGGCGGAGCGAATCATCGCGCTGGTGCAGGCGTATGGTCCGTTGCCCGAGGTCAATGTCGATGGCAGGCGCATTCTGAAGCGGCTGCTGTCTGACAAAAAGACTGTCGGGGGTGTACCGCATTTCGTGCTAGCCACTGGCATTGGCACAGTCGACGTGGTGAATAATGTTCCGCCGCGATGCTTAATGCGGGCGGTGAAAGAGATTCGAATGCTAGCTCTTAGCTCTTAGCAGGCCAAGAATTCATGGCATGTCCTTTTCCAACGGCTAGCGGCTAACGGCTAAGAGCTGAGAGCGCTAGCGTCGGAGGCACGCTTCTCGAACTATCTTTATGGCTGAGCCCAACCAACCCGCGACGACTGAAGCTGAGCGCATTGTGGGTGCGGCGCCGGCGGGGGCTCACGATCAAGAGGCCGCGGCGGCAGCGGTGCGCGACATGTTCACCTCCATCGCGCCGCGCTACGACCTGCTAAACCACGTGCTGTCCATGAATATCGATCGCGTGTGGTGGAACCGCACCGCACGGACGTTTGCGGAGGCTCTCCGCCATCCAAACGCGCAAGTACTCGATCTATGCTGCGGCACTGGCGACATGACATTTGCGCTGCATCGCCGGATGAAAGGCGCCGACAGCGCGCTTTTCGGCGCAGACTTCTCGCATGCAATGCTGGTGCGGGCAGCGGAGAAATCGGGCAGCAGGAACATTCGCTGGATCGAAGCCGACGCGCTGAACCTGCCGTTTGTGGCGGACAAGTTCCAGTTGGTGACCGCGGCCTTCGGCTTTCGCAACCTGGCCAACTACGATCGCGGGCTGGCGGAGATCTATCGTGTGCTGGCGGCTGGCGGCGAGGTGGGCATTCTCGACTTCGGCGAGCCGAAAGGACTGCTGGGCAAGCTCTATCGCATATACTTTCGGCGCGTGCTGCCCGCCATTGGGACGCTAATCTCGGGAGTGAGCGGACCGTACTCGTATCTGCCAGCATCGGTACTGCGCTTCCCTTCTCCGGAGGAGATGCTGCAACGCATGCGCGAGGCAGGCTTCACCGAGCTCTCGTGGACGCCCTATAGCTTTGGGATTGCCGGGCTCTATCGCGGGAAGAAATAAACGGGGAGCACACAGGCGGCAAATCAGCGGGGCAGCCCATTGCGGGAACAGTTTAGTATCGGGGTACAACATCGAATGGTGCTAGATGAGACATGCTCTTGTTCCCAGCTTGACGAAGTAAACTGGTTGTACCGTTGATCAAGGAGGATATTGTTCGATGCATGCGGGTTTGCGCCTTCGTCACGCCGGTTTTTTGGCTGTCCTGGCAATTTTCACGGTGATCGTCGCTGTGCCCCTTCTGCACGCTGGGGACGATAGCGACGCTTACGACGTCTACAAGCTGCGGGTTGACGGATTCTGGTTCTACTCCAACCCTTCAGGCAACTTTCAGGGATCGGGGAGCACGGATCAAATCGACATCAATCACGATCTGGGCTTCAACTCGTATTCCACCTTCGCGGGCCTGGTGGACTGGAAGTTCACCCGCAAGAACCATCTGACGTTTGCGGTCAGCCCGTTTCAGCAGTCGCGGCAGACGGTGCTGAAGCGCACTATCACCTATCAGGGGCAGACCTTCGACGTTGGGCTGACGACGAGTGCCAATCTGAAAGCTAACCTCTACGCTCCGGGCTATCAGTACGACATTATCCGGCGAAAACGCGGGCACCTTGGAGTCGCGGTGCAGATGGACCTATTCGATACCAAGGCTTCGCTGATGGCGCAGGCCCAGACTACGGGCGATGGCACCCACCACGCGGCAATCAGCGGAAGCGGCTCGTTGCTGGCGCCGATTCCGGTGGCCGGGCCGCAATATAGGCTGTACCTGACGAACTCGTCGCGGCTGTTCCTGGAAGGCGACGTCTACGGTATGTACCTGTTCGGGTACGGGAACTTCGTCTCCGCCGCGGATACGCTGGGGTTGACCATCAATAAGTATATGAGCGTAAACGCGGGCTATACTCTGGGTTCGCACCTGGCAGTCAACGACAACTCGACTACGCGGATTGGGGTTCGCTTGACTCAACAGGGCGCGCTGGCTGGATTGGAGTTTTCCTTCTAGGCCATGCGTACTGATAAGTTGGAGAGGGCTGCCTAACGTGAGAAGAACTTCCATCCCAAACCGTGCGCCCTCCAAACCGCGCTTGGCGCGTTGCGACCGGACTGCCCATGCCCTCTGAGCGCTTGCAAAAAATCATCGCGGCGGCCGGAGTTGCCTCGCGGCGCAAAGCGGAGCAGCTGATTGCCGGCGGACTGGTCTCGGTCAACGGCCAGATCGTCACCGAACTGGGAAGCAAGGCCGATCCCGAGCACGATCACATCAAGGTCAACGGCAAGCTCCTGGGCGGCGCCGAGCGGCCCGTGTATCTGCTGCTGCACAAACCCAAGGGCTACGTGACCACGGTCACTGACCCGCAACACCGTCCTACGGTATTAGATTTAGTGGCGGGAGTTAAGGCGCGGGTGTATCCGGTTGGGCGGCTGGATTATCTGAGCGAAGGTCTGCTGTTGCTAACCAACGACGGCGAGCTGGCGCAGAAGTTGACGCACGCGTCGTCGCACGTGCCCAAGACCTATGTAGTTAAGGTCAGTGGCAAGCCGAGCGAGCAGCAGATTGAGAAGCTGCGCGGTGGAGTGATGCTGCGGCCGGAACGATCTCCACTGAAAACGCCGGCGGGACGCGAGCCCAGGATAGGACAGCGACGGCGGTCGGAGGCGGTGCGGACGGCGCCAGTTCGCATCCAGTTAGTGCGGGAGGGCGACAATCCCTGGTACGAGATGACGCTAGTGGAAGGCCGCAACCGGCAAATCCGCCGGATGTTCCAGGAGATTGGACACCACGTGGAGAAGATCAGACGCGTGCGTTATGGGCCCCTGGAATTGGATGTAGAGCCGGGCAAGTTGAGGCATCTGACGGTGAAGGAAGTTGCCCAGTTGAAAGCTGCGGTAGGCCCTGCGGCACGTCCGACGGTGAATCCCGCCCTAGCCAAAGGCAGGCTAGAACGGGGCACCCGGCACTGACGGAGACACAATGACAAACTTCAAGAAGCTGGTTCCGGCGCACATGCAGAGGCTGGCCAGCTACAAGCCGGGGAAACACGTGCGACAAGCGGAATTGGAGACTGGTGTGCGTTGTATCAAGATGGCCTCGAATGAAAATCCCTTTGGCCCGTCGCCGCTGGCGATTGAGGCGATCAAGGCGGCAACTTCGGAGAGCCACTTCTATCCCGATAATGGCACGGTGGAACTGACGGCGCGTTTGGCCGAGATCCACGAAGTCGATGCCGCGCAGATACTGGTGACGGCCGGCTCAACCACGCTGCTGGACATTCTGGCCCGCACCCTGCTGGGCCCCGGGCTGAACGCCGTTACCAGCAAGCTGTCATTCATCGTGTATCCCCTGGTGACGCAGGCTGCGGGCGCGCGGCTGATTGAAGTACCTATGCTGAACGACGGTTACGATCTTGAAGGCATTCTCGCCGCCGTCGATGCCAACACACGCGTGGTATACCTCGCCAATCCCAACAATCCCACGGGAACGGTTGTGGACGCCGACGCTATCGATCGCTTTCTCGATCGGCTGCCGTCGCACGTCATCACCGTACTGGACGAGGCCTATTACGACTTTGCCAGCTACTTCGCGGCGCAGCGGGGGCTGGACTACTCGCACGGGCTCGAATACGCGCGGGCTGGACGGCCTGTCATCGTGCTGCGAACCTTCTCGAAATCCCACGGGCTGGCAGGACTTCGCGTCGGCTACGGAATCGGTCCGGCGGAGCTGATGGGATACCTGGCGCGTATGAAGCCCGCGTTCATGGTTTCTTCGCTGGGCGAAACGGCGGCGCTGGCCGCGCTGGCCGATGCGGACCACTTGCAGCGGGCGGTCGAGAACAACGCCGCCGGCGCCACGCGGTTGACGCCTGCAATGGCTGCGATGGGGATTCGCGTGGTGCCAACATGGTCGAATTTCATTTTCTGCCATGTGGGCGAAGAGGCTGCGCAGCTTTGCCAGCTTCTGCAAGAGGACGGGGTGATCGTGCGTCCCATGACGGGCCCCTGGGGAGCGCCGGATGCGTTCCGCGTCACCATCGGGACGCCTGACCAGAACGAGCAATTTCTAGGCGCGCTGAAACGGGCGCGAGCGCGCATCCCAGAGTTAAAGTAAAACCTTCAGCGTTCATTGCAAACAAATACAACCACTGATTTTCTCTACTGGCAGTCGAGCGTTCCCACTACGACGCCGTCGCGCTGCGCATGGCCTCGGTTTGCGCCTCGGGAGGCAGCATTGGTAATCGCGCCGCACCATATAGGCCGGCGTCGCTACCCATCAGCGCGATGGTCACCACGGTGTGCTTATCGCCCTTCTCCACTCGGTCGGGCGCGGTGACGGAGTAAATGAACGAACGCACCTTCAACTCCTCGAACATGGTTGGTGCGAAGGCCTCCCAGGCGCTGGAAACACCACCGCCAATCACGTACATGGGCAGATTCAGAGCGTTGATCATGGAGCCGATGCCGATGGCGAGCGCGCGTCCGACTCTCTCATAGATCCGCTTCGCCGAAGGATGTCCCTGGATGGCGAGCTGATAGATGCCGCGCGAGGTGAACTCGACATTGCCGCGCGCCGAGTCGGCCAGATCGGGCGCGTTGCCGCTGGCGATCTCTTCATGCGCCATGCGAACGATGGCGGTCGCCGACGCGTACTGCTCCAGACAGCCGCGGCTGCCGCAGCCGCAGGGATGGCCTTCGGACTCGACATTGAAATGACCCAGCTCGTTGGCCATGCCGTTCATGCCGTGCCACAGGCGTCCATTGATTACGATGCCGCCGCCGACGCCGGTGCCGAGCGTGTACATGGCCATGTGATCGGTGTTGCGGCCCGCGCCCAGCCACTTCTCGCCCATGGCCGCGGCGTTGGCATCGTTCTCCAGCACGACCTTCGTGTTCAGGCGGCGCTCGATCTCCTGGCGCACGGGAAAGTTCGCCCAGTCCTGTAGGTTCGGCGACCGCATGACGGTCCCGGTATCCATGTCGATGAAGCCGGGAACGCCAATGCCGATGCCGGCGAAATCGCCTGCGCCGTGATGCTGTGTGGTCAATGACTGTATGGCGTCGCACATCTCGCGAATGACGTGGTCGCGGCCCTTCTGAACTTCGGTTCCGGTGGTGACCTTCTCCAGCATCTTGCCTTCGCTGCTGACGGCGGCGATGCGCAGGTTGGTCCCGCCTAGATCGACGGCTACCGAGTAAACGCTCATGTATCCTCACTCATCCGGCTCGTTTTCACCACGGAAGCACGGAGATCACGGAACAGATCGAAAGCGATAGGAGTCTTCGCAATTTCCTGCTTTGTATCAGGGTGATACAAAGCAACGCATCTGGAATCTTATGACGAAATCTTTCGACTTTCTCAGTGATCTCCGTGCTTCCGTGGTGAACACGCTTTTTACTTCTGGCAATGCGGACAATAATGACTGCTGCGTCCTGCGATGATAACCCGCTTGATGGGAGTTCCGCACACCAGACATGGCTTCCCTTCTCTGCCGTACACGCGATGTTTCAATTGGAAGAATCCTTCGCGGCCTTCAGCGTCAACGTAATCGCTGACCGACGAACCGCCGAGCTTGATGGCCTGATGGAGCACGTCATGCAGTCCTTTGTATAGTTTCTTCAGTTCCGCGGTGGTGAGTGATGCCGCGCGGCGCCGCGGCCGCACCTTGGCGCGAAACAGCGATTCGTCGGCGTAGATGTTGCCGACGCCGCTCAGCAGCTTCTGGTTCAGCAGAGCGCTCTTGATGGGCGTCTTGCGGCCATGAAAGAGCGGAATGAAATCTTCGATCTTGATGTCGAGCGGCTCGGCGCCGGGCGCGGCGAAACCAGTCTGCTGTTCCGTTCCCATGCGCACGACAGCCAATCGTCCGAAGCGGCGGTAGTCGACAAAGCGCAGCTCACGGCCCGACTTGAGCTTCAGCACGGCGTGCGTGTGCTTCAGCATCTCCGCTTCTGGCGGACCGATCAGCAACTGACCGGTCATGCCGAGATGAACAATCCACTGCGCGTGTTCCCGGGTCTCGGACCCCGCGAGATCCGGGGCACCCGAAGTTTTGGAGCGCGTGGGTGCGCCCCGTCTGGGTGCCCCATGTCTCGTGGTTTTCGAGACATAGGTCCCAGACCGCTCCAGGTCGAAGACGATGTGCTTGCCGACTCGCCGCACGTTCACGATCCGCGAGTGTTCCAGCACGGCTGCGATCTCCTGCGGGGATGACTTCAAGGGCTCAGGCTTTGAGCCGAGCCAGATAGATTCGATAGTGTCGCCCGCGATGCGCTTGTCCAGGCCGCGGGCGATGGTTTCTACCTCAGGAAGTTCGGGCATGGTGTGTAGTGTATGACATGCGATCACCAACAGGGGTGTCATCCTGAAGGAAGGCGTGCGCCCTTGCACGCCAGAGTCGAAGGCCCCCTTCCTGCGACGAGTCTGGTTTTGCCAGCCGACGAAACAGCAAGTCCCTCGCTGCGTTCGCGACAACAAATCGACGTGGATTGCACCTGCGCAACCTCTCCCTGTAAAATCTAGGGTTACACGGCCCGTCTCCTATTAACTTCCCAGAATCCAGCGTGGTTTCGTCCAGGACAGGCGAGTTGTGTGCGGAATCTCAGTAGAGCAGGCCTTCAGGCCTGCGTTGCAGCGAGAACCACAAATGCGCTTCCGGCGATGAGGTCTCGACCTCATCGCCGGAAGCCAGATTTTGGGGCTGTCGTGACGCGGACCTGAAGGTCCGCTCTACCCACAGCGGAGTGGCATTTTGAAAATTGGCAAGACAGCGGTTGTCGTCGGCGCGCAGTGGGGCGACGAGGGCAAAGGCAAAATCGTCGACGTGCTCTCCGAGCGCTTCAAAGTTGTGGCACGCTATTCCGGAGGCCACAACGCCGGACACACCGTCACCATCCACGGCAAGAAGTTCATCCTGCAACTCATTCCCTGCGGGGTGCTGCGCGAAGGCTGCCGCGGCGTCATCGGCAATGGCGTTGTGCTCGATCCCTTTGCCTTCATGAAGGAGGTCGACGCGCTGCGCGCGACCGGCGTGAAGGTTGACGGCAACCTCTTCGTCAGCAATCGCGCCCACGTTATTCTTCCCTACCATCGGCTGATCGAGCTAGCAGCGGAGAACGCGCCGGGACGCGTGAAGATTGGCACTACGTCGCGCGGCATTGGTCCCACATACGAGGACAAGATGGCGCGCAGCGGATTGCGCGTGCAGGACCTGCTGGACAAAAACCTCCTGCGGAAGCATATCGAGAACGCCTGCCGCGAGAAGAACACCATCGCGCACGCGCTGTTCAACAGCGAGCCGCTCGATCCCGACAGGATGTTCGCCGATTATTCGGCGATTGCCGATCGCGTCGCGCCATTTGTCGCCGACACCGCGCTGTTGCTGAACCGTGCGATCGCCAATGGCGAAGCCGTGATGTTCGAAGGCGCGCAAGGCACCATGCTCGACATCGACCACGGAACCTATCCGTTCGTCACCTCGTCGAGCGCGACTTCGGGCGGCGCGGCAACCGGAACCGGCGTGCCTCCAACCGCGATCAACACCGTCATCGGCGTGACCAAAGCCTATTGCACGCGCGTGGGCGAAGGACCGTTTCCCACCGAATCCAAAGACGACATTGGCGAGGCGCTGCGCAAAAAGGGCAATGAGTTCGGGGCGGTCACGGGACGTCCGCGTCGCACCGGCTGGCTCGATCTGCCGCTGCTGCGCTACTCCAACATGATCAACGGTACAAGTTGGCTGGTGGTGACCAAGCTCGACGTGCTGGACGAGCAGGCGGAGATTCCCATCTGTGTCAGCTACAAGATCGACGGCAAGGAGACGCAGCAGATTCCGGCGCAGATCTCCGGCTTCGAGAAGATCGAGCCGGTTTACCGCAAGCTTCCGGGCTGGCAGACCAGCACCTTCGGCGTCGACAACTACGATCAGCTTCCGGAGAATGCCAAGCGCTATCTGGAATTTGTGGAGAAGGAATCGGGCGCGAAGGTCGGCATTGTTTCCACCGGACCGGATCGCGAGCAAACCATGTTTATGCCGGAATTTCATGCCATGCTCGAGGCGATAAGCAGCCCAACCGAAAGCCGCTGAAGGAGGAACGACATGCTGGTGCTGGCCGTAACCTGGATGGCCCAACCAGGCCGCGAGAACGAAGTCGCCATCATCTTCGCTAAACTTCAGGCCGCTTCGCGTCAGGAGCCTGGATGCGTGACCTACGTGGTCCATCGTCACATCGACGACCCTCGCCGCTTCTTCATCTACGAGCAATATCGCGATGCCGCTGCGCTCGAGGCCCATCGCAATTCGCCCCACTTCCAGGAGTACGCCGTCCACGCGCTGCGCAACATCGGCGAACGCCAGCAGGGCGACCTCTACAAACCGCTCGGCGAGGACTGACCGGCAAGCGGCGGGTTCAGCTCTTCCCGAAGAATAGCGAATAGCGCCGCCAGCACCGACGCCACTACTGGTCCCAGAAACAGTCCGATAAATCCGAACGCCTCCACGCCTCCCAGAATGAAGAACAGCAGCACCATGGGATGCAATTCCACGCGCCCGCCCACTACCCATGGCCGGATAATATTGTCCGCCGAACTCACCACCACTACCCCCCAGATCACCAGAAACACGCCCTGCCAGATCAGGCCGCTGAACAACAGGTAGATCGCCACCGGCGCCCACACCAGCGACGATCCCACCACCGGAATGATCGAGGCAAACCCCGCGCCCAGTCCCAGCAGCAGCGACGATGGCATGCCCACAATCTTCATCGCGATGCCGGTCAGCAGACCCTGCGCCACGCCTACGCTCAGGATCCCGTAAACATTCGCGATGATGGTGTCGGAAACATTCCGGTACAGCCGCGCCACCTGCGCCGGCGACAGCGGCATCAGCCGCCCAGTGCGATCGGCCAGTTCCTTGCCTTCGCGAAACAGGAAGAACAAAATCACGAACGTGATCAGCGAATCGATGGCAAACTTCGCCAGATTGCCCAGCACGTCCGCCCCAAAGCCCACCATGGTCACGCTCACCCGTTGCGCGTTGGCGCTCACGATGGTGTAAAAGTCGTACTTCGACAAATCAACCCAGCGCCCGATGTAGTGCAGCAGCGGTGCGGCCGTCTTAGTGGCAAACATCGCCAGTCCGCCCTCTTCCGCGCTTCTGCGGCTCAGGTAATGCGCCGCCGTCACCGCCTCGTTCGCCGCCAGCGTGGTGATGATGAAGCTGGGTACGCCAAACAGCACCAGCACCAGCAGCGTGGAAAACAGTGCGCTCAGGCCATTCCGCTGCCGCGTCGCCAGCAGCATTCTCTCGTGTACCGGATAGAAAACCACCGCCAGGATGATGGCGAACGCCACCGGCTTCAGAAACGGCCAGGTGATGATGATCGCCAGGCCCAGCACCAGCAGCGCCACTACACTGAGAAAAATGATCGTCGTACGTTTGCTGTTCATAGGAGCGGGATGCTCTCAGTTGTAACACGGACGCCCGCTTCAAGCGGCTTCCTGATTCTCCGCGCCGGCAGCAGCCGCCTCCTCGCCGGCTTTGCGCTGCGGCCGTGGAACCAGTTTGATGCGCTGGCTGGCCGCGTCACGCTTCATCAGCTCGGTCGGCTCCGGAACCCCCACTTGCCCTCGCCCCAGCGGCCCATTCAGCAGGCAGAAGAACTGGCTCATCAGGCCGCAAGGATAGGACGCCCGCATCGCTTCCTCGTCGTCCTCTTCAGTCGGCGTTCTGTGCAGCTCAGCTTCGGCCTCGGCCTCATCCATCTTCGCGTACACCGCTGCTTGCTCTTCAATCTCCGCCACCTTGGCCAGGTCCACTCCCTCTTCGGCAGTTTCGTCTACCTTCAGTCCAGGCGCATCCTCGCCCAGCTCGAAATCGTGTTCAAAATGATCGTAGCGTCCGGCCATGTCCGCGCCTCGCCTGTGCCCGAAGTAGGCGCCGTTGCTCAGGTTCCGGCTCGCCGTCTGTAGCGCGTACAGCACCAGCCCGGCCCGCTTGTTGTCCAGACGGTTATGCAGGATCGCATCGACCACCTGCATCAACGCAATCTGGATGGCGTTGGTATCCTCCAGCGGTGGCAGCTCCAGCGCGACGCCCGGCATTTCTCCCGTCTCCGGCATGGCTGCGTTCGGCTCCTGCCCCAGCTGCGCATCCTGTTTTCCGGCGCTGCCCTGGGCTTGCTGCGATGGTTGAAATTGGCGCTCGGCCCGCAGCCTTCGTCCGATGTGGGTCAAGTGGAAGTAGCAGTAATTGCGGCCGCGCAGCGCCGGCGATCCGCAAAACTCGCCGTTGCTCTTGATGTGTTCGCATTGCCGCGCCGCCTTGGTATTAACTGCCTTCATCTTGCAGATCAACGCCCGCCGTTGTTCCGCATTCACCGCTTCCATCTCAGGAAACTTCGTTTCAGTTGCCCCCCGCGGCTTCGTCTCCCACGGATTTTTTCCCGATGGATTTACTTCAGGCTGACTTACTTCGGCTAGATTCATGGCTTTCGTTCTCCTTGTGTGGATGGCTAGTTCACCATCGCTTTATGGCTTTTTGCTTTCGGCTCCCTGCTCTCAGAGAGCTCCCGGACCCTTGCACCGGGACGGCCTTCACCCTGTCCCTCCATGCCGCCAACTGGCTCCCCCCTCCCCCCGTGTCTCCGTAAATTCTTGAAAACCCACAACTCCATCCGCAAAATATTGACAGCATGGGATTTGCACGGAAAATCTTGAGCGGCAGAGACTTACAGGAACAACTGCGAGGACGTTCGGGTGGGAATTGATTTCTTACAACGGACCGCTGGTTGACTGCAACTAACAACTTTCCCCCAGGACATTCAGAGGGCAGGACCGCCGGGGTGAAGGCGAATCCTTACCCTAACCACACAGTATAGAATTCAATGAAACCAGAAGCAACGAAAAAACAATAAATCTGCCGAGCAATTCCCGTATCGGGAAACAACCCGGCCCCGCGAAGCCCCCGGTCAATTTCACATGGTCAGAACCACGCGGAACTGCGCCTTGCCGCTTAGCATGCGCGCATAGGCCTCAGCTGCTTTTTCCAGCGGATACGTTTCAGTCATAGGACGCACCCCGGTCAGTTCGGCAAAGCGCAGGGTGTCCTCGGAATCGGCGGGCGTACCCGCCGCCCAGCCCTGGATGGTCTTACTTCCATTAATCAGCTGTACGGGTGTGACCTGGATGGGATCGAAGGTCGCACCAATCACCATCAGCTCGCCGTTCGGCGCCAGCCCGTCGATCAACTCCGACATCGCTTTCGCGCTGGGAGCTGTCGCCAGCACCACCTGCGCGCCGCCCATCTCTTGCAACGCCTGGGCTGCATTCGTTGCTTGGCCGTCGAGGTACCTATTCGCTCCAAGTTTTATTGCCAGCGCCGCGTCTTCGGGACCCCGCCCGATCGCCACAACCTTATAGCCAAACTTGTTTGCGAACTGAATTCCCAGATGACCCAGGCCCCCCACCCCCAGCACCGCAACCAGGTCGCCGGGCATCGCACCGCTATGCCGCAGCGCGTTGTAAGTAGTAATGCCGGCGCAAAGCAGCGGCCCGGCGTCCACGTCACCTAGCGTCTCCGGGATTGACACCAGCGCTTCCACCGGAGCCACCATGTACTGCTGGTATCCGCCGTCGTAGCTGATGCCGCAGATTTTCTGATTGCGGCAATTGCGAAAATCCCCTCGCCGGCACTCCCGGCACGTATTGTCATGGCCGCCGTGCCAGCCCACACCGACACGCTGTCCTTTCTTCCACGCGGAAACGCCCGCACCCACTTCATCAACCATGCCTGCAACTTCGTGTCCCGGCACCCGGGGATACTGAATTCCGGGCCACAAACCGTCTTTCGTGAGCACGTCACTGTGGCAAACTCCACACGCCTGTACCTTGATCCGTACCTGCCCTGCATCCGGCTTCGGAATCTCGCGCTCGACAATCTGGAAATCCGCTCCCGGACTGGGGACTTGCGCCGCCTTCATCGTTACGCCTTCAACTGTTGCCATAAAACTCTCCTATAAACTTCGGTCGTGGTGCCAAGTGGTCTGATTCGCAGGCTTCGAGATTCGATTCGCATGCCCGTCCAAATAAAGCGCGTTGCCCATCCGGAAACGCTGGTTGCGCCTTGATGCTCCGCGTTCCGGCCAGGATTTCTAAAAAGCGGTGGCCAGAAATAGGCAGCACCAACAGCAAGTGGTATGGCGGTTGTGAAGCTTGCGCGGCGGATTCTTGTCTGGATCTCGCCCTCGGAGCCAGTCGCCCCGACTGCTATCCAGCCAGGGCTTGCCGAAGGTATGCGGCCACGTCACTGACGAAGCGGTGTACCGATACCTCTGCGATGCGATGCCCGGCGATCGCGTTCATGGTCTTTCCCACGGCTCCCAGAGGGGGCTCGTAGGTCCCGGAGAAATCCAGCTGGGTCTCGGTCCCGGTCAGCGGGTACACGGAAAGCTCGCCCTGCATCAGGGGAAACAATCGTGGCAAAGTCGCGGCCTCCCACTCCAGAAGCAACCTTGTGCTGCCGTTGGAAGTGGCATCCGGCGCTTTCTCCTCGATGCCTTTCACCAGGATTTTGATGTCGGCCTTCACTCCCATACCAGCAAAATCGACGTGCAACTCAGCAGCAACCGATTCTGCGCGGGAAGCGGCAGCCTTGGTGGCAGACTGAAAAACCGCGACGGCATTCTGTTTGAGGGTATCGCGGACGCGATCATAGGGATGGTTCACGTAATCGTAGCTGCGAATGTTGCGCCCGGTGCTCATTAACCTGGTTCCGCTCCACCGCCGGCCCACTTAGCGGCAGTCACGCAACTTTACCATAGTGCCCGCCTGGGTCAATGTCGCGGATTTTGTGCGCGACAACCGCCCTGCTGTTGTCCGTTCGGATGCCGGGGCGCCTCCAGAACCGCAGCATTGATTTTGCTTGTATGATATCTAGGCTTCGGATTCAATCGCGATGTATCGGCAGCCGATGTGGGGCGCTTGAGATCGCGATCCAAAGGGTGAGGAGGCTCGATGGCGCTCATTGACGTGCCTTTGACGCGCTCGGGTTTTGGTCAGACACAGCGCGTCGACAACTGGTGGGTGCAGCCGGTTGTGGTGTTTCTCGGTCTCTCTGCGTTTATTGTCTATTCCACCTGGGCCGCGTTGCAGGGGCAGCACTACCGCTTCGGACCCTATCTCTCCCCTTTCTACTCGCCGGAATTATTTGGACCCAACGGCTGGTTCGGCCAAATACCCCACTGGATGCCAGTCTGGGTCACCGGCGCCATGCTTATCCTTTGGGCGCCCGGCGGATTTCGTTTCACCTGCTATTACTACCGGGGCGCTTATTACAAAGCTTTCTGGGCCGATCCCCCGTCCTGTACCGTGGGCGAACCGCGAAAGACCTATCTCGGCGAACGGTCTTTTCCCCTGATCATGCAAAACATTCACCGCTATTTTCTTTATCTGGCGCTGGTGTTTCTGGTTCTTCTTGCCCACGACGTGTGGAAGGCGTTCTGGTTCAATGGCCGCTTCGGCATCGGCGTTGGAACTCTGGTCTTGCTGGCTAATGTCGTGCTGCTCAGCTCGTATGCATTTGGCTGCCACTCTCTTCGCCATATTGTTGGTGGCTTTCGCGACCGCCTGGCCGGCGCCCCAACTCGCAAGCGGGTCTACGACTGCGTCAGCTGTCTCAACCAGCGACACATGCTCTTTGCCTGGTGCAGCCTCTTCAGCGTGGCATTTGCCGATCTTTACGTGCGCATGTGCTCCATGGGTGTGTGGACGGACTGGAGGATCATTTAGTGGCTGAGTACATCACGCACGAACACGATGTTGTGATCATTGGAGCAGGTGGGGCGGGGCTGCGCGCTGCTACTGAGGCTTCAGCCGCGGGCGCAAAAGTCGCAGTCATTACAAAGTCGCTGCTTGGCAAAGCCCATACCGTGATGGCCGAGGGTGGAATCGCCGCCGCCATGGCCAACGTGGACGATCGCGACAGCTGGCGCGTTCACTTTGCCGACACCATGCGCGGCGGCCAGTATCTGAATAACTGGCGCATGGCGGAGCTCCATGCCAAAGAGGCTCCCGACCGGGTGCGCGAGCTCGAAGCCTGGGGTGCTCTGTTCGATCGCACCGCCGACGGCCGCATTCTGCAACGCAATTTTGGCGGCCATCGTTATCCTCGCCTGGCCCACGTGGGCGATCGCACCGGCCTGGAGATGATACGTACGCTGCAAGACCACGGCATCCATCTCGGCTTAGACGTCTTCATGGAGCACACCGTCGTTACCCTGTTGAAAGATGGCGAGCGCATTGCGGGAGCCTTTGGCTACGATCGGGAGCGCGGCCGGTTTCACTTGTTTCGCGCCAAAGCCGTCGTGTTGGCCACCGGAGGCATTGGACGGGCTTTCAAAATCACCAGCAACAGCTGGGAATATACCGGCGATGGCCACGCTCTGGCCTACGATGCCGGCGCTTCGCTGATGGATATGGAATTCGTCCAGTTCCATCCTACGGGAATGATCTGGCCGCCCAGCGTGCGCGGCATTCTGGTCACGGAAGGCGTCCGTGGCGAAGGCGGAGTCCTGCGCAACCGAAACGGCGAGCGCTTCATGTTCAAAGACATTCCTCCGCTGTATGCCAACCAGACCGCCGACTCCGAGGAAGAAGGCTGGCGTTATACCCAGGGCGATAAAAACGCCCGCCGCCCGCCCGACCTGCTGACCCGCGACCACGTGGCCCGCTGCATTCGGCAGGAAGTGCGGGAAGGACGCGGCAGCCCGCATGGGGGCGTCTTCCTCGACATTGCCTGGATTAAAGAGAGGCTTCCTAACGCCGCCGAACACATCAAGAAAAAACTCCCCAGCATGTATCACCAGTTCAAGCAGCTGGCCGATATCGACATTACCCAGGAGCCAATGGAAGTTGGGCCCACCACCCACTACATGATGGGCGGAGTCCGGGTGGATGCCGATTCGCAAATGTCGGACGTTCCCGGATTGTTTGCCGCAGGAGAATGTGCCGCGGGGTTGCATGGCGCTAACCGCCTGGGGGGGAATTCACTTTCCGACCTGCTGGTTTTCGGCCAGCGCGCAGGCCAGTACGCCGCAAAGTTCGCCAACCAAAACTCATTCGGCGTCATCAACGCTCCCCAGCTTGCGTCCGCGGAAGAACTGGCCCTGCGTCCCTTCGAGCACAACGGCCCGGAAAACCCCTACGGCTTACAACACAAGCTCCAGGACATAATGCAGGACCTGGTCGGAATCGTTCGCCAGGAGCAGGAGATGCTGCAAGCCCTGGAGCGCATTCGAGAACTAAAGATCGCCAGTGCATCCGTCAGCGTGGACGGCAACCGGGAATACAACTCCGGTTGGCACACCGCGCTCGACCTGCACAATCTGCTGACCGTCTCGGAAATTGTGGCCTACTCCGCTCTGGAACGAAAGGAAAGCCGCGGCGCTCATTTCCGCGATGATTTCCCGGCCAAAGACGAGCAGTTCGGAAAATTCAATATCGTGGCGCGAAAAGCACCCAATGGAGAAGTGCGCCTCACGCGCGAGCCCATTCCGCCCCTGCGAGAGGACCTAAAACAAATCATTGAGGAGATGAAATAATGGCGACGGCTACCTTCCGCGTCTGGCGCGGAGATAAGGGACAGGGACAGTTCCACGACTACACCACCGAAGTCTCGGCCGGGATGGTGGTGCTGGATGCCGTTCATCAAATCCAGGCGGAACAGGCCGGCGACCTTGCCGTCCGCTGGAATTGCAAGGCCGGGAAGTGCGGCTCCTGTTCCGCCGAAGTCAACGGAATGCCGAAGTTGATGTGCATGACCCGGCTCAATACTCTGCCCCTGCACCAACCTGTGACGGTTGCACCCATGAAGGCGTTTCCTCATGTGCGGGACTTGGTCACGGACGTTTCCTGGAATTACAAGGTGAAACAGCGTATTCCGAAATTCCAGCCGCGCAAGCCTGATGCCGCAGACGGCACCTGGCGCATAGCCCCTGAAGACGTTGATCGCGTGCAGGAGTTTCGCAAGTGCATCGAGTGCTATCTCTGTCAGGATGTCTGCCACGTACTACGCGACCACCACATGCACGAACAGTTCATCGGACCGCGGTTTCTGGTTTATGTAGCAGCCCTCGAAATGCATCCTTTGGATGTCGGCGACCGCGTTGCCGAACTGCGAAAGCAGTTCGGCATTGGCTTGTGCAATATCACGAAATGTTGCACCAAGGTATGCCCTGAGAACATCACCATTACAGACAATGCGATTATTCCCCTTAAGGAACGGGTGGTGGATCGGTTTTTCGATCCCCTCTCACGGTTGTTTCGCGTTTTCAGCTAAACCAGCGCCTTAGGAGATGTTATGCAATTCCAACTCAAGCCCATTTCCGTGCAAAGTATCCCCCACACCCTGGAAAAGGTTGAGCGTTACAGGCTCCTGAATGAACCTGTTCTTGCGGAAAGCATCTGCCTTGATGTTTTGGCAGTCGTGCCCGATCACCAGCATGCCCTGATTTCGCTGCTCCTGGCGCGCACCGATCAATTCCACTCTAACGCCCAGCCGAAAGCGGCCGAGGAAGTTCTGGAGCGGATCAAAGGAGACTACGAGCAAGCCTATTACGCCGGGGTCATCTGGGAGCGTCTGGGAAATGCCCGCGTTCGTCACGGGGATCCCGGGGCCCGGGCTTCCGCATATCACGCTCTGCGCGACGCCATGGCTCATTACGAGAGAGCTATAACTTTTGCCCCACCGGGAAACGACGACGCCATTCTGCGCTGGAACACTTGTGCCCGCGTCATCATGCAGAACCCGGAAATTCAGCCGCTCTCCGAGGCCGATCCCCATGCCTGGCGGCGCGATGATGCTGGCTCCAGAATCGCCGACGCTTAGGGGCGACACCAAAATCGTTGCCAGGGGCCCTGTGCTTGACCTCGAGGGCAACGCTTCGCACGCCCTCTTGCCCCCGCAAGCACGCTATACCTGAAGTACATCGCCTTCACGGGCCACCATCTCGTACAAAACCGGATTGACAAAGAATCCGATAAACAGCCGGGAGATCAGCCCTGCCACAATGACAATGGCAAACGGCTTCTGCGTGTCTGAGCCGATTCCCGTGGAGAGCGCGGCCGGAAGCAGTCCCAGACAGGCAACCAGCGCCGTCATCATGATCGGTCGAAGCCGCAGCAGCGAAGCCTCCCGCGTTGCCGTGGGAATATCCATTCCTTCCAGGCGAAGCTTGTTGATGTAGGAAACCAGAATCACTGCGGTCTCCACCGATACGCCTAATAATGCCAGCAATCCCAACACCGACGAAACACTGAAAGGAGTATGGGTAAGCTTCAAAGCTATGAGCGCGCCCACTGGCTCCGTCATGATGACGCCCAAAGCGATGGCCACCGGAAACTTGAAGTTTCCATAGAGCGCGAACAAGATCATGAAAATAAGTACCACCGCTAACGGCCCAATCAGAATGAGCTGCGACTTGGCTTCCAGAAATTGGCTGTACTCGCCGCCCCAATTAAGCCGGTAGCCCTGCGGCAAAGTGACAGCCTTATCAACCGCCTTTTGGCCATCTCTCACGGCGCGCTCCAGGTCTCGTCCTTCAATGCTGTACTGAACTCCGATGTAGCGGGAATTGTTTTCCCGGTAAATGAACGATGCCCCATTTCCCTGTTTGATCTCGGCCAGTTGACTGAGCGGGATCTGCTTGCCATCCGGTGTTCCTACCAGCAGGTTGCCAATCTCGTGCGCGCTGCTGCGGAATTGAGGCTGCATGCGAACGACCAGGTCGAACAACTTCTCGCCTTGAATAACCTGGGTCACCGCCTGCCCTCCGACCGCAGCCGAGATCACCGCTTCCACATCGGCAACGTTGATTCCGTAGCGCGCAATCTTGTCCCGGTCCACATCGATCAGCAGGCTGGGCTGACCCAACTCCCGCACCACCGTCAAGTCCGTAAAGCCGGGTATCTTGGCCAGAGTGTTCTTGATCTGTACAGCCTTGTCCTGAAGAACACTTAGGTCGTCACCATAGACCTTTACCGCCAGGGAACTCTTAAGTCCGGTCAACGCTTCGTCTACGGCGTCTTCCGCAGGCTGGGTGTAGTTAAAGATGATTCCGGGAAATGCTGTCAGCCTATTGTTGATAGCTTCAACTAATTTGGCTTTCGTATCCAGGTTGCCGCTCCACGATTTGTCCTTGTAAGGCTTCAATCCAACATAGAACTCGCAGTTGAAGAACCCCGTGGGATCAGTCCCGTCGTCTGGGCGTCCTAACTCAGAGGCGACCGTGGTGACTTGCGGGAACGACATCAGGATGTCGCGGATCTGCGGAGCGATGCGGCTCGCCTCTTCAAACGAGATGGTATACGGCATGGTCGCCCGCACCCAGAGCGCGCCTTCGTCAAGATGCGGCATAAATTCGCCGCCAATAAAGGGAACCAGCAGCAAGGTCGCACCGAAAATCAGCGCCGCAATCAGCACAGTAAGTTTAGGACGCGCCAATGCCCAATCCAGCTGGGTTGCGTATACGCGCTTCATCCAGTCGTAAGCACGATTCTGGTGCTCCCGTATTCCTTTCTTGAACCAGTACGAAGTCAGTACCGGGACCAGCGTAAGGGTAAGGATCAACGCGCCCACCAGCGCGAACGACATGGTCTCCGCCATGGGATGGAATAGCTTTCCCGAAGGGCCGCTGAGAGCGTAGATGGGAAGGTAGCCCGCGAGAATAACCGCAACCGAGTAGAAGATAGGCCGATCGACGTCCTTCGCCGCCAGCAGAATAACGTCGTGCAGTTTGTAGTCTTGTCCCTGTCGCAGGGCAAGCTCGCGGTAGATGTTTTCCACCATCACCACGGTGCCATCGATGATGATGCCGAAATCGATGGCCCCAATCGAGAGCAGGTTGGCCGCCCCATCGTGGGCGTGTAGCACGATAAAGGCGAACAACAGCGACAGCGGAATTGTAAGCGCCACGATGATGGCCGCCCGGAAGCTGACCAGGAAGAACAACAGACCGATCAGCACCAGGATCATGCCGCGGACCAAGTTGGCTTCCACGGTGTCCGTGGTCAGATTTACCAACTCGCTGCGATCGTAATACGGATGGATTTTGACGTCTGGCGGCAGGATCGTCCGGTTCAGTTCCTCGGTCTTGGCTTCCACTCCCTTTAGAACATTCTGGGTCTGCTCGCCGCGCAGCATCAGAATGACGCCCTCAACCGCATCGTCATTCTTTTCGTACCCGAATTCGCCCAGCCGAGGCGCGTGGCCGATCGTCACATCGCCAACATCCTTGATTCGGATCGGTACGCCATTGTTGCTGCCCACCACGACGTTGCCGATATCGCCGGTGTCGCGCACCAGGCCAATCCCGCGCACGTAATAAAACTGTCCTCCCTGCGAGAAAAATCCTCCTCCGGCATTGGCATTGTTCGCCGCCAGTGCAGCCTCCACTTGCGGGACGGTCAGATGGTAGCCGTAGATCCGGGCAGGATCGAGCAATACCTGATACTGCATGACCGTGCCGCCGAATCCGGAGTCATCGGCAACACCCGGAACAGAGCGGTAGGCCCGCTCCACCACCCAATCCTCAAAGGTCTTCAACTCTTGTGGGCTGCGGTCGGGACTCTCCAGAACATAGCGGTACACCAGGCCGCTGGGACTGAACAGCGGAGCCATCGACGGCGTCACGCCGGTAGGCAAATTGGCTTGCGCAATCCGCTGGAACACAATCTGCCGCGCAAAATAATCGTCCGTCTTATCGTCAAAGGTGAGGATCACATCCGAGAGGCCGTAGAGCGAAATGGACCGCATCACCACCATGTGCGGCACCCCGTTCATTTCCAGCTCCAGCGGAAGCGTGACCAGGCGCTCCACTTCTTCCGCCGCGTGGTCAGGCCACTGCGTGATCAGTTCGACTTGGGGAGGAGATAGATCGGGATAAGCATCCACCGGCATACGCTGGAACGAGATGATCCCAGCGATCGTCATAAAACCCGTCAGCATCAGCACCAGGAACCGCTGACGAAGGGCCGCTTGTACGATGCGATGAATCATTCGGAGCTGGACAACATGGTCCTGATCACGGTTCCTTAATCGAATATCAATCGCTGCCGCTAACGCTGCAACGAGTTCGCAAACTGCAAGAACAAGCTGCCGTCGCCGATGAAGCGATCGCCAGGTTTTAAGCCGCTGGTAATTTGAGTTTGTCCCTTCAGGCTCTCACCCAGGGTGACTGGCCGCTTGGCAAACTGACTGGCCGAGGCTTCGACATACACGAAAGGCTGATTCTCGTTGTCGCGCAGGACCGCGGAATCGGGCACCGCAATTGCATTGGCAATCGTCCCCGCATTCACCGTCGCCGCGACAAACATGTCCTTCTTCAACTTCTCTCCGGGATTGCTGGTCTCAATGCGCGCTTGCAGCGTTCGTGTGGTCGGGTCCAGGGACGCCGCCACATAGGCAATGCGGCCCTGGAAGACGTCAGGATAAGCCTCAGTCTGGATCGTAACCGGATCTCCCACCTGCACGTACGGAAGGTCTTTCTGATAGACGTTGACCAACACCCACACCGTGCTGGTGTCGGAAATCAGGAAGCACTGGGTGGTGGTGAGTTGCAGCAGTTGACCAGCCGCAACATCCTGTTCAACCACTTCGCCGCTGATAGGAGCTCTCACCGGGACCTCGAAAGAGGGCGGCGCTTTCACCAGCGCAGCCGGATCGGTGATTCCCAGCACCTTAAGAGCAGCCTCCGCCGCCGCCAAATCTCCGCTCGCCTGCACCTCGGCCGACTCGGCCTGCTCTACATTCTGCTCGGCAATAGCATGGTGCTGGTACAGGTCCTTGGCCCTCTCGTAAGCCTTTTGCGCCAAAGCGTAGGCGTCTCTGGCTTTCAAGTAGTTGGTGCGGCTCTGGGAGTAATCCGGACTTGCCACATACAACATGGGCTGGCCCCGCTCCACTCTCTGGCCGGGAACGACTACCACGCGGCTGACCGGGCCGCTCACCTGGGTGATCACCGGCGTGGTATGAAAGCTGTTATAGGCGACGGCGCCGGTTAGCCGCAGGCTTCGCGTCAGGCTGCTGGCCTGAACTTGCAGCACTTGCACGTGGGCCATCTGGTCAGCCGGAATGGTGAACAGCTCCGCGGTGTTGGCGCTGTTCGCCTCTTCCTTGGCGGCGTTGCCGGACCCTCCACCGCTGCAGCCGGCTAGCGCCAGCGTGACCGCTGACACGATGGTTATCGCAACTCGGTATGGCCGGCGATCGCGGGATATCTTCACGGCAGATTCCTCGTTCCTACGGCTTCCTTAAGCTGTTCCAGTGCAGTCATGTAAGAGGACAACGCCTGGCGGTAGGCCAGTTGCACCGCACGATAGCTGCGTTCAGCATCCAGAAAATCCAGCAAGCTAGCTGCCCCACGCTTGTAAGCATACTCACTGATGTCACGCGAGTCCTGCGCCTCTTGCAGGTAGCCAGAAGTATAAAGGTGTACGATTTCGTCGTTGCTGCGCAGCGCCTCATAGGCGTCGTTAACGTCGGACAGTACGATATCGCTGGTTGACGCCTGCGTCTCCTGCGCCTGGGTCAGAGCATACTGCGTGCGCGCGATCTCGCCCTGATTGCGATTGAAAACGGCGATCGGGAAATTCACAAAAAAGGAAGCGCTGCTCTGATCTGACACGTGCGAATAAAGAACTTCGCCATTTACGTCCACCTTGGCATTCGCTTTAGCCAGCGAGATCTGACTTTGAGCAGCCGTGGTCCCCAGTGCGGCGGCGCGATAATCGGGACGGTCCTGCAGCGCCTTCGTCTGCAAATCCTCCAACTTCGCCGGGACAGGCAGATAGGCCAACTCGCCAACCACGTCATAATTAGCCGGCACCGCATCGTAGCCCAGCATGGTGCGCAGGTCGACCAGGGCCTGGACCCTGGCCAGCCGTGCGGACGACACGTCAGTTTGAAACTGCAGCAGCTGCAGTTTGATCTTGAGATAGTCCCCCTCGCTGATGTAGCCCGACTTATATTGCGCCTCGCCGATGTCAACCGTCTGCTGGAAGCTCCCCAGATCTTGTAAAGCAAAGCGCAGAGTCGATTCGGCTAGCAAGACGCTGATGAACTGCTGGCCCACATTGAATGCGAGGGTGCGCTCAGCGTCGGTAACCTGGGCGCGCGTAACAGCCGTCTGGTCCTGGGCAGCGCGTAAACGATTCTGTCGTTTGCGCCCGCGCTCAAACAGGTATCCGATTCCGGCGTCGAACTGCTGGATCTCGCTCAAATTGTCGGAGTTGAAATTCGATGGAGAAAAAACCGGTAGGAACTGGGAGTCAAAGTTGAGCGTCGGGTTGGGACGCAGGTTCGCGGTGATCTCCTGCGCCTGGTTTTGCAGAATCAGGGTGCGAGTCGCCTTCAACGCGTGATTGTGCGCCAACGCCAGGTCAATGGCCTGATCAAGCGTGATCATGGCGGGACCTTGGGCATCGGCCGCTGGCGCCAGCGCGAGTAGTAGCAGCCAAATCAAAGCTGCCACCACGTTCATCCGGAAGTGCACTGGACGCATAAGACTCGAATCTTAAGTGCAAGCCTGGGCGCGAAAGGCTTGGGCGGGCAAATCAATTCCTTGCGCTTTCCTGTCCGCCGTACTCCTGCAAGCCCTGCTCTGCCCAAGTGCCAAGCCCTGGCCGGAGGAATATAAAACCCACGCCTAACAGAAAACACATTGTAAATGAGGAAGTTGCAGGTGGGAGAAGCGCGGCGCGAAGTTGCACATCGAACGGGAGATCTCCCGCAACCGAAACGCTGCGAATGTTGCGTCTTTTGCCAATCAGGTTAGCCTTCGCCAGCCCTCCTCACGGTCCGGTCAACGACGGCTGGCGCTGTTCAACTCGGCACCCCGGAAAGCCCCCGTCACGCGGCGCTTCGCGGGGCAATTGGAGCACGGCTGGGCGCTGCGAGTTAATGTGCGCCCTCCATGGCCATGGCACGCGGAAAGAGAATGTTGTTTTCCAAGTGGATGTGCTGATGCAGATCGGCTTCAAAGCCCTGTAGCGCCCCATACAGCGTGCGATAGCTATGACTTCTGTCACGGGAAGTCAAAATTCTGCGGTTGGCGGAAAAATAAGGCAGTCTGGGACTTTAGCCCTCGCGCCGATGGGGAGCAGTGGCTGAGATCCTTCTATAAGGACATGCGTGGTCGAAACGCGAACTGACTTATGTCGCAATCGCGAGAGTCAGGGAACGGCGGCTACCGATGATGGGACACTAACCAGGTTTATGCTCTCTAAACACGCGACGCCCCTAGCCTCCGGATGCTTCCAGTTCTTCCTGGAGCCTTTTCAGTGACGGGATGATTAGCTTGCGATTGTCTACCTGAATCAGTCCTTCCGCTTGCAGACGGCCAAGATTACGGGACACCAGCTCGCGCACCGTTCCGATCTGCGAAGCTAGCTCGGTATTGTTCGACGGCAAGGTCAGGGAGATGCCATCGCGGTCGCCGTTGCCAACGCCCTCGCCCTGGCCCAATCGCACCAACAGGGCGATGAGCCGATGCCGCACCGTCGCAAACGAGAGCTCTTCGATAATGCCTACCAGCCGGCGCAGACGTGCCCCAACCACTTTCAAAACTTTAAGCGCAACCTCGGGATGCTGCCGGCACAGAGCCTGGAAATCCTGGCGGCTGAAGAAGAGAAGCGAGCTGTCGCTGACCGCCTGGGCGGAAGCGGGATAACTACCTCCGTCGAAGACTGGCAGTTCCGCGATCGAGCTGCCCGGCCCGTCAATGGAAAGCACTTGCTCACGCCCACCGGCCGAGCTCTTAAAGATGCGGACATTCCCCGACTGCACAATATAGAGGCCGGTACAAACATCGCCTTCACTGAAGATAAGTTCGCCGGAAGAGTATTGGCGCTGCAAAAGATGAGAAGTGAGAAACGCGAACTCCTGCTCCGACAAGCTGGAGAAGATGGATACGCTTTTGAGTACAGCGAGAGCGGCGCTTTCCTGCTCCTTGGGCATGGCGAATTCTTGCCTGGGCCGTAGCCGCTAATATCGGTGCCGCGGCACGCGCTCCGCAGGCTTTGCTATTCCTGCCGCCCCCACCGGTGATCGATCTTCGGCGGATGCTCCAGGGTTTGCATTACCACACAGTACTGTTCGGTTTTGTCCTGCAAGGCGCGCAACTGCTCCCTGGTTGCCTGCGGTGCGCGCACGTCGAACGTGACCCTGATGTTCTCAAACCCAACCGCCGCCTCTTTGGAAATCCCCAAAGTTCCTTGCAGGTCCAAATCACCCTCGACGGTAACATCGATACCCTCGGTCGGTATGCCCATGGCCGCCGCCACCATCTGGCAGGTGATTTGTGCACATGCGGCGATCGCGCCCAGCAGTAAATCTCCGGAGCAGGCACCGGTACCCTCTCCCCCGACACCCTGATGAGCTTGTGCCTGGTAAATTTCCCGGCCCAGGTCCACCGAGCAGGTCACGGGAGCGTCACTCTGGCTGCTGTGGGCTTTCAGCGTGATTCGTGAACTCGACGGGTTCTGGCGATACTGCTCCTTCAGTGGGCGTTGCAGGCTGCGAATATCCATGAATTCCCTCGAGGTTTTGAGTATTATATCCGCATACAGGGGTGGTGCCGGCGTCGCGGCATCGATTTAACACGCAATTCCACCGATTACGTAGCGTCGAACAGTCGGCCTGGCTGTTCCACCTGCGCCAATGAGGTTCATGGGCCTGCCGCAAATGCCAGATCCAGTTCCGTCCGCCTTGTCACCCGGGGCCCGCTTCGGCGCGTACGAAATCCTTGAGCAACTCGGGGCCGGCGGTATGGGCGAGGTTTATCGCGCTCGGGACACCCGCCTCGGCCGTGAAGTCGCCATTAAGACGGTTTCGCTCCACCATCATTCCCAACCTGAAGCCCTCACCCGCTTTGAGATGGAAGCCCGCTCCGCCTCCGCGCTCAATCACCCCAACATCGTCACTATTTATGAGCTCGGTTGCGTGGACAACGTTCACTTCATCGCCATGGAACTGGTTTGTGGCGAGACCCTGCGTCAGTTGCTCGCCTCCGGTCCCATTCCCTTTCGCAAGGCAATCGCCATCGCGGCCCAGGTTGCCGACGCGCTCGCGCGAGCTCACGAAATCGGGGTCGTTCATCGCGATTTGAAGCCCGACAACCTCATGGTTTCCATCGACGGCGCCGCCAAGGTCCTCGATTTCGGTTTGGCTAAATTGCTGGCCCTCGACCACCCGCCTGAAGCCGACGCTTCCACCTCCATCAGCAAGGACGGCGCCGTGATGGGCACCCTGGGCTACATGTCACCGGAGCAGGCCAACGGCGCCAAACTCGATTTCCGCTCCGACCAGTTTTCCTTCGGGTCGGTGCTCTACGAGATGGTCACCGGTGTTCCTGCATTTCAGAAGAAAACCGCTGCCGAAACCGCCGCGGCCATCCTGCGCGACGAGCCCGAGCGCGTGGTTTCCAGAATGCTTCAGGCGCCCGCTCCCTTCGTTTGGATTGTGGAGCGTTGCCTGGCCAAGAACCCCCAGCAACGCTACGCCTCTACCCGGGACTTGGCCCGTGACCTGGCGGCGGTGCGCGACCGCTTGGCGGACGCGCCCGTCAGCCATTCCGAACCGCGCCCCAGCAACCTCCCCGTCCCGCGTACCGCTTTCATCGGACGCGAACCCGAGGCGGCTGCGCTCTGCCAGCTCCTGGCCCGCAATGATGTGCGGCTACTCACCCTCACCGGCCCCGGCGGCATCGGCAAGACCCGCCTGGCTTTGCAGGTGGCCGGCGAAATCGGCGAGCAATTTCCCGCCGGTGTGTGCTTCGTCTCGCTTTCGGTGGTTGGCGAGCCGGGCTTGATCCCTTCCGCCATCGCCCAATCGGTGGGAGTGCGCGAGATGGGCAATCAGTCGGCGCAGGAAAACCTGAAAGATTACCTTGGCGGGCTCGACCAGCCCATGCTTCTCCTGCTCGACAATTTTGAGCACCTCGTCTCCGCTGCCCCCGTCATATCGGAGCTGCTCTCGGTAAGTCCCAAGCTCAAGATCGTTGTCACCAGCCAATCGCCCCTGCATGTATACGGCGAACACGAATTCCCGGTGCCCCCGCTGGCCCTTCCCGACTCCAGGGTCCTGCCGTCCCTGGAGGCGCTCGCGCGTCTTCCTGCAATTGCCCTCTTTGTGGAACGCGCGCGTGCCGTGAAGCACGACTTCGCCTTGAGCTCCGAGAACGCCTCCGCTGTCGCCGCCGTTTGCGCCCGTCTCGACGGCCTGCCCCTGGCCATCGAACTGGCTGCGGCCCGCATCAAGTTGCTCTCCCCCACCGCCATGCTGGCCCGTCTGGAAAGCTGCCTCAACCTGCTGACCGGCGGCGCCCGCGATCTGCCCGCCCGCCAGCGCACGCTTCGCGGCACCGTCGACTGGAGTTATGGCCTTCTCAATCCGGCCGAACAAACTCTCTTTCGCCGGCTTGCGGTGTTCAGCGGCGGTTGCACTCTGGAAGCCGTGGAGGCCGCCTGCGATACCGCGGGCGATCTCCGTCTCGACGTTCTCGATGGCATGGCCTCCATGGTGGACAAAAGCCTGGCGCAGCAGGTGGATGGTGCAGCGGGCGAAACTCGCTTCATCATGCTTTCCACCATCCGCGAGTATGCCCTCGAACGTCTGGCCGCCAGCGAAGACGTAGCCGCCACTCGCCGCTCCCACGCCGCCTATTACCTGGTGCTGGCCGAAGAGGGCGCTTCCGAGGCCGCCGCTCATCCCGAATGGCTCGATCGCCTGGAGGTTGAGCACGACAACTTCCGC
>JBEKCJ010000032.1:0-38680 GCA_050014935.1 Candidatus Korobacteraceae bacterium
TCGACCAACAATATGATGGTGGGATTCAAGCTGATTGCGATTCTGATTTTCATCTTCGCCGTGATCGGCTATATTCATCCATCCAACTGGCATCCCTTCATGCCCAACGGATGGTCGGGCGTGCTCACCGGCGGCTCCATCATTTTCTTCACCTACATCGGATTTGATTCGGTCTCCACCGCGGCGGAGGAGGCCAAGAATCCGCAGCGCGACATTCCCATTGGCATCATCGCCACGCTGGTTGTCTGTACGGTGCTCTACATTGCCGTTGCCGTGGTGCTGACCGGAATCGTGCCCTGGCACAGCCTCATCGACGACGCCGCGCCGGTGGTAAACAGCATGAGCATGCTGGCGGGAACCACCAAGTCCGCGCTGCTGCACTGGACCGAGCTAGCGGTGCTCTTCGGCGCCATGATGGGCATGATCTCGTCATTGCTGGTATTTCAGCTGGGACAGGCGCGCGTGTGGTTCTCCATGTCGCGCGACGGACTGCTGCCTAAGATGTTCAGCAAGGTGCATCCGCGTTTTCGCACGCCAGCAACCGCGACCTGGATTGCGGGATTCCTGGTCGGCATCCCAGCAGGCATTCTCGACATCGGTACGCTGTCCGACTTGTCGAACATTGGGACGCTCTTCGCGTTCGTGCTCGTGTCGATTGGCGTGATCATCCTGCGCTACAAGCAGCCCGATCGCCGTCGCGGATTTCGCGCGCCCGGCGGCCTGGCTGCGCCGATCCTCAGCGTGGTGTTCTGCATACTGCTGATGGCCGGGCTGCCCATCCTGACGTGGTTGCGCTTCTTCGCGTGGCTGATCATCGGGATGGCCGTGTACTGGCTCTACAGCCGCCATCGCAGCGAGTTCAGCCCACGGAACTCCGTGCCGCAGACGGCCACCAAGCCGTGAACAGCGATTTCATTGCGTCCCTGCCCAAGACCGAGCTTCACTTGCATCTCGAAGGCACAGTCGACCCTCCCACATTGTCAGAGTTGAGCCGCCGCCATCCCACGCCGCTGGAGACCACCAACAATCGTTACCGAAACATCGAGGACAGCGGCCGCGTCTTTACCGAGGACGAGGCGCGCGAACTCTATCAGTACAAGCATTTCACCGGGTTCATGTGGGCGTTCAAGGCGGTCACCGAGCGGCTACGCACTGCTGACGATTACGAGCTAGTCACCTATCGCATGATGCAGAAGCTGCACGCGCAGAATGTTCTTCACGCCGAAGTCTACATTTCCGCCGGTGTGGTGCAATGGCGTGGTCAGGATTTCGCGCGGCTGTTCGCAGGCGCCGAGCGCGGCCGCCACCGCGGCGAACGCGACTTCGGTATCTCGCTCTACTGGATCCTCGACGCCGTCCGCCACTTTGGAGTGGACGAAGCGCAGCGGGTTGTCGAAGAAGCCATCAGGCTTAAATCCCACAATGTGGTAGGCATCGGAATCGGCGGGGACGAACGCCACGCCGTACCCGAGCAGTTTCGCGAAGTCTACGAATACGCCGCGAAACATGGCTTGCGCTTGACGGTTCATGCCGGCGAAACAGTTGGCCCGGAATCAATTTGGGGCGCGCTACGCGAGTTGAAGGCCGATCGCATCGGCCACGGCCTGCACGCAATCGACGATCCCGAGTTAGTGCGCCATCTGGCCGACAAACAGATTCCCGTCGAAGTTTGCATCACCAGCAACGTGATGACCGGTTGTTGCGCGAGGATCGAAGACCATCCGGTGCGAAAGCTGTTCGAGGCAGGCGTGATGGTCACGTTGAATACCGACGATCCGGACATGTTCCGCACCACGCTGTCGCGCGAATATCAACTGGCGCAAGAAGTCTTCGGCTTCAGCGAGGCGGAATTGCGCGAGCTGGCGAGGAATTCCTTTCGGGCGTCGTTCCTGCCTGAAGAGAAACAGCGCGAGTTGCTGGCGATGATTTGAAGCAAAGGGCGTTCACGCGCAGCACGCGGACCGCAGATCCCTCGGCTGCGTTCGATTCGCTTCGCGATCTCACTTCGCTCGGGATGACAATCGGAAAGTTTAGGACTCTGCCAGCCACGCCTCAAAGGCGTGCGTCACCCGTCAACGGTTTTCTCCGTGTCCTCTGTGTCTCCGTGGTGAAAGGGTTATTCTCCGGCGACGGTCATGCCGTCGATGCGCAGCGTAGGCGATGCAATCGAGCTGCGGAATTCCAGATCATTCCCAATCTCAGAGATGTTGAAGAACATGTCTTTCAGATTGCCGGCGACGGTGATCTCTTCCACGGGAAACGCGAACTCGCCGTTCTGAATCCACAGGCCGCTGGCGCCGCGCGAGAAGTCGCCCGTCACCAGGTTCACGCCGAAGCCGAGAAACTCGGTTACGAACAGGCCTTCCTTGATGTCGGCGATGATTTCCTGCGCGCTCTTCGTTCCCGGCCGCAGGAAGAAATTGCCCGGACCGATGCCCGGCGTTCCGGCGAGTCCCCGCGAGGCGTTGCCGGTAGTCGTCAGGCTGAGCTTCTTCGCAGTGTAGGTATTCAGCAGGTAAGACTTGAGGACGCCGTTTTCCACCACAACGGTCTTTCGGCTGGGCACACCTTCCGAATCGAATGGACTGGTGCCGAAGCCGCCGGGCATGGTGCCATCGTCAACCACGTTGACGTTGTCGCCCGCGATCTTCTCGTTCAGCTTGCCAGTGAGGAACGACGCGCCGCGATAAACGGAGTCGCCATTAACGGCTTCGAAGATGTGTCCCACCAGCGCCCCGGCGACGGTGTGCTCGAAGACGATGGGGACTCTTGCGGTCTTGACTTTGCGCGCGCCGAGCCGCCGCAGGGTTCGTTTCGCGGCGATCCGGCCAACCTCTTCCGCTGACTCCAGTTTCGTCAGCGAATTTGCCACCGAATACCAATAGTCCCGCTGCATGGCCGAGCCTTCAATCTGCGCTATAGGCACCGCCGAAACCGAGCAGTAGGAACGCTGATAATCGCCGATAAAACCGTGGGAGTTCGCCAGCACCTTGTAGCCGATGGCTGCGTCGAAGGTCCCGCCTTCGGAGTTGGTGATGCGGGGATCGACGTCGAGCGCGGCTTTCTCGGCCCGACGGGCGTAGTCGATGCGATCGGCGGTCGAAAGCGAGTAGACGTCGTCGTAGTAGAGGTTGAGATCGCCTTCCAGCTTGCCCAGCTGCGACGGTTCGGGAATGCCCGCGAATGGATCTTCGCTGGTGACCTTCGCCAGAACCAGAGCTGAATCCACCAATTGTTTGATGCCCGCAGGGCTCAGATCGCTGGAGTGCGTGCTGGCGGCGCGCTGTCCGAAGAAGACGCGCACGCCAATGCCTTTCGAGCCGGATTCTTTCAGGGTCTCGACTTCACCGAGGCGAACCGCGGTGGAGAACTCGCTGCCATCCATGGCAACCGCTTCGGCGGCGGTGGCCCCACCGGCGATGGCGCGGCGTACCACGTCGGCTGCGATGTCTTTCAGATCGGTTGAGGTGGTTTGTGCGGGCCGTTCTGCGGTAGAAACATTCATTTGGGTATTGGGTCCTAGTATGTCGGAGTCCTACAATGCAGGAAGCAGCCTGTGCCGCCCCTGAAGGGCCTCGGGTTGATGTTTGCAGCTCCCCAGGGCTTACGCCCTGGGCTATGATTGTTCCGCCCTTCGGGCTGGTGTTTGCGCTGATCGGCTCTGCGGCTAGGTTTTAGCGAAAGGGGGCGATAATCCACTATCCGCCCGTCCCGCCCACCGTCAGCCTATCGACCTTCAGCGTGGGAATACCGACGCCCACCGGCACGGATTGCCCGTCTTTGCCGCAGGTCCCAACGCCTTCGTCAAGTTGCAGGTCGCTGCCAACCATCGAGACCCTGGTCAGCACATCGGGCCCGTTGCCGATCAGCGTCGCGTTCTTCAGCGGCGAGGTGACCTTGCCGTCTTCGATGAGGTATGCCTCCGAGGCGGAGAAAACAAACTTGCCGTTGGTGATGTCCACCTGTCCGCCGCCGAAGTTCACCGCATACACGCCATACTTGACGGAGCGAATGATGTCTTCCGGAGAATCCTGTCCGGCGAGCATGTAAGTGTTCGTCATGCGGGGCATGGGGATGTGCTGATAGCTCTCGCGGCGGCCATTGCCGGTGTTGGGAATGCCCATCAGCCGCGACGACAGCTTGTCCGAGAGATATCCCTTCAGAATGCCCTTCTCGATCAGCACCGTGTTCTCGGTGGGATTGCCCTCGTCATCGACATTGAGCGAGCCGCGACGCCCCGGCATAGTGCCGTTGTCCACCACGGTGCACTTGTCACTGGCCACGCGGCGTCCGAGCATCCCCGAAAACGCCGAAGTCTTTTTGCGATTGAAGTCGGCTTCCAGACCGTGACCGATGGCTTCGTGCAGCAGGATTCCCGGCCATCCCGGACCGAGCACGACTTCCATCTCGCCCGCCGGCGCATCGCGCGCGTCGAGCTGAATGATCGCCTGCCGCGCCGCCTCCTTGGCGAAATGTTCCGGCGAAGCTTCGCCGTGGAAGTAGTCGAGGGACACACGCCCGCCGCCGCCGGCGCTGCCGCGCGCCGAACCTGCGATCTCAGATTTCGCAATGCAGAAGACGCTCATACGAGCCAGCGGCTGCGCGTCTTCGGCGAAGCTGCCGTCGGAGCCAATCACCAGAATCGTGCGCATCTCGTCGGCATAACTCACGCGGACTTCGTGGATGCGCGGATCGTAGGCTCGCGCGGCCTTGTCGGCGCGCTGCACCAGATCTACCTTGGTCAACACATCCGCTTCGTCCGACGGCAATCGCACAGGATAAAGATTATGGGCGGGCTTGTCAGTCAGGCCGACGACCGGCTGCTTGGCCGGGCCGCTGGCAATCAGCGCCGCGGTGCGGGCGGCGTGAAGGATTCGCTCCGGTGAGAGATCGTCGGTGTACGCATAGCCAGTGCGTTCTCCTGATAGCACCCGAACACCGCAGCCGACGGAAATGCCCTGGGTGGCCGACTTCACCATGCTCTCGTCGAGCGAAACCGAGGTAGAAGTCTGATACTCAAAGTAGAGGTCAGCGAAATCGCCGCCCGCCGAGAGCGACGCAGACAGGTAGCGCTCGATGTCAGCTTGCGCCAGTCCGTAACGCGCGAAGAAAAAATTCTTATCCATAGTCACTCTTAATTAGATGTCTGACGACGCGCGAGGACGCGCGACTGTTACCGTTTAGCGTTTTCGCGAAGAATAGAGAACCCAGGAACCAGCAACGATATCCCGCAACGGTCAATTATCACATAGTGCTGTGCTTCGCGATGCCGCGCGGGCACAGTAAGTTCGCTAGACTTAGTTTGGGTGTTCTTGTGCAAACGCTAGCCATATCCACGGAAGCGCTCGCCGGCCTGTTGGAGCAGTTTCTGGCGGACGCGCCCCAAGCCGTCGCCCGCGAAGACGGCCAGATCCTGTTCGACTTCAGCAGCGCGCGCTATTCGGTTTCGGGTGAAGGCAAATGTGTTCTGCACATATGGTCAGAGGAGCGCAACGCGGTGCGGCGCGTAGTGGATGCGGAAATCAAAGGCCGCACTTTGCGCTTGCAAGTTCTGCGCTTCGGACAATCGCAGCCTAGCCTGCTGGAGATTTGCGCCGATCGTGATTGGCGTACGGAGACCTCCAAGCGCGCGGCGCGGGTACGCTACCAGTCTCTTCTGGAGCGCGTGCTGCGGCGCGAGTATCCGGGATTCCATCTGGAACAATTCAGCAGCAACCCCGATCTGGAACATTCGCTAAGTCCGCTTTACACGCGGGGCTTGCTGCGCACGGGACAATCGGGGTTCGCCGTTCTTGGGGTCAACGCGGAAGAGACGCAATCGTCGGTTGACGCTGCACTCACTTTCGGCATTCTCTGGATGGACTACCAACGGCGGCAGCAGGCAGGGCGGGCGCAGGTGGAAGGACTGAAGCTCTTCCTGCCGCCTGGGGGATCGGAGATTGTACGGCAACGCGCGGCCAACTTGAATGGCGACGCCGCGAAGTGGCTCCTCTACGAACTCGACGAGCGCTCCGAGAGGTGCGAAGCCATCGACGTTGCCGACAGCGGCAACATCATTACCCGGCTGACGCGTGCGGTTGACGTGCCGGCCGCGCGGGAACGCTTCGCCACCTCTATTGCCCGTATTTATGGGATGGCGCCGACCGCGGAGATCACCGTTGACTCCGCCTCAGAAGTCGTTTTCCGGCTCTATGGACTGGAGTTTGCTCGCGCCTGCCTTACGCCAGTTTCCGGATCGTTCCGCAATCGTGAGTCGATTATTTTTGGCATAGGTCCCGCCGAGCTTGAGCTCGACGAGAGCAGCGAAGCTCTGTTTCGCGAGCTGGTGCAGCGCATCTGCGACGAACGCCAGACGGGCGGCTCCCACACTAACCTGTTCTTCCGCGTAGCGTCCGAGCGCTGGCTGGAGAGCCTGATCGTGCGGGATATTCGCCGTCTCGATGAGCGCCTGGACGGCCGCTTTGTCTATTCCCAGGTGCCGGCTTTTGCCGCCATCGATCGCGCCATGCTGGATGTGCTGACGTGCACGCTGGATGGCCGACTGGCCATCCTGGAACTGAAAGCGGACGAGGACATCCATTTGCCGCTGCAAGGGCTGGACTATTGGGCCCGTGTGCGCTGGCATCAGCAGCATGGCGAGTTCACGCGCAATGGCTATTTCGCCGGACGCGATCTTTCCAGCGCTGCACCACTGCTGTACCTGGTGGCGCCTGCGCTACACGTGCACCCTACCACCGACGCGTTGTTGCGCTATCTTTCGCCACGAGTGGAATGGACGCTGGTGCAGTTGGATGAGCACTGGCGCGAACAGGTACGAGTGGTGAATCGCAAACATCCCGCCCACAGTGCACCACCGTTTGCATCCTGACCGTGTCACCTTCCGCAGCTGCGCATCTTATACAATCGAGATTCCATGATGAACCGGATGATTGTCGCCAACCTGGTACACCGGCCGTTCCGCACCCTTATTAGCGTGGTCGCGGTAGCGGTCGAGGTCACGCTTATCCTGCTGATTGTCGGCATCATGCTCGGCATTCTGAACGACAGCAGCAGCCGCCAGGTGGGGATTGGCGCCGACATCATGGTGCAGCCTCCGGGCTCGTCGTTGATTATGGGTGTGACCGGCGCACCGGTCTCGGTGAAAGTCGCCGGCAAGATAGGTGGACTGGCGCACGTCACCGCCGTGGCTCCCGTGGTCATGCAGGTCACCACGGCAGGAACCGTAGAAGTCCTTTACGGCATCGATTTGCAATCGTTTGACGCGGTGAGCGGCGGGTTCCACTACCTGTCCGGCGGACCGTTTCAAGGCCCCTACGACATGATCATCGACGACCTGAAGGCCGCCTCCAAGCATCTCAAGGTCGGCGACACGCTCGAGACGCTCAATCATCCGTTCCGTATCTGTGGCATCGTCGAGCACGGCAAAGGTGCCCGCGAGTTCGTTCCCGTCGCCACGCTACAAGACCTGGCAGGCGCGCCCGGCAAGGCATCCATCTTCTACGTGAAGCTCGACGATCCGAATAATGCTGAGGCGGTGGTCAAGGAAATCAAGAGCATTCCCGGCATGCAGGAATACGGCGTGCACTCGCTGAAGGAGTATCTCAGCCTGATGACCTCAGCCAGCATTCCCGGACTCAACACCGTAATCGATGTCGTGATTGGCATCGCCATGGTCATCGGCTTCATCGTGATCTTCCAGGCAATGTACGCGGCGGTAATGGAACGCACGCGTGAGATCGGCATCCTGAAATCGCTGGGGGCGAGCAAGCTCTACATCGTGAACGCGGTGTTACGGGAGACATTGCTGATCGCGACTGGTGGCGTCATTCTGGGGATCGTGTTCAGCTATGGAGCGCGAGCGGGCCTGAAGGCGAGGTTCCAGACGCTGCCCGTGCTGATCACCTATGCCTGGCTCGTGAAGGCCGCGATTATTGCGCTGGTCGGCTCGCTGCTGGGAGCATCCTATCCGGCAATCAAGGCCGCGCAGAAGGACCCCATCGATGCGCTGGCGTACGAGTAGGGCTCGCCCTCACCGGCTGTATTGGTTCTGCTTCTTCTCCGCGTGACGAGCCAGGCCAAGTTGAATCAGCCGATCCATAAGGTCGGGATAGGAGATGCCGGTAGCCGCCCACATCTTGGGATACATGCTGATCGAGGTGAAGCCAGGGATGGTGTTGATCTCGTTGACGTACATTTTCTTCGAGCGAGGGTCCATCAGGAAGTCGACGCGCGCCATGCCGGCGCAGTCCACTGCCTGGAACGCCGCTACCGCGAGCCGCTGCACTTCCTTCTGCTTGGCCTGGCCGATTTTCGCCGGGATGATCGACTCCGAGCCTTCTACCAGGTACTTAGCGCTGTAATCGTAGAACTCTTTGATGGGCACGATCTCGCCGGCGACCGAGGCGATGGGCGTATCGTTGCCCAGCACTGAGCACTCAATCTCGCGCGCCTTGCCTTTCTTGCCGCCGACACCTTCTTCAATCACCAGCTTGCGATCGAAGCGCGCGGCCTCGTCCATGGCGGCGGCGAGCTCGCTGGCATCGTGAACTTTGCTGATCCCGACCGATGATCCCAGGTTTGCCGGCTTCACAAACACCGGATACTTGAGCGCGCTTTCAATCTGTTTGCGGACTTTCTTTGGCTGCTGGCGCCAGGCGCTGCGCAGAACGGTGACGTGCTTCACGATGGGCAATCCGGCAACGCGGAAGAGACGCTTCATGACATCTTTGTCCATGCCGGCGGCGGAGCCCAGCACGCCCGCGCCCACGTACGCAATGTCAGCCAATTCCAGCAAGCCCTGAATAGTGCCATCCTCGCCGAAGGTGCCGTGCAGTACCGGAAAGATGACGTCCACGTCCACAGGATTGAAGCCGGCACGGAGCTGATGAGCGTCGGTTTCGAAAGGCACAAGCGCAGAGTGATTTTCTCCCGGCATGGGCGGTACTACGACGCCTTCGCCTCGCGCCAGCACGGCTGCGGATTCGGTAGCGTCGGGATCGCCGGCGCGCAGGTGCTTCGGCTCAGGAGCATCGGCAGGCTTGCCTTGCAGCAGGCGTTCGGCATGTGCGGCAGTTACCCAGCGGCCTTGCTTGGTGATGCCGATGGGCACCACTTCATACTTCTTCTTGTCGATCGCGTTCAGGACCGAGGCCGCCGACAGCAGTGAGACTTCATGCTCGCCGCTGCGCCCGCCAAACAGGACGCCTACCCGGAGTTTCTTCATGAATCGATCTTAACGCCACAAATTTAGGTGAGTAGTGACGACTGAGAGACATCCCAGCGGCTTTTCTGCGGAGCGATCATTGCGAGCGCAGGCCGCGCTTGGCAGCGTACATGGCCTTGTCGGCGGCGGCACAGAGCTCCGTGGGGTCGGCGCCGTCCTCCGGATAGAGGGCGTAGCCAACACTCACCCCCGTCCGGATCAGTTCGCCTTCGACGCTAAGAGGCAGAACCAAGGCCGACTCCATGGCCGAGGCCAGCGATTGTGCCCCCTCAGCGGTGGCAATTTCGCTGACGATGGTGAACTCGTCGCCTCCGCTACGTGCCAGGGTATCGGAGGCGCGCATGCGGCTGGAGAGCCGGGCCACTACCGCTTGTAACACGGCATCGCCGATACGGTGTCCGAAGGTGTCGTTGATTTCCTTGAAGTCGTCAAGATCGAGCAGGAGGACGGCCACGTGGCAGCCAGTGCGGTCACCACGGGTAAGCGCCTGGAGCAGCCGATCCTGCAGCAATCGCCGATTGGGCAATCCCGTGAGCTCGTCGTGGTAGGCGAGATGCTCGCTGGCCTGAATTTGATCTTCCAGCAGGGTGACAATCATGCCCACGGCCACCAGATATTTCGGAATGTTCCAGGTCTCGGATTCGATGCGGACCGAGGGAGCGAATGTTGCCAGCAGGATGAGAGCGGGAAAAGTAAATCCCCAGGCGACGAATCCGAAGACCGTCGACAGAACTCCGGCGGAGGGCCGGCGGAAGCGGTACCAGTAGAGGCCGCCGGCAAAAAAATTGAGGCTGGCAAGGATAAGGAGAATTCCGTAATCTGGATGACCGGCAGCAATGCTCCACCACACCAGCGCGGCCAGCGCGAGCAGCGACAAGCCGATACACATAACGTACGGCGTGATCTCCTGATACCAGCTCCACAGCATCCGCAATACCGCAAGCAGTCCCAGCACCACCACTGCGTAGTAGAACTGGTTGGCGTTCACGCCCCACAGGATGGCATTGCTGTAGGCGAGTGCCGGAAGGCCGAGCACCAGGGAAATCACCAACTGGCGCCGCCACGTGGTTGCCTGCGGCGCGACGGAGACCACGAAAGCAACGCTGGCCATCAACATAGCGCAGAGCCCAATCGCATGCTCCACCTGGGCTATCCGGACACCGCTGGAATGGGCGAATTCCACCACCGCGTCCAGCAAGATAAAGGCCCATCCCGTCAGCCAAAGATTAACGCGCTCCTTGGTTGGCTGGCGGCGTATCGCGGCAAAGACCGTTACCAGGACGGTGAGAGCGATTACCGCGGGCAGAGCATTGAAATTCCATTGCATGAAATGAGACCGCTCACGCGAAGACCTCGGCACAAGGCTGACTGCCAAAGGTCTTCGATAGCCTAACACTCAGATTCGGAAGCGCAATGGCGAGTTGGTCACTGACGGTACGTTACCGGATCGAGAGGTGGATTGGTCCTGCGGCTGCGGGTTGTGAGGACCATCGGCGTTGCTTCCTAGGAATTTTGACTAGAACTCATCTCAGAAATTGTTCTTGTCGCGGGATGAACGCTGTCCTTAATGAGCGCGCCGACTTCCGCTGGGGTAACGTCTTTCGGCAGCTCATACATGGGAGCGACAGAAGTCTCGGGCTTGGGCGCAAATCTCATGTCTGCGCGGAAAACAGCGGACGAGCGGAACGTCTCACACCGCGGAAGCGCGAGGCGGACGGGGAGACGTTCGAGACGGGCGCAGGAAGTCGCGGAAGGCGTAAGATAAGGGGTCTGGCTGGCTACCGCATCTCCCTGCAATGGCCAGCATCTATTAGAAGTCATCCCATTTTGACCTACCTGAGAGGACGCACTTATGGCCAGCACTATGACTCCCGCGCGCGAAGGAACCCGCATCGCCGCCAGCATCAATAACGCCCGCATTCCAACCGGATTCACGAACGAGCCTTCCATTGACTGGAGCAACCCCGAGAACACGCGCCGCATGAGCGTTGCCATCGAGAAGGTCCGCAACGAACTTGGACGCGAATACGACCTGGTGATCGACGGCCGCCGCGTGAAGACCGCCGAAAAGACCCAGTCGCTGAATCCGGCGAAACCGACGGAAGTGGTTGGAAGGTTTTCGGCGGCTGGCGCTGCTGAAGTTGAGCCCGCAATGCAGGCGGCGCTGAAGGCTTTTGAAACCTGGAAGTACTCGACCGTGAAGGAGCGCACCGGCTTGCTGTTCCGCGTGAGCCATCTGCTGCGCGAGCGCAAGTTCGAGCTGATGGCATGGATGGTCTTCGAGGTTGGCAAGAACTGGCCCGAGGCCGATGGCGACATCGCAGAGCTTATCGACTTCACCGATTTTTACGCGCTGGAAGCGCTGCGGCTGGCGGAAGCCAAGACTCCGGTGCAGTTGCCGGGCGAGCGCGACTGGCTGCGCTATATCCCGCTGGGCGTGGGTGCGGTGATTCCGCCGTGGAATTTCCCGGGCGCGATTATGGGCGGCATGACGCTGGCGTCCATCGTGTGCGGCAACACGGTTGTGCTGAAGCCGTCGGGCGACTCGCCGACCATCGCTGCAAAGTTTTTCGAGATTCTGGAAGAAGCCGGTCTGCCGGACGGCGTGGTCAACTTCTGTCCCGGCCACGGCAGCAGCTTCGGCAATGCCATTGTGGAGCATCCCAAGACGCGCTACATCGCGTTCACCGGATCGAAGGAAGTGGGCCTGCACATCAACCAGCGCGCGGCGGTGCAGCAGCCGGGACAAATCTGGATCAAGCGCACTGTGCTGGAGATGGGCGGCAAGGATTCGATCGTGGTGGATGCCGATGCCGATCTGGACGCGGCGGTTGAGGGCGTTGCGAGTGCGGCGTTTGGGTTCAGCGGGCAGAAGTGCTCAGCGTGCTCGCGCGCCATCATCGACGAGCGCATCTACGACAAGTTCCTCCAGCAACTGAAGGAGCGCGTAGAGAAGATCACCGTCGGCGATCCGGCGTTGAATCCGAACATGGGTCCGGTGGTGAATGAGAAGTCGATGAAGACGATCCTGGGCTACATCCAGAAAGGCGTCGCCGAAGGTGGGCGTCTGATTACCGGCGGCCAGCGAATTGGAAATGAGGGCTACTTCATCCAGCCGACCGTGATCGCCGATGTCGATCCGATGGCTACCATCTCGCAGCAGGAAATCTTCGGGCCGGTGCTGGCGGTGCTCAAGTCGCGGAGCTTCGAGCACGGCTTGCAGATCGCCAACAACACCGAGTTTGGTCTGACCGGCGCGGTCTATACCAACTCGGACGACAAGATTGAGGCGGCCAAGCAGCAATTCCACGTTGGCAACCTGTACATCAATCGCAAGTGTACGGGAGCGATGGTGGGCGCGCATCCCTTCGGCGGCTTCAACATGTCGGGAACAGACTCGAAGGCGGGTGGCCCGGATTACCTGCTGCTGTTTACCCAGGCGAAGTCGATTGGCGAGAAGATAACGAAGTAAGCGATGGATCGTTGTTCGTGAATCGTGGATCGAGGAGGCCGGAGCAAAATGCTTCGGCCTTTTCGTTTTGCTGGGTGCCCCGTTCTAGCCTTCCTTTGGCTAGGGCGGGGCTGAGCGAAGTCGAAGTGGACCGTTATGGCAGTAGAATATTGTCGATCAGTCGCGTGGTGCCGAAGTAGGCGGCGACAGCCACCAGCGCGCCTCGCGTGACATCGACGACCGGATCGAGAGTGTTTGGGTCCACAGCGGCGAAGTAGTCCAACCGGGCTGCCGGCTCTTCCGCGATTACCTGCTTGCCAGCTTCAATCAGCTTTACTGCGTCGCGCTCGCCTTGATCGGGCAGCATCTGCACGCGCATTAACGCACGATGCAACACCAGCGCCTGTTGGCGCTGGTCAGGCGTGAGATACACATTGCGCGAGCTCATCGCCAGCCCGTCCTTCTCGCGCACGATGGGACAAACAACGATCTCCACATCCATATCGAAATCGTTGACTAGCTTGCGAAGCACGGCCACCTGCGCCGCGTCCTTCTGCCCGAAGAAGGCATAGTCAGGGCGGACAATCTCAAACAACTTGGTAACGACAGTCGCGACGCCGCGGAAATGTCCGGGACGCGATGCGCCGTCCAGCTTATCGCTCAACTCGCCGACCAGCACGTGAGTTTGCGCGCCGGGGGGATACATCTCGTCGGGAGTAGGCAGGAAAAGCAAGTCGACGCCAAGCTGCTCCAACATGCCCGCATCGCGCTCCAGCGGACGCGGGTACTTGGCGAGATCTTCCGTGGGAGCGAATTGAAGGGGGTTGACGAAAATGGAAACCGCCGTGACATTGCAGCGCGCCTTGGCCGCGCGTACCAGCGAGAGATGCCCTTCGTGCAGCGCGCCCATGGTCGGGACAAAGCCCAACGTCTTGCCGCTGCGCGTGGCCTGGCGGCAGGCAGCCTTCATTTCGACGATGGTGGGAATGCGCTTCAAGGTAGTCAGTGTGTCGGCTGAGCGGATGGTTTCGCCGGAGGAGCCGGCTGCGTTGGCGCGCTTTCGTCGGTGTCGCCTGCCGGCGGCTCGGGCTGCGGCAGCGTCCAGGTGCGCACGATCTCTGAAAACACCGGTTCCAGATGCACGATATCGGATGGCGTGCACTTCAAAGCCACCGAATAGATTTCGTTGTCCGGTCCCTGAATGAAGATCAGCTCCTCAACCCAGTCTTTCCCCGTGGACTTCTCGTGGTACTGCGCCTTCAGCAGCTCTGCCGGCTTGGCGTCGACCGTGCGTTCCTGCCGCCGCAGGGTCTGGAAGTCCTGACCCGATTCGCGCATTCCCGCCGCTGCCTGTTGAATGATGGCGTCGAGTCCAAGCGCATCGTCGCTGTCCTTCGGCGGCGCTACCATCGCCACTGTCACTTCGCTCTGCAGCGTCTGTTCGTCCCTCTGCGGCGGCGCGACCACCACTCCGTTGCCGTCAAAGACCTCGCCCAGCATCGTCCAAGTCGGTGGGTATTTGAAGCAGAAGCCGGCGTTGGGCTGGCAGTATCGCTTCCAGGGGACAGCAGGCTTGTGCGCGGGAGCAGCAGCCTGACTCGCCGCAAACGACGCCAGTCCCAACACCATCGCAATCAACCAAACAGACCGCTGGGCAAGCCGCATGTCTCTACACTGGCACAGCGCGCTTGCGTTCGGCAATCGGGGCCCCCAGCAACCGCCGATTTTGCGGTTGTTGGGGTCGAATCGTCTGGAGGGCGGCCAGCGTCTCTTTGGGCAGATGATACGACTCGCCGTCAGAGGGATATCCGCCCGACTTCACATCGTTCTTGAACGCCAGCACCGCGTTGCTGATGACCGAGCCAACGTCGGCGTAGCGGCGAACAAACTTCGCCGGCGGCGAAAACGTCAGGCCCAACAGATCGTGGAAGACCAGCACCTGGCCATCGCACTCCGGACCAGCGCCAATGCCGATGGTCGGAATCTCCAGCTCGTGGGTGATCATCGCCGCCACTTCGCGGGGAATGCCTTCCAGCACCACGCAGCAAGCGCCGGCGCGCTCCAGCGCGAGGGCGTCGTGCATCAGTCGTTCGACGGCTTGCAGCGTCTTGCCCTGCACTTTGTAGCCGCCCATGGCGTGCACCGACTGCGGCGTCAACCCGATGTGGCCAACGACGGGAATCTCGGCCTCGACCATGCGTTCGACCAGGCGCGCGCGCTTCTCGCCGCCTTCGATTTTTACTGCCTCGGCGCCGGCCTCTTTGATGAAGCGCGCGGCGTTGCGCAGAGATTCGCGCTGGCTGAGGTGATAGGAAGCGAAGGGCATATCGGCAACCAGGAAGGCGCGCTTGACGCCGCGGTGAACGGCGCGCGTGTGATGCAGCATTTCGCGCATGGTGACGGGCAGAGTGTTTTCGTAGCCCAGCATCACCTGGGCCAGCGAGTCGCCGACCAGAACGATGTCGATGCCGGCCTCGTCCACCAATCGCGCGCTGGCGTAGTCATATGCAGTGAGGCAGGTGATGATTTCCTGACGTTGTTTCTTTTCGAGAAGGGTGGAAGCAGTGATCTTGGCGCGGAAGTCGCCGGTGGTGATACTCACGATGTCCTCCAGTGCAGTTCCGCGTTCGCGGATACCGCCTGCTTGGTCTGGTCACACAGGATTGTGATCCCGGGTGAGGAGACGATTGAATTCTACACCCGGAGAAGAACGAGGCAATGGCTATTTCGATGTAGGCGGCGGGGGCGGCGCCGGATTCTGCGCCGGTTCGGCTGCTGCGCAGCTATGGTCGTGGACGATGCGCCAGCCCTCGGGAAACTTGCGGAAGATGAGAGTGAAGACCCCGTCAGGCTGCTTGCCGTCGGGCATTACCAGATGGAACTGGCCGCGAACGAAGGCGGCATCGGAGCTGAGCGGCTCCACGCGCAAATCGCTGAACGAAAGCGTGCCCATGGAGTGACCTGCCGACTGGTAGTTGCGCTGGTAGCGCTCCAGCGTCGGCTCCCATCCCTTTGTTTCGGTGGCCCCGGAAAAGAAAGTCAGCTCGGGAGATTTCCAGTAGCCGGCCATGAATGCGTCCAGGTCGTGATGGTTCCACGCGTCCACTTGAGCTTGAAGCACCGCGCGGATGGCTGCGTCAATGGTGGGAGAATTTTGATTCTGGGCCGATGCGAACGTAGCCGCGAGCAGAACAATCAGCGATGCCAGTCTCATGCCAACCTCCGCGGGAAGTGTAACGGAGGCCGCCGAGAAAAGAAAAAGCGGTGAGCCCATGCCCACCGCTTATTCCGCGTTAGTCGTTCGCTTTCCTGCTGTTGTCAGCGAGCCTGCGCTTTAACTTCCGCACGGTTTCGCTCCAGGGTCGCCACCAGGACGTCCTTAGGACTGGTAAGGTCCTTCACCCGCCCCGTCAGCACAGGCCGGAACTCCAGGGCGCGGCCGTAGTAGGCGCGCATGCTATCCTCATCTTCCTTAATGACAGTGCCGTTGAGGGTTGCGCCGGCAAACAAACCACGCGCCCGGGAGTAAGTCAGGACCTCCGCATTCATCTTCCAACTGGTATCGGCAGCGGCCTGGCGTCCCACCGGCCCGGCCGAAGCGCTGGCCGCTCCGCCAATCTTAAATTTGGCGCTCAGCAACTGATTCATGCCGTCGTCGTTCATAATCAGCATCACCAGGTCGACGCCTTCAGCGCCAATCTGCGCGCCCCAGCTTCCGCCGGTCACGACGAAAAAGGCAGGCGCGCTCCAGCCGCCACGCGGCAACCGGCAGGAGGCGACGCCGCGTCCATGCTCCGCACCGAAGATGAAGCCGCCTTTAATCATGGAGGGAACGACGGCCACGCATTTTGTCTTGGTGAAGACTGAATTGGGGATTCCGTTGTCGGGCGCGGCCAGAAGCTGATTCAGGTCTTTCGCTGCATCGTCCAGGCGGGCCATGGCCTTGTCGTGTTCGGCGGCTTCCTGAGTGTTGGCGTCCTTGGCGTCCTGCTTCGCGTTCTCGGCCGCGTTCGCCTCGTTCGCCGCCGCATTCTTGCGGGCGTCATTATTTTGTTGTGTGGTGTTTTGTGCAGAATTGCTGCTGTTGTCCTGCGCCCAAACCATGCATGCGCTGAGGGCCAACAAGGCCAAGAGAATTCCAATTCGTTTCATAACTTATTTGTTCCTCCCTGGGATACCCGGATGGGCCGTGAACCGTCCCAGTTACTTGGATAGAGAATCTGCGGGATGGGTTTGCAGACGAGGAAAAACTATTTGTCGGAGGCAGCTTACAACCCGGCAAGGCAGGGAGACATCGCGGCCGCTATAAATGAGTTTATGCGGGGCGTTTGACGGTGGGCGGCTGCTTCCAGGGGCGCTTGGGACGCTCGCCCTGCGGCAGATCACGATCGCGCACGCGATCGTACACATAGGTTGCGCTGACCGTTCCCAGGCTCTCATTGTAGAGACTGATGCTGCCGATGCCTTCCTTCAGCTCTTCGGAGAAATCGTGCAGCGCCTTCAGGTGATCGGCGGTAGCGGGATGCACAGTCTTGCTGGTCTGCAAGACTTTCTGGTAACCGTGGTCCACCAGCTTGGAGATTTCGCCATTGATGAGGTAGCCGGGATAAGCGAAGATCCTCACGCTGCCGTCATCGGCACGCTCGATTGCCGCGGAACAATGATATTTCTTCAGAAACACACGACCGCTGGCGCCGGGGGCTTCCAGCACGTCGAAGCCATGGTCGCGAAACCAGGCAACAGCTTCTTCAAACGATCTCGTTTTAACTTTCTTGGCCATTCCAGTTGCAAGTCCTCAAGGGAAATCGTGATCAAGTCGAAGCGAAATCCCTCAGCGGCTAAAGCCGCACTGCTATTGCGTAGTTACAGACGGCCTGAAGGCCGTCCCCTTCGAGGAACCAACTTAATCAGAGTTCCTGGTGCGATATCTAAGTTGCAAAGCGCGTTGCCCTGACGGGATAACGGTGTCCGCGCAGGCTGCCGCGAATTCACACTGTCGCACATCGCAAGCGCTCGCTGCAACTCACCTTCATGAACATTCCGCGCGAAACACGCATACTCATTCGCTCAACGTGAAGTTTACGTTGATCTGCGTATCGACTTCGACCGGCTCTCCATTCAGGTAATACGGCTTGTAGAGCCACTGTTTCACAGCGTCGATGGCCGCTTCCGTCAGCATAGGATGTCCACTCAGCACGCGAAGGTTCTGCACCGTTCCATCCTTTCCAATCACCGCCTGCAACACGACTATTCCCTGAATTCGCGCCTGGCGGGCGAGGGCGGGATATTGCGGCTTCACCTGGCGGATGAGTAAGCCTTGCGCAACACCAGTAGAAATGCGGACTTTTTTCGCGGCGGGCGTAGGCATTGGAATTGGAGCGGCGTGCAATAACTCCGTGATCGTACGGTTGGAAGCCGCGCCGGATACGCTATTCGGCACGCCGGCTCCAGGGTCGATGAGAAGGTTTCCCGGAGGTGTCACATCGTGAATGGCCGCAACCCGCGGCGGAATCTCAGACGGTGGCACCAGCACCTGCCCATTGAGTTCGCTCGCCGGCTTCGACGATCGAACGATGGTCCGCTGCGCCGGAGCAGCCGGTGGCGGCGGAGCTTCCAGGACACTTAAGACCTTCTGGCTCGGTAACGTCTCCGTATAGATCAGAGAGAGCAGTACCAGAAATCCACCCAGTAAAGTCTGCACGGCGAATGAGACCGCAGTCGTCCAGGGCGTGCGGCCAGCAAGTCTTCCGCCTGATGCAAGCAGACTGTCCTCGAACATGGCATCAGTGCTCCTTGCGCTGTGTGTATAACAGACACCGGAGCGACGGACGATTGTTCCAGGAAAAAAGTTATGGCGAGCGATGTTGTCACTTGGGCCAGCGCGCGGAGGTGTAATCGACGGCTTCCTGCACGTTGAGCTCGCGGGTGAGCACGCCAGTACGGACGTACAGCTTGGGAGCGTCGCCTTCTTTCAGATAGACGGGCCGTGGAGTGGGAGCGACCATGACGCGGCACACCTCCTTGTTCGCGACCGAATGGAAGACGATCTGCACCTGATGGCACGCGTCGGCGCCAAGCTTGGTTGCGACCGCGGTCATCAATGCCTGCTCGAAGCCGTCGCGGTCTTGTTTCTTCAGGGTCTTGTAGTCGTGATCGAGGCCGACGATGGCGCCGTCGTCAGCCACGCCGATGAGCAGGGTCCCACCGTCGCCGTTCATGTAGCCGGCGAGCGTCTTCATCACGACCGCTTCCAGGGCGCGATTGACTTTGTTCTCGCGCAGGTCCCACCGAAGCGACGACTTGAATTCCAACTGCGCGCTCTCGCCTTGCGCGATGAAAGTTTGCAGGTCACTCTCGAGGGCGGCACTCAACTGCTCGATCCGCTGCGAACGGCGCTGCATGGCCGAATATAGAACTGCGCCGGACACGCTCAGTACCATCCCAACCATGGCGTAGAAAGTAGTCTTCTCCGGCGTCTGGCCTTTGATGGAGCGCTGGAGTTGGGTCACAGTAAAGTCGACAGCAGTCGAGCTTCCCGGACGATACTCGTAGTAATAGACGAACTCGTTGGTGGGATAGAGGACGAAGATGCCGACGGCTGCGCCTAGCAGCAGGGCAACGGCGAAGATGCGGAGGCGGGAACGGAGTTTCCAGGAAAGGTGGATCGGGTTCGGCATCAGTACATTACCAACATTCACACGCTCGGGTAGGGCGGGTCTTCAGGCCCGCGTTAGTCGGTGACTATCTAAGAACGCCTGGATCAAATTCAGCTTCTCCAATGCAATGTAACCGGCCCGTCCATGGGATGGCGCATAGGCTTGCCGCTGGCCTGTGATTCCAGCCGCGCCTGCTTCAACTCGAAGTACCACTTGGCGGGACGGTCGGCGTCGTCGATCAACATGAGCGATGGATTGTACTTCAGCCCTTCGGCCTGCTGGATCATGGTGAGCTGATCTTGCCCAACGAAACGCCGGCCGAAAAATTTCGCGATCGGAGTGAGAAACGGTACGTTGAGAAAGACGTTCCAGGCCGCACAGACATCGATGCGGCAATGGTTCTCGAGGGTTGGCGTGACCGTCGTGAGGCTGGCAAACCACTTTTCGCCGCAGCGGATGATCTCATAGCGCCGGTTGGGCAGGACGAAGTCGATAGTCGTGGTGATGGGCTGGCCATAGACGCCCAGCAGTTTGTAGGGCGCGCTGTTGGCTGAGGGCTGATGCGCGGTCATGCGGAAGCCGCCTTCGATAGGCTCGAAGTGTTTTTCTTTTTCGTGGATGCTGGCCCGCGAGCGCCACCACCACGACTGATGCACAAACGGGCCGTGCGCCGGATCCATCAATCCGATGATGCCGTGATCGATGTTGCAGGGCAGATCGGCCGTGAGGTACGCGGCGCGAAAGCGCCGGCTGAACTTCGGCACCTCGGGGACGGGCGGCAATTGCGAGAGATCGTCTCGGGTGCCCCGTTTCAGCCCTTCTGTCGGGCTAGGGCGGGTTAATTTACCTCTCCCACTCTGTGGGACATAGACCCAGAGGTGTCCATCGCGCTCTTCGCAGGGAAATGCGGTGGCAAAGATCTTGCAGGGATCGAGCGAATCGCGCTGGGTGAGGGAGGGGATTTCGCGGCACTGACCGGAGACGGGCTCGAATGCCCAGCCGTGATATTTGCAGGTCACCTGCTGGCCGTCGAACCATCCGTAGGAGAGCGGGATGCCGCGATGGGGGCAGGAATCGCGCATGGCGAAGTAGTTGCCGCCGACGGTGCGGCCGAGGACGAGCGGAATGCCCAGCAGCATGGCCTTAGCCATCTGCCCGCCGGAAATCTCCGAGGCACGCATCGCCGGATACCAGTCGTCGTAGATCAACGGGGCGGTTGGGCCGGAAACCGCGGATGCAGCGCGAGTGACTTCGCCAGTCATAGTTCCGAAGCCATAGTACTCGGGTCTGGCCTACTCGTCACACCTCCTCCATCCCGAAATCCACGCTCCGCCCAGCAGCAGCACCACGGGATAGCATTCCAGGGTATAGCGCGGCTCGGGATTGGGAAGGGTGGCGAGAAAAGCCGAGCGCAGCAGCACAAACAGCATCATCATGGCGAGATAGCGCGGACGTGGGCCGCGCACTGCGCCCATGACGGCAGCGAAGATGAACAGTAAATTCAGCGCCCCCCACATCGTGGCGAGCACTGAAGATTGGGTGTCGTCGGCGAAATCCCACCAGCGCGTATCCAATGGAAGCATCTCGGTGCGGGGACGCAACCACATGTCGACGATGCGCGTCGCCGGCAGCCAAATATAGTAGCGCAGCGGATTGCGGCGAATGCGCTCGTTGGCCAGCGCCGTTAACTGCGAATTCAGTTCAGGATTGATCACCAGCATCCGGGCATAGAGGCCAAAGACGGCCTGCGTCTTTTCGCGTTCGGCTGGACTGTCAAACGCCCGCGACGGCAGCAGACTGAGATCAACCTTGTCGTCGGGAACTTGCCAGTAAATCTCTTCGGTGGAAACGTAGTCGGCCACCCAGGTGCGCACCCACTTATCAAAACCGTCGGGCGCAAACTCTCCGGGATCGCTGGCTGACTGTGGAACCAGCGGCTGAAAGCGATGGAAGTCGCGCCAGTTGCGGATGGTCCAGGGAACGAGCGGGGCCAGAGAGATTGCCAGCACCAGCACTCCTGCTCGGAAAAGGCGGGCGCGCTGGAGCGGCTGTCGCGACAACTGAAAAAGCAGATAGAGGCCAAGAGCGATCAGCAGAATGCCGCCATCGGGCCGCAACAAAACGCCGCCGGCAAGCGCGACGCCGCACCAGGTCCAAGCCGACCACGCAGCGAGGCCGAGTTGTGACGCGTTGAAGCCCGCGGCTGCGGCATCGAGCGCCATCGCGACAAAGAAGATGCTCAGCGTCTCGGTGAGAGGCGCGACTGTGTAATTGGCGGTGAAAGGGCACACGGCGGCCAACAGGAACGCAAATCGCGCCGCGCCTTCAGATACAGTTCGCCGCGCCAGGTCGGCGATGAAGAAGCAGGTCGCGATGTCGATGGCGATTTGCACCAGCAACACCGCGTTGTAATGTTCGCGGCCAAAGAGCGCAAAACATGCAGCGAGGAACGCCGGATATCCCGGCAGGCGAATCAATGTAGGACGTACTCCGTCAGAGTGAGTGAGGCCGAAGATGCTGCGGTCGAGCCAGTTCTTGGCGATGTCGCCGTAAACCAGCGAATCGCCGAAGACGTGCGGGAACCTGAAGTAGAAGACCAGGCGCAAGGCGAGTGCGGCCAGCGTAACCAGAAGGAAAAATCGTGGAGCGTCGAGGAGCAAGCGCCAAAGCGGCGGGGCAGTTTTCACCGAGTTGCTGGCCGGCGAGCGCACGTGGCGAATATAGCACTGGGCGCGGCGCGGGATTGTTCTTGACAATCACTTGTGCGGGAGTAATATCGTGCGCGACTTTCCAACTTCAAGGATCGCGCTGGGCGTCGGGCCGGGGACGGCTTGATGCCCGAGTTCCCACATAAGGGCAGCGGCTGTAAAGCCGCGGCAGATCAGGTTCATCGACGAGAACATTTCTGGGGCGCGACAACGATTTCTCCGGCGCACTAGCCAGCCAGAGGAGGCACCGACCATGGGTAACGGACTGCTTGGATCCAGCACGCTCGAGGTCTTGATTGGCCTCATCTTCGTTTACCTGCTGCTGGCCATCATCTGCACCACGATGAATGAGTGGATTGCGGGTATCTTCAAAATGCGGGCCGGCACGTTGAAGCACGCCATCGTGCAGTTACTGGATCAGCAGGGAGGGACGCAGGACGCGGCCGACCGCAATTGGTTCCTGCAACAGTTCTATGCCCATCCCCTGATTGTCGGCATGTCGGGTCCGAAAACAGGCGAGCTCCCCGCGTATCTTTCGGCGCGAGCCTTTGCTACTGCGGTGATGGACATTGCCACGCCGCAGAAGCCCGGGGTCATTACCTTCGCCGACCTCGAAACCGGCATCAACAATCTTCCTGCGGGCGACGTCAAGACCACGCTGCTGGCGGTGATTCAGACGTCGAACAACAATCTCCAGCAGGCGCAGAAAAACATTGAAGCCTGGTTCAACGACACCATGGACCGCGTCTCCGGTTGGTACAAGCGCACCACGCAGATATGGACGGTGGTGATTGCTGCCGTGCTGGTGCTTTGCGCCAATGCCGATACGCTGCAAATCGCAAGGACGCTGTGGACCGATCCCACGCTGCGGGCCGAACTCGTGGAACAGGCCAAGGGTCGCAGCGCTCAGACTCCGTCAGCCGCCAACCAGCCGGCAACGCAAGATGAGTTAGACGAACTGGGACAAGTCGTGGGATGGAGCCACCAGTCAGTGCCAGCCAGCCCGGGCAAGTGGGCCGACCATATTCTGGGGTGGCTCCTGAGCATCGTAGCTGTGTCCTTGGGCGCGCCGTTCTGGTTCGACCTGCTGAACAAGTTCATGAGGATCCGAAATGGCGGGGATGCACCTGAAGAAACAACAGCTTCCGCACCTCAGCCAGCAGCGGGGCCGGCGGGTCCGTGAGGCCGCACAGACCATGCTTGTGGTAAAAATACAACAACCGCGCCAGTCTCCATCCTGTAATCTAGTAAGTACGCCGCTGCTCGTCCTCACTTATTGATCTACGAACGCACAATTCGCAAGCCCACAGAATGCAACGGCATCGGTCTCCATAGCGGGGCCTCGGTTCGCCTGCGTTTATTGCCCGCTCCGGCCGGCACCGGCATCGTCTTCCGCCGCGTCGATCTCGACGGCTACGAAGTCGAGGCCATCAGCCGCAACGTTGCCAAGGTCAGCTACGCCACCAGCTTGATGAAGAAGGGTGTGTTCATATCCACCACCGAGCATCTGCTCTCGGCCTTCATCGGCATGGGCGTCGACAACGCCATCGTCGAGCTCGACAACCTCGAAGTCCCCATCCTCGACGGCAGCGCGCAGCCCTTCGTCGAGATGATCACCGAAGCCGGCCTGCGTCAGCAACGCCGCAAGCGCGTTTACCTAAAGATCCTGCGCCCCTACGAACTGCACGAAGGCGAGAAATTCATCGGCGTCTATCCCGCCGAGCGCTACTCGGTCAGCTATGCCATCGATTTCCCGCATCCTCTGATCGGCAGCGAGCGCTTCCAGGTTGAGTTGTCGAACGGCAGCTACGTGGAACATATCGCCGCCGCGCGCACCTTCGGCTTCCTTGAGCAGCAGAGCGCGATGCTGAATATGGGCCTCATCCGCGGCGCTTCGCGCGATAACTGCGTTGTCCTCACGCGCGACGGCATCGACAATCCGCCGCTGCGCTTCCCCGACGAGTTCGTCCGCCACAAAGTCCTCGACCTCATCGGCGACCTCGCACTCTTCGGCAAGCGCATTCTGGGCTACGTCAAGGCTGACCGCGCCGGACACGCGCTGCACACCGCCATCGTCTCCCGCATCCTGCGCGACCAAAGCTACGCCGAGGAGATCACCCTCAGCGAAGCCGCGGTTGCGGATTGGCCCGAAGAGCATCTCGCCGTCGCCGACTGACAAACCATTCCGTAAATCGCTTTGTGTGAGGGCACGACCTTCAGTCGTGCCGGTGCCCCAGGTCTCGCGCCGTTCGAGACCTGGTGTGTACCAGGTGCGACTTCGAGAAGGCCCGGGTCTGGAAAACGCCGGACCCGGGGCCCCGGCTTTAAGCGACGCAGTATGGGCCCGCCGTCACTTAGAAGATCCCCTCTTTCTGAAGATCCTGAACCACCACCTGGACCACCGCATTGATGGCCTTGTCCACTTTCTTGGGATCGGGATTGAAGGTCTCGCTGATGCCCGTCCACACAAATTCCCCTTCCGGCGTCGAGGTGCCGTATAGATTCGTTTCGACGCGAACGGTCTTGTCCTCGCGAAGATAATCGGGAGCATAGACTCGCGGATAGACTGCGCCGTAGTAGCCATAGAACGAGTTGTAGTAGGGATAAGGAACGGTGTAAACCTGTCCGGGGATATAGGTGACTTCGCTCTTCACGCCCACCAGCCGCGAGGTTATGACGGCGTCGATGTTGTGCTCCTTGATCTGCTCCTTTAAGTAGTCGGGAATCATCTTCGCCGCCTTTGGCCGCAGCAGGATGTTATGGCCGGGAATGGCGTGGACTCCCTTGAGCTTGAGCGCGTTAGCCATCGCGTCTTCAAAGTCGTCGCGAATGGCCGGGTTGTTGCTCATGCCGATGACCAGCACGCGCTGGAAGCGCTGCCCGGCATAGGTGGGACTCTTCACGCTGGCCACCAGCTTGGTGCTCTTGCAATTTCCCAGCGCCGAGGCGGCCAGCAAGACCGCGATGATCGTGGCGAATCGTCTCAAATGGTTTTCTCCTGCTCCCGAACGAGAGTATCACCAGGAGTGGTTTTCAGGAGCGGGAGCCCGCGAGATTTGGGTTGGGTGGGAGTAGATCGGTACGATCGCCGCTGCATCGTGCGGATTTCTACCGTGCCGGCTGCCGTTGCCTTGTTCATACTGCGCGTCACAGCCATCTCATCATCTCATTGCCTGAGATTGCCGGGGAATCCGCCGCGCCACTTCCGCGCAGCTCTTCTCCGGCTAAGATAAATCCGTGGAGAAGACTGTCTATCTCTCCCTGGGCTCCAACGTCGGCGACCGCGAGAGCAATCTCCGCGCTGCCATCGAGAAGCTGGGCCAACTGGGCAAGGTGCTCGCCGTCTCGTCGTTCTATGAGACCGAGCCGGTAGACTTCGCCGCTCAGCCCTGGTTCCTGAACTGCGCCGTGGCCCTGCGCACCGAGCTGATGCCCAAACTCTTTCTCTCCAAAATGCTCGCCATCGAGCAGCAGATGGGACGCCGCCGCAACCTTCCCAAAGGTCCTCGCGCCATCGACATCGACATTCTGCTCTTCGGCAATTCCATCATCCGTGCGGCGCAGCTCGACGTGCCGCATCCCGCAATGCATCAGCGGCGCTTCGTTCTGGAGCCGCTCGCCGAGATCGCCTCCGACGTCCGCCACCCCATCCTCAAGCGCAGCGTGCGTGAGCTCTTGCACGCACTGCCGCACAACGGCGGTCAAGTAAAGAAGCTGGCGCAGCCTTGATGCAAATTCGCAGGCCCTTTAGTAAATATTGTCATCACGAGCCGGGCGTAGCCGGCGAGGGATTTGCTTTCCAATATCGCGCAATAAGCCCCAGGCCCTCTTCGTTCGCCATGTCACAACCCTGTTCCGCAAATTTGCATCTACCTATACATGCTTAAATGGACACTGATTTGCGCACTGCTGGCTGTGGTCTTCGGGGTCCTCGGTTTCACCGGGATTGCCGCGGGCTTCGCCGTAATTGCCAAGATTCTTTTTGGGATCTTTCTTCTTGGCGTCCTGGTGACGCTCATTTTGGGCGTTACCGTATTCAAAGCTGTGACCTAACCCGGCAGCTTGCGGAAGCAGCGGGCACAGACGCTCACTCGCGCAACATCGCCGCGCTCTGCTTCCGCAGCCCGGATGTAGCCCGCGCCCAGCCAATCCAGTACTCTGGTAATCGGCGGTGCTGTTACCGGAGGGATTGCTCTCATGGCGAACCAAACTTTGGAAACCACTTGCTGCGTTGTCGGCGGCGGACCTGCGGGCATCATGTTGGGCTACTTGCTGGCGCGCGCCGGGGTCGCGGTCACGGTGCTGGAAAAGCACAACGACTTCTTCCGCGATTTTCGCGGCGACACGGTCCATCCTTCCACCCTCGAAGTCATGTACGAGCTCGGCATCCTGGACGATTTCCTGAAGTTGCCGCATCAGAAGCTCACCTCGGCGGGCGGCATCTACGGCGACTATGCCTTTCGCGCCGCCGACTTCCGTTGTCTCCCGACGCACTGCAAGTTCATTGCTCTGATGCCGCAGTGGGAATTCCTTGATTTCCTCTCGGGGCAAGCGAAGCAGTTTCCCAGCTTCAATCTGCGGATGAACCACGAAGCCGTCGACCTGATCGATGAGGGCGGCCGCATTCGCGGCGTGCTGGCGAAAACTCCCAAGGGAAAGGCAGAGATTCGCGCCGATCTGGTCATCGGGTGCGATGGCCGCAGCTCGCGCACCCGCGAGGCGGCGCATTTCACTGTGCAGGAGTTCGGCGTTCCTATTGACGTGCTCTGGTTCCGCGTCAGCCGCACCAGCGGCGATCCCGAACAAGTGCTCGGCAATCTCAATTACGGCAAGGCGCTCATCCTCATCAATCGCGGCGATTATTTCCAGTCGGGACTCATCATCCCCAAAGGCTCGTTCGACGAGATCCAGCGCGCGGGCCTGGACGAGTTCCGCAACTCGGTACGCCGCATCGCGCCCTATCTCGGCGATCGGGTTGACGAGCTGCGCGATTGGGAGCAGATCAAGCTGCTGTCGGTGCAGATCAACCGCCTGCGGCAATGGCACTGTCCCGGCCTGTTGTGCATTGGTGACGCGGCCCACGCCATGTCGCCGGCCGGCGGCGTGGGGATTAACCTCGCGATTCAGGATGCCGTCGCCACGGCGAACCTGCTGGCCGATGCTCTGCGCGAAGGCCGCGTGACCGAAGGGCTGCTGGCCGCGGTGCAACAGCGCCGCGAATTTCCCACTCGCGCGACGCAGTTCGTGCAGGTCAACGCGCACAAAGCATTGCAGACCATCTTCCGCAATCCAGGTCCGGCAAAGGCGCCGTGGCAACTGAAGGTGGCCGTGAACATTCCCGGCATCCAGCACGTGACGGCACGCGTCATCGGCATGGGCGTCCGGCCTGAACACATTCGCGGCGCCAGAAGGCGGCGGGCATGCGACGGTCAGTTCCTCAAGAAGATTGCCATTGGCGCGGGCCTGCTGGCGGGCGGAATCGTTCTGACCGCGCGCCTGGCACGCGGCTTCCGCCGAGGCTACGGATGGATCTAGGTTTAGACACGTATTCCCGGTGCGGCGCTCATCCAGCGCCAGAGGCGCGACACAAGTTAGCCCAGCCGTTCACGGCTGGGTCAGCGCATAATAAGAACACCCGAGTGCCGTAGGCACGACACCTGTTTCATCCCAACACGAATCGGCTATCGCATTCGACTCCGCATTTCTGCAATAACGCGATGAATTCCTGCTCGAATGCCGTTTCGGCGGCCCCTGAGCAACCCCCGCCCGTGGAATTGCCGTCACATTATCAGGCACGCGGCAGCAGACCCCGCGTCCCATTTTGTTTAGGAGGGGGACATGAACAAGATTACGATAGCTTTGCTCGCCTCGGCGTTGTGCATCCCGGCGATGGTTTTTGGGCAGCAAGCGCAACAGGACAACCAACAGCTAAAGCAGCAGCAGATGAACCAGTCATCCCAGGAACAATCAGTGGGAGTGGATACTGCGCCGCATCACATGATGTCGGGCACAGTCAGTAATGCTGGAGAGAATTTCACCAACGGCGATACCACCTACGTTGTCGCGAATCCGGACAAACTCAAGGGTTACGACAACCAGTCCGTATCGATTAAGTTCCAGTTCGATACCGACAGCAACCAGATTCACATTGATTCCGTGACTGCCGGCCAGGCGCAATAACCGCGGTAACATCTGAGGCACATTCATACATTCTCAATTTGACGGCAGTAACGAGCGGTGTTAATTTCTAGGGACACTGGAAAGGAGGGTGATCCAAATATATGAAATCTGACAGTCATTGTAGTTTCTCAAGTGAGGTGGCTGAGGCTTAGGGCTTCCGCTCTAAATCCTCGCAAGACAGCTGGTTTGGTGTCTGCCGCTGGGGCCACGTGGAGTGGACAGCCTCAGGCCAATTCCAACAGCTAACCGGAAAGGACCCGTCGGCGCCGTGCGCTGCGGGTCTTTTTCTTTTGCCCAATTGTTTACCGCGGAGATCAATCATGACTTTCGAAGTTCCCTTCCTTGAAACCGAGCGCCTCCGTCTGCGCGCCCACCGCCTCGAAGATTTCCCCGTCTCGGCGGCAATGTGGGCCGACCCCATTGTCACCCGCCATACCACCGGCAAGCCGCAAACGCCCGAGGAAGTTTGGGCGCGTCTGTTGCGCTATATCGGCCACTGGGCACTGCTGGGCTTCGGCTTTTGGGCGGTGGAAGAGAAAGACTCCGGCGCGTTTGTCGGTGAGTTAGGCTTCGCCGACTTCAAGCGCAGCATGGAGCCTTCGCTAGACGGCATGCCGGAAATCGGGTGGGTCCTGGCCTCACGCTTTCACGGCCAGGGCTACGCGACAGAAGGGGTTCGCGCGGTTATCGCCTGGGGCGACGAGCATTTCGGCGCAATCAAGACCGTTTGCCTGATCCAGCCGGAAAATCTCGCCTCCATTCGCGTGGCCGAAAAATTCGGCTATCGCGAATACGCGCGATCAACCTACAAGGAACACGACGTCATCCTGCTGTCGCGCGAAGGGCCGTGAGCTTGCCTTAGTGCGACGGCGATTGCGATGCCGGTTGCGCCGGCAGTTGCGTGCCCGACGGCGCTACCTGTTGCGCCGGCACTCCATGCTTTCCCACCGGCGCTTCGCCGGGCTTCAGCTTGCGGCAGCACCCGCTCACGATCGTCCCCTGCGGCAGGTTCACCTCCGCCGTGTAAGGGAAGGTGGTCTTCAGCACGCTATCGTGGCAGACAGTCTTGTCGATCGAGGCCGAAAGGGCATAGCCTCCATTGGCGGGCGCGAGGCCGTTGGCACGGTGCCAGTCCCAGGCGTTGTCTTCGGGGACCCAATAGAAGTCGCCGCGAAAGGTTCGATTACTCTCGTTGTCGCCCAGATAGCGCGCTTCACCATTCGCAAACTGCACGCTCCAGTTCGGGTAATAGCCGAAGCACACCATGTCGGGGGCAACCTGCTGATTGGGAGCGCGCGGACTCTGGATCCTGGGCGATGAGCCGGCAGGAGCCTGTGGCGCCTGCGACGCCGGCGTTTGACCCTCCGTTTGCGCGCCCGCTGCCAGCGCAACCAATCCCAAAAACAAAATCGCTCCCACCCCTATACTCGTCCGTCGCATGGCGTTCTCCTCTTAACAAAATACTCTCCGCTCAGGGTGCCGTAAGTCAACTGGTATTCGGCACCATAGGGGGGATTGCGACCACTCTTTTTTGCCATCCGAGCAGCGAAGCGAGCGCCACAGATACGGTAAGGACGACAGGGGTGCAAGAAGCTGTCGTCCCTACGGGACTCGGATCAAGATTTTCGCCAACCCAGCACTCCGCTCCGCTCCGTGCTGGGCTAAGCTGAGTCGTCCCGCTCTGCGGGACGGGAGCAGCGTTTCTGACGCGGCATCGTGACGTTGGCATTTCGGGCAGCGTTGCCGACGCAACGTGGCGAGCGCCTGAATTTGAGGCAGGCGATGGGAGCAGCCGGTCGCAGAGCGGTGGGTGAAACACCGCTTCAGACATCTGACGACATGCGCCCACGCCGTTCCAACCCCTTACGCACCACCTGCTCAATCGACTCCCGCAGTCCCATCGCAGGCAGCGCCTCCAGGCTCACCCAGCGCACGTCGCTGACGTCGCTACCCGCCTGCGCTTCGCCTGAAATCGGGCGGCAAAGGTAATCGACCAGCACGTAGTGATACTGCGTCTTGCCCAGCCCGTCGGTAAAGATGCTGTCGAAGACGTCGAGCACCTCGCCCGGCTCAACCGTGACGCCAGTCTCCTCCAGCGCCTCGCGGCGCACGCCATCGCGCAGCTTCTCGCCCAGTTCCAGCATGCCGCCGGGGACGGACCACTCTCCCCGCAGCGGCTCGGTATCGCGCCGCACCAGCAACACCCGGCTGCCTTCGATAATCACTGCGCCCACACCGATGATGGGATGTTCAGGGTAGTCGCGTTTCATGAGCAATTAGCGCTTGCCAACTAGCGATTAGCAAAACCCTGACTAAGCCGGCTTCGCTGAAGCGACCGGCTTGAGAGTCTGAATAACAACCGTGTCGCCGCTCCGCGGCTCAGGTTCGAACTCCCATTTGACCTGGCGCTCACGCGCCGGGCTAACGTCATTTCGCCGCTGCGCGCCTGGATTACTGCCACTTTCGATGCTTCGCGTTCCAAAGCAATCTGATATGTCGAGTTCTCACGCCGACACTTCAGGCTACTCATCAGAGCCGCAGAGTTTCTTAGTCGCTGGCAGTTTGCTAATTGCTAGTTACTGAGTGCGCCTTCACTTCACCGCCTGGTCGAACTCCGGGCCGAAGAAACCAGCCGGGCTGAATCCCGTCACCTTCCAGCCCTTGGGCCCCAGCTTCAATTGCAAGCGCATTTGCACGCTGCGCCGCACCGGTACCTGCATCTCCTGATACGGCAGCGCGTCCATCTCGACCTCCGCCGTGGCGGAGCCGCGATCTTTGTCCGCCTCCACTTGCAGCAGTTGGTAGCGGAAGCGCGTCTCGGCGTACAGGTGGAAGAAAGCGTTAAGCTGCTGCTGCAAATCGGCGTAGCTGTTCAACTCTTTCTGGTCAAAGACCGACAACGCTTTCTGCATGTTCTGCGCCTCGATGCCTATGCGCAGCGGCTCCAGCACGTCGTGGGAGACCTGCTCGCCCAAAGTGGGGCCTTCGGCGTTGGTGGAGCTCTGGGCAGCCGGGGCGGGAGAGCCTGGCTGGCTAGTGGATTGTTGTTGTGCTACGGGCAGAAGCGCGGCGGCCGGCGGGCTTGCTCCGGAGGCCCCGACGGCGCCCGATGTCGCCGCGAGAAGGGCAAGGCAACAAAGCAAAAGATTTCGCTTCAAAGTCATAAGTATCCGCGGTGCGGCCTATCGTGCATAATACTGGTTTTAGGGTTGCGATGCCGGTCTGGAACTGCGGAAAAGTGCCCAAGAACTCGAGCCCGGGCGGGGCAACTTTCTGGCACGCCGAGGGTTACAAGGAATGTGGGCAGCATCGCATTAGATCGGGCCGTGCTGGCTGGGGGCGTCGCTCAGGGAACTGCGCCACCAGCGGCCATGCGGGGCGAATTGGCTGAACCTGTCGTTTTAGAGATGCTGAGCGATGCCGAGGTCATGCTGCGCGTGACCGCTGGCGACGATTCCGCCTTCGATTATCTGGTGGAGAAATACCGCCGGCCCATGGTCAGCTTCATGTACCGCATGACCCACAACCAGGCGGTGGCCGAGGAACTTGCTCAGGAGGTATTTCTTCGGGTCTATCGTTCGCGCAAAGGCTATGCCGCCAGCGCCAAGTTCACCACCTGGCTATATCGTATTGCGACGAACCTGGCGGTGAATCACGCGCGCGATACCAAGCACGAGCGCCCCGAAAACACGGTCAACATCGACGAGCCTGATGCCGACACTGGTATGACGGTGGATGTTGCCGACACTGGCTTGAACGCCGAGCAAATCATTCTGCGCCGTGAGCGCCTGGCTGCAATTCGCTCCCAGGTGGAGGCTCTGCCTGAGCGGCAGCGCATGGCCGTGCTGATGCACAAGTATCAGAACATGGACTACCGCGAGATTGCAGCGGTGCTGAAGCTGAGCGAATCGGCGACCAAGTCGCTCCTGTTTCGCGCCTATGAAACCCTGCGCGAGACGTTGAAAGGTTTCCTGTAGCAGTTGCTTGGTAACCGGGCATGACTTTAGAGGCTGCCGGAAAAGTCGAAGCAGGGCCGGTGCCGCCGGCTAAAGCCGGCTCGGAAAGAAAAATAGGCGGCTTATCGGCACGACTGAAGTCGTGCCCTGTTACAAAGCGTTCAAAGCGGACTTTTTCCGCAGCCTGTTTAGCCGTACCGTTGCAAGCTGTTTGTTTTGTCATCACGAGCGGGCTTCAGCCACGAGGGATCTGCTTTTCGGGTTTTCGGCAGTGGAGTACGAGGCGCGAAAAACCAGCGCCGCAGGCGCGGAATAGTCTAGCCCAGCACGCAGCGAAGCGGAGTGCTGGGTACATGAGGGTTTGGGATTCGAGTCCCGTAGGGACGGCAGAGTTCTCATAGGATGATTCAAAGGCAGGAAATGGGTGTAGTTATGAAGTGCGAAAAACTTCGTCAGGAATTCATGGAAGCGGCGCTGGGCGGCCCGGAAACGGCTTCCGCCGAGATGCAGGAACATCTCCAGAGCTGTGCGGCTTGCGCGGAAGAGCTGGTTGCGTTGCAGCAGACCATGACGCTGCTGGAAGAGTGGCCGACGCCCGAGCCGTCGCCCTACTTCAACACGCGTTTGCGGGCGCGTATGCGCGACGAAGTGGCGGAGCCTCCGCGGAGCTGGCTGGCCTGGTTCCGTCGCCCCGTCGTTGCGACGGCAGCTGCGCTGCTCATCGCTCTGGGTGCAGGGTTGCTGGAGATTGGTCACTTTCGCGGTGACAGCAACACGCTCGCCACCAAGGACAGCATCATCCGCGTGAACGCCTCGGAGAACGCCGTGGGCGATTTGCAGTACCTCGACAAGAATGCCGATCTGTTTTCCGATTTCGATGCTCTTGATGGGCAATCGTCAACAACGGAGTAAGTAAGAAAAACTGTGCGTCTGGCCAACTCCATGCCGCTGATCGCGATGCTGATCGTCAGCGCGATGCCGGGGTTCGCCCGCGCGCCGTGGCAGTATCATGCGGCACCCCCGCCGCCTCCGCAGCGGCAAAGCGCGCCCCCGCCTCAGAGTGTTCCGCCCAATCGCCCCAGTTCGAACGGAGGATACACTTTCCATCCCCAAGGTCCGGGACCGCACAACGGCACCTGGTTGCGCAAATACATGGCAGAGCCGCCTTCTCAGCAGGAGCAGCAGTTGCGCCGCGATCCCAACTTCCAGCGCCTGCCTGCCGAGAGGCAGAACCAGTTGATCAATCGCCTGCGCAATTTCAATAGCCAGCCTCCCGAGCAGAAGGCCAAGATCCTGAACCGGATGGAGACCTTCGAGCACATGACGCCGCAGCAGCAGCAGCAGGCGCGCAATCTGTTTAGCCAATATCGCAATCTGCCCGAGGACCAACGGGGCAAAGTCTCGCAAGCCTATCGCAGACTGCGCGGCATGCCGCCTTCCGCGCGCAATGAGTTGTTGAACTCCGATGAGTTTCGCAACAACTACACCGAAGAACAACGCGACCTGTTGCGCGGCATGACCGATCTCAATATGGGGCCGGGACGCTAGCCGGTCAGCTCGTGTCTCAGCGCCAGCTGCCAAAATCATTTAACATTTACTAGTCAGTAGACTTGCGGGTGCCCCTACTCATTCGCGGTTTTCGAATGAGTGGGAACTGGTTTCATGCCGGTTATGATGCAATTAATCCACGACAGTTATCGCTACCGGGAGCTGATCTGGGCGCTGGCTATCAAAGAGCTCAAGATTCGCTATAAGCGCTCGGTGCTCGGCTTCATGTGGGCGCTGCTGAATCCGGCTTTCATGATGTTGGTGTTGACCCTGGTATTTTCCACCATCATGCGTTTCAACATTCCGCACTACGCTATTTTCCTGCTTAGCGTGCTGCTGCCCTGGACGTTTTTTTCGCAGTCGCTTTCCTACGCGGTTGAGTCGATCGTGACTAATGGTGACCTCATCAAGAAGGTTGCCATCCCCAAGATGGTGTTTCCCATGGCCGCCGTGGTCTCTAACATCATCAACCTGCTGCTTTCGCTGATTCCTCTGGCCTTGCTGGTTCCGCTTCTGCGCCATCCTTTTTACTGGACGTGGCTTTACCTGCCGGTTCCATTGCTGGCGCTGGCCATCTTTACCCTGGGAATGACGTTCTTTTTTGCCGCGGCCAATGTCTACTATCGCGACGTTTCGCACATCTTGCAGGTGGTGCTGTCGGCCTGGTTCTACCTGACGCCGATCATCTATCCGCTTGACGCGATACCTGCGCGCTATCAGTGGCTACTGAAGCTGAATCCCATCATCTACGTCATCAACGGATTCCGCCTGTCGGTCTATTACGGTCAACTGCCCAAAGCGCCATCGATCATAGCGTCTTTTGTTTGCGCATTTATCAGCCTGTTCATCGGCTTTTCTATATTCCGGAGATATCAGAACAACTTTGTCTTCTACGTCTGAGTTGCGATGCCCTCATCCGAACCTGTAATCCGCCTCGAGAACGTCACCCAACGCTTCCGTGTGATCCATGAGCGTCCGGATACGGTGCGCGAGTTATTCTCCAAGCTCTTCCGCAATCGCTCCAGCTACCACGATTTCGAGGCGGTAAAGAACGTATCGTTTGACATTCCTCATGGGCAGGCGGTCGGCATCATTGGCCGCAACGGATCGGGCAAGAGCACGCTGCTGAAGATCATCGCCGGCGTATACCGGCCCAGCAAGGGCACGGTCACGGTCAACGGCACGCTGGCGCCGTTGATCGAACTGGGGGCGGGATTCCATCACGAACTGACGGGACGCGAGAACATCCTGCTCAACGGTCTGCTGATGGGCTACTCCAAACGCGACATGCTGGAGCGCCAGCAGGCCATCATCGACTTTGCCGATGTCGGTGAATTCATCGACGCTCCCGTCAAGCAGTATTCCTCCGGAATGTATATGCGTTTGGCCTTTGCCGTGGCCATCGAAGTCGATCCGCAGGTCCTGGTCCTCGACGAAATTCTGGCCGTCGGAGACCTGGGCTTCCAGCTAAAGTGCTTCGAGCGCATTCGCAGGTTCCGGGATTCAGGGAAGACCATTCTCCTGGTGACCCACGACATGAACAATGTCCACGAACACTGCGAACGCGCCATCCTGATCGACCACGGAAGCATTGTCGTGGACGGAAGCCCGGACGAGGCCATCGCCGTGTATAAGACGCTGCTGACTCCGGAGGTTGTCGCCGCCCACTAGCGGCGCTTGCGATGCATGTAGCCCTGGTGCTTCCTCGCTTTTTTCCCTATCGCGGCGGATATGAGAATTCGCTGCTGGCCCAGGCGAAGTATCTGGTTGCTCATAATCATCGCGTCACCGTCTTTACCACCATCGCCGACGACCTCGAATCCTTCTGGCTGCCCAGCTTCAAGACCTTTCCCGAAGAGCAGATTTCCGTCGATGGCGTAGTGGTGCGCCGCTTCCCCATCCACTACAACGCTCTGCGGCGCCGCGCCACGCGCCTGCTGGGCCTCGCGCCCTATTGGCGTTGGAAGGCGCAATACTGGCGGCCTTCGTTCCTTGTTCCTGGACTGTCGGAGGCGCTGCTCGCCAGCGATGCCGACCTCTTTCACATTGGCCCGCTTCCCTACAACAGTCTGATGTATGCCGGCCTGCACGCCGGTGAGCTCCGCGGAGTACCAGTAGTGGCGAGCCCATGTTCCCATCTCGGCGAGCCCGGCAACAACGCAGTTGCGAAACACTACCTCCAGCCGCATCAGGTCGCGATGTTGCAACATTGCACTAAAGTCTTTTGCATGACGCAGACCGAGCGCGATCGTTTGCACGAGTTGGGCATATCGCCCGACAAATTGGCGATCACTCCTTTCGGTATCGACTGGCAATCTACGGTTGGCGGCGACCCGGAATTTCTGCGGCAGAAGTACAAGGTCGACGGGCCGGCCGTTCTGCATCTTGGAATGAAAGCTTTCGAGAAGGGATCGGAGACGCTGGTGGAAGCGATGAAGATTCTTTGGGCGCGAGGATCGAATGCGTGGCTGGTTATGGCCGGTCCCAGCCTTTCTACTTTCGACAACTACATAGCGACAGCTGGAAAAGATTGTCCCAGGCTTCTCAACCTTCCGCCGTTCGCCGATACCGAGAAGCGCGATTTCCTCGCGTCAGCGACCGTCGTCGCACAACCATCGCGCGTGGAGTCTCTCGGCCTGGTCTTGATCGAGGCCTGGGCCAACTGTAAGCCCGTCATCGCCGCCGATATCGCTGTATCACGTGAGCTTGTCACTAGCAGCGGTGGCGGAGTCACCGTGCCATTCGGCAAAGCGGAACAGCTTGCGGCCGCAATCGAAAAGATGCTGAGCGATCCCCAGCTGCGACAGAGCATGGGAGCGGGTGGTTATAAGAAGGCAATGGAATACCAGGGCGACACTCCCTGGCAACGGACCGCGCAAGAGTTCGAGCAGGCAGTCGCGCATGGGCAACGATAGAAAGCCATCTGAGCTCGTGCAAATTGCGAAAGACGGTATGGGTTGTTAGTCTCTAAGGACCCGTTGGTTGCCGCCCGCAGCCCTCAGGCGGCGCGTGGCAGGGCCCGTTCAACTATATGAAGCGTGCTGTTTTGCAGGTGCTCGACGCCGTCCTGGCGTTTTCGCCATCGCCCGATTCGCCCGCCGATCGATTTCGTGTGGAATGGCAGGAGCCCTTGAAAGGCCCGGCGGCGAAGTCGGTTCAGGGACTCCAGCAGGAGTACCTGGAAAGGTTGCCGCAGGAGAAGAAGACCTATGTTGAAGCGTCTCTGCCCCGCTATCGCTTCGTGGGCGACGCTGCATTGCGCTACTTCCCTTCGGGCGGGAAAGTGCTGGATCTCGGCTGCGCTCCCGGACACCTGGGCATCGTTCTCCACAATCTGGGGTTTGAGATCCATGGCATCGATCTGAATCAACTGTGGCAGGAGATGTATCCCGACCGGAAATGGCTACAGGAGCTGCACGTACGCGCTCTCGACGTAGAAAAAGAGCCGTTGCCATTCCCTGATGCCACGTTCGACGGCGCAATCTTCGCCGAGGTGCTGGAGCACATTGCGATCGTTTCGCCCGTCAAGGTCCTGCAAGAGATTGCGCGCGTGCTAAAACCACAAGGCGTGCTGCTGCTGACTACGCCCAATGTTTGTAATCTGGCCAATATTCTGGCATTGGCTCAAGGCAAGAACATTTTCTGGGCGCCGGAAATGTTCTATGGCTGCATGGATCGTCACAATCGCGAGTACACCCCATCCGAAGTTGTCACCACAGTGGAACGCTCCGGATTGGAGATTGTGGACAAGTTTCTGTTTAATGGGCCCAACAATTGGAATGGCGCCGCCATCGAGTACATAGATAACACCCTGGAGTTGTTGCGCGGCTTGGATTGCCCATTGCTTGGAAATACCGTCTTTATCGCAGCCAGGCGTCCGACCAACTGGGAGATACTCCCGGATCAGTGACACCCATCGAGCCTATTACCGTGCGTGAAGAAGAGAGCATTGCGACAATTACGAAGCGGATTCGCGGCAAACTCACGCCCGCCCGCTCAGGTACTGCGGCGCCGGAGACGTCAGCCGATGTCCCGGAACTCTTGGACCACATTCGTCAGCAACTGCGGAACGCGCAATCGGCTTTCAGCCTGCCTTCGTCTGTTGAGCCCCCGCTTTCCAGAGTTGACTCGCAGAACGTTGCGCCGCTCAAGTTGCAAATGGAGGCAGCGCTTAAAGCCGCAACCAGGGCTCATAACCAGGTCGGCGAACTGAATCCGCGCCTGTCCGGTCTCCACAACAACGCGGTGCAGTTAGTAAAGAAGGCCATGCAGCGGTCCTTGACGTGGTATACGCGGCCTTTGCAGGTTTTTCAGGCGGCGATTCTACGTACCTTACGAGACATCTCCGTGGCCCTGCAGTCTCACGACTCTGACCTTCGGGCCCAGGCCGTTGCTATTCAGGAGCTGCGTAGCCAGAACGCGACTATGGCTGAAGAACTCAAGGCTCTGCGCGCTCGCCTCAGCGCAACACCCCAGGCTCCTGCGGATGGGAGTCCTCCGGCGAGCTGAGTCGCTCATCTGACCTGGTCCATGAGAACCGCCATCGTCACTCCCGCCATCCATGACCCCGAGCATCTTTTCGGTGCCGAGCGGCTGTTCTTCGGATTGGTGCAGGCGTTCAAGCAGCGCGCCGACGTCGACTGGATCCAGCTTCCCATTGTCGAGAGAAGTTGGGAGACAGTCTTGCAATCCTACCGCGACTGCTTCGATCTCGACCTTCGCGGTTATGATCTCGTAATTTCGACTAAAGCTCCGACGTATCTCGCTCAGCATCCAAATCATATTTGCTGGCTGCTTCACCAGATCAGGGTTTTCTATGACCGCTTTGACGACGAATATGGTGATCTTCCAGATCGGGCTCTAGCCGAAAAGCGAGCCCAATGCGAGTCAATCCTTAAGTTCGACAGCCTCGCCTTTTCGCGCGTGCGCAAGCTGTTCAGCATCGGCCATGAAGTTAG
>JBEKCJ010000033.1:0-38539 GCA_050014935.1 Candidatus Korobacteraceae bacterium
ATGACTGTCACGTTGAACGAGTAGGCCGTCGCGCTGCTGGGCACGTCGCAATTAGGCGGTATGGTGTAATCGCGTTCCACTCCCGCCTGTAGCATTCCTCCATCCTGGTTGTTACGGGTGTCTACTATCCGGCAGGGCGTCAGCGGAAAGAACTGATAGTTTCCAGAGGCAGCCGGCGCGAAATAGGCGTCGATGTCAAGAAGAACGTTGGTGGTATTGCTGGCATACACGCTTACGGCGCCGCCCACGCCAGCCGGCACGATCGCGGCGTTAGCTTTGGTGCGGCCATCCGGCGAGTTCAGCGTGGAAACCGTGGGCTGATTTTCCGGCGTGGGCCAGATGGTCAAATACCCCAGCGTCCCGCCAGGGGGCGGCACAACCGTGACGTTCAAGGAATAGGCAGCAGCCGTCGCGGGAATGTTGCAGCCACCAAGTTGAGGAACGATGAAGCTGCGGGACGAGCCACCCTGAATCGGGCCGCCGCTGGTGCGGGTATCCACCAAACGGCAGGGAGTGACATTGACCAATTGCAGCTTGGTGGCGCCGCCAATGACAGAGACGGTCCCGTTGGTAGTCTGGTAGTCCTCTTGATTCGGAACGTAGATTTGATTGGTGACGGAGTTGACCGCCGCAGCGCTGGGAAAGTCACCAACGGCGATAGGGGTAGTCGTGTTGGTGGCGCCGTCCAGCGCCGTAACGGTGAGTCCGCTTGGCTGCGACACCTGAGAGACTCGCGTTATGCAGGGGAAGTAAATCTTGTTGGTCGTAACGTCGACTTGGCTGTCGGTAGCGGGATAATCGTCTCCGCGGCAAATCGGCACCGTCGCTGTTACGGCAAACGTGAGGCCGTTGATCACACTTACCTCGGGCGGCGCTGTACAAGTGGATTCGCTGCACTGGTCGCCCACATAGACCATATTGGTGCTGGGGTTAAAGACGACCGGCGAGGGGTAGTCTCCGACTGTGATCGTCTGTACAACCGTATTGGTCGCGCCATTGATCACACTAACGGTACCCGGCGTCCCGCTGCCGTCAGCTCCGCCGTTGTTGACCACATAAAGCAGGTTGTGCACTTCGTCCACCGCGGCAAACTGGGGGAAGAAACCAACGAATATCGTGGCGACTACCGCATTGTTGCTCCCATTGATCACGGTCACGCTGCCGGGAAATTCGCCGTTGCAAAGAAAGTAGTTTCCGCAGCGGTTTATCGCGTAGATCGTGTTGGTCGTGCTGTTAACTACCGCGCTCCAGGAGCCACCTTGGGCAGTAACGGTCTGGGGAGGGGCACTGAGATTGCTTCCGCTGAAGACGGTTACGTTCCCGTCGCTGAAACAATTGGGGTCGTTGCACTGGTTGACCGCATAGACGTTGTGCGTCACCGGGTTGACCGCCACCCAGTCGGTGTAATACCCGGTGGCGATGTTCGTCGTAGCCTTGGTCGAGCCGTTGATGACGGTCACCGTGCCGGGGCTCCCGCACGTGGGGTCGGTGCCGCAGGTGGCCGTGTAGATCTGGTTCAGGCCAGTGTCAACCTTTACGGGATAAGGATAGGCCCCCACCGTGACGTTCTGGGTGGCAAGGGTTGCGCCGTTGATGATCGTCACGCTGCCGCCACCTTGCGAGCAAGTGTGATCGCTTCCGCAATTGTTGGCGACGTAAATCAGGTTTCTCGTAGAATCTACCGCCGCGCTGGCCGGGTTTACCTGCGTGCCGACTGTCGATGTGACTACCTGAGCGTCCGCTGGTAGAACCGTTACAGCCACGATGGCTACAAGCGCAAACCAATAAAAACGTCGCATGTTTTTGGACTCCTAGTTAGTTCCGTCTAGTGTTCGTGCGTTAATCTGGGGGTTCACGGGGAGATAGCTTCCAGCCAGCCAGCTATTTAGGATGCGGCTTACCGCGAATACGTTTGATCTCGTGAATTGCCTCTTCGGTACTCACCATACGTCACCTTCATGTGTATCAATCCCCACTGACGAGCCTGAGATTGGCAACACGGAAGTGATCTGCTCTTAATTCACCCCAGGAACCAAGAGCACAAGTTGGTAGCGGAGCTGTTGCAAAGTGGCTTATACTTGACCACTTCCGATCGAATCCGGCAAGGGACATCAAAGGACAATTGGGGACATTGCGGGTTATGCCAACCGTCCATGAGGCGAAAACTACGAATCGGCGGCTCGATTCCTGGAAAGAGATTGCCGCCTACTTCGATCGGGATGAACGCACCGTCAAACGGTGGGAGAAGGAACGGTCCCTGCCAGTCCACCGTTTGCCAGGAGGCTCCCGGGCGAGGGTCTTCGCGTTTACCAGCGAGCTTTCCCGCTGGATGCATTCCCTGGATTCCTCCGCGGAGACGGAGAAATCGGATAATTTGGATTCGTCTGATCTAAGCCTGGGCCAGCCCAACCCCGAGGTACTTGAACCAGTCGCTTCCCATAATCTGCCTGGCGATGCTGCTCCCGCCTTGCCCCGCAACCCTCGAAAGCCATGGCTGGCAATTGTTGCTGCGGTCCTGCTGCTGGCGGCTGTGGGAACGGGGCTGTTCCTCGTCATCGCCCATCGTCGTCATGTTTTGGCGGCTGTAAATGAGCGGGTTTCTTCAAGCGGATTGCCGGTTAAGTCGGCGGAAGCCCCCCCAGTCGATCCCGCAGCGCAGGCGCTTTACTTAAAGGGACGGTACTACTGGAACCGAAGAACTCCGGCGGATCTGACGAAGGCTCTCGACTTTTTCACCCAGTCGATCGTCCGCGATCCTAACTACGCTCAGCCTTATGTCGGACTGGCAGATTGCTACAACCTTCTCCGCGAGTTTGCCGCCATGCCCTCCGAAGAAGCCTTCCCTCGCGCCCTGGCAGCTGCCAAGAAAGCGGTGGAACTCGACGACTCTTCCGCTGAAGCTCACGCCTCTCTGGCCTTTGTCATGTTCTATTGGAATTGGGACATTGTGGGAGCGGAGCGTGAGTTCCGTCGAGCCATCGAACTCAATCCCAGCTATGTCGCAGCGCACCATTGGTACGCCACCTACCTGATGGTTCTGGGACGCCTTCCCGAGGCCATGAAAGAAATTGAGCGTGCGCAAGAGCTGGATCCCGCCTCCACGGCGATCCTGGCCGACAAAGCGCTGGTTCTCTTCCACCTGGATCGGCCGGATGAAGCAACCGCTCTCCTGAAACAGATCGAAGCCAGTCAACCGGCCTTCTTCTCGACTCACAAATATCTTTCCTACATCTATCTGAGCAAGCGGGATTATCCGAACTACTTGATTGAGGCGGCGGAAGCGGCCAGGTTGTCACAGGACAAGCGGGAAGTGGCTATCGTGCGCTCGGCCGAGCAAGGCTTCAAGGCGGGCGGCGAACGGGCAATGTTGGAAAACATTCTCCAGGTGCAGAAGAAGTTCTATGCCGAAGGGCAACTGTCACCTTACTTTGTCGCCCGGACATCTGCCCGTTTAGGACAAAACGGCGAGGCCCTGCGGTATCTTCAGGATGCTTACCAGAAGCACGATTCTTCTCTCTTGTCGTTACGGGCGGACGAAGCCCTGGTTTCGCTTCACCACGATCCGTCCTTCCAGAAGCTGGTGGCGCTGATCGGGTTGCCGCCACTACCGTAAGACCGCTCCCGGTCGGGTTCATCGCTGGGTAGCCGCCTGGCTGCCAGTGGCCGATTGCGGAACGGCCGTTTGCGGACTCGAACCCGCAGGGCGCGGCTCATCGGGAGGCACCGCGACCCAGGTCTTGCCGTCGGCGGCCAGGCCCGATGCCGAAAGACCGTACGCACACCACGCCCTGAAGCCGTTGGAGAAGTATGGGCCGAGCCGTTTCAGATTGTTTGCCTGGTCCTCCACTCGCGGAGGGTCAATCGCGAACGCGTCCGGCGGACCTGCGGGGATATCGACCCCGGGACGGAAAGCCGTCATCTGAGCGGGATCATAGTCGCGTGGGCGCTGCACTCTCTTCACGGCGCCCCGGCTTTCAATGCTTCGCTCCGCCTCAATCGAGATTTCGTCCGGATGCAACTCTATCGTCGCCCGGTATGTCACTGCTCCGTTCAACTGGTCGTAGCGGAACCACAAGTACGGCCCATCCAGTCGCGTCCAATCGTGGTCGTACTTGCGTGCCACCAGCGTCGTATCGTTCTGTTCATCGCGGGCAGCAATCCATGCCGGACTCCATTCCCTCTGATCTTCGGTCAGATATACCGGGAACTGCTTCACCTCCACCGTCGTGGCCTTCCTCGACATCACTACCACGTCGGCCCGCTCCTCAAACTCCTCTTTGGAGAGCGGATGGCTGAGGACGCCTGGGCGGTAGAGAAAGAAGGCCGTCGTTTCGCCATCCCGAACTTGCCGGGGAAGTTGCTGCCGAAGCCGGTTGTTGAAGTCGGCCATGTCCGGTGGAGGATTATCAGCTTTGTCCGCCCATTTCGTTTCCACTCTGACCAGAGCGATAGTCATGGCGTACAGACGCAGTGCCTGCGCAAAGGACATACTGGATTTCGGCGTGCGATACTTGACGCCCTGGACAGTCTTGGCAGGGTTGGTCATGCTGTTGACTGCATTTCGAAGATCGTCGAGCTTCCAGATGGAATAATCCTCCAGCGCCATCGCCGGCGCCAGTTGGTCGCGGAGGGCCTTCAAACGGCCCGACAACTCAGACTCAGGAAGCGACCAGATAACGCACAACAGCGGCATGGGGCTGAAAGCCGCGTCCTCGTTGGCGTAGTTCGCAAAGAATCGGCTGTCCATTCTGTCCTCGGCATGAGTCCTTTTCTCGATTCCTTCCGACTCCGTGCCCAGCGCGGGGAAGTACTTGTGGATCACGTCCCAGCCGGCTTTGTTGAGCGCAAGCAGCGCCGCAGTGGTGTTGGCCACAGGCTCGGCTTTACTGTCATAGGCGTCGATGTCCTCCCGCCGAAGTCCCATCATGTTGTAGGGAAGCTTGGGCCGGTCACTGTTCTTGTCGGTTGGAAATGACGCGCCAGAAAACAGTAGGATCAAAAGCAGAACAGCCGGCGTCCCCGGATTGCCTGTTGCCAGGGAGGGGAAGCACCGTCCCCGACGGGCCGAGATATTGGACTGAAACGTCACGGTTGGTGATTGTGGCCCGACCTGGAATCGATGTCAACGATTGCTGTTCCGGGTTACTGGTTGAGCCTGAGCTATCGGGATTCGGTTGTTCTGCCCCTCGCTTCGTGCTACAAGGTTTCAGACCGCGTAAACTGAGTGGAGTTTTGCTCGAAACTTGAAACGCGACCTTCGCAACTAACCTTGCATGGCTGAGAAAAAAACACGCCGCAAGAAAAGCCCGGGCGGCTCCGATCCGGTGATTCCGGACAAGCTCTACTTTCGTATCGGCGAGGTCTCGCGCCTGTGCCGGCTACCGGCTTACGTGTTGCGTTTTTGGGAGACCGAGTTCCCGCAGCTCAAGCCGGTCAAGAGCAGCACGGGTCAGCGCATGTATCGCCAGCGCGACGTGGAGAACGTGCTCCACATCAAGAAACTTCTCTACGAAGAGGGTTTCACCATAGCCGGCGCACGCCAGCAATTGAAGGATGAATCCAAGACGGCGCGTCAGCAGTCGGGCCTGCCCTTTCCCAAACAGAACCCCGCCGATAAGCTCAAGAAAGTCAGGCAAGGACTCCAGGAGATCCTGGGCATGCTCTCGGCACCACGGCGAAAATTATCCCAGCGCGATCGCAAGGCCTAAGCTCATCGCACCTGCCCGCTGGACTACTTAACCACTGTGATCTGGAACTGGACCGGAATGCTTCGCGGAGGATAACAGGCGCTGTGGTCACACGCCTGAAAGCGCAGCTCGCCCTTCACGGGATAGGTTCCCGGTGCGACGTTGGCCGCCGTCTTTAACACCGCATTAATGCTGAAGTCGCCGCTATAGACGCTCAGCTTCTCGTCGGGCGAGAAAGGGAAGGTCATGTCCTGCCCCGCAGGATACTTGACATCGGCCACCGTCACCGGCTCCGATGCAGTCAGCTTCAGCGCTGTGGGTATCAGCAAGGGAGACTTGGGTGTGTGGGAATTGATGTGGAATTCGGAGCCGATTCTGAAGTCCAGGCTAACATCCTTGCTGGCGCCCGCCTTTACCTGCACGTTACCCACGGGAGCCAGAATGACTGGCGGCTTATCGCCGAAACCTTGGGCCAGCGCCCAGCCGGCCAGCAGAAGCGCCGCTGCAAGAAGAGCAGTCGTTCGCCTCATCGCGTGGCATCCTTGGCGGCAACCTCTTTCACCGCTACCGCTCTCACTTCCGCCTTGGCCTGGTTCTGCGGCACGCTGCTGGATCGATCTCCGGTGTTCAAAGTTTTCTTAACTGCCTGCTCGATGTCCTTGCGATCAAGCAGTCCGGTCATCTTGTCCACGATGGCCCCATCACGCCCGATATAGAAGGTCGTGGGAAGGTACTGCACGTCACCGTAGTCGTCGGAGACCTTGTCGGTCCCCAGCAGCACCTGATAGTTGACTCCTAGCTCGTTGGCAAACTTCGCGATCGTGGCCGGCTCGGAATCGTCCATCGCCACTCCCAGGACTACCAAACCATCCTTGCCATACTGCTTCTGCAAGTCCTCGAACCAGGGCATCTCAACCTTACAGGGCGGACACCACGTCGCCCAGAAGTTCAGCAGCACGGCTTTGCCGCGAAAATCGGAGAGCTTGACACTGCTGCCATCCAGCGCCTGGAGAGTGAAATCCGGCGCCGGCACGCCTTGTACATTGCCCACGAGTGTAATGGTGCCGTGCTTGCGAGTGCGATCCAGGTATTTCCCGCTGGCCAGCATCGCCAGGATCGCCACAAACAGGGCAACAAAAACCAACGCATTTCGTTTCACAACCACACCCCTACAATGCGAACCGGTTGAGGAAGGACAAGTATCCGGAGAGCAATCGCAAGTTGTTTAAGAAGATCAATACTCCGATGGCGATTAGCAGTATACCGCTGCAAACCTCCACGGTGTGCAGATGCCGGCGGAAACGGCTGTAAAACGCCAGAAATCTGTCGACTCCCAGGGATGTAAGCAGAAACGGCACCGCCAGGCCCAGGGAATACACCGCCAACAGGATAATGCCCTTCAGCACGGTCTGCTGCGCGCCCGCCAGTACCAGGATCGTCGCCAGGATAGGACCGATGCAGGGCGTCCATCCGAAGGCGAAGGCAAAGCCCACGGCGAAAGAGCCCACCGCACTTGAGCCGCCTTTAACATCGTGCATCCGCTTATCAGCATAAAGCGCTTTGATTTTCAGAATGCCGGTCAGGTGCAGACCAAACACAATCACAATGATGCCGGCAATCTTGGACAGAAGCGAGTGATACTCATTGACCAACTGCCCCACGCCGGTGGCCACCGCCCCCAATGCAATGAAAACCACGCTGAATCCCAGGACAAACGTGACCGAATGCAACATCACCGTGCCCAGCATGCGGCGCTCCTGCGTTTGCAGGTCCTCCACCGTGGCTCCCGAAATCAGCGACACATATCCGGGCACCAGCGGAAGTACGCATGGCGAAAGGAAAGATAAGATGCCCGCCAGAAATGCCGCGAGCGGAAGGGGCAGATTATGCATGGTTTATTGTAACAACCCCGTTGTCTGGCGATTGTTACGAATTTGTCAAGGATGAGACGATTGAGGGTCGAAAAGGTACGTTCAGGTTGACAGGCTTTTCTTCGGGTCGCCGGGGCAAAACGATGGTGGGCTTCCGCAACCCAGACCATGTTTCGGAGATGACGATTGAGTCGCCGGGGTTATGCGGGTCGTATTTGACCGAGGCCGGCAGGCCCAGGCGGCAGGAGTAAAGATCGATAAACTGCCGCAAGTGGGTCACGTCCTGCGAGGCTTCGTAGGTTACGCCCGCCACATCATAGGTGTACACCAGCAGGATCATCTGCTGCCCGCTGACATCTTCTTCCAACTCCAGAACGTCGATGACGTTGCCATCAATGATGCGGCCGCCGCGGGCCAGATCGCTCCGGCGCTTCCGTTCCAGGTCCTCCGCCGGCGGCTTGTTCTTGCGTGACAGCAAAGCGTAGCCGATGATGGCCGCCGTGGCGCCGAAAGCGAGAATGGGATAGAGCCGAAATGAGTTCATGGGAATCCGCTGTGGAGGTTTGATACGAAGATAGCGGGATCGGATGCGTAAGGGAACAAGAAAAATTCTGCGAGGCGGTTACTTTGGGAGGAACACTACGGACGAACGCTGGGTGCCGCATCAGCCTTCGCTTGGCTGGAGCCTGCCCTGAACGAAGCCGAAGGGGCTGGCCTGCTCCGGCTCTATAGCCGATCAACCACCGGATTGCGTAGTGTGCCAACACCTTCCACCGTCACTTCCACCACATCTCCGGCCTTCACCGGGCCTACGCCCGCAGGCGTGCCAGTGGCGATGACATCTCCCGGCTCCAGCGTCATCACCTGGCTTATGAAGCGAATCAACACGTCGAGCGGGAAGAGGAAGTCGGCCGTCGTCCCATTCTGCCGCAACTCACCGTTGACCCGGGTTTGCACGCGAACGCCTTTCCACGGATCCAAGTCAGCGGTTACCACCGGGCCTACAGGACAAAAGGTGTCGAAGCCTTTGGCGCGCGACCACTGGCCATCCTTGTTCTGTAGATCGCGAGCGGTGACGTCATTCAGGCAGGTATATCCCAGAATATAGGGCTTTACATCGTCGCCCTCGCGCAAACCGTAACAGGGCTTGCCAATCACCACCGCTAGTTCGCCTTCGTAATCGACCCGCTGCGAGAGTTCTGCGGGCCGACGGATCTCGTCGTCAGGCCCTATCAACGACGACGGCGGCTTCAGAAAAATCAGCGGCTCAGTCGGGATGGGATGATCGAGTTCCTTGGCGTGTTCGCGATAGTTGCGGCCGATGCACACAATCTTCCCCGGCTCCGCGGGCGCCAGCAGGCGAACGGCGCTTAACTGCAAGTCGCTCTTTTCCGCCCTGTCGAACGCGGAAAACGATTGCGGAGCTGCCGTCAGCGTTCGGGTAATCATTTGTGTACCGGCGACATTCTCGATGAGGCCGTAGCGTGTTCCATCTCGATGTTGCCAGCGGCAATATTGCATTGGAAACTCCGTCTCTTATCAATCTACGCCCAGACGCAGAGAGCACAATTCAGATCTCGCTGTTTCGTATTCTCTATGCTCGGAGTCTGCCCCTGAGCGTAGCCGAAGGGTGCCTTGGTGGTGAAACGACCCTATTGCTTCGGCACGGTCTCGTGCGCCTCAGCGGAGCGTGGACTCTGGTTGCCGCGCAGGTCCACCGCCAAAACGATATAGAAGTACGTCTTGCCTGCTTCTACATTTTCGTCACGGTAGGACGAAACCTGCACCAGCTGCGTATTCAGTTTCTGTGGCTGCCCACCCTTAACCCAGCGGAAGATGTTGTAGCCGGCAAGGTCGCCTTCCAGGTTCGGCGCCCAGGTCAGATCGATGAACGGCTTCTGTCCTACGCTGGAAAAAACTGCCTGCAATCCCGCCGGTTGCGCTGGTGGATAAATGTCGCGGGTGAAAACCTCGGCGGACGGGGAATCGTCGCCCTCAACCGCGGTGCTCATGCGGTTGGCATTAACCTGACTCAAGGTCGTAATGCGATATTCGTATTTCTGCTCCCAGGCAAAGGTTTTGTCGAGATAGGAACCCGTTGCCGTAGGCTCAACATCATCCAGTGCGGTATAGGCCAGGGCGCCTACCGGGCGGCGCATAATGCGATAGCGAAAAACGACCGCCACCGGCGGCGCCGGCGGTGCGGGTCCGGACCACGCGATCCGCACGCCGTCTGCGCTCACCTCAGCCGTTACCTGGTCGGGCGCGGCGATGGTTGGAACTACGGGAATCGGCACCTGGTTCGAAATTCCGGCGCTGCGGCCATGCACATTCACATCTTCCACGCCGTACATCACGAACCCAGCCGGGTTGTTCAGCCCCAATTCCGGCGGCAGGATGTCAACATAGTGAATGCGTACCGCTCCTGGCGGAGCTTCGTTCTTCTGTTTTTCCGCAGGTTTCGTCGTGGGTGGCGTCACCTCAGCAACGACCGCGCAATGGGCCATCAGGGTCGTGCCATTGTGGCGGCAGACTCGCGTCACAGGATTATGTTTGATGTTGGTGCGGTCGGTGGTCTTCCGCGGTTGGGTCCATTCTAAATCGACGCGGTTGCCTCGGCGGGAAGCCGTCAGATCGGTAACCGGAAGCGGCAAGTTGAGCGACGGGAACGTCGGCGCGCCCGGAGTTCCACATCCGGCAAGCGCTGCAAGCAACAGGAAACTTCCGATGAAACCAAAAAGCCGCGGTAGCATGGACGCTAACAGGGTAACAAATCGCGAAGCTCACAGCGCGGGCGACAGCTGATCCGCATTGAATCTTGGCGAACAGTCTGAGAGAATCCGCACTTCGGCACTGGAATTCAGGAGAAGATTTATGGGTCGTGGAATGCTTGCAGTCTTACTGTTTGCGCTTGCCCTGCCGGCTGTAGCACAAACAGCAGCGGCACCGTCATCCAGGACAGCTGCGAAGCCGGCAGGGGCAGTCGACAAAGCTTACTTGCAGAGCATCTGGGACGGATGGGCCTCCAGCGACCTGGAGAAGCAGGGGCATTTCTATGCCCAGGGCCCGGGCCACCTCTTCTTTGATGTTGCGCCGCTGAAGTACAACAGTTGGGACGAGTACAAGGCTGGCGTAGCTCCCTCGCTTAAAGAAGCCCCAAAAGTGACGTACACCGTGAATGACGACATACAGATTCATCCCGAAGGAAAAATCACCTGGGTGGCTGGGACTTTGACTATGGCGGGGACGTCGCCGCAGGGACAAAAGGAAAGCCTGACCTTACGCTGGACTGCAGTGCTGGAGCAGCAGAACGGCCGCTGGGTCATCATCCACGAACATGTCTCCGCGCCCGCCGAGGCGCCGCCGCAACAGTAGACGGCTCACCCTTCGAGCTTCTTCGCCAGCAGTTCGTTAACCAGCGTGGGATTCGCCTGGCCTTTCGAGGCTTTCATCACCTGTCCCACAAAGTAGGATATGACAGTTTTCTTGCCGCCGCGATACTGCTCCAACTGCTTGGGGCTGGCGGCGATCATCTCGTCGATGAGCTTCTCGATTGCGCCACCGTCGCTGATCTGCTGCGGCTTCTCTTTCTCGTAGATCGCGGGAAAATCCTCGGCGCGCTCGAAGGCCAGGTCGTAGAGATCTTTCAGGATCTTTCCGCTGATGGCGCCGCTCTCCACCAAGTCGGCGGACATCGCGACGCCTTTCATCGAAATCGGCGACTGCTCGATCTCCAGCCCTTTGGCCTTCAGACGGCCCATCAACTCGCCCTGCACCAGGTTGGCCACACGCTTGGGATTCTTCGCAGCCGTCGCAGCTTCTTCAAACTGGTCAGCCAGCGAACGTGTGCTGGTCAAAGTCGCCGCGTCGTATTCGGTGATCCCGTACTGTGCGACCAGACGCGCGCGCCGCGCCTCAGGCAGCTCGGGAAGTTCGGCGATAATCTGTTCGTGCCACTTTGCATCGACCACCAGCGGAAGCAGGTCGGGTTCGGGAAAATATCGGTAATCGTGCGCCTGTTCCTTGGAGCGCATGCCATACGTCTTGCCTTCGGCCGCGTTATACAGCCGCGTCTCCTGTTCGATCCTGCCACCCGACTCCAGTACTTGCTCATGGCGCTCGATTTCGTATTCCAGCGCATGCCGGATGAAGCGGAAGGAATTCACGTTCTTTACTTCCGTCTTGGTGCCGAACTCCTTCTGGCCGCGCGGCCGGATGCTGATGTTGGCATCGCAGCGCAACGAGCCCTCCTCCATGTTGCAGTCGCTGACGCCGGTGTAGAGAATGATCTCCTTCAGCCGCGTCAGGTATTCCCAGGCTTCGTCGGGCGAGGCGATGTCGGGCTCGCTGACGATCTCGATCAACGGCACGCCGGAGCGGTTCAGGTCGATCGAGGTCCACTCCGCGCTGTCAGGCAGACCGTCGTGCAGACTCTTGCCGGCGTCCTCCTCCAGGTGAACTCTCGTGATGCCGATCCGCTTCCGGCCGGTAGGCATCTTGATTGCGATATAGCCATGCTCGGCCAGCGGCTTGTCGTACTGAGAAATCTGGTAGCCCTTGGGCAGGTCGGGATAGAAGTAATTCTTGCGCGCGAAAATCGAGGTCTCGTTGATGCGACAGTTCAGAGCCGTCGCCGCTAAGACGGCGAACTCGACTGCCCGCCGGTTCAGCACCGGCAGCGCGCCGGGAAGTCCCAGACATACTGGACAGACGTTCGTGTTCGGCGGATCGCCGAAGTGGGTCGAGCAGCCGCAAAAAATCTTTGTCTTCGTCAGCAGCTGGACGTGGACTTCCAGCCCAATGACGGGCTCGTACTTGGAGCGCGCCGCGACAGGTGCTTCCGGCGTGGTAGCCATAGACCTTGATTATAACGGCGACATGAGCCGTACCGAATCCGTGACCCGAATCGAGTCGGGCGGAGGCAGCAGGACAGTTACACGATGGCGGAGAGCCGCGCAGCGGCGACATTTGAGTTAGCCGTGGGCGTAAGCCCGCGGTCGCGTTGCGTTAGTAGTGACATGAGCCGCGCCAGCGGCGGCAGGCGTTTACGGCGTGAAGTTCAGGCTGCACCAGAATGCGCTGCCCCAGAGAACAAATCCTGCAAGACCCACCAGCACATAGAGCCGGCGCTCGAAGGCATTATGCAAGGTCGGCAATGGCAACGGAGATCCCAAACTGCGATGCAAGGAAGTGACTAGCAGGCCGCCGAATCCGATCACGGTGACGCCGCCGCCAAACGCCAAGCCCGCCATGATGAGCACGTATCCGAGGGAAAACACGATGCACCCCAAATGCTTGCCAGTAGGCTAGACCTTGGGCGAGAGTTGTGCAAGGGTCCCACGCAGGTCTCGAAAGGCGCGATTCCTGCGGCACGCGGCCATTGGGTGGAAACCCAGAGTTGCGGCCAGCGACGGAACCGCAGATCTTTCTCGGCTCCGCCCGAAGCGGGCTCCGCTCAGGATGACAAGAATAAAGCGACTTTCTAAAGAAAAGGGGTGGTGCGATCGTTCTCGAAGCTGGAAATTATCAACTCGGAACTCTCCCATTCCCTAGTCCCAAATCCCAAATCTCTAATCTCTGGCCACTGGCAACTGGCCACCAGCCACTCTTTTCGCCAGGGCCCACTTCAGTTCGTCGATGCCTTCGCCGGTCACGGCTGAAATCGGAAACAGTTCCAGCTTCTTGCGCTTGCAATAACGCTTCAGTTTGGTGAGCTTTTCCTTGTTGACGATGTCCATCTTGGAGGCGACGACGATCGTCGGCTTTTGGTCCAGACCGCTGCCGAAGTTCGCCAGCTCGCGCGTGATTACCTCGTAGTCCTCGACGGGATCAGGCCGTCCGCTGGCGTCAGAAACATCCACAAGGTGAGCCAGCACGCGCGTGCGTTCGATGTGCCGCAGAAATTGCGTACCCAGTCCTGCACCCTCACTGGCGCCTTCGATGAGCCCGGGAATGTCGGCGACGACGAAGCTGACATCGTCCGGCGGCTCGCCGGCAACCACTACGCCGAGGTTCGGCTGCAAGGTCGTGAAGGGATAGTCGGCAATCTTCGGGCGCGCGGCCGAGATGCGCGAGATCAGCGTGCTCTTGCCGGCGTTGGGATAGCCGACCAGTCCGACATCGGCCAGCAGTTTCAGCTCCAGGCGTAGATCGCGCTCTTCGCCGGGCTTGCCTTCTTCGTGCTCGCGTGGCGCCTGGTGGACCGAGGTGGCGAAGCGCGCGTTGCCCCGTCCGCCGCGTCCACCGCGAGCGATGACAACCCGCTCGTCGGGATGCGAGAAGTCGTGCACCACCTCGCCCGTCATCTCGTCGTAGACGATGGTGCCAACGGGGACCTTCAGCACGATGCCTTCGCCCTCGCGGCCGGTCTTGTTGGAACCTTCGCCGTGACGGCCGCGCTCACCTTTATATTCGGGATTGAAGCGGAAGTGCACCAGCGTGTTGTGACGCTCGCTGGATTCCATGACGACGTCACCGCCGCGACCGCCATCGCCGCCCGACGGACCGCCGCGCGGCACGAACTTCTCGCGGCGGAAGGCCATGCAGCCGTTACCGCCGTCGCCGGCTTTGACTCGGATTTTGGCTTCGTCGACGAACATGGAAAGAAGCTACGAGCCTCGAGCTGCGAGCCTCTCTACGTTGCTTCGATGATCTTCAACAACAAAAGGCCTCGCTTTCACGAGGCCTGAACCGAAATACCAACGTCTCCGGGCCTGAAGGCCAGCTCTACCTCCGGTTCGAAGCTTCTGCTCGAAGCTCGTGGCTCGAAGCTAGTTGCTCGCGGCTTCCTGCGCAATTATCGAGACGAACTTGCCCATGGTGCCGCGGTCCTTGAATTCGACCACGCCCGTGACCTTGGCGAAGAGGGTATCGTCTTTGCCGCGACCGACGTTGAGGCCCGGCTTGATGCGCGTGCCGCGCTGGCGCACGATGATGGAGCCTCCCGGTATCAGTTGGCCGCCGAAGGACTTTACGCCCAGCCGCTGGGCGTTGGAATCGCGCCCATTTCGTGAACTACCTAAACCTTTTTTATGTGCCATAAAGATGTCCTCAAAATCTGTCGCCAGCTACAGCTGTTTGGCGAAAACAGTCGAACCGCAGATCCCTCGTCGGGCTAAAGCCGCCCTCGGGACGCCAATTCATAGAGGCGATTCGTAACGGCGCAGCTAAAGCTGCGCCCCTTCAAAACACCTCAACGTTAGGGCTACGTTTCCTGAAAGTCAGAGTCGTCCGACTTAGCACGGGAGACGAATCGCCGCAGGCTGTCAGGCACGCCCAGCAGCACCGAATCAAAGCGCTTGACCGCTGCGAACAGGGTCAGGATGAACTGATGGAGCAGCATCGGCGGTTAAGCCAGGTCCTTGCCGTTCACGTTGATGCCGGTAATCTTCACGGCAGTAAACGGCTGGCGATGTCCATTCAGCTTCTTGTACTGCTTTTTGCGCTTGTAATGGAAAACGAGAATCTTGTCGGCACGGCCTTGCTCCACCACCTGCGCGGTGACAAAGGCTTTGGACGGCTTGCCCAGTTCGCCTTCGGAGCCGCTGACCGCCAGCACCTCGTCAAACTGCACGTTTTCGCCGCCGGCCTGTGACAGCTTCTCGACCTTAATTACGTCCCCGGGTGCGACGCGATACTGCTTTCCCCCGGCGCGGATGACCGCGTACATGGCAATGCCTCCCAAGAGCCGCTCGCGCACACTGCTGCACGAAACCGGCTCAAATCTCTTGTACGCTTGCACTTGCCCCAGCCAGGAAGGAGTTCTTCAGCGGGGCATCCCTGACGGGATATAGTAGTACAGGCAAACCATAGAAGTTTAGCGTGTTTGGGCGGGACAGGTCAAATGGAGAACGGCACTCGGCATCACTGACTGTGACTGCCCGTGCCGGTTGACGCCGGCTTCGCTACCTTCTCAGACATCTTCTCGGCTGCCGCTTCCATCTCCGGGAGATGCTTCTGAATGATCGGCTGAATGGCATCCATCGACTCAGCCGTCATAGCGGGCATCTGCTTCAAGTACTTCTGTCCGACGGGAGAGCTAAAGAAATCGATAATGCCCCTGACATCTGCGTGCGTCAGATGACGCTGGTAAATCGGGACAATCGCAGCCATGAGCTCATCAATCGAAAACGCCTTGTAGCTTTCCTGCATGTATTGCGCGGTCGCTTCGGCGACTTTGCGGAGCTGCGCAGGAGTTGCGCCAGGATGCTTACGATGGTACGCACCTGCGGCCATGGTTGCGGCTTGCTGGGCCATGACAGCCCACATCTGTTGCACGCGTCCCCGCGCCCCGGTCAGTTCCATCAACTGCCGGACATCCTCTTTAGTCGCTGGGACCCAATCCTGTTGGCAAAGAGCCGGGATACAGCTGGATAGCAAAACGAGACAAGCGATCAGGGCGTTCCTCATGGCAGGAGGATTATGAGACCAGCTTGCCCCGCAGTCCACCAAATTGTGCGCTCCGTCCGGCGGAGCGGTCGCTACTCCTCCACGCACTTGGTCTGGCGCTCGACGTATTTCTGCAACTTGCCTTGCTTCTCCAGCGACAGGAGATTGTCGAGCACGGGGTACTTGGCGGAAGGATCGAAGCGCAGGATGGCGCGATAAGCGCGTAGCGTACCGGCGAGTCCGGCGGTCTGAATGGTGGCGGAGTTGGTTACGTCCGGGTGCTCCAACTCAAACGCGGCCTGCGAGTACATGGCCTGCATGCGCAATTGCTCGGAATAGGTATTGTTCACCTCGTCCAGCGATTGCAGTTCCTTGCAACAAACATCGACCGAGACTTCCGGAGCTTTCACAATCCACTCGGTCAGCCACATGCGCTTGGCCAGGTTGTCCTTAGCGAGGGGATGTTCTTCCAGACTGTGGGCGTAGTCCACCACGCGTTCACGGTCCTCGGGAGTTGAGAGGGTGCGCATCTTCGCCGCACACGGTAGAGAAACCGCGGCGAGCACAACTACTAAAGCAAACAGTTTGCGAGCCATAGTGCTTTTCCCCACAAACCTCAGAATGCGACCACTGATTTTAAGATCATACTCCCTTTCGGGGTAGACAAAGCAAGGCAGAACTGCAATCGTCAACGGCGTTGTGTGCGCTTCGTCCCACGAAACAGGCGGCTTGTCCCATTGGGGCGTGACAATTGCGCGACTCGCCGATCCCGCAAAACCTGTCAGCCGTTGCGGTTTGCAGGGGATTCAGACAGGCGTTCGGCACCAAATGGATAGTCACGCAATCTATTCGGATAGACGAAACCGGACGAAAGTATAGGCCATAGCAGAGAGGGCGAGTTCTGCAGACCGCATCTCGCTGGAAATGCGGGACTCCGAAACGTGGTTCGCTCAGCCGGCGATTGGCGCATCGCTTGCACTACTCAAATGCGTTCGCAAGCCAGATAAAAACTGGCAGAGTAATGACGAGCTAAAGTAATTGCTACGTCAGGCGATGACAGGACCCGGGGAAGGGAGCGCCCCGGGTCTTTTTGCTGGTCCAGATGGCTGCGATGCTTCGTGGGATAATTAGTGACTACGGTTGTTCCCATGAAGCGAACGGTCCACGCGGCTTGTCCCCACGATTGTCCTGACGGTTGCGCCGTGCTTGTCTCCGTGGAAGACGGGCGGGCGACCAAACTTGAGGGCGATCCCGACCATCCCATCACACGCGGATTTCTGTGCGGCAAAGTCGCGAAGTATCTGGACCGGGTGTATTCGCCCGAACGCATTCTTTACCCCATGCGGCGAGTGGTCAAGAAGGGACTGCATGGCGACGGCGTTTTCCAGCGGATCTCATGGGACGAGGCTTTTGACGAGATTGTTTCGCGGCTGAAGCAGATCAGCAGCGAGTTTGGGCCGGAAGCCGTGCTGCCGTACTCCTATGGCGGCAACATTGGGGTGCTGAACGGCGGGTCGATGGATCGACGCTTCTTTCATCGGCTGGGTGCGTCGCAGCTGCATCGCAGCATCTGCTCGCAGGCCGGCGAGGACGCCATCATCTCTGTCTACGGCCGCAAGATGGGCACCGAGCCGGAGCAGTTCCGCCACTCGAGATACATCATCGCCTGGGCCTCGAACATTCACGGCAACAACATCCACCTGTGGCCATTCATCGAGGAGGCCCGGCGCGCTGGCGCCAAGCTGGTGGTCATCGATCCCTACCGCACGCGGACGGCGCGCGTTGCGGACTGGCACATCCCCATCAATCCCGGTACCGACGTGGCGCTGGCGCTGGGCTTGATGCATGTGATCGTCCGCGAGGGCTGGCATGACACGGACTACATCGCGCGCTATGCCGAGGGTTTCGATGAGTTGCAGAAGCGTCTGCCGGAATACAGGCCGGAGCGGGTGGCGCAGTGGACGGGCATCGCGAAAGAAGACATCGAGCGGCTGGCGCGCGAGTATGCAACCACGCGGCCGGCGGCGATCCGTCTGAACTACGGCGTGCAGCGCTCACAGAATGGCGGCGCGGCCGTACGTGCGGTCTGCATGTTGCCGGTGATCACGGGATCGTGGAAAGAAGTTGGCGGCGGACTGCAGCTCTCTGTCAGCGGCGGCTTTCAACTGGATCGCGCCGCAATGGAGCGCCGCGACTTGATGACGGAGAGCCCGCTGGGACGCGTGGCGCGCACCGTGAACATGGTGCAACTTGGCAAGGCGCTCCTCGAACTGGACAATCCTCCGATCAAGGTGCTGATGGTGTACAACTCGAATCCGGCAGCAGTGTGTCCGGAACAGCACCTGGTGCGGCGTGGGTTGCAGCGCGACGACTTGTTTACCGTTGTGCATGAGCAGTTCCTCACCGACACCACCGACTACGCGGACGTAGTGCTTCCCGCAACAACTTTCTTCGAGCACAAGGACCTGGTTCAGGCCTATGGGCACTACTATCTCCAGGTTTCGCATCAGGCGATTGAGCCGCCGGGCGAGTGCAAGTCGAACGTGGACTTCTTTCGCGAGCTAGGTTTGCGTATGGGGTTCGACGATGAGTGCTTCCGCGAACCGCTAGACGCGATGATCGAGGCCGCCCTGGCGTCGGGAGCGCCTCAGCTCAAGGGGATCACGCGGGAGCGGCTGGAGAGCGATCCGTATGTGCGGCTGAACGTGCATGGCGACGGGAATGGCGGGCCCTGGCTGCCGTTTGCCAATGGTTTTCCGACGCCCAGCGGGAAGGCGCGTCTCTATAACCAGGACTTGATAGCCCACGGAATGGATCCGGTGGCATCGTTCGTGATGCCAGAAGAGTCCCGGCACAGCCCGGCGGGCAAGCAATATCCCTTGGAGCTGTTAGCGCGCAAGGCCGACAACTTCCTGAACTCGACATTCGTCAATCACCCCGGTCATCAGAAAATGGAGCCGCATCAGGACAAACTTGAAATCGCAAGGGAAGATGCGAGCCGCCGCGGCATCGCCGACGGCGACTGCGTGCGCGTCTTCAACGATCGCGGCGAAATCTTTCTGCATGCTCGGGTGGACGGTGCAGTACAAGCCGGGGTGGTGGGCGCTCGGCTGGGCTGGGCGAAGTTGTCAGACCGAGGCCTTAACATCAACGTGCTGACTTCGGCGCGGCTCACCGACCTGGGCGATGGTGCCACCTTCTACTCCACGCTGGTGGAGGTGGAGCGCGCCGCCACAACTTCCAGCGGTAGCGAGGGTTAGCCTTGGTATCGCACCGGAACTGCGGACGCGTTTGGTTTCCGAAGGGGAAGCCGCGTACCGTATAATTGCGCTTTCATAAACCCTTGCACTGAGGTTCTGTCATTCTTTGCCACCGTCAGGGAAGACTCGCGAGGCTATTGGTTCGCGGGACACGTGATTGCGTCAGGGCGATCAGTTTTTTCCTGGCACTCCTGTTGCTCGCCGGGACAGCCGTAGCGCAGCAGGAAGTGGTCGCTGAGATCGTCATTCACGGCAACCGCCGTATTCCGGCGGAGACCATCCGGGCCCGCATGTTCACCAAGCCGGGCGACGTATACGACCAGGCCGCGCTGGAACGCGACTTCAACTCCCTGTGGAACACCGGCTACTTCGACGATCTGCGGATTGAGCGCGAGCAATCGTCCAAAGGCTGGATCATCCACGTCTATGTGAAGGAAAAGCCGACCATCCGCGAGATCAAATACACCGGCTTGAGTTCGGTGTCGCAAAGCGATGTGCTGGATAAGTTCAAGGAGCAGAAGGTCGGACTTACGCAGGAAAGCCAATACGATCCGACCAAAGTGAAACACGCGGAAGTGGTGATCAAGCAGTTGCTGGCGTCGCACGGACGCCAGTTCGCCACGGTGACATCGGAAGTGCGTCCCATTCCCCCCGCAGCGGTATCGTTGACGTTCGTGGTGAAGGAGGGACCGAAGGTCAAGGTCGGGAAGATCAAGTTCGAAGGCAACAAAGCGATCAGCAACCGTGAACTGCAGAGCGCGATGAAGAACCTGAAGCCCATCGGCATCCCGCATTCCATTTTCCTGGAGAACCTGTTCGCGCGCACTTACGATTCCACCAAGCTGACAGAAGACGCGGAACGAGTGCGCTACTTTTACCAGACCAAGGGCTATTTCAAAGCGCTGGTCGGCGACCCCAAGACGCAGATACACGACACCAGCGGCTTTCGCTGGTATTTCCCCTTCAGGCCTTCGCCGGGCAAGGCGGTGGACATTACCATACCGGTGGAAGAGGGACAGCGCTACCGCCTGAAAGACATCACCTTCACTGGCAACAAGGCGGTGAAAAATACCCAGGCATTGCGGTCGCTGTTCAAGATCAAGGACGGCGATATCTTCGATACCGAAGCGATTCGAAAAGGCCTGGAGTCGCTGCGCAAGGCGTACGCTGCGCTGGGTTATATCAACTTCACGCCGGTGCCCAACACCGATGCAGATGACGAGAAACGGACGATCTCGCTGCGCATCGACGTGGACGAGGGCAAACAGTTTTACGTTCGCCGCATTGAATTTCAGGGCAACACCACCACTCGCGACAAAGTAATTCGCCGCGAGCTGGCGCTGGAGGAAGGGCAGATCTACAACGGCAATCTCTGGGAGCTTAGCCTGCTGCGCTTGAATCAGCTGCAGTATTTCCAGCCGCTCAAGCCTGAGCAGGATTCCGAGATCAAACAGAACGTGCAGGACGGAACGGTCGATATCACCCTTAAAGTAAAAGAGAAGGGCAAGAACAGCATCGGCCTGACCGGCGGCGTCAGCGGATTATCGGGTGCTTTCATCGGCATCAATTACACAACTAACAACCTGTTTGGCAAAGGCGAAAGCCTGAGCGTGGAGTTCCAGGTCGGCCAATATCAACGCAACGAGACACTGTCCTTTACTCAACCTTACCTGTTCGACCGGCCGCTGCAGTTTGGCTGGTCGGTCTATCATCGTAGCTACGACTACAATCAGGCAAAACTCACCGAGATCCAGCTCAACCAGACCGTGACCCTGCCGCAGAGCTACCAGGCGTTGCTGCAGAACTTCACGCAGACCAGCACGGGATTCACTACTTCGCTAAGCTATCCGATTAAACGCTCATTCAAGCGTATCGGTATAACTTACGGACTCGACGATTCGTCGGTGCAGACGTTCAGCGCCGCCTCAACTGATTACTTCGAAACGTTGGAGTTCCGCGGCATCTCGGGCCCCGACGCGCTTAACGGAATTATCACCAGCAAGGTCGTCCCCAACTTTTCCTACAACCGGATCGACAACCCGCAGCGGCCACACAAAGGGCAGAGCCTCTACTTCGCCACCGAAGTGGCTGGACTGGGCGGCAACGTGAAGTACGTGAAGCCGGTTACGGAATACAAACGTTTCATCCCGGTGAACAAGGGCCGCAATGCGATCGGCTTCCGCGTGCTGGGCTCCTGGATCAGCGGTTATGGAGGGCAGGTTGCGCCACCCTTCGACCGCTTCTATGCGGGCGGCGATACCGATATCCGTGGCTTCGATATTCGTGCCATTTCGCCAGTTTCGTTCTTCCCTACGGAAGTGACGGTCGCACTTCAGAACCCGGACGGTTCCACCGTTCCCCTGAATCCCGGGAACCCACGCTACGGCACCTATAACATCACCGTCCCGGTTTCCCAGATCATCTTTCCCGGTGGCGATACCAATATCGTGACGAACCTGGAGTACCGGGTGCCGATTGTCGGGCCGGTTACGCTTGCCCCGTTCGTCGATACCGGGTGGGACTTTGTCTCCGAACCGAACCAGTTGCGCATTGCCGGAGAACAGGTCACCACGCTCCAGAACACCGTGTTTGGCTGTCCTGCGCTGAACTCCAGCTACCAGTGTGTCGGCGGCAGCACCCTGCCTATTAACCCGGTGCTGGGGATCGTTCCCGGCACGAACTACCAGACTCGCATGTCGACCGGGTTGGAGTTGCAGGTCATCGTACCGGTGGTCAATGCGCCCTTCCGCATTTATTGGGCCTACAACCCACTGCGCATAAACGAAACCGTAAGCTCACCGAACCCGATCACCCGCTCCATGTTCCCGGCGGGCGCAGCGGGCGATTTCACTTACGCCCAGACCGTCTCGATTTACCAGCCAAAATATTATCTGGCTGAGCCACTAAAGACCTTCCGCTTCTCGGTGGCGACAACGTTCTAGGAGAAATTTCCGTGCGCAGGGTTACCGCGGCATTCTTACTGGGCTGGTTGACGAATATTTTGGCAGTTGCACAAGCCGCGCCGCCGCCAGCCGCGCCGCCGGCGCTCAGCCCGCAAGTGCAAATGATGAATTACTTTGCCGGCGACTGGAAACTTAGCGGCACCACCAAGATCAGCCCCAGCGCGCCAGGCGCACCGTTCACCTCAACCGAGCATGGGGAGTGGGTGCCGGGCGGTTTCTTCCTGGAGATCCATTCGGTCATGAAAGGCCCGCTTGGCGATGTCCACGGCGTGCGCATGATGGAGTACAACGCCGCCGAGCAGGTCTACACCTACAACGCCTACAACAGTTTGGGCGAACATCAGGTGGCCATCGGCAAGGCCCAGGGCAATACCTGGACATGGAACGCCGACGAGAAAATGAATGGCGTCACCACCAAAGGCCGCTATGTGGTGACGCTTCTGACGCCGGACTCGTACACGTTCAAGTCGCAAGTGCAGACACCGGCAGGGGCATTGGTTACGGTAATGGAAGGCACGGCCATACGATCGCCACAGTGACCTGCTGCCAAAGTGGCATTCTCCCGGTTTGACGCTGAGAAGCGCGTTTCCCTATAATCAAAGTATCCGCACCGCCGAATTTTCCGGCTGGGAAGCGTAGCGGTCTGCATTCCAGCAGAGCGTCGTAACCCGGCAGTTCAGAAAAGACGCAGTTGCAGCGCGTTCCTCTCTGGAACACAAGAATTCCCGGAGCAATTCTAAGGAGCTACGCCATCTCAATGAAGCGCACGTTCGCAGGTACAGCCATGTTCGCCCTTCTTCTGGCCATCGCGAGCCTGGCCCAATCGACACCGGCCGCCGCCCCGGCCGCGACTACTGCTGCCGCTACCGGCGGCGTCAGAGTGGGCATTATCGACATTCAGCAGGCGATCATCGGCACCAACGAAGGTGCGCGCGATTTCGAAGCCCTGCAGAAGAAATTTGAACCTAAGCGTAATGAGTTGGCGGCCCAGAACACCGACATCGACAACCTGAAGAAGCAGCTCAGCACGCAGGGCGACAAGATGAATGAGGAAGCCCGGGCCACTCTGGTGAAGTCGATCGAGACCAAACAGAAGAGCCTACAGCGTTCGGCCGAGGACGCGCAGAACGATTATCAGCAGCAGCAGAACGAGATCGCCCAGCGCATACTGCAGAAGATGGCGCCGGTGATCGACAAGTACGCCAAGGCCAACAGCTATGGTCTGCTGTTCGATTCGTCGAATCCGTGGCCGCAGGGCCCGCTGCTCTGGGCAACGGCTGGCGTTGATCTGACCAAGACCATCGTCGACGCCTACAACGCCCAGTCTGGCGTTGCCGCACCTCCCAGGCCTGCTGGCGCAGCTGGAGCTTCCGCCAAGCCACCGGCGGCGCCTCCGATGGGAGCCAAGCCAGCCTCATCCGCAACTACGTCGCATTAGAGTCGCCGAGGTTTAAGCGAGGCCGCCGAACAGGCGGCCTTTTTGTTTGCGTCGCGAGGATTCGTGCTCACCGCGGCACTGGGTTCATGGCGGCTTCGAGCTGATGAGCCGGAGGGAGCTTCACTATCCAGGTTCTTCGGCGGTCACCCAAGCCCCGACTCTAGCGCGAGCAAACAGCAGATACCCCGCGGGCCTGAAGTCCGCTCGTGATGACAAAACGGGAGGGCTAGGGCTCGGCACGACGGAAAGCCTAGCCTGAAATGAGGCGAAAGAAGCCCCAACACAAGGCAAGACCGCGGGAACCAAGGCAACCTGCCAGTCACCGGAACAGCCAACCCGAACAAAACCAGCTTGGGAAGGGTGCTCCGGCGTGCGAGAAGTCAGCCTCTGGTCAGCGCCTTCCGCAGCGCTGTGGAAAATTTTGTGGAAGATTTCCGCGCAACCTGCGGAGCGTCTCTTCTTTCAGATACTTACGCACATTGCCCATGAATTGCTGCACGTCAAATCATAATGAAATGAGCAACATAGGAGAAGCGTTCTCAAAACGGGACAACGACGCGATATTCTTGAAGACCTACGGGAATCGGATGGTTTTGCACAATCTTGGTACGTTGGTGGGGGTGCTATTTGGCGCTAACAAAGGGTGCCACGAATTGCAGCGGTGGCAGGGACGCCCGGTTCCACGCCCCGAGTTGCACGGTCCAAGGCCCAGCTGAAGGCGCGCCCCTCCGAGGCTGCAATTGAATTGGGAAGCGCAATTTTTCGCGAGGAGCCGCTAAGCAATCACCAGCTCGCCGCCGCGCTGCTTCTCCAGCTCCATGGCTTCGTTGAGAGCGGCGATGGCGGTCTCTACCTGATCGTCGGCGGGAGGCTGGGTGGTGATGCGCTGTAGCCAGAGTCCCGGCTTGGTCAGCACTGCGAATAGCGAGGAGCCGTGCTTGGCGGCGAAGCGGATCAACTCATAGGAAACCGCCGCGATCACCGGCAGCAGCGCCAGGCGCGAAGCGAAGCGCGCCCAGAAGGTCGTTGCCGGGATCAGCATGTAAAACAACATGGCAATCAGCATCACCGTCATCAGGAAGCTGGTGCCGCAACGCGGATGGAACGTGGTATACGCCTGCGCGTTCTTCACGGTCAGCGGATCGTTGTTCTCGAAGGCGAAGACCGTCTTGTGTTCGGCGCCGTGATAGCGGTAAACCCGCTTGATGTCGGGCCACAGCGAGATACCCCAGATGAACAGCAGGAACAGGCTGATGCGGACCACCCCGTCGACCACGTTGAACAGGATCTGGTTGCCGAAGGCGGGATAGTGGTTCTTCAGCTTGGTGGCAGCCAGCAGCGGCACAAACTTGTACATGAAGATGAAGAACCCCAGCGACAGGATGAGATTGACCGCCACTACCCAGCCGCTGATCTCGGTCTTCTTCTCCTCGTCGGGCGTCAGCTCGTCAAGCGCGACGCTGGCCGAGTAGCGCAGCGCCCGGAAGCCCAGCGTCATGGCGCTGCCCAGGGTCATGATGCCCCGCATAAACGGCCACGCCATCCACTTGTGTTTGTCGGAAAGCTTCTCCAGCGGCTCGGCGTGCGTCGCCAGGGTGCCATCGGGACGGCGAATGCAAATACCCCACGCATGCGGCGAGCGCATCATTACGCCTTCCAGCACGGCTTGGCCGCCGACCAGGGTGGTTTCCTCCCCGCTCTCGAGAGCCGGCAGAAGTTGGACGGCCGCTAAGAACCGCAGATGGCGAAGCACAGAACGCATAACGATTGGATGTTCCTCGAAGGGGTACGACGCACAATTGCGTTAGTTCAGGGTAAGCAGGCAGGCGGACGATGTCAAACCAACTGGAAGCTTATCAGGGCGAGTATGGACATGACACGCCCCATTCCCTCACCGCCGGATTGCGAGCAGTGGGCTAGTTAGCCCGCTGCCGGATTGCGAACTTGTCGGCGAAAAAGCTATAATATTCCTTCAACCAGCCAGTCCGGCAATTATCTGGAGAAATCATGGCACAAATTTGTGAAGTATGCGGCAAGGGCCCGCAATTTGGAAACAATATCAGTCACGCGCACAACGTCACGCGGCGGCGCTGGAATGTTAATCTGCGGCCGGTGCGCGCCAAAGTTCCCGGCGGCAGCCGGCGTATGCGGATCTGCGCCAGCTGTCTGCGCAGCGGCAAGATCACCAAGGCTTAGGGTCCGAAGATCGGATTTTGTGCTCCCTCTCTCAGGTGGAGAGGGATTTTTCTTTTGCCGCTGACAATTGTTTGAGGGCGCCCCCGCCAGGTTAGGCAATTTGCAGTTGGGAGCGCATCTTTTCCGCTAATTCGCGCACCGAGCGCAGCTTCTCCGCGACGTCCGCGGAGATGGACTTCTGCCGCAGGGCCAGCTCCGAGTTCAGCAGGATGCCTGTAACCTGGCTGCGCAGTTGGTTGCGCAGCACCTGCTCGGCGGTGCGCGTTGCCATTAGCTTTTCCTTATCGGCGCGCCGCAATGCCACCTGCGCCTCGCGAACTACCCGTTCGGTGCTGTGCAGGGCCAGATTTACGTATAGCGGTATGGCGATGCCACACCGATTCAATAGCGTGTCGAGGGCGCGAAAGTCCGATTCCAACAGCGACTGATCGATTGCCAAGCCGTCGTATTCCGCTGCCTGCATCTTTGTAACCGCCTGTGGCACCGAGTTTGCCACGTGTGTCTTGTGCCCGGTTCCCTGTTCCAGCGCCGCTGCGCATTCCCTCGCCCGAGATGATGTGGTCACCAATAGAATCATAGTTTCTCCTTCTCCGCAGGCGAGAGCACACTTCACCTGTCCGACTCGCTGCGGTGCTTGTCAGCTCCAACTACCATCGGCGGGAGCGCCTCTTCACCTTACGTACGCCCTGTCAGCTCCGGAAAACTCCGCTGCGTCTTCTGGAACCCATGGCGTATGCCAGAAGAACGTCAGAGGGCCGAGCCGTATTCTTTCAGCTTGCGGTACAGCGTGGTTTTGCCGATGCCCAGGCGGCGTGCCGCTTCCAGCTTGTCGCCGTCCAGCAACTGGATGGCGTGCAGAATAGCTTGTTTTTCCATTTCCTCCAGCGGGGTAATGCCAGCCGCGTCCGCTGCGCCCTCAGGCGCAGCCATCAGCGCCTCGGCGTCACGGATCTGGGTCGGCAAGTCCGCCACGTGAATGGTGGGCAGGGAGCAGGTTGTGCAAGCCCGTTCCACACAGTTCTCCAGCTCGCGAACGTTGCCCGGCCAATCGTAATTGAGCATGAGGCTCAAGGCATCGTCGCCCACGATGTGCTTGCTGCCGGCGACGGCCCCGTTGATCCGCTCCAGCACATGTCCAATCAGCATCGGGATGTCCTGCTTGCGCTCCCGCAGTGGAGGAATCCGCAAGGTAAGCACATTCAGCCGGAAGTAGAGATCGCGGCGGAAGGTTCCCTGGCTGACCGCCGCATCCAGATCGCGATTGGTGGCGGCCAGGATGCGGACGTTAATCGGCATCGCCCGGGTCCCCCCGACCGGCCGGATCTCCTTTTCCTGAATGGCCCGTAACAGCTTGGCTTGCAGGTCGACAGGTAGTTCCCCCACCTCGTCCAGAAAAACGGTGCCCCCTTCGGCGGTGGCCAGCAGACCTTCTTTCGACCGCACCGCCCCGGTAAAGGCGCCGCGCACGTAGCCGAAGAGTTCGCTCTCGATCAACGTGGGCACCAGGGAGCCGCAGTCCACCGGGATGAAAGGCTTGTCCTTGTAGGGGCCGGCATAGTGAATCGACCGCGCCACCAGCTCCTTCCCGGTGCCACTCTCGCCCAGGATCAGCACGGGATGGGTGCTGTGCGCCGCCTTGGCAATGATGCGATACAGCTTCTCCATCTCCGGAGAATGCCCCACCAGGGGACCGAAGCCCTGTTTCGACCGCAACTGCTCCCGCAGCAGCCGGTTCTCGGTGGTGAGTTTCAGGTGGTTCGTCACCCGCTCCAATTCCAGACGCAGTTCCTCGAAGTTGAAAGGTTTGGTGATGTAGTCGTAAGCGCCAAGCTTCATGGCCTGGACGGCTGATTGCACCGTGGCAAAGCCAGTCATCACGATGGTCACTGCTTCCGGCCGCCGTTGCTTCACCTCGCGCAGGATCTCCAGACCATTGCTCCCCGGCAGTCGCAGGTCGAGCAAAACAACATCGATGTTGGCAGTGTCCAGAATGCGGCAGGCCTCGTCCCTCGATTCCGCCAGTTGCGTGCTGAAGCCTAGACAACGAGCCACATCCCGGCAACACTCGCGCACCGACCGCTCGTCTTCCACGATCAAAAGGTTCAACAAGTTGGTCTCTAAGCTCTGCTCGCTGACGGGAACTGCCTCTGCTGCAATCACGTGACTACCTCCTGACCAGCCTTGCCGAGTGCTGGTGCGCTGGTTTTTCAGCGCTTGTCACCATCATCCCTTTTTGGGAAAACGCCGCTAGTGCGTGGGTCACAATCGCCTGTGAGGTCAAGTGCAGTGTCGCCCATCCGTTTCCCGGTTAGCTCGCGCGAAACGCAGGTTGGTACAGCTCCAATCGCCGCGCCGGACACGTCCGCGGCTTCGCTCATCCCTTCGCCGGGAGCAAGGCGCCGCATGAGCCGTTTCAGCAACTCGCCGCCGCGTTGCGCGTTACGCTCCACCTCGCGTATCGAACGCTTCATATGGCTGTAGGGCGGCAGCTTCCACTCCAGCACCTGGGCATTCATCAATACTCCCGTGACCACGTTGGAGAGCTCATGTAACAGGACCTCACAATCGCTGCATTGCAGTCGCAAGGGACGCGCTATCTCTGGAGCACGCCCCTTGCAGTCACCGCAGGAGGAGCCCACCGCTTCGTACTGTCCGTCGCCTTCACATGGTTTCAAAACGCTTTCTGCCGCCACACCGATCTCGCTCTGTCCGCGGTCAAAGTAGAGTGTCTTTCCATCGCCTCTGTGGACCGCGGCAACCCTGGCCGGAGATCCTGATCGACGCTGCGCTGCTTCCCGCGATTTCCTGCCGTTTGCCCTCATGATCGCTACCGCCTCCGACATACTCTCCGCCAATCCGTCTTCTACAAATGCACGCCGTCCACCAAACCGCCCAGCTGCGCTTCTCGCTCATTCGAAAACAGTTAATGCACTATACTCAATCCTTGGAACTTCCCCGCCCTCCCGTTTTGAAACCCTCATTCCGCGAACTCGCTGTAACCGTAACCCCCACAGTCGCTTATGGTCGTTCCCATATACGCACGCCGCCGCTCCCAAATCCCCATATCGGGACGGCCTCCAACTCCTCGTTCCCAGCCGCAACTCCTGCACAATAAAAAAGAGGGGGAGTTTGATCTCCCCCTCTCAGCGATCCCTCTGGGTCTAAGCTACTGTCGGTTCGTCGTCGAACCTGCTGCCGCGGCGTGCGCCGTCTCAGCCGAAGCTCCGCCCCCCACGCCATCTTGCAGCAACAACCCGTTATACGACGATGCCGCCAGTACTCTTCCGTGATAGTCCAATGCAGTCTTTATCGAGACCCCGGTATCGGGTGTGCGCTGCCAGCTCTGGCCACCGTCTTTGCTTTCGAACACTCCACGTGTACCCAGCGCTGTAGCTAACAGGCGCTGCGAGACTGCGTCATAGCGTACGGCGAAAACATTGCGCGCCGACAAGCCTCCCAGCGTGTGCTCCCATGTCTTGCCACCGTCGGTCGAGCGCAATGCGCCTTCCCGGGTCGCCAGCCACAAGGTCCCGTCCGGCACCGCCGTCAGATTGTAAAGCCCGGTTACGTATTGCGGGTAGGTGATCTGGCTCCATGACTTGCCCTGGTCATGCGAGAGAAACCCGCGCTTAGGAGCGATCAGGCCCAGCGTTCCATCAGGCAAACGGTTCACCGCAATGAAGTCGCTTTCGCTCTCGATCATGCCTCCGTACCACGTATGGCCACGGTCGATACTGACGAAGAGACCTTCGTTCGTCGCCGCGTACCACGTGCTGCCGGTCACGTCGAAGGAACGGATCCGCGGCGTTTTATCCAATGCGATTTCATGTTCAAGAGCGGCGGGCTTGCGCGCCGCCGTGGTGCTTCGGGAGCGGGTTGTCGCCGCCTTTGCCGTTTTCGAGGATGGGGCCGAACTGGCGGTCTCGTGCTGCTCCGGCAGTGGTGCGCGGACCATCACCGCCGGTTTCCATTCGCCGTTCAGCGCCGTCAGATAGAAAACTCCGTGGTTGGTTCCCGCCAGGATCGCGCCGTCCTCGGCCTGCTGCAGACTTAAAACGTCCCGCTCGTCGAGGCCCCGATTGGACTGCTTCCAGTTCGCGCCCCCGTCGTCGGAGATGAAGAAGCCGCCGAGGTCCTTATCGTTGACCACTCCCACATAGATGCGGTTGGGATCTTTGTTATCGATGACTACGCCACCGATGACGCGGTGCGCGAATCCTCGATTGGAAGTCTCATAGTGTGCGAAGCCGTCGCTGCTGGCCAGCACGCCACCGCGATCGGTCGCCACCAGCACGTGATCGGGTTCCCGGGGATCCATCAGAACATCGTTGACGATCACGGAGTCATCCGTAACCAGCTTCCACTTGTCGCCGCCATCGACCGTCTTCCACAACCCTCCCGTGGTTCCGGCATAGACAATCGAGGGACGTTGCGGATCCTGCTTCAATACGCGCGTGCGGTGCGCCCACTGGGGCAACCCTACAGAGAGGCGATGAAAATATTCGGCCTTGTCGAGGCTCTTGTACATTCCCGAGCAGGCGCTGGCGTAAACCACGGAAGGATTCTTGGGATCGACGATGATGCTGAACATGTCGGAGTCGAAAGCGATGCCCTTGCTGATGCTGTGCCAGCTGGCGCCGCCATCCTCGGTCTTCCAGGGCAAGTGCCAGGTCCCGGCATAGATGATGTCGGGATTCTGAGGATCGATGGCCAGCGACTCGATGTTCTTGATCTCGGCGTGGTTCTCCGGAGAAATCCGCTCCCACGTCTGGCCGCCGTTGCGCGAGCGGAAGACCCCATCCAGCGCTCCGATGATCAGCAGATTGGGATCGCTCGGCGCCATCGCCAGCGCGCGAATCGACTTGCCGTGCACTCCGGGCAATGGGTGCCAGGTGCGGCCCCCGTCATCGGAACGGAATACGTCGCCTTCGTCGGCGTTGTAGAGGCTCCAGGCCGCGACGTAGATGGTTGCCGGGTGGGCGGGATCGAAGATGATGTGGTCCAGCACATAGTCGTCCCCCGGTCCCAGATGGGCGAACAGGGCCCAGGAACTCCCGCCATCCTGCGAAAGAAACATTTGCCCTGCACTGGTGCCCAGCAGGATGTGGCTCGGGTTCGCCGGATCGTACGCCAGACTGCGCACGTCACCGCCTTCCGGACCAATCAGCCGCCAGTCCGAAGCGAAAGCGATCAAAGAAAAAAGGAAGAACCCACAAAGAGCAATCTTTACCGAAGAACAAATTGTTTTATACATGGTCCGTCGCAAATTCAAAGTCAGAGTTGCTGGTGTTTCTTAAAGAATAAACCAGCCGGCACGATTGTGCATCGAGGAAAAATCCGAAGTACCCGTAATGTTATCCAACCTCACCGAATCGGAACCGCGGCCTTCGAAGCTGGCCACTGATGGCATCGGGGTATCGCCGGCGCGCTGCCTTTTCGCAAGGCGTCGTTCCATCCCTTAGAGGACACAAAGAAAAGCCGGTGAGAGCCTCGGCTCCCACCGGCAACAGGATTCCAGTGAAGGAATCTGGTTATTGCTGCGGAGCGGCAGCTGGCGCCGCGTCCGCAGCTTTCTTATGATGAGGCATCGGAGCCGCCTTCTTAGGTTTCGGATAGGCGTTCTCGCTCGGCTTCACCACTGATTCATCCACCGGCGTCGTATTCTGCAGATCGGTGCACGCGTTCTCATCTCCTCCTTGAGGCACCCAGATGATATCCGCGACCTTCTGCTGACCAGTGCCCTGGCGGACTTCAACCCGGCTCGGGTCGATGCCCTGCTGCTGCACCAGATACGCCTTGGCATTCACCGCACGCTGCGCCGCCAGATTCATCGGATGACGGTTCTTGCCCGTCCCCTCCATTGGCGCCTTCTCGCCATCGGCGTAGCCGACGATGACGATCTTCGCGTTCGGATCGTTCTTCAGCTTGCTGGCCACGTCGTCCAAAATGGCCTTCGCCGTGTTATCCACACGCCACGGACGTTTCAAATCCGGGAACTGGATGGAGTTGATCTTGCTGCATTGCGGAGCTGGCGGCTGCACTTCCACGTTTACCGTACACGTGCCGCTGCCGGTTAGGTTGCGGGCATCGGTCGCGGTGACGGTAACGCTTACCTGACTTGCACCTAGGCCAGCCGTGTCAAGGGTAGCCGTCGAACCGGTGCCACTGATCCGGCCAGCGCTCGAGGTGTACGAGTAACCAGTGATCTGCGCGTTGTCCGGGCTGTTCGCCGACGCCGTTATGGTGGATGCGCTACCCGACTGCAGAGTGCTTGGATTGGCCGAGCAGCTTACCTGCGGCGGATTCATCGGCTTCGCCTTCACCGTGAAGCTGGCCGCGCAAGTGGCTGACCCGCCCTTCTTCATCTTGGTATCGCTGATGGTTGCGTTGGCGCTATAGCCGCCAGCCGCGACGCCCGTGGTATCGATCCGGGCTGACTCTGCGTCGCTCTTATCCAGCTTGCCGCCATTGGTCGTCCAGGCGTAAGCAACGCTGTGCTTGGGGTTGAAGTTGCTGCCCGTCGCCGTCACCGTCACCGGCTCACCTTCGGTCACTTCGGTGGGTTGCGCTGTACAAGCCGCCGCCGGCGGCACAGTGTAGTAGTTCCCCAGATTGAAGACCACGCCTGTCGCTAACCGGATGTTGTTCCACTGCGACGTCTGTTGGCTTGGGATGCAGACGAAATTCAACACTCCCGAACAATAAATCTTGTAGTTTGTGTAGATGTAATCCGCCTGCACTACGCGCAGCGAAAACCTGTGGCCGATCGCATAGTCAAAACCACCGCCCGCAGACAACGCGGCCTGCCACTCGTTATTGCCATTTGGAGAGGTGGGCGGGTAGGCGGGCGACAGATTGGCGAAGCCGGCCATTAAGCGAACAAACGGGGAAAAGCTGTCGGTGTGGTACTTGTACTGCAAACCAAATAGAGCGTATCCCACACCGACATATTGGTGATCGCGATCAAAGTGTCCGCTGCCGTCCGCAATGAAGCCGAGATTGTGGGCTTGGGGAAGGTAGTAGGTGGCCGACGCGTCAAAACCAGTGCTGATGTCAGGAACCTTAACGTTGAAATCGGCAGTGCCACTAATGCCCAGCCATGAATAGCCGCCGAAGACTTCAGCCTTCGGCTGAATTGCGACCTGCGCAGGGGCGTACGTCGCGAACAGGCATAGCGCGAACGCTGCCGCAATAACGTGTCTCAGGACTACTCCATTGCGAGAAGACATCTTGATCCTCCAGAACTCAACAGGACCGTAAGCAAATGCGGCCCAGCTCGGTTTCCTTGTCTAAGGCTCGTAGGTACAAGTGCGATGTGGCTGAATATGTCAGAGTCCGGGGCGATGCCACAATGAATCATGCGGGAAAATTTGTGCCTCACAATCAATCATAAACTCCCAGCGACAGGCCGTACAGCCACAAAGATGGCACCTCACAGAAAAGGGTGACGTCCGAGGTTACTACCGTTCTCGCCGTCGAAATCCCTGTTCACCCAGCCCGAACGCAATATTACAACGAATTCGATCAGAGTGCTTCGCCGAATAAGCAGCCTTTCCGGCCCAAAACGGCTCGCGATGGCCGAAAAAAACCGGTGGGAGTGAGTTAACTCCCACCGGCAACAGAGTTCCAGTTAAGGAAATCTGGTTATTGCTGCGGTGCGGCAGCTGGTGCCGCGTCCGCAGCAGCTTTCTTATGATGATGCATCGGAGCCGCCGCCTTTGGTTTCGGGTAGGCGTTCTCGCTCGGCTTCACCACTGATTCATCCACCGGCGTCGTGTTCTGCAGATCGGCGCACGTGTTCTCATCCGAGCCTTGCGGCACCCAGACGATATCGGCAACCTTCTGCTGACCAGTGCCCTGACGGACTTCAACCCGGCTCGGGTCGATGCCCTGCTGCTGCACCAGGTACGCCTTGGCATTCACCGCACGCTGCGCCGCCAGATTCATCGGATGACGGTTCTTGCCCGTCCCCTCCATTGGCGCCTTCTCGCCATCGGCGTAGCCGATGATGACAATCTTCGCGTTCGGATCGTTCTTCAGTTTGCTGGCCACGTCGTCCAGAATGGCCTTGGCAGTGTTATCCACGCGCCACGGACGTTTGAGATCCGGGAACTGGATGGAGTTGATCTTGCTGCACGTCGGCGGTGGTGGTGGAACTTCCACGTTCACCGTGCACGAGCCGCTGCCAGTCAGGTTGCGGGCATCCGTCGCGGTGACCGTGACGGTTACCGGGCCGGCGCCTGCTCCGGCTGTATCCAGAGTGGCATTGGTACCTGTGCCGCTCACGCGCCCAGCGCTGGCGGTGTAGGAGTAACCAGTGATCTGTGCGTTATCTGGGCTGGACGCCGACGCCGTTATAGTCGACGGGCTCCCCGACTGCACTGTGCTCGGATTGGCTGAGCAGCTGGCCACTGGCGGATTCATCGGCTTCGCCTTCACCGTGAAGTTCGCCGTGCAAGTCGCCGATCCGCCCTTCTTCATCTTGGCATCGGTAAGGGTCGCGGTAGCGGTGTGAGCTCCTGCGTCCACTCCGGTGGTATCCACCCGGGCCGACTGTTTGTCGGCGGCGTCAAGCTTGCCCCCATTGGTCGTCCAGCCGTAGGTCACGGTGTGCTTGGGGTTGAAGTTGCTGCCCGTCGCCGTCACCGTCACCGGTTCGCCTTCGGTAACCTCCGTCGGTGTTGCGGTGCAAGCTGCGGTGGGAGTTAGCTCGTAGTAGTTACCTAATCCCAACACCAGGCCCGCGGACAGACGAACGCTATTCCACTGCTTCGAGGTGGTTTGGAAAACTGAATTGTAGTTGCTGTAGATGTAGTCAGCCTGGAGCACGCGAATGGCCAGGCTCTTGTTCTCGCCATGCCAAACGTTGTAATCGAAGCCACCGCCTGCTCCTAACGCCGCGTTCCACTGGTCAATCGAGTGAACCGTAGTGTTAGGGTACCCGGGAGCAACCTGGCGAAGGGCTCCCGCATAAATCCGGAAAAACGGAGAGAACGAGTCAGAGTGGTACTTGTACTGGAGACCACCCAACATATAGTAATCGCCGGCACTTCCGGGACCACCGTAGTTGCTGCCCCAATGCATGCTGCCATCCACCAATATGCCCAGATTGTGGGCTTGAGGCAGATAAAAAACGTTCGATATATCGATACCGTCGCTAACGGACTTGGTCTGTATGCCAAGATCGTAGTGTCCACCAGGGTTTAGCCATGCATAGCCAAAGTAGACTTCATCCTTGGGCTGGATGCTGACTTGCGCCGCGGCGAACGTGCCCAACAGGCACAGCACAACCGCAAGCGCGACTATCGTCGCAATACGCCGCGTCGGAACTTTTCCAATACGAGAAGACATTCTTGAATCCTCCGGAACTCAAACAGTACCGTAAACAAAGTGGGCCCAGCTCGGTTCAATATCTTGGTACAAGTGCAGGCATAAGTCCTGCTTGTGACAGCACATCATTGTACAGCAACAGGTCAGATTAACAAAACATTCATTGTCAATCTCTTGCTATGTAACCCCCGCTGTTTACTGACTTTGTACCCTTAGCAGCAGCCGGTACCGGCCCCAGCTTCACTTCCTGGCTGCTGGACGTAAGGATTGAGATCCTGTTCTAGTTGCAAATCGGGTAATCCCACAACCCCGGTCGGCTGTTCGGTCATTCCGCCAGAACCCTGACGGTTGCCCTGATTCGGCGAAGGCGACGCTGTCCGAAGGGGTTACGTGGAAAATTCGTCTGCGGCGCTCCCAGGTTCCCCCGGATTAGCACTACCCACCGGCGCCGGGACACCGGGCCTGGGTGCTGCATTTCCGCGTCTCCGACGCCTCAGCCGTCTGCCGCTTTGCTGGCGAGGCCTGCTGTTGCCGCGACTGCTCCCCGAACCGGGAACTCGCTGTCGCCGCCCACGATTGCCACCGCGGCGGTCATCAAGCGTTAACTTTGCACTTAGCGAACTTCCCGTAGAGCTGAGATGCATCCTGAGCCGCGCGGGTGGCTCAGAAATGTTACCTTATTGGCAGCTTTGCAGGCGCCCATGCGGCGTCGGACCCGCACACCTGGCCGGGCTGCGTTTCGCCGATGCTCGGTTCTGTCGGCTAGCTGCCAGAAGCGGCTTTCGTCATCAAACTGGAGAGGCGCCGTTCCTAATGACCCTGGAAAAGGTTCTGATCGTCGAAGACGAGGAAAATGAACGCAGCGGCTTGGCCGAATTGGTCCAGGCGTGGGGCTATGAGACCGAGACCGCCTGCGACGGCGTGGAGGGGCTCGAATCAGTCGAGCGTTGGAACCCGGCAATCGTTATTACCGACTTGCGCATGCCTCGCATGGACGGCATGCAGCTGCTGGAACATATCGCCGCCCAGCCGCAGGCCGTTGCCGTTATCCTGCTCACCGCCCAAGGCAGCATCGATTCCGCCGTCGCCGCTATGAAAATCGGCGCCTTCGACTTCATCGAGAAGCCAGTAAATCCCACCCGGCTGCGCAGCATCCTCCAAAATGCCTCGCGCTTACGCGGTACCGAGCGCGAGTTGGAAGCCAGCCGCCGCAAACTCCGCGACATCGGCGTGCTGGGTTCCCTCATCGGCCCGTCCAAACGAATGCAGGAGGTCTTCCGCCTGATCGAAATGGTTGCGCCCAGTACCGCTTCTGTGCTCATCACCGGGGAGAGCGGCACCGGCAAAGAGCTGGTTGCTCGCACCATTCACTCTCTCAGCAACCGCAAGACCAAACCGTTTGTAGCCATCAACTGCGCCGCCATCCCGGAAACCTTGATCGAGAGCGAAATCTTCGGCCACGAAAAGGGAGCTTTCACCGGCGCATTTGAACGCCGCATCGGTTGTTTCGAGTTGGCCGAAAACGGCACTCTGCTGCTCGATGAGATTGGCGAGATGCCCATCGCCACGCAGGCCAAGCTGCTGCGCGTGTTGGAAGACCGCAAGCTGCGCCGGCTGGGCGGCAAGAGCGAGACCGCGGTTGATGTTCGCGTCCTGACCGCCACCAATAAGGTTCCTGAAGACGCCGTAGCCAGTGGACATCTGCGCAACGATCTTTTCTACCGGCTGAACGTGTTCAACATTCAACTTCCGCCGTTGCGCGAGCACAAAGAGGACCTGCCTGACCTGGTGCAGGCGCTGCTGGCTGACTTGAACGAGAAGCACAACCGCAAAGTGGCCGGGGTCAGCGAGCAGGTGAGCGGCCTGTTTCAGTCGTATGCCTGGCCGGGCAATGTTCGCGAGCTGCGCAACACGCTGGAACGTGCTGCCATCGTCTGCGAGGGCGCGATGATCGAGATGAAGCATCTGGCGCCGGGATTTGGCCAGGTGGTTCCGCGCGCGCCAGTGCAGGAAGCCAATGCGGTTCGCCTTGGAGTCGGCACCACCGTGGCCGAAGCCGAGCGCTTGCTCATTCTGAAAACGCTGGAAGCTACCAACAACAATAAGACGCGCGCCGCCGAAACCCTCGGCATCAGCCTGAAGACGCTGCACAACAAATTGAAGGAATACGGCGCGCAGGGCGCAGGCGACGCCGCCGAAGCCAGCTGAAGGGCCGCTTTTCGCCGTTCGCTCTTCGCTCTTGGCTCCTCGCTCGGGGCTTTTGGCTCGCTGCATTTTGTCGTCGCGTTTTTGAAGGGGCGCAGCTTCCAGCTGCGCCGTCGCAACCTCTTTAATTTGTCATCCCGAACGCAGTCGAGGGATCTGCGGTTAGCCTGCAGGGGAATGACGTTTCCTGAGCACATCGGTTCTGCCACTGCGCACGAACCGCGGATCCTTCGCCTCCGCTCAGGATGACAGAATTGGATTAGCTCGTTGCTCGTTGCTCGCGGCTCGCAGCTCGCAGCTACTTCAGCATCCCTTCCACCACGCCATAGCTCGCGTCGAGCGCCGAATCCAACGCAGCGGGATCTTTCCCGCCCGCCTCGGCCATGTCGGGACGCCCGCCGCCGGAGCCGCCTACTTTCTTCGCGACTTCGGCGATAATCTTTCCCGCCTGCACGCGCGAGGTCAGGTCTTTGGTGACGCCAACGATCAGCGCGACTTTGCCATCACTCACCGATCCCATCACCACCACGCCCGATCCCAGCTTGTTGCGCAGGTTATCGACGAGCGTGCGGAGTTGCGTGCGCTCCAGGTTGTCGGCACGCGTGGCCAGGACTTTTACGCCTTTGACTTCGCGGACGTTCTCCGTCGCCGATGAAACCGACGACGCTGCCGATTTCATGCGTGCCTGCTCCAGCTCTTTGCGCAGCTTCTTGAGCTCGTCCTCGCGGCGCTCCAGTTCCTGTCGCAGCGCGTCGGCGGGAGACTGATCGTCACCGCCGTGGACCAGCGTCGCCACGACATTCTCCAGCTGATGATCTTTGCGGAAGTGGCGCAGCGAGCCTTCGCCGGTCACGGCTTCCAACCGCCGCACTCCGCTGGAGACGCTGCCTTCTTTGAGAATCTTGATCAGCCCGATCTCGCCGGTTGCAGCGGTGTGCGTGCCGCCGCACAGCTCGGTAGAGAAGTCGCCGATGCGGATGACACGCACGCGGTCGCCGTACTTCTCGCCAAAGAGCGCCATCGCCTTGTACTCGTTGACGGCGACGTCGATGGGCACGTCCTCAATGACCTCGACGCGGTCGTTGCGCAGGACTTCCTTGTTGGCGAGGTCTTCGATGTCCTGCAGCTCCTCGTCGTCGAGCGAGGCGAAGTGCGAGAAGTCGAAGCGCAGGTGGCCGGGATCGACCAGCGAGCCCGCCTG
>JBEKCJ010000034.1:0-48521 GCA_050014935.1 Candidatus Korobacteraceae bacterium
GTCGTCAACAATTAAGACTTTTTCCGAGGGCATTGATTCTGTGCAATAGGTTACTACAGGAGGGCGCAGAAGACGTTGCGCCTGCCACTAACGGGAACGTGACCGGACCTCGCCGATCGCCCGAGGACCGTTTCACAGGAAGCTACTTCACAAATGCTTTGTATCAGGGCACGGCTTTCAACCGTGCCGTATGTGGACTCGGAATGACCCGGGCTTTAGCCCCTGAGAAGTCTGCCTTTGCAGGGGCTGAAGCCCTGATCTGTAGGTGATTGTCCGGCACGACTAAAGGTCGTGCCCTGATACGAAGCTCCCGGCAGTCCCTGCTGGCGTTGGTGCAAGGCGACGCTTATTTCTTCTCAAGCCGCCTTGCCGGGTAGCCGATAACTCATGTGTGCAGAAGTCGGCGCTCATCACAGGCTTGTCGCTCGCCTTGAGCGGGGTCACCTTGGCCGGCGTGAGCGAGTGGGCTTCCGGCCGCTTCGACAGCGCAGTTGCTGATGGCGGAGCGTCGACGATAGCCGCCGCCGCCTCGGGCTATGACGGCAGCCGGGGAGTTGTCGCCGCTCCATCGCCACTCCCGGCGCTCCCGGAAACCAGCGACCACCTTCCCGCGGAGACTCCGGGATATACCTTCCGCCGCAATGTTCCCGAGGTGCGGCTGCAATTCACCGTAGCCGATGAACAGGGCCGCGTGGTGCAGGACCTTTCCCCGGATGACGTTCGCATCTTCGACAACCAGGCGCCGGTCGCGAGCTTCAGCGACTTTGAGCGCGCCCAGGACCTTCCCCTGCAACTCGGCTTGATTCTGGATACCAGCGACTCCGTCAAACGGGTGCTGCCCGAGGAAAAAGCTGCGGCCGTGAATTTCCTGCAACAGATCATGCGGCCGCAAACCGACACCGCGTTGGTCATGGGATTTGGCGGAGACATCAAGTTGTGGCAGGACGCAACCGCGGACCGGCAGCAATTGATGGATGCCATTGCGCGCCTGAAGCAGCCGGGCTGGGGCACGCGGTTCTTCGACGCGCTGTACTCCGCCTGTAACGGGCGGCTCGCAACCGCCGGCGACGGCAAACTGGTTCACCGCGCCATTGTGGTGCTTACCGACGGCGACGACACGCACAGCATTCACACTTTGGGCAACGCAATCGCCGCAGCCCAGCGCAACGAAATTCAAGTCTACGCTTTGACCATCCATCCCCTGGGAGTGGCCGACCGCGGCGACCGGATACTACAGCGTCTGGCCGATGCCACGGGTGGACGCCTCTACGTGGCTGCGTCCAGCCGCGACCTGGGCGCGGCCTTTGCCCAGATCGAGCAGGACCTGCGCACCCAATACTACGTTTCGTTTCCTCCGCAACCGGGAAGGCGGGGATATCACGCGCTGCACATAGAAGTGCGTCCGGCGCAGAAGCTTGAGATCCACGCCCGCCAGGGCTACTACGCCATGGCGGAGTGAGACGGCAGCTATGAGCTATGCGCTGTGAGCTGGAACTCCAGATTCGACGATCTTGTTTTTAGCGGATGGCTGATGGCTGACAGCTCATAGTCCACAGCTCATGGCTCACAGCCGACAGCTGATAGCCGCCAGCCCCATCAGCTATACTCGTCCAGCGAAGGGGATAAGGTGAGTTCCGTCGGCCTGCAACCTGATCACACAGTGCAATCGCACCCGGCCTGGTTCACTTTGTCCGGCAATCGCGCCTATCTTCTCGGACTACTGCTCATCGTCCTCACCGTCGCTTTGTACTATCCGGTCCGGACCCATCCGTTCGTCAACTACGACGACACCGTTTATGTCACCGACAACGTTCACGTCAAGGATGGCCTGACGTGGGACACGGTGACGTGGGCGTTTGTCACCGACGATGCCGGCAACTGGCATCCCCTGACCTGGCTTTCCCACGCCCTGGACGTTCAGATGTACGACTTGACGCCCGGCGGCCATCACCAGACCAGCATGTTGTTACACGCGCTCAACGCAGCGCTGCTGTTCTGGGTGTTGTTGCGCGCCACCGGCTACGCGGGCCGCAGCTTCATGGTGGCCGCGTGGTTTGCTGTCCATCCCGTCAACGTCGAATCGGTGGTGTGGATTGCCGAGCGCAAGACCGTGCTCAGCATGACGTTTTTTCTGCTGGCGCTGGGTGCATGGCGCTGGTACGCAGCCAAGCCGCATGTGCTTCGCTATGCCGTGGTCGCGCTGCTGTTCGCGCTTGGGCTGATGGCCAAGCCGCAGATCATCACCTTCCCATTTGTGCTTCTGCTTTGGGATTACTGGCCGTTGGGAAGGTTCGCTCTTCGCTCTTCGCCTTTCGCTCTTCGCCAGAATAGCGCGACTGAACTCTCTGGCGAAAAGCGAACAGCGCATAGTGAACAGCGACCGCCCGGCACGCAGCTTCCGCAGAAGAGTTTCCGAGCGCTGCTCCTGGAGAAGCTTCCGCTCCTCGCCATCGCAGCGGCCAGCGCGGCAATCACCATGCAGGCGCAGCGCGCCAGTGGCGCAGTGCTTTCGCTGGGTGCGACGCCGCTCTCCATTCGCCTGTCGAACGGCCTGGTTTCCTACGTCAAGTACCTGTTGAATGCGTTCTGGCCAACCGGGCTTGCGCCCATGTACCCGCATCCTGGTGACTCGCTGCGGGCGTGGCAAGTCTACGGAGCGCTGCTGATCTTGCTGACCATCACTCTGTTAGTGGTCGAGCGCCGCGGCCGCCCTTATCTGCTGGTGGGATGGCTGTGGTTTCTGGGAACACTGGTCCCGATGATCGGGTTGGTACAAGTTGGACGACAAGCAATGGCCGATCGCTATGCCTATCTTCCGCTCATCGGAATATTCATCATGGTGGGCTGGGGAGCAGCGGAGTGGGCTGCGGACAAGCATCTGCCGGCGGCCCTGTTACCGGTCGCGAGTATCGTCGTAGTGCTGGCGCTAAGCATCGCAGCGCGCCGCCAGATCGGTTACTGGGCAGATAACGTGGTCCTGTGGACACACACCATACAGGTGACGCCGCCCAACTACGTTGCGCAGGACAATCTGGGTGGGGCGCTGCTGGCGCACAAGCGGCTGGACGACGCGATCGCACACTTTCGCGAGGCGGCGGCCATCCATCCCGTCGATCCCATCAGCGCCTTCAACATCGGCTTCTACGATCAGGAGCATGGCGACCTGTACGGCGCCATCGAGCAATACAGGAGGGCGATCCTGCTGACCACCAGCCCGTCGGTGAAGATGCAGGCGTGGAACGATATAGGTGTCGCCTATCGCAGTCTGGGCAATACGCAGCAAGCGCACGAATGCTTCGAGGCGGCCAAGAGGCTGCAAGGGCCGTGACGGACGCGGCGATTCCATCGCGGCCGGGAACCTCGTCGTGGCAGCGCGAGCTGGTGCTCAGCCTCATCCTCGTCATCGCAACCATCGCGCTGTACTTTCGCGTCAGCCACTATCCGTTCGTCAACTACGACGACACTCTCTACGTAACGCAGAATGCGCACGTACAGGACGGCCTCACCCGCGACACCGTACGCTGGGCCTTCACCACCTATCACGTCGGCACCTGGCATCCTGTGACCTGGCTTTCGCACGCTCTCGATTGCCAACTCTTCGATCTCGATCCCGCCGGCCCGCACGATGTGAATCTGTTGCTGCATGTGCTGAACGTTGTCCTGATGTTCTGGGTGCTTCAGCGGGCAACGGGTTTCAGCGGACGCAGCTTCATGGTGGCGGCGCTGTTTGCGTTGCATCCCATCAACGTCGAGTCGGTAGTGTGGATTGCGGAGCGCAAAAACTCGCTCAGCATGTTGTTTTTCCTGCTGGCGCTGGGAGCTTATCGCTGGTACGCTGCCGATCGCAAAGTCATTCGCTACGCCGCAGTCGCTGTCTTGTTTGCCCTCGGATTGATGGCCAAGCCGCAGGTGATTACCTTTCCCTTCGTTCTTCTGCTGTGGGATTACTGGCCTTTGCGGCGGTTGTCGTTCACAACGAAAAGCCCCGCCCTAGCCAACGGAAGGCTAGAACGGGGCACCCAGCGTCTTGAAGCACTCTCTCGCATGGTTTGGGAGAAGACTCCGCTATTCGCGCTGGCTGGGATCAGCGCCGCCGTAACCATGAGCGCGCAGCGCTCCGATGCCACCAAAACCTGGTATCCGCTGGGGCTGCGGGTGGAGTTTGCCCTCGTCTCCTACATCGACTACATGGGCAAAGCGCTGTGGCCGGGGCGGCTGTCGGCGTTTTATCCGCATCCGGATCGCGTTCCGCTGCAACAGGCAGCTTTAGCACTGTTGATTCTCGCGCTGATAACGGCCCTGACCGTTGCCAACCGGCAGCGCCGGCCTTATCTGCTAGTCGGCTGGCTGTTTTTTCTGGGAACGCTGGTGCCGATGCTTGGCCTCGAAGGCGTCGGGTACCAGGGCAAGCAGGGCATCGCCGACCGATACGCGTATCTGCCGTTCATCGGGCTGTTCATCATGGTTTGCTGGGGCGTTGCGGACTGGGCGGAGCAGAAACGTCTTCCGGCTGCCGTGCTGCGCGCGGTCTGCGTTGCCGTACTTGTTGCTCTGGGAGTGGTTGCTTATCGCCAGGTCGGCTACTGGCAGGACAATGTGACCCTGTGGTCGCACGCCGTACAAGTCACGGACGGCAACTTTCTCGCCGAGAACAATCTGGGCAAGGCTCTCGTGTCCGAGGGACGAGCCGATGAGGCCGTCGCGCATTTCTACAAAGCGGTGGCGATTTATCCCGCCGATCCCGTCGGCAATCTGAACATCGGAATCTACGAGCAGACGCGCGGAAATTTCTCAGCCGCCATCGAGCGCTACAAGAAAACCATCAACCTGACGCACGACCCGGAACTGAAAGCCGCCGCGTGGATCAAGATGGCGACCGCATATCGCCAGCTCGGAGATGTTGAGGACGCCCAGCAAAGCCAGGATGCCGCGACGAAGCTGCGGCGGTAAGAATCGCTCATGGCTCTTCGCGGTTGGCTTTTCGCGGTTCGCGGTTGGCTATTCGCTATTCGCATTTCGCGATTCGCCAGAAGTGGATTGTAGATTTCCTGGCGAATGGCGAAGAGCGAACTGCGATACTGGAAGTCGCAGTACTACTGTCACGCCTGGGCGTGTACTTCTTACATGTCAACTGTGAGAAACGCAACACTAAGCCGTAATCGACTGATAATGCAGCGGATATAAAGTTGGCAAAAGGCGAACAAAACCCCATCCCGTGTGCTATAATAGACTTAGAATTGAAGTTCAAGACAACCAGCCAACTCGGCTGGCTTTCGTGTTTTAGGGCAAACTTCGCCCACGTCCGACCCAAATCGTTGAGGCGGCGCGAATAGCGTTATTCTGCAATGCTTTCGGTTGCGAATGATACGATCGCCATGCACCTCAGATCCCCCGCCAACGCAGACCCAAAAAATATAAGAGTCCGCAATGGAACAAACCCCAAGTGCGCCTCACGGCGGACGGGACGTCCCCAGCAAGTCATTGACAACAACTAGATTTGGTGTCATTGTCGCGTTAGCTGCATCGAATGGTTTGGAGCTAAGAAATGGTTACTCGACTTGATCGTCTGGCGCGGTTTCTGAACACCGATGCAGTGCCCATTTGGCTCCAACTTGCCCTCGAACAGAAACAAGAAGAAATCTTGCTCGCCTTAGAACGGGGGCAGGAATATACCATCGCGGGACCGGCAGGCGAAGCCGTGAGGATCAAACCGGAAGTAGCAGCCTAGCCAAGTGGTTGCCTTAGCCGCGTCTATTGCTATCGCTGTATATCTGCTTGTTCCGCACGCATTATTTCGAGTTCTTCTTGGCCGGTTCGTACCCCTCAGGGCTTTTCAAGAAAGCAAGGCCGAAGAATTTACGAATGCGAGCGTTACCCTCATCGTAATTTTTCTGTGCTCCGTATTTCTTGTTCACCACACTCCATACCTGAAGTCGCACCCCTTCCCGTGCTCCGACAACCTTGCCTCGCGCAGATCGGATTATCAGCGCGTTGCCAGCGCTATCTACAGCGAGAAAGAGTTCCGCAACGACGATGCGTTCTGGGGCGCTCTGTGGAGAACTCTCGACCGGCAGGGAAGGTTCTTGACCTGGTACTACCTTCTGGTTCTCCTTTTCAGCATAGGCGCGACGCTGTCCATGAAATTCTATGGCGCTTTGCAGAAGAACAGGTTCTTCTCGGTCGCGGTCAGATTTGTAATTTTGCCCTACGTTTCCCAATGGTATGCGCTGTTGACGCCGTTTCTCTTCTCCGACAAGAGCACGGTAGTTACCGCTGACGTGCTGATGACAGATCAGGTTCTTTATCGCGGAGAGGTGGTGGAGTACTTTCTGGATGGGGCCGGCGATTTGTCCGGCCTTATCCTGGGATCTCCCCGGCGATTTGATAAAAGGGCGCAGCTTAGAGAGCGCGAGCAGTGGGGAACGGCGCGGGACACCGCTGATTTCTGGAGAGATATTCTCAGCGCGAAGCTCTACCTGGTTGCGTCTCAGATAGTTAACTTAAACCTCACCTACGCCTCACCAAAAGCATTTGAAGACAATGTCAGGCGGGAATTATCCAGGCGGGGGTTTAACGCGAAGAAGTATTCCGTGACAGTAGAATTTAAGCAACCCCCGTCGGGTATTGGGCAAAATCCTTAACACCTGGGTAAGAGAGGGACATGCAGAACAGCCGTTTCGCTGAAGAAACTGCACAAGAGGCCCGTGAACAGATGGGCATGCCTGCCGAAAGCACGGGCTGAATACGATCGGCCGTGAGTCGCGTTTGACTTCCTCCACCCTCCCTGCGTAACGTTCCATTTTGCAACTTGGAAGCAGCCTGGGTTCTTGAAATCCCAGACGCAAGCGTCGGAGCAACGGCGTAAAACGCCGCAGCCGGAAGGGGGGATGTATGACGTCGGTTGATCTGAAGCCTGCGCAACAGACCCGCGCCCCAGGCTGGTTCGCTTCGCCCCTCGCACAAATGATTTTTCTCGGTATCTTGCTGGAAGTTGCCGTTGTCGCTGTTTACTATCCCGTCCACTGGCAGCCCTTCGCCAATTACGATGACCCCGACTACATCACCGACAACTTCCACGTCAAAGCCGGCCTGCACTGGTCCACCGTCAAGTGGTCGCTGACCGCGCGCGATGCGGCCAACTGGCACCCTGTCACCTGGATCTCGCACGCGCTCGACACCTCGATGTTCGGTTTGAATCCCGCCGGGCCCCACGATGTCAACGTTCTGCTCCACACCTTGAACGCATTGCTGCTGTTCTGGGTGCTGCAACGCGCTACCGGCTTCATCGGTCGCAGTTGGATGGTAGCCGCGCTCTTCGCGCTGCATCCTGTCAACGTCGAATCCGTGGCCTGGATCGCCGAACGCAAGAACCTGCTCAGCATGTTTTTCTTTCTGCTGACGCTGGCCGCTTACCGCTGGTATGCCAGCAAGCCGCTAGTCGGCCGCTACCTCGTGGTGGCCGTTCTGTTCGCCTTGGGACTGATGTCGAAGCCGCAGGTGATCACGCTGCCCTTCGTCCTGCTGCTGTGGGATTACTGGCCGCTCGGGCGGTTCGCTCTTCGCTCTTCGCCCTCCACTCTTCGCCAGAACAGCTCCGATGAAATCTCGGGCGAAAAGCGAATAGCGAATAGGCAATGGCGATGGTTGCTCGTGGAGAAAGTGCCGCTCCTGGCTCTGTCTGCGGCCAGTGCCGTCTTCACTCTGGAGGCGCAGGCCAGCGGCGGCGCCACCAGTCATTACGGACGTCTCCTGCCGCTGGAGAACGTGCTCATCTCCTACGTGCGATATCTGGGGAAGGCCTTCTGGCCGTCGCGGCTGGCGCTCTTCTATCCCTACCCGCTCAAAGCGTATCCACTTTGGCAAGTCTGCGGGGCAGCATTCGTCCTGCTGGCTATCACCTTGGCAGTTGCCTTGGCATATCGCCGGCGTTATCTCACCGTCGGTTGGTTGTGGTTCCTGGGAACGCTGGTCCCGATGATCGGCGTGGTGCAGGTGGGCACGCAAGCCATGGCTGACCGCTACGCTTATCTGCCGTTTGTCGGACTATTCATCCTGGTGTGTTGGCTGGTCGCGGACTGGGCGGCGCAAGTGCACTTGTCTCCCGTGCTCCTGCCATCGGCCAGTGTCGTGGCCCTTTTGGCGCTCGCGCTGGTCAGCTATCGCCAGGTCGGCTTCTGGAGCGATCACATCACGTTGTGGACCCACGCTCTCGCGGTCACCAACCATAACTGGGTGGCAGAGAACAATCTGGGAACGGCGTTGCTGAAGATGGGCCGCATGGACGATGCCATACCGCATTTCCGGGCTGCGGTAGCGTTGGATCCCAGCGACCCCAGCAGCACCATGAACGTCGGCACCTACGAGCAAATGCACGGCAACTTTCCGGCGGCAATTGAGCTATACCGGAGGGCCGCGCAGATGGCGCGCAATCCGAAAGTCAAAGCCCGCGCGTATAACAATCTCGCCTATGCCTACAAGGACACCGGCGACCTCGGCGACGCCCGGAAAAGTCTTCAAAGTGCCGTGGCCGTCGATCCGGAGTTTGTAGGCGGATGGATCAGTCTTGGCCTGGTGGCGCAACAAATGGGAGACCTGCCCTTCGCCATCAGTTCCTACTCGCGCGCGATGCAGATCCATCCGTCCGACTTCGGATATCTGTTACTCGCGGGAGCGCTGGAAGCCAGCGGCGATCGCACCCAGGCGGCCAGCGCCCGGCAAAAGGCCGCCCTGCTCTCGGACAATCTGATCACCGCGCAACACTACGCGGACAAGCTCCTGGCGCACTGAGGGATCGGGTATAGCTTTTGGCCTTCAGAGCCTGCCCGGCGCTTGCCGAAGGGCCAGCCGCAAGCGCCGTCTGAAGAGTTGGACTTCATCCCCAGATGCTTCGCCGGAAGCCGCCAATCCAGGACCGTTCCCCAACTTTCCAAAGCATGTACTTCAAGGTGAATTGTGAAGCATGTCACAGGATTTCAGGCCAGGGCTCGCTTATAATCGCGCTCGCAGGGGGCATGATGAACTCGGTTGCGTTGCATCCTATGCCGGTCGAGCAGTCGCAGCACAAACCGCGCCAGCTTTCCGTGACCTACAAACAGGCCCTGGGTCTCAGTCTCGCTCTCCTCGCGGCCACCCTCGCCCTGTATTTTCCGGTCATTCATCATCCCTTCACCAACATCGACGACCAGGGATACATTTACCAGAATCTGCACGTGCAGGATGGCTTGAGTTGGCCCACCATCAAGTGGGCGTTACTGACGTTCGACGATAACAATTGGCACCCGATTACCTGGTTCTCGCATGCGCTCGATTGCCAGATGTTCGGCATCAACCCCGCTGGCCATCACATGATGAACGCGCTCTGGCACTCCATCGACGCCGTGGGGTTGTTCTGGGTGTTGCTGCTGGCGACGGGCTACCTGGGCCGCAGCTTCATGGTGGCTGCGCTGTTTGCTGTGCATCCTATCAACGTCGAATCCGTCGCCTGGATGGCGGAACGCAAGACGTTGGTGAGCACTTTTTTCTTTCTGCTCGCGCTGGGGGCCTACCGCTGGTATGCGCGCCAGCCCGGATTTGTGCGATACACGGTCGTCGCCCTGCTGTTCGTGCTGGGCCTGATGGCGAAGCCGCAGATTATCACCCTGCCCTGCGTGCTGCTGTTATGGGACTACTGGCCGTTGCAACGGATGAAGACTCCCTGGCCCGAACCCCCTGCCGTCGCTCCGCCTTCGACGTTTCCCCGCAAGAGTCTCTTCTGGCTGATCAAGGAAAAGATTCCGCTCCTGATAATTTGCGCGGCCAGCGCTCTGATTACCATGAAGGCGCAACGCGTCGGCCGCCCGCAGCATTGGCCTTATTCGGCATCCATCAGGCTCGGCAACGCGATCGTGGCCTATGTCCGCTACATCGGCAAGGCCTTTTGGCCTTCGCACCTTGCCATCATGTATCTGCACCCGGGATACTCTCTGAAATATTGGCAGGTGGCCGCGGCGGCCCTGGTGCTGTTGGCGATCACCGTTCTCGTCATCGTGGGCCGGCGCTATCGCTATCTGCTCGTTGGCTGGTTCTGGTTTCTGGGGACCCTGGTGCCGACCATCGGTCTAATGCAGGTCGGCAGGCAGGCGCTGGCTGATCGTTACGCCTACCAGTCATTTCTCGGCCTGTTCATTCTCATCTGCTGGGGTGCGGCGGATTGGGCCACACGAAAGCACTGGCCCAGGGCCGTCCTGCCCACCGCCTCCATTGCAATCCTGCTGGGACTGGCCGTCATCGCTCATCGTCAGATCGGCTACTGGAGCGACAACCTCACGCTGTGGTCGCACGCCGCGCAGGTCACCACGGACAATTGGGTTGCCGAAGACATGGTCGCCGGCATCCTCCTGACCACCGGACATCGCGATGAGGCCATCGCTCACTACTATGTCGTGGCCGCTCTTAATCCAACCGACTCGGGCAGCAATCTGGCGATTGCAATCTACGAGCAAGGGCGCGGCCACCTTCAGGAAGCCATTCGGCGCTACAAGCTTGCTCTCATCGAGATGGACGATCCCTTGGAGCAGGCCAAACTTTATCAGAACCTTTCCATTGCCTATCGCGACGCGGGCCAGATTCCGGAATCGGCGGAGGCCTTCTCCCGGATGAAAAAGTTGCGCCGAACCCATTAGCGCGGATCGGCGATAGCGGCCAGCCGCGGCAACCGTCAATCTTAGTTGCAGAAAAGCCGCATTCGAGCGAAAATGCCTCAGCTTGGCCTCCGCGCTGCTCCTGTGTTCTCGCGCGGCAAATAAGGAAATCAGCTTCCATTAAGAGGGCCTTATGATACCGCAGTTACAGCGGAACACCACGGTTTCGTCTTCGGAAAGCGCGCCGCAATGGTCACTGGCAACTCGAATTGCCTTTCGCTTCGCCTTTTCCTATTTTCTGCTGTACGTCTATCCGCGGTCCGTGGGGTCCCTGGGGGCCTTTGTCAAATACAACAATCCCGTGCGCGACCTGTGGCACGCGGTTGTGCCCTGGGTGGGGGCCCATGTACTTCATCTCAGCGGCGACTTCACCGAAGTAGCCAATGGCAGCGGCGACCAGCTCTATGACTACGTTCTGCTCTTTTGCATTGCCGTAACCGCCCTGTTCGCCACTGCCATCTGGTCCTGGCTCGACCGCCAGCGCCCAAACTATGAGGTGCTTTATCTGTGGCTTCGCATTTTCGTGCGCCTGGTGGTCGCGGTCGCCATGATCAGCTACGGCGCCAACAAGCTTTTTCGCATGCAGTTTGCGGCCCCGGGATTGGCAAGATATGTCGATAGCTATGGCCAGACCTCTCCCATGGGACTGCTCTGGGCGTTCATGGGGATGTCGCACGCTTACAGCTTTTTTGGCGGGGTTGGCGAGATGCTGGGAGGCCTGCTTCTGCTCGTTCCCAGCTTCACCGCACTGGGCGCCCTGATTACCGGCGCAGTAATGACCAACGTCCTCATGCTGAACCTCGGCTATGACGTACCCAGGAAGATTTACTCCATTCACCTCATTCTATTTTGCCTCTTCCTGCTGCTTCCGGACATGCGGCGCATAGCGGACTTCTTCCTGCTGGGTCGCAAAGCCCAGCTTTCACCCCCAGTTCAGATCTTCAAAGAGAAATACATGAACTACGGGGTGTTGGCTCTTCAGCTCATTATCGGAGCAACTGCCATAGTGGTTTGCTCGTACTACGCCTACATCGACCAGGGCAAGAATGAAACTTATATTGAACCGCCCCTTCGCGGCATCTGGTCGGTGCAGGAGTTTGCCCTGGATAATGCCCCTCGCCCGCCCCTGCTCACCGACCCCCAACGCTGGCAGCGTGTGATCTTTGACGCTCCCGATATAGTGACCATTCAATCCATGGATGGAACCCTGAAGAAGTACTACCTTCAACTCGACGACCAGAAGAAGTGGTTGACCCTTTGGGACCCACCCGATACCCATTGGAGTGCCAGGCTCGTCTTCGATGCTTCCAAACCGGACCAGATAAAGTTAGAAGGCCGTTTTGGCCAGAACCACGTGCACGCGGACCTACAGCGGGTCGATATGTCCGATCCGGTAAAGTTTCTCCTGATCAATCGCGGAATGCACTGGATCAATCAATATCCCCAAAACCGCTGAGGCAGTTGCCAGAGGCCCATTTAGACTTTTCATCCGGCAGCTTCACCCGGCAGCTCCGGCGCTTCGCTACCCAGCCTCCGCTCGCCTTCGCTTCCCTCAGCGCGACCCGGCTTCCTGCCCAGGACCCAAACCAGGTTTAGCAGCAGTACCGGCTCAACTGGTTTGCGATAACGGCCCTCGCTAAGGACCGCATTTTGTAGCATCATGACCAGCGTAAACAGAGTAACCGCCACCGGAATAAGATCGAACCGGCGGTGCACGAACTCGCGTGCATTCCATACGAAGACGAAAAGAATTAACGGCGCCCACATCCATCGGGCACGGTATTCCAGGTGTCCGTCCCACTCGCTGGCAGCAGTCTCCGGCCACGAGGGCGCGAAGAAGAAAAGAATGATGTTCTCGCGCCATTGTGCCAACCACTCGTTTCGATCACGATTGAAACCCTCATACGCGGTCTTCCAGTCTCGTTCTCCATAGGACCCATCGATGGTGACGTAAGCGCTGGAATTTCCGAAGGCCCGCCGCATGGCCCAGGAACTCACCGGCTCAAGGGGCCGGAGGAAAGCGCTTGGCGAGCCGAACGACATAGCGATATCGGGAATCGTGGGCTTCAAATACCCGGGACTATGGGAAGGGGCGTAGTAATGAAAATAAGTAAATCGCGCCCCTGACCGAAGAATGATTCGCGTGAGCCAGGGATTGCCAAACGGCGCAACAAATCCCAGTTCCACCTTGCTGCGCACCCCCTGCGGTATCAGCATGACGATCGCTAAACCGGCCGCTGCCGCAATGTCCCGCAGCGGCGTGGACTTCTTCCACCAACTCCACAGAACGCAAACCACTGCTAAGGGCACGACGGTTGGCTTGGTCAGCGAAGCCAGGGTCCAGAAGAAGATTGACGTCAGGAAAGCTTCCGTTCCTCCTTTGCGCAGATAACGCGCCGTCATCCACAGGCCGGCGCCTTCCAGCAGCAGCAGCAGCGTCTCCATCATGATGAAGTGGTAGATCACGGACAGCGACGGAGTCCACGCAATCAGCGCCCAAACCCACAAGGCCGGTATTTTCTGTAGCCCAAACTCCCGCGCCGCACGGTAATAAGTCCACGGCATAAGCACGGAAAGCAGTGCCGATGCGAACGCGATCAATAACCTGCTGTCCCCGGTGAGATGGCGTAGCAGCCAAATATACCCCTGATACACAATGGGGTCCGCACCGCCGAAGTAATTGCCTCTTGGAAAAAGCAGTCCATTGTGCCAATGGCGTTCCATGTCGGACCAGATATAGTCCATCGGGTTGTGCACAAAGCAGATGAACACTCGAAAGCAGGACGCGGCCACAATGAGGAGGATGAGCAATTTGTAGTGAAGACTCTGTTTGCTGAGGCCGGTCATTCCTGGATTTCCTTTTTCCTTTCGATCCCAAACTATTGTTTGCCGAAGTTGGCCGATTGCCGAAAGCATTCCAGAGAGTTCGCGCGATCGCCCAGGTAACGGTAGGCAACGCCCATATTCTGCCAGAGGATTGCCCTTGTGTCGTCCGTCAAGGACTGGTCCTTCAGAGCATGTTGATAATGAGCTATAGCGTCCGGCAGGTTTCCCTTAGCTTGCTCAAAGTAGCCAATCTCCTTGTTGCTGTAGCCGTCGTCAGGATTGATGGCCGCCGCACGTAAGAGATACGGCATGGCCTCAAGCTGCTTTCCGTGCATCTTGAGTTGTGCGGCGACATTGTCCTGGGCTAGCCAATGGTACGGATTTACCTCCGCCGCATGAGTCCAGAGGGTGAATTCGTCCTTCCAGTAGCCAATCTGGCGATAGCTGACGATAGTTAACGCCAGCAAGACGATAGCGCTGGCGCCGGCAAGCCACGCCCGGGAAATATGCCGCTCTCTCGCCAGGTCCGCGATGCCCCAGACAACGATGATGAAGGCGCCGAGGTACGCCTGATAGACGAAGCGATCCGCGCTTCCCTGTTGCGATGGCTGAAGGATCCCCACCATGGGTACCAGCGTGCCTAGAAACCAGAACCAGCCTACCGGCAGATAGCGATGGCGCCGGAATGCCACTACGGCGGCGCTGATTCCGACCAGTAGCCCAAGGATTGCCAAGATCTGCCATGCCGAAACGAACCTCCCCATCTGCGGCAGTTCCGGCGCCATCCCCGACGGCCAAAAAACTTTGCGGACGTAGAGCCAGTAGGAAAAGACCGCGTTCTTCAGCCGCAGGCTAAGCGGCGGCATCATTCCAAGCCTGACCGATTTCTGGGTATAGATTGTCAGCACTGCGTCGGACAGGCTGAGAACCAGCAGCGGCAGTTTTTCTTTCACCAGCCAGGAAAAACTTCGTCGTGGGAACACTGTTGACGGTGGATCGGCGGCGGCAGATTCACGCCACGGAGTGTCCATCCGTTGCAAAGGCCAGTAGTCCCACAGCAGCAATATACATGGGAGGGTAATCACCTGCGATTTCGCCCCTAACGCCAGCCCAAAAAGCAGAAAAACGACAAGATAACGGCTGTCTCGAGGCTCACGAGCGTACCAGTGATAGGCTGCTAGCGTGAGCAGGAAGAACAGCATGCTAAGCACGGTCTTCCGCTCGGCAATCCAGACCACCGCTTCGACATTCATGGGTTCGACTACGAACAGTGCGGCCACCATGAAGCTGCGCGCGGTCGCCCCTGTGGCACGTTTCAGCACCCAGAAAACCAGGACGGCATTCAGCGCCTGGAACAGCACGCTGACCAGGTGGTGTCCCGCAGGGTTGGCGCCGAAGAAATGGTAATCGACCGCATGCGAAAGCCAACTCACCGGTATCCAGTTGGCATAGGTGAGGATCCCCACCGACCACCAGATGGTTGTCCAGTTCAAGGTATGGAGGTGCACGTTATCGACGACGTAAACATAATCATCCAGCGCACTCCAGGGATGGGAGTGCACCTGGTAATACAAAGCGAAGGTTGCAATTGTCAGAAGCGAAATCAGCAGAAAGGTTCGCGCGCTGGAGTCCGTCTCCAGAAACCTGCGTTTTCCCGGAAACTCGCTTTTAGGCTGGGCGCCGACGCAAGCCATGGGTCCCTCTGAATCACGCGAAGTATATCCGAAGCTCGTTCACCTTCAAGATCATTATGCAACATCGCCGGCCAGGGCAGCGCCCCAGTAACGCAAGGCAGCGCCATAGCAACAGAGCGCTCGCATACCTCTCTTCGACGGTCGGCGCACTAAAGTCGATTTCCGGGAGGCGGACGAAGCTGCTCGACTGCTCCCGAGTCGAGTGGATGGGCCTGGCCCTTAGCCAGCGTTGCCGCCCGCTCTTCGGCCCGCTGTTCGTCTGCCGTTCGTCCTTGCCGTTGATAGAGCTTTGCCAAATGAGACCACGCGTCGGCGGCATCGGGGTCAAGCTGGACTGCCTCTTCCTGGAAGGAAGTCGCTTGCGTCAAGTCACCCAGGGCCTTCCAACTGGCTGCCCGGCCCTGGGCCACGTCGAACTTGAAGCTGCGCCCTTCCTTCACCGCCAGCATCTCCGGGGAAGCATTGTCGACCGCTTCATCCAGTGCTTGCAACGCCGCTTTGGGTTGCCCTGTCACTACGGCGATCCGCGCCAGCTTCAGCAGCGCGCGTGCCTTCATGGCGAGGCCGGACGATAGCTGCACGCTTTGTTGCAGAGCATGGGTGGCCTCGGGTATCCGACCCTCGCGATCGTAAAGGTCGCCCAGCGCGAACCACACCGCAGCGTTGCCAGGCGAAACAGAGATGGCCGCGAGCCACTCGCGTTCCGCTTCGGAGCGCCGATCCATGGCATTCAGAATGTTGCCCCGCACCCACCGCAAGAGCTCGTAGTCAGGGTAAATCTCCAGCGCCCGGTCCGCTGCCGCAAGGGCTTCAGTATTCCGGTCAAAAGTAGAAAGAACCCAGGCGGTTGCGACCCATTGGTGAAAGGAGCGCGCGCTTTGATCCAGCGATGCCACCGGTAACGCTACCGTGGCACAGTTCACTTGCAAGCGGTTGATTGTGCTTTCGGTTTCCGGTGTGCGACGGAGAAAAACCGCGGAAACCTCGTCCAGATAGACCGGTCGCCAGTCTGTGCTACCGCATAGCTCCTTCAGGCGGAGCAAGGACATCTCGTCGCTGGCCAGCGAAAAGATGAGGGTGTTGATGTTGTAGCGGTCCGCCTCGTGCTGCCACAGTGGCGAATCAAGGGGTGTCCGCTGCAGTTGATATTCATGCTGGAAACCCTCCGCTCCAAAGGGAATGGCCCGGCCATCGAAGTAGTCGCGGTATTTGAGGCCAAGCTTCCACACCAGGTAACCGCCTTCGTCATAGGTGTTGAAAATTTCTCCGGGAAGGTTTTCCCGCTCGACGAATTCGGCCGCGCCTTGCGGGAAACACCAGGCCAGACCGGTGCCGAAAACCGATCTTTTGTCAGTGGCGAGATACAGACGATTGCTTACGACATCGCCTATCCGTACGAACGCCAGGGTGGCGATCATCACCACCGCCGCGGTAGCCAGAAGGACGCGGATCCGCTGGTTGGGAAGCCACAAGCGAATTTGCGGAATGGCTGCGATCAGGATTGATCCTCCTACCACAACCACGACACACGAGGTCAGCGCCTGCATCCGAAGGTGGCGCGTGGTCTGGTACATGGCTCCCACCAGCAGGATGGCTGCCCCTGGTCGGCGTTGCGGGAGCGCCGCCAGTACGGCAAGGATCACCACCACCAGTAGCAGAGTGACGGTGCCTTTCGGATCTCGAAGCGAAAAGCCCTGGAGGCTCCCTGACCAACTCCATTGCAGATTGGCCCACTCCTGGATGACTTGCGAGTGCAGAGCCATGGCGCGTTCTTGCCGGACTAAGGCCTGATAAATCCGCCATCCCCAGGGGTTCGCCAGCGTAGCCGCGGCGGTAACGGCAAACCACGGAACGGCGCGCTTAAGCCTTTGGACAGCCTGGCTCCGCCGGCTCGCCGACGACAACAGCTCCAGCAATTCCATACCGATGAAGGCCAGCATCAGTACCAGGCCGGCGGCAAAGCCAAGGTGAAGGTTGACCCACGCCATCATCAGCAGCGGCAGACACCACAGAGGAGCGCGACTGGTTTGATAATTCTGCCAAAGAATCGAGAGATAAGCCGCAAACAGGATGACGGTAAACATTTCAGCGCGCGGAGAGACCCGCACCGCGATGAGCGGCATCGCGAGAATCGCAATGCCCGCGGTGAAGACCGAGCCACGCCGGAGCAGCAATGCCACCGTTCCCAGGCACGCTGCTGCCCCAGCCCATGAAAGCAACCCGTATCCGCCGAGCAAGAAGATGGCGTAAAGCACCAGTCCGGAACCAACCGGGTAAACCCACGGTTCCCCCGCAGCTGTGTAGGAAAAGACGTCAGTCGAAAAAACATGATGATGCTGCGCCACCCAGCGGCCCGTTGCCAACTGCCAGCCAAGGTCTGGGTCGGAAACGGTCTTCAGTCCGGCCAGGAATGCATACACCAGGGCAATCGCGCCCAGTATCAGGAACAATCGCCGTTCCAGAACCGAGGCATCCTTCGTTGACGGGAATAATGAGGCGGGCTCGCTTTTCAAGCTAACACTCTATAACGACACCTGGACGCGTCTGGCGCTTCACGATTTTAGTCTTCTGGTTTTCCTTTTTCAGTAAAGCTCAGATCAGCGTCACGCATATTCTACCGGCCTCTGCCCTTTCGATTTTTTCTGCGTTCGTCATAGCTCTTCATTGGAATCATTTTTTCGCTTTCGGCGCAGTAGCTGCGGCGGATTCCTGAAGAAGTTCATCCAGGTTCTTCTTGACCAGTCGAGTGTACGGGTGATCTGGCCCAAGGGCTTTTTCCATGATCGCCAAGGCCCGGCGGAATAGCGACTCGGCTTCCGCGTAGTCCCCCTTCGTCTTCAGCAGCAAGGCCAGGTTGTTGAGGCTGTTGGCTACGTCGGGATGATCCGGCCCCAGCGTTTTCTCCCGTATTGCCAAGGCGCGCCGATAAAGCGGCTCGGCCCCCGCATAGTCTCCCTTGGTCTTAAGCAGTACGGCCAGGTTGTTGAGGCTGTTGGCTACATCGGGATGATCCGGCCCTAGCGTTTTCTCCCGTATTGCCAAGGCGCGCCGATAAAGCGGCTCGGCCCCCGCGTAGTCCCCCTTCGCCTTAAGCAGCCAGGCCAAGTTGTCGAGGCTGTTGGCTACATCCGGATGATTCGGCTCCAGGGTTTTCTCCCGTATTGCCAGGGCCCGCCGATACAGTGGCTCAGCTCCAGCGTAATCCCCCTTTGTCTTAAGCAGCAAAGCCAGATTGTCGAGGCTCGCAGCCACCCGAGGATCATCCGGACCCAGGGCTTGTTCTTGCATCGCCAGCAGCTGCCGGTAAAGCGGCTCCACGCCCGCGGCGTTGCCGTTGATGGGGTGAGAGTCACGAAGGAAGCGGCTCTGGACGTCGGGAGTAATGTTGTAGAGCATCAAGGCGCCGACCCGCTCGGTGGCAGGGATCTGGAGGTACCAGGGCCACAATCTGGGATCTTTGGACCTTCCCATAAGGAATCGGGTGGACTCGGCCGAGGTAGGACTGATCACATTCCAGCCCGCGGCGGGGGCCGCGTCATCAACCTCCTTTATGAGCGGCAGGCCATACCAGGCCTGTAGATGATAGGGGTCCACAACACCATCGAAGGTAACCAGCGAAATCTGCCCGACGCCCAGCTTATGCAGGCGCTTGGATAGAAGCTTAAGGTCCTGGCCCCAGTCGTAGTTGGAATCCACCAGGATTTTTTCGGGATTTTTGCCGGCGAATCCGTTGAAATAGGCCAGGTAGTCAGGATGATGGACCGCGACCGACACGGTCATCCATACCACCAGAACTCCGGCGGTCAGTGCACAGGTGGCTCCGGTGCGAGACCATTGCAGCAGTTGCACCAAACCTAAAGCGGCAATGATCGAGAGACCAATATAGATGGGCTCGATATGGCGAATGCCGATATCGATCCGGCCCCACATGGCCGGCAACAGAATGCCGAGACTAAAAGCCAGCGGAAACAGGTACACCAGGCGAGCGCGCTCTCGCAGGCACACCAGGGTACCCACCGCCAACATCATCAGAAAGGCAATCGGAGTTTTGACCGCCAAGGCCACCGGAAAGTAATACCACCAGCCTGTCATGCGGGATTCGCCGAGCAGAAAGGTTGGGTGTCCGTACCGATTGTGGGCAAGGGCGTCCCGGATTCCACTGAAAAACTCGGGAGCGGGCAGACTGAAGTTAATCCCCGGCACAAAACCGAACGAGAACCAATAGGCGGCCCACATAATCAGGCCGGTCGTGATGACAGCCACCGCAAAGGAGGCGGCACGCTGCCGGGCGAGTTCCCACAACTGATGCCAGCTTTGCCTCCGGACGACTAGATAGCAGGCCAGCGCCAAACCGATCGTGAGGGGCACGTAGCCCAGTGCCGTGAACTTCGCCAGAAAAGCCAAAGCCACGCACGCTCCCAGAAGCACAGCCCTCAACCATGTAGGTTTTTCGGCCCAGAGGATGGTGGCGAGGAACGCGGCCCCGACCGTGGCCCCGAGCGCCATGTCGGTAGTGGCCAATCCCGCGTCCGCCAGCATGGTGGGTAACAGGGTAAATAAACCAGTTGCCACAACAGCAACCGGCTTGCCGAACATTTGCCATGACCAACCGCAAACCACCAGGCAGGCCAGCAAAAAGAAAGGCAGGTTCCCCAAGCGCATCAAAAACACGGTGCGATCGAGGTTGCGCGAATGCGCCAGTATGCTAAGTCCCTCCTCCTGCATGTTGGGCAGGCCAGCGGGCCGTGAACCATCGAGATAAGGACCCAGCGCCTGTAGCGCTCGAGCCAGGGGCGGATGCAGGGTTTCCAGGTTGTACGTATGGCTGGCGACGTACTCCAGGCCGCAGGCCAAGTGAGCTGGCTCATCGACCGTAATGCTCAGCGCGGAATAGGTTGAGATCACCCGGACACAGGCAATTCCCACCAGGCCCAGACACAGCACCAGGCAGTATTTGTCGAAGAAGGGAGCAAGCCGCGCCTCCCAGAACCCGGGCGGTGACTCTACCATCACGGTGGGGTAACCTCGGTTGCGGCCGTCACCCGCAACGGCACGGAACGCGGGTCAAACATCAGTTCAACAATCCATACATGTCCACTTGCTGTTGCGCGCCAACAAAGACGTGCCCGTCAGCCACCGTAGGAACAGAAAACTTCGCTGGCAGTCCGGCTTGGTCGCGAGCGGGATTTTGCTGGGAGTTGTAGAGCTCGGTTGCTAGATTGCCGGCATTGTAGGCTCGCAATATGGCGTTCCCGCCGTTGTCGAAATTGTCGGTCTCGATTATCCACACGATTCCATTGTTGGCTCCGCTGGAGGAGATTACCGGCGTCTGTCCGGGATAGTTGAATTGCTCCGGCGACTGCGAAGTGGGAGCGGTGGAAAGCAGCTCCGTCTGCGGATTGAACGAAAAAACCTTCAGGTGGTCGTCGAAGCCGCCGAAATACGCGTTGTTGTTCCAGAACGCGGGGCCGCCCCACACTCCGTGGATGACGATGGGCAGAGTCTGCACGATCTGGTCGTCATTTCCGGAATGCCAGTGACCCATGTTGTCGCGATTGATCAGATCGATGGTCCCTTCTTTGCCAACCTGGATCAGCAAATGAGGGTACGGGCCGGATTGGTCGGGAAGTAGAACAACCCCGGCGGAGCCAACATCGGTGTCATGGTCATCCAATGTCTGCTGGTCCCAAGGCGTGAAATAATCGGCAGCCGCGAGACCGGATCCAGACCAAGTCAGCCGCAGAACGCTGTCCCCGTAATCGATGCCCCCGTTATTGACGTCAAACCAGCCATTGCCCGTGGTCGCATAGATTGAACCGGCAGCATCGGCCGCCGGCCCGGAACCGCCGCCCCATATGCCTCCTTCGTAGCCATTCGGCGTATCGATGAAAACTCCGCTGGGAGCCAGGCTGTTTTGGTCGAATGACATGAGCCACCCGTGGAAGGAGCCGATATCACAGTGCGCTGAAAAACCGACGAACACCTGCCCATCGACCAGAAGTAGACTGGCACGCTGGTTCGCCAGCAAGGTATTGAAGCTGATGGTGCCGCCGATGGAACCGCTGCCGATTCCTCGGGCCAGCGCGCTGATAGTGTGGGGCGGGACCTTGTCGAGACCTGTCGTTATATCCAGGGCATGCAGCTTGTGGTAAAAGGTCTTGACTTGGGTTTGCAGGTTATATTGCTTCGTTTCCACCGACACGTAGAGGGTGTTGGTAGCCGTATCGATCACCGGCGTGCCCGTGATCCCGATCTCGGGAACGAGGTCGGTGCAATTCACATCGCTGCTCAAGACCGGGCTAACCACCAACTGCAATCCCGAATTGGCCAGGAAATTGGTATGCCACAGCGTTTGTCCGCTGCTTACGTCGAAGGCATAGAGTTGATCGTGCTCAGTCGCCACGAACAGCACATTGTGGGAAGTACCCCCGATAGTCAGATTGGGCACGTACAAGGGCTGGGCATACACGTAGCCTTGTACGGGAAAGACCATTTTGCGGCCAAACTGCGAGACGTTAACGTTCGACGGGGTGAGAACGGTTTCATTCGTGTTTGTGCCGGAGTGGCTGTTGCCGTATTGATAGGTCGGAACCGTCACTTGTGCGGTCAGCAGGCAGCTAAACAACGCCACGAAGCAGGGAGCAGCAAAGCCGTATATCTTTTTCGTCTTCATGGAAACTTACTCGCCCCTTGGAGTTCCGGTCGTCCACCGACCGCGCGGCATTGTAAATCAGTTGGAAAGAGATTCGCAAAATTATGCTATGAGATCGCTCCCCGTACAATGGAATTCGTGCGCGACATAATTCGAAGCAGCTTTCGGATATTTGACCCTGACGTGGCCAGCGAATTCCGTATCCCGGGCGTGAAAAGGAGTTTCTCGACCCGAACCGGTCGCTAACGGCTTACGACCAGCCTGGCTTGCTCCACCTTGGCTTGCTCCAGGCATGCTCTCGACTTCGCCTTGTCCCCTAGCGCCCGATAGGCTTTGGCCATGCCGACCCACGCGTTGACCACCAGTTCGGACTGTTCTCCCGGGCTGTCCAGCACACGCTGGTAATAGACGACGGCCTCGCTGAAGTTTCCTGTCTGCAATTGATAGATGGCGACGCCCATGTTGGCAGTCCGGTCTGTCGGTGAGATGGCAATCGCCTTATAGAAATGAGGCATAGCTTCTTCCACTCTTCCGTCCATCGCCAGTACTGAACCCAACTGGCTCTCCGCAACCCAGTTACTCGTCGTAACCTGCAAGGCGCGGGACCACAGACCTTCGTCCGTTTGCCAATAGTTGATCTGACGCCGGGCAAGCAAAGCCAAAACCAGCAACACCGCGAGGCTGATACTCGGTAACAACCGGGCCGGCAGATGTGCATGCTCGCAGAAATCCGCCGCGCCCCAGCACACGATGATGAACAGGCCGAGAAAGGAAACGTAGGCATAACGGTCGGCCATGGCCTGCAGGCCTACCTGTACCAGCCCAATCATGGGAATCAGAGTTCCCAGAAACCAGAACCAACCCACGGGCAAGTAACGACGCCGCCAGCCGGCCATCACCAGCCCCGTGATGACCAGCAAAATCAGACCAGCCGTCAGCACTTCGCGCCGGCTTAGGGAGGCCCCGGGATGGGGGTACAGAAGCGTAAGCTTGTTTGGCCAAAGCGCGTTCTTTACATACAAGCCGTAAGAAAGAACCGCGTTTTTCACCCGCACAATGAGTGGAAACCAGGTGCGAGCGACACCCTGGACCTTCAACGTGATCACAGCACTGGCGGCGGCAATGGCCAGCAGCGGAGCCTTCTCCAGGATCAACCACAGGAAGCGCTCTTCGCTGATCGCTGTTCGCTTTTCGCCGGGCATTTCACCCGCGCCATGCTTGCGAAGAGCGCAAGGCGAAGAGCGAAAAGCCAGCCTTCCCAGCGGCCAGTAATCCCACAGCAACAGAACGCAGGGCAAGGTGATGATTTGTGGCTTGGCCATCAAGCCCAAAGCGAAGAGCAACGCGACAACGGAATATCGTCCCACGTGAGGCCGGCTTGCGTACCAGCGATAGGCGCCCAGCGCCAGCAAGAAAAACATGGTGCTGAGCAGGGTCTTGCGCTCGGCAATCCAGACCACCGCTTCCACGTTGATGGGATGCACCGCAAATAACGCTGCCACCATGAAGCTGCGGCCTGCCAATCCTGTGGCTCGCAGCAGCACCCAGAACACCAGCACCGCATTCAGCGCGTGGAAGAATATATTCACATCATGCGGACCGGCCGCCTTCAGCCCAAATATCTGGGAATCCAGCGCATGACTGAGCCATGTCAAGGGATGCCAGTTGGCCGCGTGGGAAGTGGTGAAAGCCCACTTTACGGTTTCCCACCCCAACCCCGCCTGCACGTAAACATTCTCGTACACGTAGTCATTGTCGTCGTATTTAACGAAGGGATGGCGGTGAGCCGGATAGTAGAGAGCGACGGTCGCGACGACCAGGAGCAGACCGAGAACGACTGGCCGATGCCATAGCGCGGTGGCGATGTCAGCCTGCCGGCGGACATGGCCGCCGGACCCGGGATTCACTTCCACGGAACGCAAGCGCTTCTCTCTGGTCGACGAGGATTATAAGTGACCGCGCGTTGGGAGTACAGGACAAGCCAGGATTGGCAGTCTGCCAGGCATGGTCGTAGTGCAAAAGAAAAAGCCGGAGCACTGGGCTCCGGCTCGAAAAGACCTGGGGGAAGGGTCGGGTTGAATTAGAACAGCTTCCGGCGCAGCATGCCAGCCAGGCCGAGGATGCCAGAACCGAACAGCATGATGCTGCTGGGCTCAGGAACCGTGCCGGTCGTGGTGGTGCTGGTGCTGGTGGTGCTGGTGGAGCTCGTCGAGCCCAGTACCGTGAACGCTTCCGAAGGAATCGTTCCGACGGAGTTCTCCGAAGCCGAAGACGGGCCGGAGTTCTCATCCCAGTAAATCGGGTCGCCGCTGGGTACGCTGGCGTTCTGGAGGTTCAACCAGTAGCTACCGGCGCTAAGATTCGGACCGGCAAAGCTGGTGCTCTCCTGGCAAACGTTGTAGCCGAAAGAGTTGCCAGCGCAGCTGCCCTGGGTGAAGTTGACGGTCTGGTCAAAGTAGCTGGTGCCGCCGTTTTCGCTCGAGGTAATGGACAGTTCGGCCGACGTCAGTGTGTCGCCCGGGAACAGCCACATACCAAAGCTGCCGCCAGTGATGGTGGTGTTGTTGGAGCCCACGGTGAAGGTGTCGCTAACAACGAAACCGAAGTTAACAGTCCAAGCGTCGGTGTTGCCATTGATAGCGCCGTTGTTGTAAACAGTCTGCGCCATAACAGGAACAGCCGCCAGTGTCAGGCATAGTGCGAGCAGTGACAGCGAAGCGATACGCATTTTCAAGGATCGAACCCTCCTTTAGGTTCAATTCACGTACAGACCCAATTTGCCCCATAGCGAGAGAGGCTACCATGACAGGAGCAATCCTCGTGCCACGATAACTCCAATGAATACCGTCGCTTCGGAGATTTGCCTGTGCAGGTATTTGCGACATTGTTCCACGCGATTTCCCTCCCAAACCAGTTGAGATCACAGTGGCCCATAAATTGTCACTAAAGTGCTAACCAACATCGCCCAGCCCCATCAGTTACCTGCGCTCTGGATTTCACGCGGATGGACGCTGCGAGATAGATGATTCCGAAGATTGTCCTTGCCTTCAATGCCCGAACGTCGGAATATTAAGCCGTCTTGGGCCCCTTCCCGGATCCTGCGGACGCTGCCCGTGAATCGCTTCCCTCCTGAATCGGCTCTCCGCACGATCGCCCGGCACTTGACCCTCTAACCTGTTGAGGAGCGACGAAATGAAATCTCGAAAGCGAGTCCGGATTGCTGCCCTGTGTCTGTTGTTGGTCACAGGGATCACTATCAGCCTCAAAGTGCGATCCAAGAGCGTCCAATCCGCTCAGCATTCCGCGAGCCGAGCATCCATTGCCCAGCCCGCTACTTACATTTCGAATGCTTCGATCCGGGCCGCAGCGATTTCTGACGCCATGCGGTTGACTGACGATGAGAGCTCAGGCCAGCGCGTCTCTGCGACTCTCATGCCAGACGCGAATCCCTACCTGCCCACCGTCGAGGAGTTCGCGCTGACCCCACCGAATCCGGCGCTCAACATCAACCAGACCACGCTGGCCGTACGCTTTCAGCCATCAGTCGTCGCCAAGCTCGGGTCGCAGTTCCCGATCACGCTGGCTGGTCAGCGCGTCGTCCTCAAGCGCTCGGAGGATGATAATAGCGTGTTCTCCGCGCAGGTTGACTTCGATTGGGCCGTGTTCGTAAAGCAACAGCAGCATCGCAAGGACTTGGCCAGCATGGGTACCCTCGTCCCGGTTTACAAAGGACGCATTTTCCTCCGCAAAGAGAAAATGCAATTCCTCGATCCGGCAAAGATACAGGCCGCTCTGCAAGCTTTCCAAACCGTTCGATTTTCGCCCAAAATTCTTACCGGCGGCGACGGCGTGACCGTCGTGCCGAGCCATGAACTGATGGTCATCGACCCCCACGTGGTGGAGGACGGAAGCCGGGAGAGCCAAGGGGGTGGACAATTGGGTCGTACCTACGACGCCTGTCTGAGCGTTCCCGGCAATCCCGTGGGGGCCTGGACCTTCAGGAAGTTGTGGATGTCGGTTGTAAACACCACGAGCGTTCCAGTAGCGGAACAGGCGTTGCAGTCTTTCCTCGGTAACTGGCAAAACAACCAGACGATAAACACTAACTTTGTAGTCATTCCGAGGAATAGCTCGTCGGACCCGTCGTTAGGCATGTCTGGACTCTTACAAAACTGGCCGAAGGACCCCGTGCCCAATAGCAATTGTGCCGGCGGACACTGTCCCTCGGTTGAGGCGCCCGTACGACTGAATGCAATCGTAAATCGCATCGACTTGTCAGGGCAGCCCAACCAAACCGCGGGCGGCGAGCTGAGGTTCGTTTTTGGCCTGACCGCAGGCGTAGGCTCTCAAGGACAGTGCTTCGTGGACAGCGGGAACGGATCAGGACCTCCCAATGTTTTCTTCAACATCATCTTCGAGTTCCACGTCCCGCCTTCCTACACTTTGCCCCAATGGGCGGCCGCGTGGGACAGCCTCCCCAAGGACAATTTTGACTATGAGAGTTGCCCGCCCGATGGCTGCTACGTCCCGCTGCTCGAATCGACGATAACTGACAATGTGGTGCAAGCAACCTCATGCACCGATCCCAATGGCCACCCGAATACTTGCCTGTTTCACATCAGGACCAATGAATTCGAACTTCGCGACGAAAACCTCCAGAATGGCAACTTCTGGGAACAGCGGGAGTTTTACATTCGGACGTATGGGCCTCCCAATATCATTGCCGAGAAGGACGTAGCCCAGACTCCCGACGGCAGCTTTAACACCGCCGGCCAACTCAATGCCAGCAATCAACCTCAGTGCCAGGGCAATTTTGCCTTGGTTGATGGTAACCTGGTGCCTCCCCAATGTAGTTCACTGAGTCCCGCCACCCTCGCTACCTACATCTCCGCCTTTCAGTCCGAAATCGTTGAGACCCAGGGAACTCTCCAGGTGCCCGACGACTACCCGTCAGGGCAGCCCTTCCTGGGCGGTTCTGCGTTTAATGGCTTCAACAATGTTGGCCTTTCCAATGGCTTTTGGAATGCCACCGGAATCGGCGGGAATGAGGCTGCCGCGAGAAGATTCTTTTCCGTGAACACCTGCCAGGGCTGCCATGGGGCCGAGACCCATACCCAGGAGTTCCAGCAGGTGATGAACCGCAAAGCCGGAAATCCATCTTTTCTCTCCGCCTTTCTTCTTGGCTGTGTACCTCCTAGCGGCGGCGGGATCTGCACCACCTCCGGAAACCCAGGTGGAGATGGCTGCCTACCCGGAACCGTTGCAGAATGCCAACTGGACACACCCGGTCAGGAATTGGTACCAGACCCATCGGGACTGAGCCACTCAGGTTATGCGTTCGGCGACATCGCTCGTCGCGTGGTGAACCTACAGACCATCCTCAGCTCACCGAACCAGCTCTTCCTGCCATTTATTCGTCCCAATATCGGGGTGCACTGACGCCCGAAGGGGACGGCCTTCAGGCCGTCCGTAAATGCCACAATATCAATACGGCTTAGCCGCTGAGGGACTGCGCACTGACTTGATCGGGATTCCCTCGAAGTTCCGTATTCCGCGTAAGCGAGCCGTTCGGCAGCCAGGGCCAGGCGCAACGCGGGGCTTCCACGTCACACCCCTATCGCCTGCTGTATCGCCGTAGCTATAGCGTCAGTATGGCGCCGCATCTGGTGTTCCGACTCCGCCTCAATCATCACCCGCGCCAGCTTCTCAGTCCCGGAGTAACGCACGACAACCCGGCCATTGCCTTCCAGTTCGCTTTCGGCTTGGCGAATCGATTCCATCACCTCGGGCAATTGTTCGAAAGGCCGCTTCTCGCGCACATGAATGTTCTTGATCTCCTGGGGAAAGACCTTCATGTCGGCGACCAGCTCGGCCAGCGGCTGGCCCGTCCGCGCCATCACTTCCAGCACCCGCAGTGCAGTCAGGATTCCGTCGCCGGTAGTGGCGTCGATATCGCGAAACAGAATGTGGCCGGACTGCTCGCCGCCCAGCGTCGCGCCTGTCTTCAGCATCTGCTCCAGCACGTACTTGTCCCCCACTGGAGCGCGCAACATTGCGATGCCGCTGCGCTTCAGGGCCGTTTCCAGCCCCATGTTCGACATCGTGGTCGCCACCACCATGTCGTTGTGCAGCCGGACATGCGTCTGCATGTCGCGCGCGGCCAGCAGCAGCACCCCATCGCCGTTGACTACGTGTCCGCTGGCATCGGCAAATAAAGCCCGGTCAGCATCGCCGTCGAAGGTGACGCCCAGATTGTATTTCCCGTGCCCGCCGGCGACGGCTCCCGCCACATGTTCGGGATGAAGCGCTCCGCAGCCCGCGTTGATGTTGCGGCCATTGGGTGCAATGTGGAGGAAGTCTGCGGCAATTCCGCAATCGCGGAATACCAGCGGCGCGATGCTGCTGGCCGCGCCGTTGGCGCAATCCACCAGCACTCGCAACTGGCTGAAATCCGTTCCCGCGACAGTCTCCGCCAGCCACGCCGCGTATGCTTCACGCAGTTGGCCGTCTCCTGGGAGCATGGCAGCCGACGGCGCCACAGCGTGCGAGGCGCCCGCCGCCAACTGCTCAATGTGGGCGAAGATGTCCGCCTCGATGGCGTGCTCCAGTTCGTCGGACAGCTTATAGCCATCGGCGCCGAAGATCTTGATGCCGTTGTCCTGCCAGGGATTGTGCGAGGCGGAAATCACGATGCCCGCGGCGAATTGATTGGCGCGCGTGAGATACGCGACTCCCGGCGTAGTTATTACTCCCGCGCTCACCACCTGGACTTGTGCCGACTCCAACGCCGCCGCCAGCGCCGCGCTGATCCAGGAACTCGACTCCCGCGTGTCCTGCCCGACAACCACGCGCGCCGCTTTATCGCGGGCCACCAGCCGTTGCCCCAGCGCCCGCCCAATCGCAAAGATGGTCTTCTGGTCGAGGGGATACTCGCCTGCGACTCCCCGAATTCCATCGGTCCCGAATAATTGCCTCATCAATCCGTCCTCAATCCCGTCGCACCCAAAAGCGCCGCAACCGGCTCCTACCTCGGACCGGTCAAGGCTTGCCTGACTCGCCCGAAAGCCTTCCCGTCCTAACGGTCACACGAATTGGCTGGGGCAATCGCACCCGCACCAGCGGATCCGATACGTAAGCATGGGTGCTGAACGTCGCCTCTCCCACCACGCCGGTAGCGTCTACCGGATCGGTCATCGCCGTTTGTATGGTTTGTACCCGGCGCTCCGGACCCACAATGGTCACGGTAGACGGAGCTGCCGTCACCGTGGTTATTCCATATCCGGTCAACAACGTGCCAATCACCCGCGGCTGCACCGGAACTGTCCGCGCCATGCTGGGGTCAAAGGTGATATGAAACTGCCCCGGCACAACCTGCACTATGCTGACATTGCGGGGAACGTGGATGTCTTTGCGCGATAGCTCGAAGGTTCGCTCTCCCGGACCGGCCCCTTGCAGATCGAGAATGGCATGGACCTCGGAAGGATTCAACCGCTGCAGCAACCCCTGCGGTCCGCGCAATGTGAGCCGCGCCTGAAACGGATAGTCGGAATTGATTTCCAGATTCTGCGGCGCATTCTGGAACTCCACCGCCACCGTCATGGGAATCTCGATGGGCTGATCGCGACCCACCGACCACCACAACAGAATGGCGATGGCGAGCGAGACCAGCTTGAAGGCTAGGTTCTTCAGCACGTACTTGCGAAAAAAGCCGCCGGCCGATGGGCTCATGGCTGACGTTCCGCTCCGTCGGCAAGGTCCTTCTCGTGACTCAACCGTTCCAGCTTGCGGTCTTCGCTGGCCGACTCGCGGTCGGTCAGGGTAGTAGGCAGCGCCGCCGTCGGGACGTAGCGGCGCAGAAGCTCGCTGAGCCGCTCGCGCAAGTATTCCACCGTGATATCGCGCTCGATGGCGCCGCCTACGGCAATGCTGATCGCGGCTGTCTCTTCCGAAACCACCACCGAAATCGCGTCGGTCTCTTCCGTGATGCCGATGGCCGCGCGATGTCGCGTGCCGAACTGCGTCGAGAGCACCGGATTCATCGACAGCGGCAGGAAGCAGGCTGCGGCCGCGATACGTCCTTTCTGCACGATGACGGCTCCATCATGCAGCGGCGCGCTGGGCCGGAAGATGGTGATCAGCAAATCGTAAGAAAGGTTCGCGTCCAGCGGCACCCCGCTTTCGATAAAAGTCCGCAAACCGATCTCGCGCTCGATGACAATCAACGCGCCGGTGCCGGCCTGGGCGAAGTGGTCGGCGGCCAGCACGATGTCTTCGTAACTGTCGGTGCCGTCGAACACGCCTCCCCGGGCAGCCGAGAGCCGGCGCCCCAGACGCGCCAGAGCATGACGAATTTCGGCGCCGAAAACCACGATGAGCGCGAAAACCGCATAGGGAAACAGTGTGGTGATCAGCCAGTCCACGGTGCGCAGTTGTTCGATGTGCGCCAGCCAGAATGCCCCAATCAGCAAAACCACCGCGGCCAGCATCGGAATCGCGCGGGTGCCCTTAATCAGCTTGAGGAATTCGTAAATAATGAACGCCACAACCAGGATATCGATGATGGAGATCACCGAGAATTGCGGGATGTGACCAAAATTTTGCAGCATCCTGGTGCCTGTGGCTGAGGGAGATGTGGCACGCCCCCACTTCATTCTAAATGCAGTGGCTCACGATTAGTGGCTAGTGAATAGTGGATGGTCTACAGCTCAATGGAGTTTCGACCTCGAATCAGTACTGGCCCAGCGACACCCGAGCCCGTCAGGGCGGAAGCGCAGTTAGCCCAGGGCGGAAGCCCTGGGTGGGCTGCCCATATAAGTCATGAGCCGGCTTCAGCCGGCGGCACACTACTCACTCTTCCCTCGCGTAACCTTCTCAACCTTGGCCGTGAACTCGCCGCGGCCAAGCTGAGTGCGCACGCGTTCGCCCGGCGCCAGTTGGGAAGCTTGGTTCACCAGGCGGCCCTCGGCATCGAAGACCAGTGCGTAGCCGCGGGCCAGGATTGCCTTGGGCGAAAGCGCTTCCAGCCTGCCATGCGCACGCTCCCAACGCGAGCGCCGGCGCAACAGAAGCATTTCCGGCGTGCCGCGCAGGGCCACGGTAATGCGATCGAGATCCGTTCGCCGCGAGACCAGCAACCGCAAGATGGCGGCGTTCAGCTCGCCCGTGCCCGATTCCAGCTGCCGTCGCATCACCCCGGTTCGCACCCGCAAGTCGTGGCGACGCAGTTGGGCTTCCACCGCCTCGACGCGGCGAGTCTGGTTCTTCAGCAAGCGCGACTGCGATTGCGCCAACCGGTACACCAGCTCGTCAACCCGCTGCTGGCGGCGGGCAATGCTGTCCGTCATGCGCGCGAAAACCGCGTGCTGCGCCATCGCGGATAAAGCGTTGTTGGCCCGCAACAGTTTGTAATTCATGGCCTGCGTCATGCGCTTGTGGAAGCCTTGCAGCTTCTCCGCGAGCTCGTGCTTGGAGCGGATGACCAGCTCCGCCGCAGCCGATGGCGTGGGCGCGCGCAGATCCGCGACAAAATCGCAGATGGTGAAATCAGTCTCGTGCCCAATGGCGGAGATCACCGGGATGGCAGACGCTGCAATAGACCGGGCCAGCCCTTCATCGTTGAAGGCGAACAGGTCTTCGAACGAGCCCCCGCCGCGCGCTACGATAATGACGTCGATGTGGCCCTGCCGGTTGAAGTAGCGCACGCCGGCGCTCACTTCAGAAGCCGCAACCTCGCCTTGCACCTGCGCCGGATAGATCAGCACGTTCACCGACTCGTGCCGGCGGCGAAGGATGTTCAGGATGTCCTGCACCGCGGCCCCGCGCGGAGAGGTCACTAAACCAATGCGCCGCGGCAACACAGGAACAGGCTTCTTGCGCGCTTGATCGAACAGCCCTTCCGCCGCCAGCTTCGCCTTTAACTGCTCAAACGCGATCTGGAGCGCGCCGGCGCCTTTGGGTTCGAGATGTTCGGCCTGGAACTGGAGGTCACCACGCTCGTCGTAGACGGTGACGCGGCCCCGCGCGATAACTTGCATGCCGTTCTCGGGACGAAAACGCAGCAGCCGCGCCTGCGTCCGCCACATCACCATGCGGAGCTGGGCTGCGCCGTCCTTCAGCGTGCAGTAAAGATGCCCGGATTCCGCAGGACGGTAATTGGAGATTTCGCCTTCCACGTAGACGTCGGTGAAGGCGCGCTCCACCTGCGTGCGCACCGCGGCAACCAGCTCGCGCACGGGATAAACCTTGCGCGACGGCGCCTGAAACATCAGCCCGAGTTGTTCCCCGCCGGACATGAAGGAAGTGTATCAAGCGGGAAGGCCGCCTTTCGCCCCTCGCTATTCGCTATTCGCCAGAGCCGCTGGTTCCTAGCTCTTGGCTGTTAGCTCTTAAGCAAGAAAGCATACAAACCCTGTTCTGTTTTCTTCAGCGGATGTCGGCCAAACGGCCACGATGGCCGGTTTGCCAAGAGCTGAGAGCCCGGTCTAGCGGCTCTGGCGAAGAGCCAATAGCGAAAGGCGAACCGCCGCCTTTCTACCTCATCCGATTTACGAAGTAAAGCACCAGCGACAGAATGATGCTAAGCAAAATCGACGTCATCAGCGGGAAGTAGAACGTGGTGTTCTTTCCGCGATACACAATGTCGCCCGGGAGTCGCCCGATAGGCAGGTTGACCTTGCCCGCCAGTATCAGCCCCACCCCGATGACCAGCAGCAATCCCCCGACAAACACCAGCACGCGGCCAAGATCGCTCATGGCTCTAGTTTAGAGCACAAGCCCGGACTACGGCGTAATCGGCCCGCAGGCGATGCGGTCGCCGGAGTTGCCGGAGGGATCGGTCTTATAGTCGTCGGCTTTGGCGTGGACCATGATCGAACTTCCTCCATTCGACAATAGAGAGTTTGCCTCGCTCCCTGTCCCCAGCACCACGTCGTCATCCTTGACCGTAGCCTTCGCCGTGCCCTTCTCCTTGACCGTGAAGTTCATCATGTCGCCGGCGTGATGGCCCTGTGGATTGTCGAAGCCGTGTTGTTTGCCGGTCGGATTGAAATGCCCGCCTGCCGATTTGAAATCGGGCGGCTCGCACATGGCCTTCTGATGAAAGTGCACCGCATGCACACCCGGCGGCAGGTTCTTCAGATCGAGCTTCACTTCCACGCCCGGTCCCTTAGAAACAATCGTTGCCGTACCCACGTCGCTGCCTTTGGCATCCTTCAATTCGACGGTTTTCTTCTTCGCCGCTTTGGTTTGCGCAGACCCGGAAACCATCCCAACACCTAGGGCGGCAGTAACAATCAGAGCGCGGATCGCAAGTGGATAGTTCATAACTTGCGAGTTTTATCACAAACCGGCTTTCCGCGCTCGTCGTTTTTATTGGGCTGTAACAAACAACTTAGATGGCCCGGGTGTCCCGTTCTGTCATCCTGAGCGATATTGGGTGCCCCGTTCTAGCCATCTTTTGGCTAGGGCGGGGACAGCTACTGTTCATCTGTTATGCTGACGGGTTTGCCTCTGAGCAACGGTGGTTATTCCTTTCACGAAAGGCCAGCAATTGGCGGTCGATCCTGTAATTCTGGTCCACGGTGGGGCCTGGGCCATCCCTGAAGATATGCTTGAGCCGCATCTGCGCGGCGTGAAGGCCGCGGCCGATGAAGGCTGGCAGGTGCTGCGGCGCGGCGGCAGCGCGCTGGACGCGGCCGAGGCTGCCGTGGTCGCGATGGAAGAGGACGAGACCTTCGACGCCGGTCGCGGCTCGTTCCTCAACATGGATGGCCGGGTGCAACTGGACGCCCTCATCATGGATGGAGCGACCTTGCGCGCCGGCGGTGTCGGCTGCGTGGAGCACATCCGCAATCCCGTCCGTGCGGCGAAAAAAATCCTGACCGAGAGCCCGCATGTCTACTTCGTCTCCACCGGCGCGGAGCGCTTTGCCCAGGAGCACGGCATCGAACTGTGCTCGAATGACGAACTGGTGATCGAGCGTGAAGTGGAGCGCTTGCGCGAGGCCAAGAAACAGGGCTATCTGAAGATGCCTGACGAGTTTGGGCCGACCCGCTCGCACGACACGGTAGGCGCCGTATCGCTGGATGCCGAGGGCAACATTGCCGCCGCCACCTCGACCGGCGGCACTCTGAACAAAGCGCCGGGCCGCGTGGGCGACTCGTCGCTGATCGGCTGCGGCTGCTATGCCGATAATCGCAGCGCCGCGGTCTCCACCACCGGCTGGGGCGAGCCCATGATGAAGCTGGTGCTGGCCAAGTGGACCGCCGACCGCGTCGAAGCCGGGCACGCTCCCCAGGAGGCGGCGCAGCAGGCGCTGTTCTACCTGAAAGCGCGCCTCAACGGGCACGGAGGAATCATCGTCGTGGATACTCGCGGCCGTATCGGCATCGCGCACAATACACCGCGAATGGCCTGGGCGGTTTGTGCGAAACAGGGGACGAAAGCGGGGATTGTGATCGAGGGCTGACACAAGGACACCTCATGAGCAAGCCCAAAGCTAACAAGCCGCCAGCCGACGCCACGCGCTGCGTTCATTCCGGCGAAGATCGGCATGGGCAATCCGCGCCGCTGGCTACGCCCATCGTACAGACTTCCGTATTTGTGGTGCCGCACGTCGAGGATCTGCGCCGTTACGCCAAAGGCGACAGCGACCTGTATTTGTACTCGCGCTACGCCAACCCGACGGTGACTGCGGCGGAGGAAAAGATTGCTGCGCTGGAAGGCGCGGAGCTGGCCGTCGTGACCTCCAGCGGCATGGCAGCGGAGCTGATCGCGGTGCTGGCCACGTGCCAGGCGGGCGACGAGATCGTCTCCATGCTCGACATCTACGGCGGAACGGTGAAGCTGTTCGAGCAGATACTCCCACGTTGTGGGATCAAGGTGCGGTTCGTTCCGTATCACGACATCAAGAACACCGCGCGCTACTTCAGCCGCAAGACCCGCATGTTGTTTCTGGAATCGCCCACCAATCCGACGCTGCGCTGCGTCGATCTGGCTGCTCTGTGCGAGCTGGGCCGCAAGCGCAAAGCCTGCGTCGTGGTGGACAACACCTTCGCTACTCCGGTGCTTCAGAAGCCGCTCGAACTGGGCGCGGACATCGTGATTCATTCGGCGACAAAGTATCTCGGTGGCCACAGCGACCTGACTGCCGGCGCGCTGGCCGGCTCGAAGCAGTGGATGGACTTGGCCCGCCCGATGATGATCCTGACCGGCGGCTGTCTCGATCCGGGCTGTGCGTATCTGTTGCTGCGCGGGCTAAAGACACTGGATGTGCGCGTGGAGCGCGCCTGCCGCAATGCGGCACGCATCGCCGAGATGTTGCAGCAGAATCCCAAGGTCGCGCGTGTGTATTATCCCGGCTTGCCTGACAACCACGCGCACGAGATCGCGCGCCGCCAGATGAAGGATTTCGGCATGATGGTCTCCTTCGATCTGCGCGGCGGCGGACGGTCGGCCGAGCGATTTATCGACAGTCTGACATTGTGGTACCTGGCCGCCAGCCTCGGCGGAGTGGAATCGACAGTGTCGTATCCGGTGCTTACATCGCACACAGGATTGAGCGCCACGCAGTTGAAGTTGCTGGGAGTCTCACCGGCGACGGTGCGGCTGTCGGTGGGAATTGAAGACAGCGCCGATCTGATCGCCGACCTGGAGCAGGCGCTGGCACGAGCGTAACTCTCACCTCTCGCCAAAAGATGGCGAAGAAGATGGGGCACCCGCACGGTTATGCACCACAATGGTGTATCCCGATGCTATGCCAATCGCGAAGCGAGAATCCCGCAAACAGGTTCGGCGCAGCGTAACTCTGCCGGCCGAAATTGATAAGCAAGTCCATTCCATCGCCAAACACCGTCGCCTCAGTGGCAACCGCGTTTTGGTAGAGCTGATCGAACGGGGGATCGAAGCCGCCCAGCAAAGGGAGCAGGCTTTCTTTGAATTAGCCGAGAGATTCCGCGCCGCAAGCGATCCCTCCGAGGTGAAGCAATTGGGCGATCAGCTAGGTCGCTTCGTGTTCGGTGAAGAGTAACCTCGATCAAGACGTGGCGTGAACTTCCCGCTGCCGTTCGCGACCACTTAAGTCGAGCGCATGCACGATCGCCGTATCAGCCTCGACGACCTCAATCAGTTACGACTATGGATGGAGTCGAACCAGACGTGCCGGACGGGCCGTGGTATAAGGATTTCGGATCGTTTAAGCTGTGCGGCGAAGGTAGGTGCCCGGAGACGTTTCTGTTGCAGGGTCAAGCCGCCAAGGGCGAGAAGTGATAGCGATGGGTCGTGCGAACGGCCAGAACTTCGCCGCAAGCGATGGGTTGTAGTCTCGCAGGCATACAGATGCGAGTCTTGCGCACCTTAATCGTCCTCATCCTGACCGGCGGGTTGGTAATCGCGCAAGAAAATACGCCCGCAAAGCCAGCTGAGTCATCGTCGCCAGCAACTCCCACCACCCTATCCCAGCAACAAATCCGCGACTTGATTCGCCTTTCCGCCGACAAAGATTTGGAAAACGACAAGAAACTGCGCGACTACACCTACGTCGAGCGCCAGGAGGAGCGCAGACTGGACGGCAAAGGACAGGTGAAGTCCACCGAGACGAAGACCTACGACGTAATGGAAATCTATGGCGAGCAGGTGCAGAAGCAGATCGCCAAGGATGACAAGCCGCTTTCGGCGAAGGATGCGCAGAAGGAAGACGAAAAGATCCAGAAGCTGATCGACAAGCGCGACAGCGAATCTGAATCCGGCCGCAAGAAGCGGCTGGAGAAAGAAGAAAAGGAGCGGGAAGACGAGCGGCAGTTTGTGCGTGAGGTGGCCGACGCCTACAACTTCAAGTTCGTCGGCATTCAGAAGCTGGAAGGCCGCGACAACTACGTCATTGACGGCGACCCCAAGCCGGGTTATCAGCCGGTCCGCAAGGAAGCCAAAATCCTGCCCAAGACGCGTTTCCGGGTGTGGATCGACAAAGACGATTCGCAGATGAAAAAGCTGGACGTGCAATTCATCGATACAGTGTCGTTCGGCCTGTTTCTGGCCCGGCTGCACAAGGGCTCGCGTGTCGTCATCGAACAAACCCGGGTCAACGGTGAAGTCTGGTTGCAGCAGCACATCGCGGTCAAGGTGGACGCGCGCATTGCATTGCTGAAGGACTTCAATGTCGACGTGGATGTCACGGACCACGACTACAAGAAATTCCGCACGGATACGAAGATTGTTCCGATGGGAGAGCTGCGTGAGGACCAGTAGAGGGTGCAGGCTCTTTGATTTGCCGACAAGCGGATCGACCAAGAGCTTAGGAAAGCCTGATCAAACCACGGCGAAGCCCTCGGCGGCTAAAGCCGTATGCATTACGGGGCGGCTACGGACGGCCTAAGGGCGTCCCCTTCAAGAAGCCGGACTTAATCGGAGTTTCCCTCACCCTGAAAGCACCCGGCGAAAAGTCAGCGCGATTTTTGGCTAAAATTCGCTCATGGCTACGATACTGCTGCTTACCATTTCAAACATTTTCATGACGTTCGCATGGTATGGCCACCTGAAATACCGCCAGACGCCGCTCTTCAAAGTCATCCTGGTGAGTTGGCTGATCGCGTTCTTCGAATACTGTTTCCAGGTCCCGGCCAATCGCATCGGCTCCTATGAGTTCACTGTAGTGCAGCTCAAGACCATCCAGGAGGTCATCACCCTGACGGTCTTCGCGGTCTTCTCAGTTCTTTACCTGGACGCGGAGTTAAAGTGGAACTACCTTGTTGGTTTCGCGCTATTGGTGGCTGCGGTTTATGTCATCTTCAAGAAATGGTGATCAATTCAGCCGCGTGGAAAGCAACCTAGGCCACGACCAGGTGCCAGTCCGCGTTGACCCTGAATTTCGCGGCGTAGTAACATCAAAGCAACCGGTGGAACGCAGGAGAAGGTTGTTTCGGAATTGTCGCAACGATGAGACTGCTTCGCCTTAAGGCTCCGGCCGCAACCCTGCTCTTCCTCAGCTTCCTTGTCGTCCTCACAGGTTGCGAAACCACCGACACCAAGAAATCCGCTGCTCTACCCGCGCACGCCGCCACCGCGCCTGAAGTCATGGCGCCAGTTGTCCAGAAGGCCGCGCCGCCGCCCAAAGTCCAGGAAGCTCCCAAGCCCCAAGTTGATCCCGTCGATGCCTTGATCGCACTGGCAGAGAAGCAATATGCCGCGGGGCAGGCGAACTATCAGGCGGGACACCTGGAAGCGGCGAAAGAGAATTTCGATCAGGCATTCAATACTCTGCTCGGCAGCAATCTGGATGTGCGCAACAATGAGCAACTGGAACGCGAGTTCGACAAGATTGTTGAGGCCGTCCACGAGTTGGAGATGGCAGCGCTACAGCAGGGAGACGGCTTCAGCGAGCCGCGCTCTGAACCGGCGCCCATCGACGAAGCTAACGACATCACCTTCCCGGTCGATCCCAACGTCCGGGCCGTGGCGGAAGCCGAGATCAAGAACACCAAGTCCGACCTGCCGCTGGTGATGAATGATCAGGTGGCAATGTTCATCAACTATTCCAGCCCGCGCGGCAAAGCCACGCTGGAGCACGCCTGGACACGGGCAGGACGCTATCGCGAGATGATTGAGAGCATTCTGAAGGAAGAAGGCGTTCCCCAGGACCTCATCTATCTGGCGCAGGCGGAGTCGGGCTTCCAGCCGCTGGCGTTGTCGCGGGCCGGAGCGCGCGGCATGTGGCAGTTCATGGCCAGCGCGGCGGAAATTTACGGCCTGCAGCGCAGCTGGTGGATCGACGAGCGGCAAGATCCGGAGAAGGCGACGCGCGCCGCCGCCCACCACCTGAAGGACCTGTACAACCAGTTTGGCGACTGGTATCTGGCGATGGCTGCGTACAATTCCGGCGCCAGCACGGTGCAACATGCCGTGGAACGCACTGGCTACGCCGATTTCTGGGAGCTCTACCGGCGCGGCGTGCTGCCACAGGAGACGCGAAACTACGTTCCCATCATCCTGGCCGAGACGATCATCGCGAAGAACCCAGAGCAATATGGTTTGCAACGGGTACCGCCCGAGCCGCCCCAGCAGACGGACCAGGTGACGATCAGCTATCCCGTGGACTTGCGCCTGGTGGCCGAATGCGTGGATACCTCGGTGGATCGCTTGCAGGAGCTGAACCCCAGCCTGCTGCGCATGACCACCCCGAAGGACCAGTCGTTCATCCTGAAGCTGCCGGCCGGATCGCAGGCAAAGTACGAGAGCGCGATGGCCACCATCCCGCAGGATATGCGTACCTACTGGCGCTATCACCGGGTGGAATATGGCGACACGCTGCCCTCCATCGCGCGCAAGTATCACACCTCGGCTTCGTCGATTGCCGAGGCCAACAACCTGTCCGACGACGAGGTGAAGGCCGGGACAAAGCTGATTATCCCGATCGCGCCGGGCCGGCACGACACCCAGACAGCCACTTACTCCCACAAGGCCACGCATTACAAAGTACGCAAGGGCGATACCGTGGCCTCGGTGGCCGACGACTTCGAGGTTCCCGTCGATAAAGTGCGGAAATGGAACCACTTGCGGGGCACCGAGCTGACGCCGGGACGTATGCTGGTCATCTACAAGCCCACCAGTTCAGAGAGTGCTGAAGCCGATCCCTCAGAGACGAAGGCAGAGACGAAAGCAGAGACAAAAAGCGCTTCGGCCAGCACCGGCCACACCAGCAAGTCCAGCAAGGCTCAAAGTTCCGACGCCTCCAAGTATCACAAAGTAAAAAAGGGCGAAACCCTCAGCAGCATCGCCGAGTCGAATCACACGTCCGTCGCCGCCCTGAAACGCGACAATCCCAAGCTGGCTGCCAACCTCCGCGCCGGAGAAGTGCTGCTGATTAAGAAGCAGTAGTCAGTGGCTAGTGGCTAGTGGCTAGTGCCACCGTTTCGGCGGTCGGCGCTCGTTGCCCACGACGCATCGCTTTCCAAGGCTGATATTCCTTCTCTGCGGGGGCCGTGCTGATACCCCGGGCCATGGCGGTCACTGACCACTGGCCACTGACCACTGACTTACCCCTTCCCTTCGCGCGGATGTTCTGTTACAACAAGCGCGTTGCACTAATTTCCTGGGCCCGCGGTGCGGCGTAGCGTTGCGATGTTGAGTTGCAATCGCGAGCCTCTTGTGTGAAGTTTGTCATTGGTATAAAACCAGGTTTTGCTTAGCGAGCTGCCTCCGTTCAGTCATGCGGAGTCCGGCACCATCAGGAGGACAAGCATATGACATACGATGAAACGCTCTATGGCCGCAGGGACGATGAAATGGATGACTACGGAGACAGTGCTTACGGCGATTCCGCCGACGACGAGGAATACGAAGAAGAAGAGGAAGAGGAAGAAGAGCCCGAATCCGTAGCCATTGTGGAAGAAGACATCGACCTGGAGCCGCCGGTTCGCGAAGCTCCGGCCTCGCCTCCGGCTGCCCGCAAGCCCGCTCCCAAGAAACCGGCGAAACCAGCCGCCAAGAAAGCTCCGGCGAAGAAAGCGCCTAAGCCCAAGAAGGCAGCCAAGAAGAAAGCTGCCAAGAAAGCGGCAAAGAAGGCTCCTGCTAAGAAGGCTGCCAAGAAAGCCCCTGCGAAGAAAAAGGCAGGCGCCAAAAAGAAAGCTGCCAAGAAGCGTCGCCGCTAGGAAATTCTGGCGCTGACAGAGATCTCGTTGATGAGACAGCCGCGGTTTGGTGCCGCGGCTTTTTCATTGCTTCCGGCGGCTTGAACAGCGGCGAGCACCGCACATCCGGGTGCGACTTAGCTCACATGGCTGCAGTGTAGTGTCGCACGTTGCAGCGTGATGCCTGTTGCTGCGCGGTTGCTCGCTTGCGATTAGGATTCTCGCGTAATACCTCATGTCGTGCCGGCTCGCTGGCCGCAATTCCGACCCCCGGTAGCTGGCCAGTATCCGGCACGGCGTTTTTGCTGTCGCCCCTGAAGGGGCTCGGGTGTGAGAAATAACGCCTGCCCAGCGCTGAAGCGCTGGGCTATCCTGTCCCCGTCCCGCACCACGGGACTCGATTAGTGGCTCTTCACACTTATCTGCCGACCCTACGGTTGTTAGTTTGGGGTAGAAGTCAACCGAGCAACGCAGACTTCAAAGAGGGCTCGCAGCTGAAGCAACGCCCTTCACGATGAGGACTAACGATCGCTCTTATTTCCTGGCTTGCAATGCCGCTCGCAAATCGATGGGCGCAGAGCCGTCGAAGAGGATGTCGCTGGTGGGTACCTGGGCCAGCGCGGCCGCGTCGGGCGCCATCACCGTCCACATCAGCAACAGCTTGTTATAACGCGTAGCGAAGATTGCCTGCGACATGCGTTGCCCCAGATCTTCGCCTCGCTGCGTGGTCGCCATGGTGCCATGGAAGATCATGAACAGGTGGCCGTGCATTGCCATCAACTCGTCGGAATCGATCACCCCAAATTCGCCCATCTGCTCCAGGCTGGCTGCAACTTCGTCGGCAGTTCGCTTGTCGGTGAGCGACGCGGCGGTGCGCATCGATAGACAACTAGGATCGAGAGCGCGCAGCGTGATGCTCGGGCCGGGCTGCTGTTCCCTTACCCCAACCGGAAGGCGGGGAGCAATCTGGAGCAGAGTTTGCGAGCAAGCATGAAGAAACTTGTACTCGCGCAGGGTTGATTCGTCCTGCGGAGGCGAAGCATCGCTCTTGTCGGCGGCAACCACGTCCCATCCCTGCGGGACCCGGTACTGCAAGCCCGCCTCCGGATTGCGATAGACTCCGTCAACCATTTCTCCCGGAGGGATCTTTCTGCCAGGCTCGTCACGAAGAGCAGCATTCACCCGGAAGGTCGGCACGGTAGGCCCGGTGTAAGGCGCACCTTGGATTTTTACCGGTTTGCCATCTTCGTTAATCAGCGTGCCATCGTCTTGCGGACAATAGAAACGGGCGTCCTCCATCAGGTTTTTAGCCTTGCGGAGGAACTCCTTATCGTTGGTGCGGATCATCACCTTGACCATGTAGTTGTTGATGCCAATCCAGTACTGCGCGGCATAATTCCGCCCCACGCGCCGGGTGGAAGAATAGAAATGCCCGGAACGCAGCATGAAGCTGGGAACAGGAAATTGCAATGGCCCTCCGAAGGCGGTCTGGTTTTGTGCCCAGCGCTCCAGTTCCTCTTGCTCGCGCTCGGGAGTGTTGACCTCATAGCCCGGACGCGGATCGGTGGCCGTGACCTGGATGTAGCCGTTGCGCTCTCCGTTTTCGTACTGGAGCATCAGCAGAGCATGCTGTTTCTCAGGCATCACCGGCACCATGATTTCGTGCCCTTGCACGGTGATGGGAAGATCGAAGCTGAAACCAAAAAACTGGCTGGTGTAATGGGTGTTAGAGAGGAATCCCGCCTCGGGCAGCAACGGATCCTGGCCCGGGGCTCTCTTGGGCGGAGCTGGCCGCTTGGAAATGAGGTTGGGATCGTTTGAATTGGCGTAGGGCGCCGAGGGACACTGCGCCTGCGACCCAGGAACGACACCGGCAACCATCAGGAGCAGCGCACAGATGTGAAGCTCACGTGACACACGGCGCGCGGCTGCACTGAGAGTTGACATCTGGGCGTTATCCCTGGGGTGGCTGCGGGAGTTAGCTCATCATGCCAGTATCAAGTGCGTCGGCGCAAGTGCGGAGAGCGGCGATATGGTGGGCAGGTGCAGACGGAGAGAGTCAGGCGATGCGGGGTTAGCGGCTGCGGAAAAAGTGGGAACAGAGCACTGTGCCGCCGGCCGATGCCGGCTGAGGACGAGAAATTTAAGGACTTGCAATGGCGCAGTTAAAGCTGCGCCCCTTCAAAACGAGTGGAAAGCGACTTCTTCAGCGGCTTGTAAAGTCGTGCCTCCGTTACAAAACACTCCAAAAGCGAGTTGTCCCGGCAGCCCCGTCAGCGCGTGCAACTGTTGCTCAGCATTTTCAACGTGAGCACGCGCAGCCCGGGCGCGTGCTTGCCGGCTTCATCTGAAGCGCCCTGTTGGCTGTTTGCTCCCTGCTGCTGCTGTTGCGGCGGCAGCGGCACCGGCTTGCCGGTCACGGTGACTGCGTGATTCAGGTGCTCGGCAAGGTTCACGTCCTGGGAGATCAGCGTCCAGCTGGTGCCGTTCTGGTCGGTAAGCCGGTAGCCGCCCACGTTGCCCCGCTTCAGGCAGCCGGTAACCGCTATCTGGATCGGCGGACTCATGGTCCTGGGCGGAGTTGCCTCGGACTGGCCGCCGGGGGTTGCAGTGGACTGCGCGCGAAGTGACAGCCCTAGGCTGAGAATCGCCAAGATGACTAGCGCGAGATGACGTCGCATGATTGGGCTCCTTGCTGCTCTTATTCTAGATGAGTTGCGACGGCGGAAAGAGCCGCACACAGGTTTTGTGCCGCCCCTGAAGGGGCTCAAAATTCGAAGAGGCAGCGCACCCAGCACTCCGCCTCCCCAATTCGCGCAAAAGACGCGCGCACCGGGGACCCCGCTGCATGCTGGGCTAAGCTGAGTCGTCCCGCACAAGCGGGACGGCACTATTGTTGCCGACGCAGCGTAAGCGAGCGCGTCCGCTCGTACTGCTCGTCACTTGCACTCTTGTATTCAGCTCCCATATTCTCTGCCTGTGCCTTGGGGAGTGAAGCGATACCAGCTCGGCGGAGATTTCCGCGCGGTCACGTTTGCTATTGAAGACCGGCGCTTCTGCAACCTCACCGCGACTGCGGCGTCTGTTGCCGGCGCCCGCGCCTTCGGCCCTGCCTCTGGCACAATCGGAGACCGAGGTAAGGGCGGTTCATGAGCATGCCTCGGGTTGCGGATTTCTTTCGGGGGGCGGTCCACGATCTGCGGGTACGGCCGCGCGGAAACGTCCCGGCCCTCGATGTGCTTCGCAGTCTTGCCATCCTGCTGGTTTTCACCGCTCACTACGGAGACGCGTTCCGGGCCGTGCCCCGGGTGCAGGCGCTGCCGATGTTCAACTGGGGCTGGACCGGCGTCGACCTGTTTTTCGTGCTCAGCGGCTTTCTGATTGGGGGGCAGCTGTGGAAAGAGGTCAGCCGCACCAACCGCATTCAGATTGGGCGATTCCTGCTGCGCCGCGGCCTGCGCATCTGGCCGCTCTATTATGCCTTTGTGGGATTGGTGGCTTTCGAGGGGCTGTTTGGACGCAGTCTCAGCGGCCTCTGGTCCGATGTCTGTTTTCTCTCCAATAACTTCCATAACCAGATTGGCGGAGGATGGTCGTTATCCACGGAAGAACAGTTCTACGTTGTCGCTCCAATATCGATTGCGCTGTTCTCGCGGATCATCAAACCGAGGCGGCTTTGGATTCTGCCGGTGGTTGGCATGTTCATCGTCGTGATCAGCCGCGCCATTGCCATCAAATATATTGGCCCTCGCCTGGCGACTCTGCCCTTTGACCTGTACAAGGCAATGTATGCGCATTCGGATGGGCTGGCGGTGGGAGCGATCCTGGCCTGGTGCAGTGTCTATCGCCCTGAGGTCATTCGTTCCAGATGGCTGCGCGTGTCGGTTTGCGGCGCAATGGTTGTGGCAGCCATAGGCTTACATTTCCTTGATCATGAGGTGTTAGGTTTTACTGCCCTGGCGTTGATATTTGGCGCCGCTACTCTGTTGGGACTGGGTCTGGAACGGACGCCGAAGCTGCTGGACTGGCACGGCTTCTACATCGTCAGCCGGCTTTCCTATGGCATGTACTTGAATCACTTCGGTCTGCTGGAGCGAGCGAGCGCACTGCTGTTGGGATGGCGAGTGAAGGGTGGCGAAGGCGGGTTCTGGATCCTCTACCTGGTTAACCTGATCGCGTCGATGGCAATTGCCTTCGCGACATTTCAGTTGATCGAGTGGCCATTTCTCCAGATACGGGCGCGCTGGCTGGCGTCGAAAAAGCAGCCGCAGATGGAAGCCGCCGCGCCAGCCCCAGCTATTTCCTGAGTCGCATCCTTCAATCGACGAGGCTCGCTCCGCAATCACGTGGTACAGTCAGCCATCGCGCCCGCCCTTGGAGGAGTGTTCATGTCAGTGGGAATCAAGATCGAGTGTCCGAAATGTCACGCCGACAGGACCATGCTGGACACCAGCTTTGGTGTTCCGGGATATGTAGAACCGCGCTCCCAGAAAGACTTTGGCGCGAGCGTGAACACCAACTGCGCCGTGCCCGTCCGCTTAGTTATGTGCCCGCGCTGTCACTATGTGGAGATGTATCACGATGTGGGACTGGGCAACCTGGTCTGATCGGATCATCTCTCCGGCCACTCGCCCGCTTTCTTCTGGATCACAAAGATAGCGGTCACATCGCGAACGTCATGGTAGTCCGGCGTTGCCCCCTCCATGTCGATGGCGCCGACATACGGCTTCTGAATTTTCACCCAGCTCTTGGAGAAGGTAAGCGTCGTAGAGCCATCGAAGATATAGAAGGTCTCCTTCAGCGGCTGGCCACTGGGTAGCGTCGCGCCCTTCTTCAGCCACGGCGGCGTATGCACCTTGCCCAGAGTCTGGTAGAAGGCGACCACCTTCGAGTACGGATCGTGGGTGAAGTAGATGGTCTCGGTCGCGCCCGGAGGCATGGCCTGCGTGGCTTTTTCGTCTGCGGGAGGAGTGAATTGGGTTGCGCCTGGATAGATTTTGATGCCCTGTGCGGTAACTCCCGTCGCCATAACCAGTACAAGCACGGATACAGCAGCAAGCTTCAAAGAGTTCATGTTTTTCTCTCCAGTACGCAATGCCCAATGATGTCGGCTGCGGAGGCTGGCCATGCGTTCGGTGCGCCACGGTTCGCGTCCCTCGCTTTGGATGCCAATCCGGGCACAGAAAGATTCGGAATCATCGCTGCGATTATCGCGAAGCGATGGTGAAGCGCACCACCAGCCCGTCCACATAAGTGATCTCCACGCGCCGATCGCCCGGCAGATACTCGAACACCTGGGTCTTCAGGTTGTCGCTGGAGGTTGACTCCGACAACTGCCTGCCCTGGCCGAGCAATTTGGTGACGTCCTCCAGACTCATGCCGCGCTTCAGTTGGGCAGTGGGCGAGCTGTCCGGCGCGGGCACGGGAGCGGCAGCGGGCGCCACGGCAGCGCTTGCCGCCGCTGCGGCGGGAGCCGGCGCGCTCGCCTGTTGCAGGCTGCCGAAGTCGACGTAATCGGCCAGCAGCTTCATGATGGCGTCGGGATTGAGCTGGTCCTGCGGAATCGATCCTTTCCAGCGCAGGTTGAAGCGCGAGCCGCCCTGCGCCCGTTTCTCGGCCACCTGCTCTGCCTTCAGCTGGCTGGCTACCTGCGCGGCACGATCATTGGCCTGCTGCTCCCGCCGGCGCTTCGCCTGTTCGCGGTCCAGATCGCGCTGCAGTTGGGTCTTCTTGTCGGGATCGTCGGTCTGCGAGATCTGTTGTTCCAGTTGCTTCTCGTAATCGCTCTTCTCTACCTGCTTAGCGGCGACCGTGGTCTGGGTATCGTCACCGAAAGTGCCGTAACCGCCGCCGTCCAACTGGAACTCGATCATATCGCCCTTGACCACGACGGTGGTCACGCGCACCGTATCGCCCTTGCGGATGGCCGCGCCAAACTGCTTGACGCGCGAGGAATAATCTTTCCAGTTCATCGGCGGCGACTGGTTGAACTTCAGGTCGACACCCTTCTGCGTGCCCGGCATATCGATCTTCAACACCACCTGCTTGCCGGTGAAGTAGCTCTTCACCGAGTCAGCGCCGCTCTGCGCCTGCATCGGCGATGCCGCCAGAAGCAGCGCGATCATTCCCACACCAATGGTTGCCCGAAGCATCGAAACAATCTCCTGAGGGATGAATTGTCCAAACATTATCCGGGATAAATCGCGAGTTGGGAATAGTCTTGCGGGGGACGATCAGGGGCTCGGTGCGGTTAGTTTGGACCGGTGCAAGGGCTCTCGTTCGCATAACAAAAAAGCCCACTCAAGAAGTGCTTGAGTGGGCTACCCGTTCTATGCGACGGGAAGGCAAAACTACACAGCTACGGGGACGTTATGGAGGGTCGACATAACCGTCTCAAACATCTGGACCCGCGGCGTTCCATCGATTACCTTCGCCAAGGTCTTCAACACTTCCGGGTAGGTGTGGGTGTTGTAATCGTCTGCGTTGGCCTTGTTATCCCACAGACTGATCGAAACCGCGTCCTGGCTGCCGGAATTTGACAACGTGACTTCGTCCTTGAAGCCCTTTTGCTTGCGCAGTAAAGGAAGAATCTGGTTCTCGAATGTGCGCGTGTAATCGGACTGCATATTGGACTTCAGGCGAAAAGAGACATTGCGTGCATACATAAGTTCAACCTCCAATAAGGTTGCGACGTATATAAGAGAAAGAAAGCTTCAGATGGGCTGACTTATATTCAGGGAACCTGAAAGAGGTGAGGTGGAAACTACCTCGATTCAAACTATACCTGATAGCCGAAGCATTGTCAACTCAGGCTTAAGTTATAGTGTGCCGGCTATTCATAAATGAAAACCGTAACTATTGTGAAAGATAATATTTATGTAGATCCTGCTAGCTGACGATGAAGCTCTTGGGCAACATCTCTTATTAGCGTACCATCCAGGGTGAGAGAGATTTTCTACCTCTCATTCAGATCCCCTGAACCAGGTCAGCCGTTCTGGAGTTTTCTCCCCTTAGTTGTGGCTGGGTGCCCCACACATTCGCGGTGTTCGAATGTGTGGGAGGCCGGGAATCATCCGACCCATGTCTTTCGAGCACGAACGTTGAGGGGCCTACGTCGAGCGGCTCCACTCATTCCAAAGGCAGGAATGAGTGGGGCACCCGGCAATCAACTGCCCCACACACACTACTTCGTTGCGCTTCAATAATCCAGCTCCAGCAAAATCGGCAGATGGTCGGAGGTCATGTCCTTGTTAGGACGTCCCTTGTCATCGAGGAGGGAGAGCTTGGGCAATTCAGTGATGATACGTACATTCTCCGGCGCAAATTTGGCAAGCAGATCGGGGCGCAACAGTACCTGGTCGAAGAGGTTCCAGAAATAGCAAACCGGCTCGCCCGACTCGAAGTAAAAGGTGCCGCAGGCTGGGCCGCGGTCGCCGAGATGACTCCACATGGGATTGTAGAAGAACTTGTATTCCTCCTTCTGCACCACGCGCGGGCCGTTAGCGGCGACGGCGCGGCTCATGACGGCGTTCAAGCCTCCACGGGCGGCGACCATGCCGGACTCAAAGGGATTCATGTTGAGGTCACCGAGCAGGATAGTGCGCTGATGGCCCGCGCTGGCTTCGGCCTGGTCGATCATCTGCGACAGGTAGATGGTCTCGTAGACCTGGCTCTCGGTGGAGAAGGTGACTTTGCTGGGCAGATGGGCAGCAGCAATGAGGATGGGATCGAAGCCGGGCAGGCTGAGGCAGCGAATCGAGATGCGATGGTTCTCGAGGAGCGGTTGCAGGAAGTCGGAATTGAAGCGGGTGAAGAAGACGAGATGGCCGCAGTTGCCCCAGGCGTACTGGTAGTGAGGCTTCTCGTAGTTGATGGATTCCAGAAGGCGCGCGGTTGAGAAGGTGCACTCGGCGAGGATAAGGACGTCAGCGTTGGTGTGGCGTGCGACCTGGGTGACGAAGCCATGAATGTCGCGTCGGTTGAGGTTCCAGAAGAGGAAGCGGGGCATGGGAAAGTTGTCAGTTGTCAGTGTAAACCTCGGGTGGGTGAA
>JBEKCJ010000035.1:0-37739 GCA_050014935.1 Candidatus Korobacteraceae bacterium
AGGAACGCCGTGACTGGAACGGCTTCCTTGGTTTCCTTGTCGATCATGACGGCCATGCCAACACCGCAATTCGGATGGCAGCCGCAGCTCAGCGAGCCCCAATCCTTGTCGGGACCATGAACCAGGTCAGCCCAGTCAGAGAAGGTGCTCATGAAGGAGATGGGGAACCAGTCGCGAGTCGGCTCGCCCAAACCGGTCTGGTTCTTGACGTCGTGCGCCAGATGCGACAGGGTGTAGCGCTGCGCTGCGCGGCGCTCGTCGGTGATGGCCTCATCGCGGCCGGTGAACGAAACCGGCTGGAACGAGAGGAACGAGATGCGCTTGGGATTATCGAGCGCAAACTGAATGATGCGGCCAACCTGCTCGTTGTTCAGGTCGTTGACGATGGTGACGACCGGGACGATCTCGACGCCGGCCTTGTGCAGGTTCTCGATGGCCTGCAACTTCACATCAAACAGATTGCCGACCAGGCGATGCGAGTTGGCAGCGTTGCCGATGCCGTCGAACTGGAGATAGGCGTAGCGCAGACCTGCTTCCGCCGCCTGCTTGGCGAACTCAAAACTCTTGGCGAACTCAATGCCGTTGGTGGCAGCCTGCACGCTGTTGTAGCCGACCTTGCGCGAGTACGCGACCGCGTCGAGGAAGTACGGAGACAATGTAGGCTCGCCGCCGGAGAACTGCACCGACATCTGACGCCGCGGCTTGATGGTGATAGCGTTGTCGAGCATGGTCTTGATCTCGTCCCAGGTAAGCTCGTGGACGAAGCCAACCTGGTTGGCGTCCATGAAGCAGGGATCGCACATCATGTTGCAGCGGTTGGTGAGGTCGATGGTCAGCACCGAGCCGCGGCCATGCTTCACCGTGCTGGAGCCGTGGTGATGCAGCTTCTCGTCGTTGTGGGCGCGGATGTCGCGTCCGGGGAAAACGTCTTCCAGGTGCTTGAAGAACGCGGTGTCCATGGCCATCACGTCTTCGAAGTGGCCGTGGATGGGGCAGTCCTTCACCATCAGGATCTTGCCGTCGCGCTCAATGATCTGCGCCTTGATCTCGCCGGCCTTCTCGTTCATCAAGACTTCAACCGGCAGCTTGCCGTCGATGATCTGCTGGCGAATATCGGGCACGCACTTGGGGCAAAGAGAATCTGTGCTGCGCGGCCAGCCGAGCGGCGGCTTGGATTTCTGGTAAGACTTGAGCAGAGGCTTGTCGGACCACTTGGGCGTAAACGAAGGATTGGGATGGATGCTGTTCAGTTTGTCGAAGACTACCCATGCGCCCCTGGCGGCAACGGTGACAGCCTTTTCAACATACTTCACGGGTTTGTGCATTTACGCCTCTCGAGTTTGGATGATGGTGGTGCCACGCCACAGTGGGCTAAGCTCCACACTTCTCTACTCTTACTAGAGTAATGACCGCGAGCCGAAAGGGCCAAGCAGGATGGAGTGAACGGGCGGAATTGGCGGCTTAGCGGGACAATCTCACATTGAATGGTGACCGAGATCACAGGGCTATGTTATTGAAAAGCAAAGGTCCTTAGCGATGAGTAACTCCATTCAGGTCGTGTGAGCGGGCAGGCTAGGATTAGCCAGAAAGCCTGAAGTTTCCATGCTATATTTCGCGTTATGCGCGGTAAGACTGCGGCGTTCGCCATTGTCGTATTTGCGGCGATTAGCGTTTCCTTCGCGCAAAGCCCGTCGGCGATAAGCAGCAACTTCGAAAACCAGTATGTCAGGATGACGATCCCGCCGGGATGGACGGTCGATTCTTCCAAACCGCCGCTGGTAAAGCTCATTCACGGCAACTACATCCTGACCATAGATCCGATCCATACGCACAGCAGGGCATTCGGCAGCTTGGAAGATATTGCCATTGGACTGCCGAGCGTTGAAGCAGTGATGCGGGAGGTCGAGGGACCATGGCCGACAAGTTGTGCTCAGCCCGGGAAGATGATCGCGACGAGCAGGATCCAAATGTGGCCCCTTTATACCGATGACACAAAGCGGAATATTGATTACGGCTGCAAGTTTCCGTCGGATGGCAAACCTGCGTGGTTTGGATCGTACTCTATGGGTGCAGGGCCGGAGAGTGAATACATTATCGCGCTTGCCTACGATACGAACGACGTGAACGCACTGCCCAAAAAGGATTCGCCGGAGTTGAGACAGGTCTTGAGCGATGTGGATAGGATGATGAGAACGTGCGAACTAAAGCCGCCCATCGTGATTTCGAGAATCGAGCCGCAGACGGCCGCTCCGGGGGCAATGGTCACGCTTTACGGCAGCGGTCTTGATTTGAAGAACTTCAATCTCGAGCCACGTTTCGTGGTCCTTCCGGATCTGGAGATGGCGCCAACGGTCGCTCCAGACGGGAGGTCGATGACGTTAGAGATTCCTCCGTCCAGAACCATTGAGAGTTGTGACAGGCCTGGCCATGTCTATGTTGACGAGAACTGCGTTCCCGCCCCGCCCAGTCATCCCGGCGTCGTCGAATGTCCGCGGGTTAATGACCGGCATCCGACTTTCTGCGGTGTCCCGTTTCCGGCGGGCGCTTATCAGATCCAGGTTGTGGGAGAGATGGTTCGCAGCAACCGAGTAGTGCTGACTGTGACTGCGCCGAAACCTGCGCCGGTTTCGATCTCGCTGCTGTATCCCAACGTGGGCGTTTTACCGGGCGATACGATCAGAGTGAGCGGTACAGGATTTACTGCCGCCGGCAACACCGTGACAATTGGAAGCGCGGTGGTGAGCAACGTCCCATCTCCTGATGGTTCGACCCTGGAATTCGAGGCGCCGCTGCCCGCTGGCGACAGCTTGGTTCGTGGTCAGTATTACTTTGAAGCATCCGTCGCGAATGAAAAGGGCAAGAGCAACGCTATTGCCTTCAGCTACCACAACGCCAATTAGACCAAATACTCGGCGGAATAAACGCTGGGGTAGTGACGCCGCTCTGCGGCTCGGGATCATTGCCTACTTTAGCGTGGGCTTCCGCCCACGCCTAACCTCATCCCGCCGCTCTGCGCTTGTTCCCGGGCGCCGCGTTCGGATCTTCCGAAGACAGGTACTCGGAATCTCAATTCGCCCTATACGACGAGGTGTGCCGGATCAGCCTATCCCAGGTTTTCTCTCGATAGGGCTGCGCCATTGGCTAACTTAGGCCGAAGCCTCACTCCATCTTCCACTGAAACGCGCCCGGCTGCGGCAGGCCGACATGGGCCAGCACGCGGTTGGCGAACTCGCGGGCGATTTCGTCGGTGGAGACGGGGTGAAAGTAGAACGCCGGGATGATCGGGAAGATGGTCGCGCCCGCCTCGGCGGCGAGCGTCATGTTGCGGAGGTGAATACGATTGAAGGGTGTTTCCCGTACACACAGGACTAGCGGGCGGCGCTCTTTGAGGCAGACATCGGCAGCGCGTTCGATGAGGTGAATCGCCATGCCGTTGGCGATGCGTGCCAGGGTTCCCATACTGCATGGGAGAACGATCATGGCGTCCGTGGCGTACGATCCGCTGGCGACGTTAGCACCGATGTCGTTGTTGTTATGCTGTTGAATCTTGTTGGCCGCGCGTCCCAAAAGTTTGGCTACGACCTCGTTGCGGCCGGAGACGCCGAGCTCCTCCGCCATCACGCGCAGGCCACTGTCGGAGAGGATGAGGTTGATGGTGCCTACGCGTTCGTCGCGCTCCAGGGCATCCAATAAATGTTTGGGGAAGATGGAGCCGCTGGCGCCGGTGACGGCGACGGTGAGGGTTCGAGGAATCGGATCGGGCATGGTGTCGTCCCTACGGGACTCCAATGATTTTATCCGGATTACCCAGCACTGCGTACTGGGCTAGACTATGCCGCGCCTGCGGCGCTGTGCGAGGCGGTGGAAATGAACCATGGGATGCTCAAGACATGAATCGTTGTGTGGAATGTTCGCCGGGATGAAGAGACTGGGTCGCAACTCGTGTCGCCGCTCCTCCACCCCATCAAGCGCAAAGAAGGCGCTCGATGGGGGACCCCGGCTCCGCGGCTCAGGCCAATTTCACACCAGATCCGGGGCTTACGCCCCGGGCTAACTTCGCTTCCGCCGCTTCGCGGCTGCTTTGATCGGCTTTCAAAGGCTTTTCCGCCGCAAGATTCTTCAGCCGGTTGCGACAGCCTCTGAAACCCAACTCAATTCTGAAGGGGCGACGTGGAGCCTCCACTTGAAACTTATAGCGCGAAACGGGAAACTAATCGCACCATGGATGCGGCATCACTCAAAAAGCTCTTCGAGCAAGTGAAGCGGGGCAAGGTCTCGCCCGACGAAGCCGTGGAGAGACTGCGGCATCTGCCGTTCGAAGACCTGGGATTCGCGAACGTCGATCATCACCGGGCGCTGCGGGCGGGAATGCCGGAGATCATCTTCGGGCCGGGAAAAACGCCGGAGCAATTGGCGACGATCTTTTCACGACTCGCAGAGCACGGGCGCAATGTGCTGGCCACGCGGGTTTCGCCGGAGCAGGTTCGCGCGGTGAAGCGCAAGTTCCGTAAAGCCGAGTTTCACGATCTGGCGCGTGCGATCACTCTGGCGCGCGACGCAAGGGTTTACGGCAAGGGCAAAATCGTTGTTGTGTCGGCTGGGACGAGCGACATTCCCGTCGCGGAGGAGGCGGTGGTTACGGCGCAGATCATGGGCAACGAGGTGCAACATGTGTACGACGTGGGGGTGGCCGGCATTCATCGCCTGCTGGCGCGACGTGAGGTGTTGACGCAGGCGCGAGTCATCATTGTGTGCGCGGGAATGGAAGGCGCGCTGCCCAGCGTTGTCGGAGGGTTGGTCGGCGTGCCGGTGATCGCGGTGCCGACCAGTGTCGGCTATGGAGCTTCGTACAAGGGGATTGCGGCGCTGCTGGGGATGTTGAACTCGTGCGCGTCGAATGTGACCGTGGTGAACATCGATAACGGTTTCGGAGCGGGGTATGTGGCGTCGGTGATTAATCGGCTGGAGTGAGGGCAGGGTGGTCGAGTTAAGACGAAGTCCCTCAGTGGCTAAAGCCGCACGATTCCACTGCCATTAGGGGCGGCCTGAAGGCCGTCTGAGTGAGGACCGTGTCGCCGCTCCTCCACCCCATCGTCATTCGGCTCCGCTCAGGGCAGGCTCCGCCGGCGCTCGATGGGGACCCCGGCTCAGCGGCTCAGCTCGGTTTCCCACTTTACCCGGGCGCTTACGAGGCTGTTACGAAACTCCGTGTCGCCGCTCTGCGGCTCGGATTTTTTCCCGCTCCGACCGGGGCCTCATGGCCCCGGCTAACTTCATCCCGCCGCTGCGCGGCTGGATTGATGGATTTTCGATCTGTTTGTTCCACCTATGCGATAGCCAACCGAGTTTCGTAACAGCCTCTTACGCGCCGGGCTAACTTCATGCCGCCGCTGCGCGGCTGGATTGCAGCCGGTGTCGATGCTTCGCGTTCCAGCACAATCTGATAAGTCGAGTTCTCACGCGGAGACCGAAGGGCCGTCCCTTCAAAGAGATCGGACTTGATCAGAGCTTCCTTAAGGCTTAGGGGCTTGGGCCGAACGAGCGTTCGTTCATGAGCACCAAAGTGCGGAATACTGTTTGTTTTCAGGCGCTTGGCAGGTTACTTTGTGATATTTTGCAAATGTTCCACGTGGAACATTTTCATCAGAAAAGACAAAGGCCGACTGCGCGCGGCAGTCGACCTCTTTGTGGAACGCAATTTTCCTTCGGACGCAGCTGTTCGGGGCCGCTCGACTACAGCAACTCCTCGTTCCAGTTCTGTAAGAACTTCTTCACCTCATCCATGAACTGATCGGCGACGGCGCCATCGATGATGCGATGGTCGTAGCCGATGCTGAGGTGCATCATGGAGCGAATCGCGATCGCATCGTTGCCTTCGCGGTCGGTGATCACGACCGGCTTCTTGGTGATGCCGCCGACGCCCATGATGGCGACCTGCGGCTGATTGATGATCGGCAGTCCGAACTTCGCGCCGAAGATGCCGGGGTTGGTGATGGTGAAGGTGCCGCCCTGAACTTCATCGGGCTTCAGCTTCTTGCTGCGGGCACGTTCGCCGAGATCGCTGATGGCGCGCTGCAATCCAACGAAGCTGCGCTCCTCGGCATTCTTCACGACGGGAACGATGAGCCCCCAATCGAGCGCGACCGCGATGCCGAGATTGATGGAGGCGTGATAGTGAATGTTGTCGCCTTCAACCGACGAGTTGATGATGGGCCATTTGCGAATGCCGTGAATCACGGCGCGCGCGAAGAACGGCGTGTAGGTGAGCTTGTTGCCGGTGGCCTGCTCGAATTTGGCTTTCTGGCTTTCGCGAATTTTGACGATGCGGGTAACGTCGACCTCGAAGATCCCGTGCACATGGGCGCTGGTGCGCTTCGACATCACCATGTGCTCGGCAATCTTTTTGCGCATGACCGACATGGGCACCACCGCGCCTGGGGTGACGCCGCCGACGGGTTGTAGAGGGGCGACGACCGCGGGCATCGCCGCCGGAGCAGCGATCGGAACCGTTGGCGCAGGACTTGGGGCCGCTGCCGCCGCGCCTGCTCCGTGCTTCGCGAGGAACGCTTCGATATCGTCCTTGGTGATGCGCCCGCCGACTCCGGTGCCCGAGACTTTGGTCAGGTCAACGTTATTGTCTTTGGCCATGCGACGCACCAACGGACTGGAGCGAACACGGTCTTGCCCGACTTCGTTGTCCTCCTCGACCTTGCCTTGCTGTTGCCGCTCCAAACCAATCTTCTCGCCCTCGGAAAGATCGGCAGGAATCGCCTGCGCATTCTTCGGTTGTTCGCCGCGGGGAGGCTGCGCCGCTGCGTTCTGTGTTGCATCTCTTCCATCGCTCGCGGCCTTGGACGCCTGAGGCGCTGCGGCAGCCGGAGTTGCTGCACCCGTTGCGGCTCCTTCTTCAGCGATGGTTCCAACCACGGTGTTGACCTGGACGGTAGCGCCGGCCTGCACCTTGATGTCCTGCAAAGTGCCCGAGGCGGGCGCTGGTATCTCGGCGTCAACCTTGTCGGTTGAGATTTCGAACAGCGGCTCATCGCGCTGAACTTTTTCTCCCGGCTGCTTCAGCCACTTGGTGATGGTCCCTTCAAAAATCGATTCCCCCATCTGGGGCATGATGATATCTGTTGGCATATTTTCCTTCCGCAGGGTCTCCGGCTGGAACTCGAAGTCGCAGCAAACTTCTGATTATATCGCGGACAGACGGCCCGCATCGCAGCGCGTCGTGTGAATTCCGGCCGCAAACATCGGATGAGCCGAATCGGCCAAACGATACCCGCGCAATCGCCATCGTCGGCAAGTCTAAAGGCACCAGCGACGCTACTCTGCAAACCCGCACGCCTGCTGGTGCGATTCCTGTATCTTATTAGCTACACGATGTTGGATCCTGCCCAGATCATCTGCGTCGCTGTCTTCACGCTGGCCTGCGCGATTATGTTTTACGCGCTGTTTGGCTATCCCCTGCTGCTCGATTTCCTCGCCCGCCGCGCCCACAAACCCGTCCGCAAAGACGATCGGCTCCGCACCGTCTCCTTCGTCATCGCGGTTTACAACGGCGACAAATTTCTCGAGCGCAAACTCAAAGACATCTTCGCGCAAAACTATCCTCGCGAGTTGATGGAAGTCCTCGTTGTCTCCGACGGCTCTACCGATCGCACGGACGACATCGCTCGCTCCTTCGCCAAGGACGGCGTGAAGTTTCTCCGCGTTCCTCATGGCGGCAAAGCCGCTGCCTTGAATGCCGGGGTGCCTCTCATGTCCGGCGAAATCCTCGTGCTCAACGACGTGCGCCAGACCCTTGATCGTAACTGCCTGCGCAACGTCATCGCCTGCTTCGGCGATCCCAAGGTCGGCGCCGTAAGTCCGCAGACCATCATCGTGCAGGGCGAGACCTTCGAGGAGACCACCACCAGCCTCTATTGGCGTTACGAACTGTGGATCCGCCGGCGCATGACCCGCGTCGATTCAACCTTCGGTTACACCGGGGCCTTCGCGGCCATACGTCGCTCCTTGTGGACACCGTTGCCTCCCGGCACTCTGCTGGATGACGTCTATGAGCCCCTGGTCGCGTTCTTCCAGGGCTATCGCATCCTGCTGGAGCCGAGTGCCACAATGTATGACTTCCCCACTGTGCTGCATTCGGAGTTTCGCCGCAAGGTGCGGCTGCAAGCGGGTCTATATCAGATGTTGAAGATCATGCCCGAGCTGCTGAGCTCGCGAAACCGCATGCGCTTCCATTTTGTCTCCGGAAAGTATGGGCGCATCGTCATACCCTATTGCATGATCGCCGTGGCCCTCGCCACTATTGGCTTGCCGCCCTACTGGCGCGCCGCCGCTTTCTGGGGGCAGGTTCTCTTCTACAGCCTGGCGGCGGTGGATGGCATCGTGTCTGACAATGTGGGACTTAAAAAACTGACCTCGCCCATACGCACTTTCGTCGTACTCATGGCTGCTTCGCTCGCCGCCGTCCAGGTCTATTTCGTGCAGCCCACCAGCTTATGGAAAGACGTTTCCTACCGCGCTTCCATCGCCGAGCCGACAACTCCCGTCCCGCGACCTCGGGACGATTCAGTTTAACCCAGGACGAAGTCCTGGTGCCCCGTAACAAAGACCCTCAGTCCCGGCAGGGACACACGTCGGAACCTGCGAATGGCCGAGGCGTGCGCGACAGCTTTTGCTTGGTGCAACTCCCGTCCCGCGACCGCGGGACGATTCAGTTTAACCCAGGACGAAGTCCTGGGTGCCCCGTAACAAAGACCCTCAGTCCCGGCAGGGACACACGTCGGAACCTGCGAAATGCGAAATAATCGAGCCCAACACGTAGTCCGGTGCGGGTAGGATGTATTTCCAACTTGGGCCCCTCGGGGGGACAAAAGCCTTACTTCCTCCACCGGTCAAACACCTGCCACCAGATCAGCTTCTGCCACTCCGTGAGATAAGTCTTCGCCCACTCCCGATTGCTCCACCACGGCTGCCCAAACAGGAAGGCATTTTTCGCTGCGGCCGCACTCCATTGATACTGTGGCAGTCGACTGCGAAAGATCGATAGCGCCCGCCGGGTGTGGTAGTCGTCGGTTGCCACAATGACGGAGTGTGGCGACGGCTGCAATCGCTGTAGACAGGCGTTCACCTGCACGGCTTCTTCTTTCGTCGAGTCCCCATTGATAGGGCATACGCTGACCTGCGCGGCGTTTGCCCCCGCCGTGCGCGCCACGAAGTCGGCTGCCAAATCTGCATATGAATGTCCATACGTAACCCCGGTATTGGCATCCAGCAGCAGATGTTGCGCGTAGCCGGCACGCAGCAACTCCATTCCCCGCCAATACCGGGCATCGGCCGCATCGCCCCCCAGCACCACTACGGCATCTGACTTCTCCGGACTATTCACTACCAGGAAACCACCGGGCTGGAAGAAGAATAAGGCGCAGATCAGGATGAGAACCGCAATCACGACGAGCAGACGTTTCATGTCAGGTGGCGCCTTGGCAACACTATTAAGAAGGCTCTGGTTAAGTATGGCTTTGAAAGAGACCGCCCTCAGGCGGCCCGCAAAGTCGATAAAATGAACCCGGCTTTAGCCGCTGCGGGCCCCGGCATTGACTTAATCAGCCGTCCCTAACACTAGCACGGCCCGAAGCCATGTAGAACCCGCCCTACAGATGCGGTGGCAGAGGATCTGGCCATTCCACCACCACAACCTTGCCGTCAGCCTCGCGCTCCAGCACCGGCGCGTAGAGCCCCAGCTGCTTGCGCGTCCACCACATTCCCGTGGCGCGCTTCTCGGCCATCGTCGTAAACCAGTATTGCCACAGCACCGCGCGCACTTGTTTGGGTGGCGATTGCGGAAAAGGATTTCCGGCAAACAGCGCCAGCACATCCGGTGCCCCATCCAGCAAGCGCTCCTCGGTACTGGGCACAATGATGTTCTCGCGCCACGCGCCCAGCGACGCAAACCACAGGTTCCAATCGAAGCGCGGCTGGTATGGCGCATAGATACCCGGTCTCTCCGCCAGGTCTTGCGGCTTGTAGAGGAAGGGATACGCCTTCCAGTTTTGCCCGTCGTCACTACCTTGAAACTCAATCTCGTAGCGGCCGCGAGTCATTACCGCAAACAGTCCATAGCGGTTGGCGATCCTGAACGGCTCCAGCGCCCCGACCGGCGACACCGGAAACGGCGCGTGGGGCAACAGTATCCAGACCATCTGCACCGTGGTTGCGTAGAAAATCCAGACCAGCATCACGCTGGCCAGCGCGAGCTTGAAGGCTGCAACGGGATGCGGTTTTGCTCGAATCGGTGCGCTCTCTGAGCTGCCGGTCTCAGTCCCTGGGTCTGCCGGTTGAATTGCGGTCTCCCGCAGCGTCAGCCGCTCCCTCCAGCGCTCAGGCATAACCCGCAAGACGAACCGATCGTCCAGCAACAGAAATCCCAAAACCAGAACAAGATAGTTCAGGAAGGTGTAGTTCGCCGTGAGGATCACTGGAATCTGCCACGCGGTCACCACGAAGAAACAAGCAATGCGCCAGCGTCGTGGCAGAAACAGCATCAGGACCAGACCGAGTTCCAGCACCAGCGTCGCGCCGGTGGCGAAGGCGTGAACGCTGTGCGGCAGGTGCTGCACATACCACCCCACCCACGTCGGCAGCGGGCCGTTCTGGTAGTACTCATCCATGGCGGTAAAGTTGCGCCACTCGATATCACCGCTGGCCAGCTTTACCATGCCCGATTCAAAGTAGATACGGAACCACTCCCATTGCAGCAGGAAAAGGCTGGCGCGCGACGGTGGACTGCTCCTGCCCAGTCCTGGCCACAGCCCCGCAGGAGCAAAGAACAGCGAGATGAATCCCGCTTCCAGCAACATTCCGTCTGATTGATAGCCGGAAAAATCCTGTGCCGCCGCAACGAACGACAGATAGCATACGAAGCAGATCAGCAGCGTCGCCCGCGGCCACACATTCAGCACCAGCAGCAGAGACGCGATCATTCCCACCCAGCAGATGGCCGTCAGCATGTGTCCGCCGCTGGAGAGCCACAGCACGGTGGGAGCAAACCAGAATCGCGCCTGGCCGAACTGCCGTGTCACTGCGTCAAGGTATTCGCCGGCGGGAAGAATGCCATCGGGTCCGATCAGTCCGCGAATCTGAAACACGAGCGCGTAGAATGCCGAAAAATAAATGAGGCCGAGAGCGCGCAGGAAAATCCAGCGGGGAATTAGCCGGTCGGAGGCGCCCGCAGACGAATCGAATAGCCAGCGGATCACGGATGCGGGACTCCGATTCATGGGGACTGAATTATATATTCCCGGCGCTTCTAGCTCCGGCAGGGACACGCGTCGAAACCAGCGAATGATTGAGGCGGAGTGGGCGGTCGACGCCAGGGCGCGACGGTCACGCGACCGTCTCGACGCGCGGCTCCCGTCCCGCGACTGCGGGACGATTCAGTTCAGCCCAGGACGAAGTCCTGGGTAGCCTGCGATAAAGGCCTCCATGTCCCGGCAGGGACACGGGTCGGAACCAGAGAATGACTAAGGTCACGCGACCATCTTGACGCGCGCACCTCCCGTCCCGACGCACCTTTCGCTACGCTGAGCCTGCCGGACGGGCGCGCCAATCCATTATTCTTGTCATCACGAACCGGCTTCAGCCGGTGAGGGATCTGCTTTTCCGGCTCCGTCAGCAGACAGTAGGTGTGATAAAGACCCCCCGGTCCCGGCAGGGACACGCGTCGGAACCAGAGAATGATTAAGGTCACGCGACCATCTTGACGCGCGCACCTCCCGTCCCGCGACCGCGGGACGATTCAGCTCAGCCCAGGACGAAGTCCTGGGTACGCTGCGATAAAGACCTCCCGGTCCCGGCAGGGACACGCGTTGCCGCCGGCTCAGCCTTCATTCCTGGCATCACGAACCGGCTCAGCGCGTTACTGAATGCGCGCCAGTTCGGTCACATACAGTTGATTGTTGGGGAACTCTTTCGCCAGGCCTGCCAGTAGCACCCGCGCCGTTGGCCGGTCCTTATCGCGCAACGCCGCGACCGCCAATAGCAGGCGCGCGAATGGCGCAAGGTAATGTCCCTTTTCAGCCGTAAGCCGCAGCCTTTGCAAGCCCTGCTCCTTGTCGGTCTGCGAACCAGTCACGCGCAGGAACCACCGCACCGGCGCAGGATTGAGTCCCAGCAGATAATTTTCCACTCCCACAGCCAGGTAGGCGTCATAGCAGATCGGATCGATAACCAGCAGCTTCTCGGCAATCGTTCGCGAGGTCTTCATGTAGCTCAGGCTGGCGAGGTTCCGTTTTTCAATCAGCGCGGTGTAATCGCCCCGCAATCCGTTCGCGAGAACTTGCGAGAACAGGGCATTCTTGTCATTTGGATTTTGCGCCAGAATCTTACTAGCCGCTGCATCGCTCTTCGTCAGCTCGCTGTCGAACTCCTTCTTCACCGCCGCATCAGGAACCAGCTTGCCACGCTGCTCGAACCGATGATCGTCGGTGAACAAGTCCGACTCCAGAATGTGCAAGCGGTCGAACTCGGAGAAAAGATAAGCAGCCGCGTTCGAAACATACCCCATGGGATCTTGCGGATTCGCCTGTTGATAGGCACGAAACGTCTCATGGGCAGCAGGGAAGTCCAGGTTGTACATCTCCTGAAAGCCGCGATCCAGGTTCAGCGAAACGTCGGTTTGCTTCGGAGGCGATGTGAAGCTGGCACACCCGAGCACGAGCACGGCGCTCATCAGCAATGCATTGCCGCGAATTTGTTGCGATAACTTCATCCGCCAGACGTTTTTCCCCTGCACTTCTTTTGATGCATACAAACCCCGGTTTCATCCCGAGGTTGTGTTCAATTATGGCGCAGGCGACAATGCGGCCATGTCATCGGAATGTGTCAGCGCCGCCAAAAAGCAGTCGCATTTTCGCAACAGCCTTAAGACTCAAGGAAACTCTGATTAAGTCCAGTTTCTTGAAGGGGACGGCTTTTAGGCCGTCCGCAAACGCCCCTGCAATGAATGCGGCTTTAGCCGCTGCGGGACTTTGCCGTGACAGCTTCTTTCAATGCACCGTCTTCGTCTTGCGCGACATGTAGTCCATCAACAGATACTGCCCCAGGGTGTAAGGCGTGGTGAAGTAAGCCTTGCCGCGGCACATCTCCGTCACCTTCTGCACAAACTGCACCAGCCCGTAATCGGAGGCCAGCATGAAGGTATTGATCAGCACGCCGGCGCGCTTGCACTTCGACACTTCCTTCAGGGTTTCGCTCACCACCAGCGGATCAAGCCCAAACGCGTTTTTGTAAATCCGGCCGTCCTCCAGCGTCAGCGCCGACGGCTTGCCATCGGTGATCATCACGATCTGCTTCATGTCCTTGCGCTGGCGTTGCAGAATGCGCTGCGCCAAACGCAGGCCTTCGCGCGTGTTGGTGTAGTACGGCCCAACCTTGACCCGCGCCAGTTGCGACAGTGGCAACTCTTCCGCCGAGTCGTGAAACAGCACCAGTGACAGCGAGTCGCCCGGATACTGTGTACGAATGAGATGCGACAGCGCCATCGCGACCTTCTTCGCCGGAGTGAAGCGGTCCTCGCCGTAAAGAATCATCGAGTGCGAGCAGTCCAGCATCAGCACAGTCGCGCAGGAGGACTGATATTCGCACTGATGTACCTGAAGATCTCGGTACTCGATGTTCAGTGGCAGGCTCAAGCCCTCACGCTGGATCGCATTGGAGAGCGTCGCGGTGATATCAAGGTTCAGCGTGTCGCCGAATTCATAGGTCTTCGACGCCCCGCTGGTTTCAATGCCGGTCGCCGTGTCGCGCGTGTCGTGACGTCCGAAGCTGGACTTGCCCAGCGAACCCAGCAGATCGCGCAGCGCGCGGAAGCCCAGAAAGTCGAGGCCTTTGTCGGTGATCTCAAAGCGTGTCTGGGATTGCGTATCGCCGACCTGTCCGCCGGCAGTCGAAGAGCGCGAAGGATCGTGCGGCTGATCGACGTTGATGTAGTTTTCCTGCTCCATCCGCTCGATCAGCTGTTCGATCAGTTGCTCCAGCTGCTCGTCGCGCATGTTCTCAATCTGTTGCCGCATCTGCTCGTCCAGCATGTCGCTGTTCAGCAGCGCCTCGGCAATGGCCTGGCGCAGGTTCTCCAGCGTCTGCTCAGCGTCGTTCAGATCGTAGAAATCCATGTACTGCTGTTGGAATCCGCTCTGGAGCAGGTAGTTGGAGAGCGCGCCAAGCAGGTCCTCCATGCTCATCTCGGAGGCAGGCTCGGGAACGTACTTCTTGTACTTGATGAATCTCATGAAGAAGTAATTAGCAGTTGGCAATTAGCTTTCAGCCGTCAGCTCTCAGCCGTCAGCCAAGAATCCAGCGTCGGGTATGTCGCTCGAGCAATCCCAAATCCCTAGCCCCTGATCTCTAGCCGCCAGCCCCTAATTAAATGGTCTCCTCTGCCGCCGAAACTCCCGCTCCTCATCCTCATCGCGCACTCGCGGCTTCTCGCGCTGTGGCTGCTTCTCGCCCGCGGTAAAGTTCCGCTCTTCGGTCCGGCCGATGCGCTTGTGGGCATACAGCCCTTCGAGGACGAACTCCGCCCCCGACACAATCACCTCCGACGGCTCCTTGCCGCTAAGTCCAAGCGCGCTCAGCTTGTCGAGCAGGCCCTGGATTCCGCGCAGCTTGCCCAGCATCTCATGCGCGCTGGCGGCATCGCGCAACTGGATCTCGCCGCCCAGATCGAACCACTGCACTATCTGGTTCATGTTGTTATTGCCGTGGAAATACCTGTCGTACGTGCGGGCAACAGCGGCGCGGATGATCTCGCGCACCACATTGTCCGCGCCCTTTAGCTCGCCTTCGTATTCCAGCTCCAGCTTGCCGGTCATCGCCGGCATGGCGGCGTAGATATCGCCGACGCGCGGCACCACCAGCTTCTCGCCGGAACGAATCGCGCGCCGCTCGGCATTCGAGATCACGTTTTCCATCGCGCTGATGGGCAGGCGCTGACTCACGCCCGATCGCTTGTCAATGCGTTTGTCCTCGCGCGCCACGAACGCGATCTGCTCAATCACCTGGCTCACAAACTCGGGAACCTGTAACTGATGACCGTTGCGTTCCGTCCACGCTTCCTGCGCGGTAATCGCAATACCTTCGTCGACGGTCGCCGGATAGTGAGTGCGAATCTCAGAGCCGATACGATCTTTGAGCGGCGTGATGATCTTGCCGCGCGCGGTATAGTCCTCAGGATTGGCGCTGAAGACGAGCGCCACATCCAGCGGCAACCGCACCGGATAGCCTTTAATCTGTACGTCGCCTTCCTGCATGATGTTGAACAGGCCAACCTGTATCTTGCCGGCGAGGTCGGGCAGTTCGTTGATGGCAAAGATGCCGCGGTTGGCGCGCGGCAGCAATCCGTAATGCACGGTGTACTCGCTACCCAGCGCGTGACCGCCCTTGGCCGCCTTGATGGGATCGAGATCGCCGATGAGGTCAGCGATGGTCACGTCGGGCGTCGCCAGCTTCTCGACGTAGCGCTCCCCCGGTGTCAGGTACGCAACTGGTGCGTCGTCGGGATTGCTGGCCAGCAGCTCGCGACAGCGGCGGCAGATCGGCTCGTAGGGGTTGTCGTGGATCTCGCAGCCGCGCAGATACGGCACATGCGCATCCAGCAGCGTTGTCAGCGCCCGGAGAATGCGGCTTTTCGCCTGCCCGCGCAGTCCTAAAAGAATGAAATTATGGCGGGAAAGAATCGCATTGACGATCTGGGGCACAACCGTGTCGTCATAACCGACGATGCCGGAGAAAATGGGGCCACTTCCGCGCAGACGTTCGATAAGGTTGTCGCGCATCTCGTCCTTCACGCGACGGTTGCGCACCCGCTCTTCTGAAAATTGCTGGCTGCGGCGAAGCTCGGCTAAAGTTTGTGGGAGATTGCTCAAGGGCTGGTCACCTCCGGGGTCACGGCCGCCAACATCAACGGCATGCCGAACCAATTACGGATGTCCGTATTCTACGCCAGTCGCTATCACCCGCGCGGGTGATAGAAATCACAGGGAGATTGGTTGATTGCTGAGAGCGAAAGAGCGACAGCAATCCGCTTCAGGACATTTCAGGGAGGGATAAAGCCATCATCCTTTGCCGGCTCCGCGCCTCATTGTTCGTCCTGCACGAGTGAGGCCGGTAACTCGCGGTCGTTGCCCGTGGTCAAGGCATTTCCGTTGGGGGCCAGCAACGTCGCTGCCGCATCGGCATCCACCGCGCGCAGCCGCAGATCCCGCTGCGGGAACGGAATCTCGATACCGGCTTCGTCCAGCAGGCGCATCACTTCCAAAGCCACTTCGCTCTTCACCTTGACCGTGTTGCTCTCCTGCATCACCCAGAACTGCGCCTCGAAGTTGAGCGAGCTGTCGGCAAATTCCTTGAAGAAGACGGCGGGAGAAGGCGAGGTGAGCACGTCTTCGTGCGCCGTTGCCGCCTGGTTGAGCAACGTGCAGACCAGCTTGACATCGCTGCCGTAGGCCACACCAACCGGCAAGTCCACGCGACGCTGCGATTCCGACAGCGTCCAATTAATTACTTTGCCGGAGATGAAGTTCCCGTTGGGAACGATGACCTCGGCGCCCTGGAAGGTCTTCACCGTGCTGGAACGAATTCCGATGCGCGTTACCTTGCCGGTGGTCCCATCGACATCCAGAACATCTCCCACGTGGATCGGCCGCTCGAATTGCAGGATAAGTCCGGAAATAAAATTGTTAACGATGTTCTGCAAGCCAAAGCCTACGCCCACGCCAAGCGCGCCGGTCAGCACCGTGAATTTGTTCAGCTCCACGCCGCCGGCGTTGACCGCAAAAAAGAAGACCAATAGCAGCAACAGGTAGTGCAGCATCGACGAGAACAGCTCAGGCAGGCCGCGCGACAGATTAAATCGGCTGAGGAGCTCCTCGCGGAACAGAAACCGGATGGAGCTGGATATGCCATACCCGGCCAGCAGGATCACGAAAAAGCCCAGCACGCCGCCCAGAGTGACGCTCGCCGAGCCGCCGGCGATGTGAAAGTCGCGCACATCCCTAACGCGAGCGGCAACCCATTCGCCGAGGCCGAGCAGGTCCGCCGTGACCCTTAGCCAGATCAGGACTCCGGCCCATTGCAGGGTCCGCGGCACCCAACGCGCGATGGTGTCGCGATGGCAGCGGACCGCAGCCAGTTGCTGTGCGCCAGGCCGGTCAATGCCTTCTAGCAATAGCAGGGTAAATACGCGCACAATTGTGAGCATGCAGATAGCGATAAACGTACTGTAGAAGCACAGGACTGACAGGAACTGTGCCAGCCTGACATATCCTAAAAGATTGGCCAGCAGTGAGACGCCCAGAATGAGCACGCCGAGCCTTATGGCCTGAAGCCGAAGCCATCTGGCGCCGCCCTCGCCCTTCGCGCGCGGTGTGCGCGAGGGGCGCAGCAGGACGGCAAAGAATACGAAGACAACCAGTTGCAGGAAGAACTGCACCTCCCGCTTGGTCGCAGGCGAGAACGCCATCCATGCGATAAACGCGCTCAGCCCGTAAACGCCCGCCAGGCAATACAGCACAATGCGAAATGGCGGTGCGATGAATGGAGGCAAGAGAAGAACAATGGGGATGAAAGAGATCAGGATGACCAGGCCCACCAGAGGCAAAGGGGCCATCGGCGCCAGCAGGTAGGCGCCCACCATCGGGGGCAGCAGAGCGAGCCCAATCCAGTGACGAGCAATATGCTGCAAGAGTGCGGATTGAGCATCCGCCGGCTGGGCGTAGCGCGCCGCCGTGTACAGCCGGTGCGCGCCAAACAACGACAGCAGCAGGAGCATCGCGAGCAAGGTAAGTGCGCCGCGCGTTTGCCCGGCAAAGGCGCGAATGGCTTGCATCCGAGTGGAGGCGGTCAGGTAAATGTCGCTGCTCTCGCCCTCTTGCCGTCGCTGATTCACCTGCCACAGAGGCAGGCTGTCCCGTTCGAAGAGGCGGCTGTCCTGGTACTGTTGCGCTTTATTCAGGCGATATAGGATATCCAGGGCATGCTGGTCCTGGCTGCCGGCCCGCACCTGCAAATTCACCAGGACCCGCAGCTGATCTTGCGCTTGCGCCGTGAGCTTGCGTAGGTCGGCAACCGATTGCCGGATGACATCCAAAGTCGGGCCGAGGTCGGGCGTCGCCTTGTTTTCCTCGAGCGTGGCATCCCATTGTGGCTGCTGCGCCTGCAATTGCTGAACTGCCGATTGCGCAGTATTGGCCCATTCCAGCAGGTCTCGACGCGTGGCAGCGGTTTCTTTCTGCACAGCCCGCCAATAATTTTCCTCTTCGCGAATCTCCAGGTTCGTAGGCGACGCGCTCAGCACCGCGTCCGTCCCCTTTTCCCGGGATTGCAACTCATCACTGCGCGTGTCGAGGGTGGCTTTGGTTTCACTCAGTTGATCGGGCGAGGGCAATCCGTCTGAAACCTCGCGCAGGATGCGCTTGAGATCCTCTGAACGCGCGGCGACATCAGGCAAGGGAATGGCGAGCGAAGCCGGAGCCGAGGAAGCATTCGGCGCAGCCGCCGCCGTGGGAGCCGGGGGCGACGTCGCCGCCTTTTGTTCAGAGGTGCCAAGCAGCAGCTTTGCCGCCGCACCAGTCTGTGTGACAGCCGGAAATGCCAGTGCGAACACCAGAACCAGAACACAAAAGATGCCGCGAGCCCTGGCTTTGGCGGACTCAGGTCCGAAGGTGGATGGCCGTTGGGACATGCTGCCGCCATTATCGCCGATCACAGCTACTTTGAACGAAATCCAGGCGCAGCACTCTAGCCGCGCTCCAACTCGCCTAGCATTCCTTCCATCTCGGCCAGAGCGTGCTGATTGCGGGTGCGCTGGGCGCATTCGATGCCTTGCCGCAGCATGGCGCGCGCTTCTTCCGTGCGTTCCGCGCGGGCCAGCGTCTGGGCAGCCATGAAGTATCCGTTCGTGTAGTCGGGATGTGCAGCCAGCAGATGTTGGAACTCAGCGAGAGCGGCGTCAGTTTCTCCACCGCCGGAGTACTCCAGGCCGAGCGCGTAGCGGGCAAAAGCGTCGTCTGGTTTGGCTACGAGGATCTCCTTGAGGGCGGCTACTCGGCTTTCGTCAGGCATGGCGCGGTTCTCCCGCAGTCGATAATCGCACGCCAGAGGCAGGTTCTGAAAGTCCGTCCTATTCCACGGTGGATGCGATGAAGCCCTGCCAGTACAATTGACATTTGATTTACTGTTTGCGAGGAACTGCGTGGCCTGTCCCTTCTTCATGCCGGATTCACGACTTTACTCGGACTGGCTGTTTCCGCAGCGCCTCCCTTTGGGCGCGGGGTGGGCGGGTGTCTGTACCGCGCCCGGCCACGAGGGTGCGCAGCCGAGCGATGACGAACTGAAGAATGGCTGCAACCTCGGCTATGCGAAGACGTGCAAACGTCTTCCGCCCGAGCGCCATGCTGACGCGGTGCGTTTTGTGTTAGGAGAAGAGCGCGATGGCGTCTTGCGCGTGCTGTTCGTCTGCGAGCGGGCCTACCTTCCGGCCAGCCACGGCGAGCTGTTGTATGTGAAGGCCAGCGGGACGTGGCTCCAGCGACACGATAACGCCTGCGTGCAGCGCATGGCCGAGTGCTATGTGCAAGCGCAGATGGAGCGGCGCGCGGGCGCCAACGGAAGCTCTTAGGATGTGTGTTTTCTTTTAGGAACCGATATGGACCTGAACGAGGGTAATTTACGACCGAGGCCGGTGAGCGAGTCGAAGTCCGAGATGATCGAACTCGTTTTGCCGAACGACACCAACCCGCTGGGCGCCCTGCTGGGCGGCCGTTTGATGCACTGGATCGACCTGGCCGGAGCGCTGGCCGCGCATCGCCACTCGCATTCCTACGCCGTGACCGCTTCGATGGACCACATCGATTTCCTGGTACCGGTGCACGTAGGGGACATGGTGATCCTGCAATCGGCGGTCAACCGCGTCTTCCACAGTTCGATGGAGGTTGGAGTGAAGGTCCTGGTGGAAAACTATATCTCCGGCAGCCGGCAGAAGGTCGCGACCGCCTACCTGACGTTTGTTGCCGTCGATCGTCATGGAAGGAAGCTGCAAGTGGCGCCGGTAATTCCCGAGACCGAAGAAGAGAAGCGGCGCTACGAAGGTGCGCTGCGCCGTCGCGAAGCTTCGCGAAACGAACGCGAGCGCAGACAAGCGGCCAGAAAATAAGCATTCCGTACCGGTAAGTGTCGCCGAGTTATCGTTATCTGCCTTGGACTTCCCTCTGTCCGGCAAAGCGGTAGGTGATGCCGTTCCAATCGTAAGCGTAGATCACATATTTCACAGAGCCGTCGGCAATCGCGGTTGGCACTCGCACGTTGATGACGCCATCCTGGGCGCCGGCCTGGGCGCCGCCGAATGTGGTATCGCAGAAGCCAGTTCCATCGGGCGGCTGCTCAATCGACCATAGCTTGGAGAAGTTGATGTCGGAAAGCTGGCGGAAGACAGTGATAGTCAGGCAATTTTTCTCGCCCGCATAAGTGACCAGCAACACGTGGTGGCGCTCTTCCAGTCCGGTCAGATCCAGGTTCGCGATGCGCGAGTCGTCATCCTTTTCATCGGGAACGCTCGATGCCGTCCGCCAGAGTTTGTGGACAGTCCACGGATCCAGCCCGCTCGCTTTCGCCCACTTGGCGTCGTCTGCCCGGTGGACCTGTTTCCAGTTTTGGCCGAACCCGCAAGGCACCATCCAGAACGCGCAGGTGATGATGGCGAGAGTACGCATAAACGCGAGGGTCGAGAACCAGCGTTGTAAGCCTGAAGTCTAGTCTATTGTGGAGCGCTCCACGGCAAGCGTCGCGACGAATTATCCCCGCGCGCAACGGCATCCGGGCCGCAGCCTCACGAGCTGGCCTGCTCAACCCCCAACCTGTCCGCCGGCGTGAGTATGGGAGCTAGCTACGCCGGGAGTTTTGCCTTTTCTATTTCAGCGCTATGGTCTGGGCCTGATTTCCCACCAGCTTCTCCAGTCGTGACATCCGTTCCTGGAGGTCGGCATTCTGCATTTGCAGTTGACCCTTCAGGCTCTCGATCTCCTTCTGTTGCGCCTGGATTACCGCCGCTGCGTCTTGCGCCCGCCGATATTGCTTCTGCACCTCGTTCAACAACATCGATGCCAGGTACTGATAGCGCACGGTGTACGGCTGGCCGTCTTTATCGTAGGCCACCAGTTCGGGATAAACCTGGGCGACTTCTTCCGCCAGTAATCCGTACTGTAGCGTTCTCTCGCCCTTGTCGTACTCCGGTTTGTAGAGGAACGTTACCGGCCGCAACTTCATCAGAGCGCTGGTGCTGTCGCCCATGTCATTGATCTGCTCTTTGAAGCGCATGGAAGAGGTTAGCGTTCCCAGCAGCCCATCCGAATTGACGAACACCGGGACGCCCGACGCTGCGGTTGAGCCGAAGATGCCAGCGATGTAAGCAGCATTCTGCTGACCCGCCCCGCTGCCCGGCGTGCCGATGCGGATGGTGTTGGACTCGGTGCCTGAACTGGCGCCCGGATTGGCAATGTACACGTCATTGCTGCCGGTCGTGTTGCCGTAGCCGGCATTCTGTCCGTAGAAGACGTTATCGGAGCCCGTGGTATTGCTGTAGCCGGCGAAGAGGCCGGCAAAAGTATTGTTCTGGCCGGCGGTATTGCTGTAGCCGGCTTTGTGGCCATAAAAGGCGTTGTAGGAACCGCCGACATTGCTGAAGCCGGTGCTATCGCCGAAGAACGCATTGGCAACGCCCGTGGTATTACTGTTGCCGGCGTTGTTGCCAGAGAACGTGTTGTCGATACCAGTGGTATTGCTGCCAGCTCCGATTCCAAGATATAAGCCGCTACTGGCAATGCTCAGCACAGTGCTGCCGCTGATGTTGTAGTTGGTAGCGGCATTTACGAAGGTGGCCGAAAGCGCTCCCCCAATGGTTCCGTTGCCGCTGATGTTAAAGTTCGTGCTGGCCTGCTGGGTGGTTCCGTTCTGAATGTAGTCAGTGCCGTAATCGCTCACCAGGGGTAGGACTGCTCCGGTACGCCCATTGAACGAGGTCACGAATCCACTGCCGCCGCCGGTGCCCAGCTTCCCGGTGGAATCAATGAACACCACCGAACCGTTGGTAGTCGTGGAACCGTAGATGCCGGCCATGTAGGCAACATTCTGCTGGGCTTCGCCGGCGCCCTGGGTGCCGATGCGAATGGTGTTCGATTCGCTGCCGGAAGTGGGACCTTGGTTAGCAATGTATACGTCGTTGCTGCCAGTAGTATTGCGATAGCCGGCATTCTCACCGTCGAAAAGGTTGTCCGAACCAGTGGTGTTGCTAAAACCCGCCAATAGTCCGGAGAACGTGTTCTTCTGACCGCTGGTATTGCTGTAGCCGGCTTTGTGGCCGACAAAGGTGTTGTAGGAGCCAGTGGAGTTGCTGTAGCCGGCGTCGTCGCCGTACAGGGAATTGTAGGAGCCGGAGACGTTGGTGTAGCCAACCTCTATGCCGTAAAAGGTATTGTCTGAGCCGATGGTGTTGCTGAAGCCAGACCGATAGCCGGAAAAGGTGTTGTAGGAGCCGTTAGTATTGCTCGTGCCAGCCTGGTAGCCGCAGAAAGTGTCGGCGTTACCGACGGCGCTGATGCCGGCTCCCACCCCTATGAATAGGCTGTTATGGTTGATGGTCAGCACTTTGTTCCCGCCGATTTTGTAACTTCCCGCGACGCTGTTCACGTTCCCAATGCCGTCCACGGAAAATTGTTCAACACCGTTGTTCTGCCCGCTGAGAATCTCGCCCCCGGCCGCGTTGTTAAAGACGCCTGCGATGCCCGTCGTGCTCGCGACATAGGCGCTGACTCCGGTCGTACTGCCTGTGCTCGCAGTGGCTGTACCGCGCAGGCCGGTTCCCGAAGTGCTGTTCGAGTTGCCTTTCACGCCGATGCTGGAACCGGTGGACGAAGTCGCGTTGCCATAAACTCCGTATCCGCTGGTGCTGGCAGCCACTCCCTCCACGCCGAGAGCCGTGCCGCTGGCGGCCGTTGCCGTTCCGGCGATGCCATTCGTGCCGGCCGAGGCGTTCACCGCCCAACCCGTGCCGCTTTGCGTCACTCCCACGATTTGATCGGTCGTCGAACCACTGAAGTTCGTCGGCCCGTCACTGGCTGCGCCTTTCCTGGCTTGCCCCGCCGCCCCTGGAAGATTGTTCGCAGTGGAAGTCGATGACAAGGCTTGGCTGGTGCTGGCGCCATTCGCTGCCGAATTCGCGCTGTTAGCCAACACAAAGTCGGAAACGCTCTTGCCGCCCAGCGTCTCCGCTTCATGTGCCTTGAAGGCATAGGGGACGCTGACCAGCAGCACGCGCGGCTGCTCGGCTTGCCCCTGCTCTTGAATGCCCAGCCATCGCTGTTCCTGCAACGAGAAAAGGTCGCCCGGTAATCCTGCGGCTGTGGTACTTCCCAGAACCACGCTATATTGCCCGCTGGCATCGAGGGAGACGTTTTGCGTCTCTTGCCACACCGCCGCACCGCCGTCCTGCTGGTTATATATGGCGAAGGTGACCCCCACGGTCTGAGCTGGAACCGACGCCCTGTCCTGCGCGTCCTTCAGCGTTCCGCTATAGCGGATCAGATTGGGGACGGCGGTCGGCGTGCTTTGTTGGGCTGGGAGAAGGGAAGCTAACAACACGGTGGAGATAGCGAGAGCGAACGCGGTGCTGGCACGGCGCATAAGGACGCTCCTTTCATGAGCGAAGGTCTGTTAGCTGACGCGGACTGATTTAGGCTAGGATTCTGGGCCTGCGCGAAGGTGTTGTCAATGACTAACTAAAGTGGGAGGCCAAAAAAACGGGCAGTACTAAGCGGCCACATGATTTCGCTTTGCACCATGCCGCTGGATGAGCCCGCACCCAGAAACCGTTGAGTCGTGATACCACCATCGACATTTGGACCCAAATCGGAGCCAAGTTCCCTATGATTCCTGATAGTCTTGCACGCAAAGCCCTTGGCTTATCCACCGGGACAGCATGAATAGCGACTGTGCTAGTCTGCCAAGCTGTTGGCACCTTGAAGGAGGGCATCATGTCTCTTTCCGAAATCGCATCCATCGCCAGTGCGGTTAGCGGGTTGGCCGCGACCGTATCGCTGATCTATGTGGGAATTCAGATTCGGCAGAGCGTGCGCCACACGATGGCCCAGATCCATCAGGGAACCGCTGCTCGAACCACAACGATCCTGCTGGGACGGATGAACGCCGACACCGTTGCGGCATGGATCGAGGGCAACGGCGGCACACCTACACCCGAGCTAATACGAGAGCGTCAGTTCGAGGACCAGTGCGGCCTCGCGATGATTGCGATGGAGGATTACTTCAGCCAGCATGAGCTGGGGCTTCTAAGCGCCGAACACTTCTCCAGAGGCAGCGAGACTTTCCGTCACAGGCTTAAAGAGCCAGGACTGCGGGCCTACTGGCTGCGACAAAGGGTCATAATGGCTAAAGCAGCGCCCAAGTACTGCGCATTCATAGACAGCCTTTGCACTGAGGACACGACCCCGCTTCACTAACGCAAGCCAGTTGCATTAGCTCTAAACCCGAAAGGAATCGCGATGTCTTACCAATCTTCGCCCGATGCGCGGGAGCAACGCGGCTCGACTCCCGAGGTGCAGACGGTTTTGAGGGAGGTGGATGCCAAGCTCGCAACTCCGCTGCCGTAAATTTCTTTGCAATTTTATGCGTTAACTTAAGAATACAACCAGCGGATTGAAAGGAATCGATATGAGCTACACCTATGATCTCCGCCCCGAAGCCAGTTTCGAAGACCGTTACAGTCAGTTCATTGCGTTCGGCATCCCGAAAGCAGATGTCGAAACGTTGCGCGCCACGATCAAGGACATGTGGGCAGATGCGCCGGGCGGGTGGTCTTACGAATGGTCCGCGTTCGCGCGAAAATATCTTGAAGCGGGAAACTCGCTTCTCGCGTCGTTCGCCTACGGTTTTGCCATATTTCCTTGCCTCGCCAACGATGCACGGCGCAAGGCGCAGCAAAATCAGCTTGAATCCTACCTCAAGGCGGCACCGGGCTTCCCCGTCAAATTCGAGCGCAGAATACTCGCGATCCCCTATCAAGGCGGAACTGTGAGCACACCGGTGCATCTGTTTTCAGTGACAGGCCAGTATGCGAGCGCGCCGGTACTGATTTACACCGGCGGCGTCGATACCTACAAAATGGGTCTGCACGCGATCTATGTGACATTGGCCCAACGCCTCGGCATTACGATCTTGGGCTTCGACATTTCAGGCACGGGTGAAAGTACTATCCCACTTTCCGTCAAGGGTGACGAGCTCGTGCTCGGCGTTGTGAATGAGGCGCGCAAGCTCGGCAACGGAAAGGTCGCGCATCTCGGATTTTCGTTCGGCGGCAACTTTTCGGCGATGACAGGGCTTTCGAGCGCCGTCGATGCCGCAATCGTGCTCGGCGGTCCAGTCGATAAGGCTTGGGGGAAAGAGAACGCGCAGAACTTGCCCTTTGGCATGCCGGGTATCATCGGCAACGACATGGGCTTCGACAAAGAGCCGTCCTTACCGGAATTCATGGCGGCAGTGCAACAGTTCTCGCGGCGTCCGCTGCTCGACCAAACAAAAAACGCTCCGATGCTCGTCATCAACGGCGCAAACGACTATTTCGTCCCGCAGGCGGATACGCTCGTCTTCAAAGGTCGCCCCAAAACCGAAGTCCACTTGCTACCGGACATTGGACATTGTGCCGTGTTGGGTGGCGTCTCGAAGCTGCCGGAAGTAATTGACATAGTTACGCAGTGGCTTCCGAAGCAGATCGGTTTGGACGCTCGGCCACAGGCCACAAACCGGTAGCGTCCCCTCGGCAGGCAGGTCTTTGAACAAGATCAAAGCCTCGGCGGGATAGTCTGCTGCGAAGGCAGACCTATCCACCACGAAGTAAGCGGATCACCACACCGCAGGTCATCTGCCTTCACTCTTAACCAGAAAGGAACCGACATGCCGACCCAATCTCCGCTGAATGCGCAACAGCCTTCCGGAAAGCGCAACGGCGAGACAATCGCCCCGGCGAAAGCCAGCACGCCTTCGAAGATCGAAACTGATCCCCGCCTTGATCCCCGCATCAAGAAATACTTCGCCGCCATGCCGGCGCCCGTGGAAAAGCCGAACGTTGCGAGCCGCGAAGAATTACTCGCACAGGAAAACTCCCCGGCGGCCTTGGCCGCACTGGCCCGCCAAACGGCCTTATTCGACTCGATGGACAGCGAGGAGATCGCTCCGTCCGCCGGCTTGAGTGTGCGCGTCGAAACCCTTACCTCCTCGCCCGACGGAAACACCATCCAGATCCGGTATGTGCGGCCGGATAACAGTGAGATTTTGCCATGCGTGTACTACATTCACGGCGGGCGCATGGAGATGAGTTCCTGCTTTGAGGGCAACTACAGGACTTGGGCCCGCATGATTGCCGCCAGGGGTGTCGCGGTGGCCATGGTTGAATTCCGCAACTCCGTGCACCCTCCGCGGTGCCAGAGATCGCTCCATTTCCCGCGGGCTTGAACGATTGCGTCTCGGGCCTCAAGTGGGTACACGCCAACGCAACCACTCTCAAGATCGATGCGAAGCGCGTCATCGTCGCTGGAGAAAGCGGCGGCGGCAACCTGGTTCTCGCCGTAGGCATGAAGCTGAAGCAGGATGGTGAACTCGGCCTGATCAAGGGCATCTACTCCTTGTGCCCCTACATCGCCGGTGAGTGGCCGCAGCCGCAGTACCCGTCGTCCATCGAGAACGAGGGCATCGTGCTCAACTTCGGGGACAACCGCGCCACCATGGCCTACGGCATCGAGGCCTTTAACGGCCGCAACCCGCTTGCCTGGCCCAGCTTCGCCACCCGCGAAGATGTTGAGGGTCTGCCGCCGACGGTCATCAGCGTCAACGAGTGCGATCCGTTGCGCGATGAGGGCATCGCCTTCTACCGTCTGCTGTTGGCAAGCGGCGTTTCCGCGCGTTGCCGCCAAATGATGGGTGCCTGCCACGCAGTCGAGCTTTTGCCGGCTATCTGTCCCGATATCGCCTACTCCACCGCCAGCGAAATCGCCAACTTCGCGATCGGGCGGTGAGCAGAGCCCGACAAGAAGCTTCAGGAGATACCAAGAGCTCGCCGGGATCCGCTAACCCCCGGAGTCCAGCCTTTTACATCTTGCGATTCCCTACCTGAGTTTATAGAGGGCAATTCGACCAACTTAAAACGAAGCGCAGTAGGGCCACTCCGCTCCAGAAATCACGCGCGAAATTTATCTGCACGCGATCCCGGATGAACAGCGGCGTGCGGTGGAGAGTGTCGAATCGTTGATACTTGGACCCAAGTTCTGGAAGCAACTCGCACGACAACGGATGCAGCGAATTGAACAGTAAGAGGTAATTGGTCGGGGCGACTGGATTTGAACCAGCGACCCCCTGCGCCCAAGGCAGGTGCGCTACCAGGCTGCGCTACGCCCCGACTCTGTTGCTGTACTGATTCTAAACCAAGGTCCACGATGGGCACCACGTGCCCCGCCCCATCAGGCCGGGGCGGCCTGGAGAACCCGGCGCGGAGCGTTCGCCGCTATAATGATGAGGTTCATGACTGGCCTCGTATATGCCACGGTTGCTTACGTTCGCAGCCCGGTGGGAATCTTCGTAGAGGAATTACGCCGCGACCTGCATCCGGCGCACACGCACGCCGACGCGCACGTGACGATTTTGCCTCCACGCGCGCTATCTGGCAGCGAACAGCAAGCGCTGGAGTTGCTCGCGGAAGTATGCCAGTCGACCCCGGCATTTGAAGTTGCGATGAGCGACGTGGAAACCTTTGTCCCTCTGACTCCTACGGTTTTTCTGCGGGTGGCACGCGGGGCCTACCGTTTGCGCGAGCTGCACGAGAAGCTCAACCGTAACGCTCTGTTTTTCGAGGAACCCTGGCCGTACATGCCGCACCTCACCATCGCCAAGATGGACACTGAGGAGGAAGCCAGGAAGGTGTTGGAAATTGCTCGCCGACGTTGGAGCGCTTATACCGGCCCTCGCACGGTTCGCATCGAGTCGCTAAACTTCGTCAAGGGAGTGGGCGAACGCTGGGTTGACCTGGCAAATACGCCGCTGCGCAGCGTCGCGGTGAAGTGAGGGCAACTCCAGCCCCTACGCCACTGACCTCTACGACGTTACCGCGGGAACCAACCGCAGGTGCGGATTGCAGCGGGACCCCGGCTCTCTTGTTTTATCCCTGGCTCGCTGCCTGCCATTGCTCCACGCCGGCAGCCTCAAGCCGCTACGCGTAGAGCAGCGGCCGGTCTGCGCTGCTTTTCCAGAAGTAGGCGAGGATGATCACACTCGCAACCGCCGCGTAGGCGCACCACAGAGAAGTGAACGCGTACCGCTTGAACTCCATTACCACCAGGAGAATCGCCAGGTTCGCCGCCCCGAAAATCACCATGGCCCTTATCTTCGAGAAAAACAGCGAACCGCAGGTTGCGATCACGTACAGCAAGGCAACGTCTGTATTATTCGTCGCTTGATTCATATACACGATGCTATTTCCCTTGATGTAGACCTGCGTTGGGTACGCCGTCAAAGCCCACAATATATAGAGCGTAGTTGCTAAGCCCAGCACCAGGAAAGGCAGCATGCGCCTGCGACTCTGCACGTCAGCCTCGAACAGCAGCACGCTTAGCGGCAGCAGGAAAGGCAGAAGCCCCTGCGCGTACAACATGAACGCCGCACCCATGTCGTGCGCCACCGCAGGCGACAGAATCCCGTCCAATCCCAGCCAAACGAAGCCCTCGATGAACTGATGAACGGCGAATAAGGTGGGCAGCGCCGCGAACAGCAGTTCGCGCCGGTGCTTCACCTGGGTCAAGGTGACGACGCCGATGGCGCTCAGAACTCCGCTGCCCACAAAGTTTGCTGTGGCTGAAAAACACACGGCCTGTTTTCTCCTTCGCGAGGATTACATTTATCATCTCCGAACGCAAACCCTTCTCATCCAGCATCCCTCGGATACCGCGAAGCTTCTCCGAACTGCCGCGCGGAACTTGCGGACCGCGGGCGGCGAACCATTCTTGTTACGGAGGGTTGAGGTCCGAGTACTGCTAGAATGCCAGCTGAAACATGGCCCCGGCAGGTTGGGGTGAGGCGCTGAGATAGCGGCGTTCGGCAGCAGGAGCGAAGTTTACCCATGGCGAGCGGTAATCAGGTCTTGATGTCGACAGCCTCAACGGACATTCCGGATCAGGAGCTTGACATGAGTTTATTAACGCCTTCGGCTCTTGCGTCTCTGGACGATGCTTTGGTCCTGCCGTTTGAAAGTGTGGAATATCTCAGGGCTGCCAAATCAATCGACATCGCGGAAATCATCCAGGAACTTGAGGCGGCCGCGGAATCTGCCCAGGCCCTGCGTGCATTGGTATCGGCGGAGTCGCCGGAGGCATCCTGGGGGAGTCGCGCGGAACTTGAAGCGCTTCTGGAAAAGGCACAGAAAAAAGGAGCAGAGCCGAGCCGTTCAGAGCAACTGCGCTCTCCTCCGGTGACTCTCGAGATCGAGCCTGAGTCGGCGCCTGACACGACTGAGGCTGAGTTGGTGGCTGACACGACCGAGACTGAGTTGGTGCCTGACCAGGTGGTGCAGACAGGCTCCCCTCTACCGGCAACGGAATACACGGCCCAAACTTCTGGTGAACTGGTGGGTACGAACCCGCTGTTTTATGGAAATACGTTCGCCAATTTGTCAATGCTCCCTCTGCAATCCGAAGTTGATCCGTTTCAGTCGAGGCAGCGCAGAGTCACGAGCTGGATTACCGCAATTGGAGCGTTAGTCGCGGCCGTCGCGGTGCTGGCTTTCGGATTCAGCCTGGAGCGGCAGTTGGGAAAATTACATACCCAGTTGATTCAGTCCTCGGAGGCAACCACGCGGATACTGCAAGACGGAATGCGAACCGACCAGAGAGCGTGGGTGGGCTTGACGGAAGCAACGGTCCACCCCCTGACCGCCAACGGTGGTGGCTTCACCATCAAGCTACAGAACACAGGCAAGACACCGGCCCTTGACCTGCAAGTGGCGGACGTGGCCACGATTGAAGATGTCGATCAGTCGGGGCCGCAGCAGGAGCCGAACGTCACCTCCTCGGCGGGCACTTTGATGCCCGGCGGCGTTTATACGACCGATGTCTGGTTCACCACCTCGCCCGATGCCGTGGCCGGCCTGACGAAAGACCGGTTGCGCGCTGCCAACTACGTATACGTTACCTACAAAGATGTGTTCCAAAAGACCCATGCCACCAAGGCATGCTTCTACTGGCGCAAGAGCCTGGCCAGGGTGAAGCCGTGCGACAACTATAACGAATTGAACTGAGCGGTACGCAGACTAGTTCGTGCCGCATTCGGGATGCTTGGCCATCTCCTCGCGGAGTTTGCCCAGGTCGAACGTACTGGTGGTTGCCGCGCCGTTGAGGAAGGGTTTGAACTCGATGGAAACCGTTCCCGAGTTGAGCAACGACTGAATGAAATTCACGCGGTCGGCGTCAGCCTTGCCGAGGTAGACGAAGGTCGAGGGGTCGCTGGGCGCCCACTCGGTTATCTGCTTGGTGCCGCCGATCGTCATGGCGAAGACCGATTCTCCACTCTTGGCTGTGATGTCAGGACTGTCTTCAACCAGCAGCCCACCGGGCAGGAATTTTAGAAGGTGCGAAATCTTCTTTCCTTTTTGAATGCAATCCACAGTGAGGATCGGGACTACCGCCTCGCCGGACATCAATTGATACGGCTTCACTGCCCACACACTCAGCACAACGATGCCCTTGCCCTGGGACACATGCATCTCTTGCCCCATGCCCAACACCGCCCAGAATATGATCGCGAGCAAGCCTGCCATTTTCATTGGACACCCTCACCAACATAATACTCACGGCTGCAAGGCGAAGCCCAAGTAAGACCGGGCGCCCGGCGGGTGCCAGACTCCATCGACAGCCCAAAAATCCGTTGCATCCCCGCGGCAAAGGGATCATCATATAAAATATGCAGCGCTCAGTATCTTTGATGTTAGCTTCACTGACGATTTCCATCATGATTGCCGTCCCGGCGCAAGGCCAGGCGCGAGGCGGAGGGGCAAGCGTGTCTGCAGGCGGCGGGGAGCACTTCGCTGGCGGCGGACACGGTTTTCCGAACGGGGCTCGCCGGGGATACGGCCGCTATCGCAATTACGGAGGGTTTTACGCTCCCTGGTATTACCCCGATTGGGGCTGGGATCTGGGTCCGTCCGACTATGATGAACCTCCCGCACAACCCGCGTCTCCTCCCGTGATCGTCGTGCAGAACCGCGATGATGATCGCCAGCCTGCACGGGTCCCCGAATCTCCCAAGGTGATCGAACTACCGGACATAAAAGATGCTGCGGCAACGCCCAAGCCCGACCTGCCCACGCTTTTCGTATTTGCGAACGGCGATAAGCTGGAAGCACGTCGATATACGCTTACGCCGGATTTCTTGCGGGTTGAGATCGGCCGGCAGCAGCGCACCATCGCTCTCGACAAACTCAATGTCGACGCCACCATCGCAGCCAACCGCGAACGTGGGATCGATCTAAAGTTCCCGACCGACGGAAATCAGATTTCTCTAGGTTTCTGATTTGTTGTTAGAGGCACTCCAGTCGCTTGATCTGATTTTGGTGGCCTTCGTTCTCCCGCGCGGTGGGGCGCCCGCCTCGCGCATTTTCTTGCCACTCCTGTTGCTATCCATAACCCAAACCAGTTCCTGACGAGTTCTACGTTGCGCCACATCAGCCGCCGCGCCCTCCGCAAGTTTGCTTTTCGCTGCCGACAATGGCGGTCGGTTGTTGTATATTGAACTTCTTGTTTGTGCCACGTTGCCCTGAGGAGTTCCCATGGATCATGCTGCGTATGCCGTCGAAACTGCGCCTCTGCCTGCAGTACCGCAAGCTCCGGAAACGGTTGCGGACGTCGGGGTCCCTAGAGCGGTGCTGGAAGACCTGGCGCTGAAAAACCTTTACATCGAAGGTTCCTCCTCATTGAAGGCGCTGGCGAAGAAGATGCGGCTTACCTTCCGCGTGGTCGACGAGCTGTTTCGCCGCCTGCGTACCGAACAGCTCTGCGAAGTCACTGGAATGACTGGGAATATTGCCGAGGTGGCTATCACTTCTCGCGGCCGATCGCGGGCCTTGGAATTATTGTCCCTCAACCAGTACACCGGGGCCACGCCGGTTACTTTGGAGGAGTACATTCAACGGATCCGCCAGCAGGGCGTGGGCGGCCGGGAAGTGCATCTGCCTGAGGTGGAGCGTGCTTTCTCCCATCTCGTGCTTGACGCGAAGATGCTGGGAAAACTTGGCACCGCGCTGAATTCGGGCACTTCGATTTTCCTGTACGGCCCAACCGGCGGCGGAAAAACCACGATTGCGATTGCTCTCTCCCACGCGGTTGCAATCGATCCGGTTTGGATACCGTTTGCGGTAGAGGTCGACAGCCAGATTATTTCCGTCTTTGACCCGCATGTTCACAATAAAGTCGAGGGCGTCGTTTCGCACGGCAGTGATGAGCGCTGGGTACTTTGCCGTCGTCCCACCGTATTGGTCGGCGGCGAGCTCACGATTGAAATGCTGGAGCTGCAACTCAACGCGATCACAAGGTTTTACGCGGCTCCAGTGCAGATGAAAGCCAATAACGGCCTACTCATTATCGATGACTTCGGACGCCAGCGCGTACGTCCCGAAGAATTGCTGAACCGGTGGGTAGTTCCGCTCGATCGCAGAATTGACTTTCTCACTTTAGCCGGCGGCAAAAAGGTCGAGATTCCGTTTGAGCTGATTGTTGTATTCGCCACCAATCTCGAGCCCGCCCAACTGGCTGATGCCGCGTTTCTACGCAGAATTCAGACCAAGATCAAAGTCGGCACCGTTTCCGAGCAGCAATTTCACGAGATCTTTGGTAAGGTTTGCGGCGATCTCGGGCTGCACTGTGAGCGGGACACTATCGATGAGCTGATCGGAGTAATCCGAAGCAAGTTCAAAGAACCGCTGCGAGCGTGCCATCCCCGTGACGTGGTGAATCAGGTCTTATGGGCGGCACGTTACCAGCAGAGAGCGCCAGTAGTGGATCGGGAAGCCCTCATGGTTGCGGTTAATACGTATTTTGTTTCTGACAGCGACGAAGACAACTAAAGCACCTGGTGTATTGAGTCTATTTTGCGTTGGAGACTCGCTGCCTGCGTTTTTGAAGCAGGCGGCGGCGGTGCTAATCGGGCCAGTTGTCGCAAGGACGCTGCTCTCCTTTCTTGCGACGATCAGTCAGCTAAGCGCAATCCGGTAGCGACAGCGTCCGTACCACCGTCCAAGCCATACCCAAACAATTCATCGCGTTCCACCGCGAGACTCGCAGCTGAGGGCTGCTATCCTTACGCTTTGCACCTGAACCTCTGCGGAAATATCCAGTATGAACTATGTGCCGATTCACGGTCTGCGGATGCTGGCAGTGGAAAGCTTCATACTCATCGCCGCATTCCTGCTCGGACTGCTCAGCCTGCGCTTTCTGCCGCCCGCTCGGCCGAAATGGCTCGATGGGATTCTCGCCGTAAATTCGCGGTCCCTGCTGTTGGTGGTTGCGGTTGCACTCGCCGGACGGGCCCTCCTGCTGCCTTTCATCGGCATTCCGGGACCTCGCATCAACGACGAATACAGCTATTTGCTAATGGCTGACACTTTTTCCCATCACCGGCTTACCAATCCGACACCTCCGGCTTGGCAACATTTTGAAACCTTCCATGTAAACCTGACCCCTACCTATCACTCCAAGTATCCCGTTTCGCAGGGGCTGGTTCTGGCGTTTGGGGAAGTTGTTTTTCATCAGCCGTGGATCGGTGTATACCTGAGCACCGCCGCCTTATGCGGCGCAGTCTGTTGGACGCTTCAGGCTTTTGTGCCTCCGGGATGGGCGCTGCTGGGCGGCCTGCTCGCGGTTTTTCGCATTGCGTTCTTCTCGTATTGGATGAACTCGTATTGGGGTGGAGCGATGGCTGCGCTTGGCGGGGCACTCGCTCTGGGCTCCGTGGCCCGTCTGTTCGAACCGCAGCTACCCGATCGGCGCCGCCTGGCGCTGGCAGCGCTGTTCGCGATTTCCTTGTTGATGCTGGCGACCTCTCGGCCCTACGAGGGCTTCGCATTCTCCATGCCGCTTCTGGGGTACTTCCTCTACAAGTCAGCGCGGGCCGCGCATCGCGGAGAAGGAAAGCTGCGCTTCACAGTGTTGCCCGTGGCCGCTATCGGTGTGGCCGGCGTGTTGATGATGGGATACTACAATCAGCGTACCACTGGAAATCCCCTCTTGCTGCCTCATATTCTGAACGAGCGTACCTATTCCCCACTCCCCTTGTTCCTGTGGCAACGGCCTAGCCCCAATCCGACATTCCGCGACCCAGTCTTCGCCAAATTTTTCAAGCTCACGGTTGAGGAATATGGCTACGAGAAAACGAAATCGATTTCGGGGCTGATTGGTCTGGCGGGCGGGCGTTTTTTGTCTGACTGGTTTTTCTACGTGGGGCCGGCCCTGACGTTTCCGGTATTGCTGGGCTTGATCGCGAGCGTGATCCAGCCACGCATGCGGATTGCGGCATTGGCCACTCTGGCGATGGCCATTGCCCTGGCCCTGTGTATCTATACCATGCCGCACTATGCTGCGCCGGCGACGGTCGCCGTCTACTTATTTGCGGCGGAAGGGCTGCGGTATCTTTGGCAGCAGGGAAGGGACGGGGAGCGGGCGTTTGCCATCGCCGTGTGCATCACAGTTGTGGTGACGTCGCTGACCAGGCAGACTGGAAGTGCTGTCATCAATTTGACATTCGCCCTTCCTGATACGCGCAGCCTGATCGCCCAGCAATTGGAGGACAAACCGGGTGAGCATCTGGTTTTGGTTTCCTACGACCTCGAACGTCACTATCCGGGAGATGAGCTGGTACACAATGGGGCGGATTTCAACACGGAAAAGATTCTATGGGCGCGATCGAAGGGAGCCGAGAGCGACCGCGAGTTGTGCCAGGCGTATCCCAACCGCATCTTCTGGAGCGTGAAAACCGACGACGTGAACTTCTGGCTAAGCCCCCTCGACCTCTGCAAACGGCCTTAACGCACTCCGTTCGGCTCCTGTCGCAAGAATTAGCGTTCGGCGAAGGGCCAACCTTCTTCGCCGGCTTTCCATCATACTTATTAGTTGTGCTGCGCATCGCCGTAAAGCTCGCATAACGGGCTCTTACTTCAGGAGTGCGCGGCGTGTGAGCATATGTGACCAGACTTGGAATGCGGCGCTGTCTAGGCTGGTGTTGGGTCCGTGGGGTGTGATAGGTAGAGTCCGGGTCAGACAACCATCTGCCTCGCTTAAAGTTCGCGCCGCAGGTTGCCGATGTAGTTGTAGGAGTGGGTCCTGTCCCCGAGGCGCTCACCGCAGAAAACGAAATCTGAAATCAAGGTGGGTCGCCTCATGTCACAGACCAGGATCGTAGCGATTGAGAACAGCATCTTTCATTCGATATACCTAAACAGAAAAATCATTCCGTTTATTGTTCTCGCTCTGCTGCAAGCTGGAGACCTGCTTTCCACCCACATGGCGCTGAAGATACCCGGCGTTATGGAACTCAACCCGTTAGTGCGCAGCTTGGGCCTGTGGCCCGCGAAGTTGATCGTCTTCGGATTTATTGTGTTGCTCGTGTGTCGGACGAACAGCCCGAAACGGCTGTGGGCGGTGTGCGGCGTCTACGCTTTGATCGTTGCCTCCAATGTCCTGTTGTTCGCCACCCATCCCTGAAGCCGCGACGCAGGCGACAGACGGTTGCAAATAACTTACCAGCCCTTTGGGTCAGAAGATGTCGAACACGTAATCGTATGCAGCCAACGCCGCCCCCTCCATGGTGCCGGCTTCCACGCGGTTGACGATTTCCTCACGCGAAAGATCGAACAGGGCGTCCAGAATCTGGGTTCGCAGCCGCTCGTCCGCCTGCGCAACCCTGAACAGCGCCCTTGCGCTGTGCTGAATGTATCTGGGCGACTGCAACTGTCGCTTCAACAGATCCATGATCAGCGGCGCCCTGCCGCGGTCAAAGCGGCCAGGATCCCCACTGCGATCCAGCTCGGCGAAGAACGCCCGGGTCCATTCGTTATGGAGTTCCCAAACTTTGTCGAACAGCTCTGGCGTGAAGCGGCTGCCGGCTCTTACGGCCAGGACGTTGGTCGCCGGTACGACGCCATCTGTGGTGAGCGTGGGCCCTTTCAGGAAGCCATCTTTGGTGATGACAGCCTGGTGTTGGACAAGGCTCCATAGCCACGAAACGTAGATTCGGTACGTTGCCAGATCGTTCATGAAGCGCAGGCCAAGTTCGTAATCGTCAATCGCAGCGGCAAAGTTGCCGTTCAGGATCTGGTAGCCGTAGTTGGCCGCCATGTAGAACGAATGCTGAATGTGCTCGATGGTGACATCACCCTTGGGCACGCCATAAATCGCCTCCCAGCGTTCCTGGCTGAGGATCTTCTCGGGTGAATCCACTGCCTCCCTGGCGACGATTGAGGGCGTGATCTTTCCCTGGGCGTTCAGCAGGTCGCGGCTCTGGAACAAGCTACGCTCCGAGGCGATGAGACCGCTGGCGACGGTAGGCACGGGCTTGCCGTTCACCTGCACCATCTCCCGCGGAGCGTCGATCATCGCTTGCAGCTGCTCCAGGGGGGCGCGCAAGGGCACATTGCCGGCCTCCACGTAAGCTGGCTCCGGACTCGCCACCCAGCTTTGCCGATAGGCGTCATACAGCTTTCCTTTGACGCGGCCAGCGAGAATGTCTTCCAGGGCCGGTGACTGACCGTCGGAGAGCGGCGTCTGCGGTACAAACATCAGCCCCAGCAGACGCTCGCGCAGCTTGTCGATTGCCATGGCCCGAAGCGCCATCGGGTTGTAGCGCGCGCGGCTGTAAGGATCGCTGGTCTGATAGATCATGACGGCAGCCATCCCGCCGATGGGCGCACCGTTCGTCAGTTCACCGCCTTTCATGCCGGCCATAAGCATGGTCAACGCGTTGAAGCGCTGATAAGCGATCATGTTGGGAGTGGCCATGCCGATGGACTGGGGATCGGGAAAGACTCCCTTCGGGTCGTCCTTCCACATTTCAATGAGGCTACCCAGATAGTCCCAGCGGCCGACGTTGGTTCCCAGCAATCGGCGGCGCAGTACCCAGGCAATCGCCGGGAGGAAGCGGCCCGCATTACCTTCCTCGTACAGCATCTTGATCTTGAACGAACCGGCCGGCACGCCAATCATGGCTTCCACCCGTGACAGCAGCTTTTCAAAGATCAGCGCTTCCTGCGGGGTCTGAATCTTCGGAATGTAAAAGTATGGTCTGGTGCCGAGCTTCTTCAGCGCGTCGTAGTTATTCACCACCCACAGCACGATGATGGGAATGGCGCCGGGTACGGGTTTATCTCCGACGGTGATCTGGTCGTAAAGTACGTGGAGGCTGGGCGGTCGAACCAGGCGGGTGGGCCACTTGGAAGGCGGGTTGTTGATCCGGTACTTACGCACCTTGCCCTTCTTCGTCACTTCGTAAGCATGGTCAGTCCAACGGCCCTCGAAAATCTCTTTGGCATTTTTCAGAGCGGCGAAGACGCCTACCGGTTCGCTGGTGGCAGAGCCGTTGGGCCGGAAATG